>NZ_JQLQ01000002.1:1200000-1800000 GCF_000744285.1 Carnobacterium pleistocenium FTR1 | reverse complement strand
TTTCTGAAGGAAGAGGTATTACTTGTAGACAGTTGAAAATCTAAATTGACTTTTGTTGGTTCTGTGGCTTTCTATAAGCAAACTTGAACATTCCAGAAGAAATTTATTCTTGAAGGACCCACACCATTTGACCTAGAGTCAAAAATAATAAAAAAATATCTAGATAATAAAATAGAAAGTATCATTTTATCGTCTAGATATAGTTTTTACTGTTTGTCTGTTGTAAGTTCTAATAATTTATCTCGTAAAGAAGTTTCCATGACTGATAATTCTCGTTCAGCTTCTTTCCGTTTGATCCGTCCATCTTGTTGGATCTGCAATGTTTCTTGTAATGTTTCAACCAAATCATTTTGTGTTTGTTGCAAGGTTTCAATATCAATAATGCCTCGCTCGTTTTCTTTTGCTGTTTCAATAGAAGAAATTTTTAACATTTCAGAGTTCTTCTTCATCAAATCATTTGTTGTTTCAGATACTTGTCTCTGAGCAGTAACTGCATCTTTTTGACGGAGCAGAGTGAGAGCAATCGCAATTTGATTTTTCCATAAAGGAATAGCCATATTTATAGAGGATTGGATTTTTTCTGCTAAAGCTTGATTGGTATTTTGGATCAAACGAATTTGTGGAGCTTGTTGAATCGTCATTTGACGTGCAAGTTTCAAATCATGTGTTCTTTTTTCTAAACGATCTAAGAATTGATTCAAATCATTTACAATTTGCACATCCATTTGGTTTGTACTAGTTTCAGCCTTTTTAACGGCTTCTGGAATTAAGCTATTAAGCAGGTCATCAATTTTTAATTCCCCAGCGGCAATATAAATATTTAAAGCATCAAAATAGTCTTTATTCTTATTGTAAAGTTGTTCTAACATTAGGTTGTCATTCAATAAACCAGTTTTTTCCTTATCCAATTTTACTGAAATTTTATCGATTTGAGCGCCAATTTTTTGATATTTTGCAGTCATCTCATAAATTGATTTCTTTACTCGACCAAATATTTTTTTGAATACATTACTGTCTTCAGCTCTTAAATCTTCTGGGTTAGCTTCATTCAAACGATACATTAAATCATTTAGAGTATCACCAATTTCTCCGGTATCTTGGTTTTGTACATGATTTAACATTGAATGAGAAAATTCACCAAGTTTTTGTTGAGCAGCTGAACCATACATCATAACGGATTGAGCATTTGTCACATCTATTTGTTCAGCTAAAGTCTTAGCTTGTTCTTGACGTTCCTTGCTTAAACTATCAATTAAGCGGGGAACTTGTTCGGTTTGTACCATTTCTTTTTCAATCTGTTCTTGCTTTTGTAATACAGGAGCATTTTCTAAGACATCTCCAAATGGATTAGCTAATAAACTCTCTAATTCAGAGTCGATCTCTTTAACTGTAGAAGGTTGATTTTGTGTTTCGTTTTCTTTGTCCATCTTACCATCTCCTTAAAGATTATAATTCTTCTGATTCAATTGATTGTGTATGTCCATTATCGCGTTCAATAGCTTTCTTTGCAAGTTCTACCTCAATGGCCATATCTTCAAAATCATCAGATTTGAAAAGAACATAATCTTCAGCAATCAATTGGCACATTTCATCGATTGTAGAGGCACTTTCGTCAAGAATATCAAAAGTAGATTTATTTTTCACTTCATGTTGACTGATTTCTAAATACTTATCCGTTAAATCTGTTAGAGAAGGAAGGTGTACATACAAGAACTTATTTACTTCATGCAATCGTTTTGGCTCTGCTGTAATTCCTTTGAATAGAGACTTAGATAACTGAACAGTATTGTTTCGTTTCTCAATTGCTTCAAGTTTAGAAATACCGTTTAAATTCTTTTCTAAGCGCAATAACTTTAATTTAGCAGTATGCATGGTTTCTCTAAAGAATTGAATCTCTTCTTTTGTCATACCTTTAGATTTATAAAAAGCTTCTTTTTCGGCAGATAAACGGTTTAGCTTTTTAGCAGAATCAGAAGTTCCATCTAGTGATTGCGTATAAATAAAAAATGCTCCTATGCCAAGGCTGATAATTAATGACCAAATGAATCCAACATTGAATAGAGAGTAAACGACAAGGAAAATTAGAATAGTTGTTATAGCTATTAAAGTGTAGTAAAAAATATCTCCTATATTTTTTATATTTTTTTTCATATAATTCACTCCATTAATTTTATTTTTTTTGATAGTTTTAAGCTTATTTCTTTAAATCTATTTTAGCATAAATGACTATAAAACTGCTATCAGACCTAAGCATGATTTCTTGTTAAAACGATTGAAGTGGAGCTAGAAACAGGCAACAGAAAAATCCTTTATAAAAAATTAAGATATTAGTAGTGAAAGAAGTTGCAGAATACTAACTTAATTGAAAAAAAAGAAGATGAAAGGTATGATAAGACGAAAGTATAAATGATCTAAGGAGGAATTTTTAATGGACTTTGAAGAAAAAACACTTTCCAGCAAGACGATTTATAATGGTCATTTAATTGATTTTGTAGTCGATACTGTTCAATTGCCTAATGGAGAGACCTCCACTAGAGAATTGATTAAGCATCCTGGTGCAGTGGCTATTATGGGCATCACGGCTGATGAGAAAATGATATTTGTTAAACAATATCGCAAAGCAGTTGAACAAGTATTATTAGAAATACCTGCTGGAAAAATTGATTTGACCGATGAGAGTCCTTTAGAAACTGGGAAAAGAGAGTTTGAAGAAGAGACAGGATTCCATGCTGAATCATTTGAATTAGAAACTTCTTTTTACACTTCACCTGGATTTGCTAATGAATTGATTTATATTTATACAGCTCGCGGACTAACGAAAGTTGAAACTCCTCTTGCTCAAGATGAAGACGAGTTTATTGAACTAGTTTACTTAACTTTTGATGAAGCTTGGCAAGCCTATGAAAAACATTTGATTTATGATGCGAAAACAGTATATGCTCTTATTGCTTGGAAATTAAAATTAGTTACAAAGAAATAGAAGGGATGAATTTTGTTAGATGAATCTAAAAACTAGAGCAGAAATTAAAAAAGATAATCAATTGAATGAAAAAACGCAAAAAGAAAGAGATAAGAAACGCAAACAAGTAGAGCACAAATACCAAAAGAAATTAGAAAAAGAAGGCCTTGTTACAAAGAGTCGCAAAAGTGAAAATGATAAAATTCGTGATAGAGGTCGCAAATTAGATAAGATTATTTTGGTTGTAACGGTTTTATTGATTATTGTTTTAGCAATTGTCTTCATTTTTTAAACTAGAGAGGAATTGAACGATGAAAATTGGAATTATTGGTGCCATGCAAGAGGAAGTAACAGTACTAAAAAATAGTATGAGAGATAAACACGAGTGGATAGAGGCTAATGCCTCATTTACGTCTGGTAAAATTGAACAGACCGAAGTGGTTTTAGTTCAATCTGGTATAGGTAAGGTGAACTCAGCAATTTCTGCAACGTTATTATTAGCTAAACATGAAGTAGATGCAGTTATCAACACAGGATCTGCTGGAGGAATTGGAGAAGGTTTAGCTGTAGGAGACGTCGTTATTTCAACTGAACTAGCCTATCATGATGTTGATGCAACTATTTTTGATTATGTCATTGGGCAAGTTCCACAGATGCCGGCTCGTTATCAAGCGGATAGTGTTCTTGTGGCGCAAACTAAAGAAGCGGCTAGAAAAGTAGGCTTAGAAACAGTACAAGGGTTAATTGTCACAAGCGATTCTTTTGTTGCTGACAAAAAAATTGTTCAACGAATCAAACATTACTTTCCAGATGCATTAGCCTCTGAAATGGAAGGGGCAGCGATTGCTCAAGTGTGTTACCAGTTTGAGAAGCCTTTTGTTATTGTAAGAGCCATGTCTGATGTAGCAGATGAAGAAGCAGGAATGAGTTTTGATGAATTTATTATTGAAGCAGGCAAGAAATCTGGTGAAATGGTAATAGAGCTAGTTAAAAATTTAGTTTGATTTATTAAAGCAAAAGGAAGAAACAGAGGGTTTATACCTGTTTCTTCCTTTTTTCACGGTTAAAAATTTGGAGAATGATTTTCTAATTGCTTATAAGCTATTTCAGTATAAACCTCATAACCTAATTGAGGATAAAGGTTTTTTGCAATTTCATTTTGAGACCAATAATGAAGCTCCGCTTGTGTAATACCCTGTTTTATTGCAAAATCATCAGCAAAATTCAAAAGTACTTTACTCAAACCTTTGCCTTGATATGTAGGCATGATCAAGACGTGGTGTAAGTACAATCGAGTGTACCCATAGCGGTATACCGTTTCAGGTACAATTTCTTCTTCCAACCATAGGTAAGCTGCAATTGGTTCAGACTCTTTTTGGTCATCGACCCAAAGAAAGATTTGTTGTTTTGGATTTTCAAATATTTCTTGAAAATGATGCATGATATTCTTCTCATTGTAAGGTTTAAAAAAATCGGGATATAGTTTCTTGTGATGGTCTTGCATGATGTTTCCTAGTTTAGCCATTAATTGTGCATCTCTTGTTTCAATTACTTTCATATAAAGACCTCACTTAATTTTTTTTTGAAAAATAAAATACATTGCAATTTTATCACGTGACTCAATAAAATAAAATGTATTTTAATTTTCATATTATATAGTTTTCAAAAAAAGTAAAACAAGGTTGCTATAAAAGCGTAATCATTTTAAAATAAACTAGTGAAGTATAATGTATCACCTTTAGTTACAATTCATCAGGTATTACATAAGCAGGAAAGAGGCTAATAGTGATGAAAATATTAGAAACAGAGCGTCTACTACTTGTACCTTATCAGTTATCATATATTGAAGCTACTCTTATTGGTGATAATAGATTAAGTGAAGTGTCTGGATATGGTGTTGCAGAAGAATGGCCTGGTATAGAATTTTTCTTTTATTTACCTTATGTATTGGAAGCCGTAAAAGAGAATAAAACTAAAGAGAAATGGACCCATCTAATTGTACTTAAATCTGAAAATAAAATCATAGGAGAAGTGAGTGCGCAAGGCACCCCCGAACTAACTATGGAAGCAGAGTTAGGTTATGGAATCGTAGAAGCTTATGCAGGGAATGGGTATGCAACAGAAGGAGCGCAAGCCTTTTTAAAGTGGCTGGATTGTGAGGAAATTAAGTTAGTAAGAGCTAAAACTTATTTATATCATAAAAAGTCACAAAACATTTTAAAAAAAATAGGGTTTGTAAAGACGGGTGAAAGTTCTTTTACTGGTGGTGAGCGGGTAGTTGATTTTGAATGGATACCATACCGCTTTGAGTATCAGGAAAATAATACGCAAAACGAAAAAGCTAAATGAACAATCATTTAGCTTTTTCAGACTTGCGTATTAAGAAAATAATTTTTTGAAAAAGGAATCCTTTTTCTCTTCTGCCTCTTCCTCTTTTGGAGGAGAAGTCTGGGGATACTTTGTTGCTGCATCAATTACTTCTTCATTTACTGCATTTGTTGAAACATAAATTAAACCTAGAGGACTGCGCTGAGCTCCTTCATCAGATACGATTCGAAAAGAGCAATCGTTTTCTTGACTTAATTTAATATAAGGACTTAATAGATTCATATCAATTTGTCCATTTAACAATAGTTGTTGATTTGGATGGAGTTGAATTTCTTTCTTTAAAGATTCAAGATAGTCATTAGAAACAAGCTGCTCAACAGTCATAGATAAGTAAACACGTTCTCTAAGACTACCAAAGTACTTGTTTCTTTCATCAGGATTCGTTTTTTTATTCCCATAAATACCTTTTGTCAGGTAGTCTTGAGTGTCTCTTTCAGCCATTTTAAAAGCCCCCTTGGATAATAGTTAGCAACCGAAAATAAATTTAAACGTTACATTGGATTAAATTTTAGTATATCATGAACTTATGTAAATTAAAACTTTTTTGTTTGCTCAATTTCGTGCAAAAATTCTGTGAAATATTGTTATTTATAAAAAAATCTAAACAATTGACAGTAGGAATGAAGTTCAGATTTGTTAGTTGTCATTGACTGCGTTTTTGCAATTAGTGGAGATAAAATCGATAATAATATAGTCAACACAGTTAATAAATAATAGAAGAAATCAAAACAGCTATTGAATCATAATAGTTGTGCTCAGGGGTGTTAAAATGGAAAATTGTACATTTACTAAAGATGATTTTGCTGTCTTTACAATTGAAGGGCTGGAACCAAGAATGTCAGCCATTCGAAAACAGATCCAACCAAAATTTCATAAATTAGGGCAAGAATTTGTAAAAGTATTAGCTGCTGAATTAAATGTAGAAAGCCTGCCTATCCATATCGCGCAGCATATAAGAAGAACGAAAAATGCTCCAAAAGATACATGGCTAGCAATTGGAGGGAATAATAGAGGATATAAAAAATATCCTCATTTCCAATTAGGATTGTATGAAACGCATATTTTTATTTGGCTAGCATTTATTGATAATCCGCTACATGAAGAAGAAATGGCTTTACAAATAATTGAAGATCCAACTTTATTATTCAGTATTCCTGACGATTATGTTATTTCATGGGATCATACGAAAGAGCAAGTGGTACCCATTCATGAAGCTGATTTATTGAGTGGGTTGATTCGATGGCAGACAATAAAAAAAGGAGAGTTTTTAATTGGGAGACAACTTTTAGCCGATGATTTACTTTCATTGAGTCCAACGGAGACTCAACAATATATACTTGATACATTTTTGCAGTTAGTACCACTGTATAAACAGGCTTATGGGACATATGAAATAAAAGAAAATAATAGTTGAAAACAAAAAAAGGGTTCAATGCGCTTATTAAGCGCATTGAACCCTTTTTTGAGAAAAATAAATTATTAAGCAAATACAATATGCCATTCATCGCGTTTTGCTAAGAAATTTTTGGCTAAGTTTTGTGCACCTTCTAGAGTGTGATGAGCTGCCCAGCCACATTGAGTTTCATTGCTTGCTGGAACCTCAGTAGCGACTAAAACATCCTCCATTGTTTTTTGTAACACGTCCAAAATTTCATCATAGTTTTCATGATTGATCACTGTTAGATAAAATCCTGTTTGGCATCCCATAGGACCAAAATCAATAATATAATCTGCATGGTTACGGATCAATTCAGCGGTTAAATGTTCTAAAGAATGAATACTCATCATGTCCATATGTTCTTTATTGGGTTGTGAAAAGCGGATATCGTATTTTAAAATTTTATCACCATTTAATCCAATTTTTTTATCTGCTAATCTAACGTAAGGTGCTTTAACTTTTGTGTGATCTAAATTGAAGCTTTCTACATTCATTTTGGTTGTCATAAATTAATTACTCCTTTTTTTAACGTTATTTAAGTTATTAATATCTAGTGTACCATTTCTATAGAAATACTGAAAATTTTTTTGAAGGTGATGATAAATAAAAAAAACGCTGAATATAAAATTTCAGCGTTTATCATCTTTATGGTTATCTTTTTCTTCATTGAATTTTCGGACAATAAATTCATAATGTATAAGTGCATTAAAATCATCTTGATAATGAATAACAATTTTAGACTTACTACTTTTTAATTTGACGGAAGGGCCAGTAACCTCTACTACTGTTTTATTAGACACATTGTACACTCCTTTTCAGTGGAATAAAGTTAGTGAATAGGAACTATAAAAAAACCAAGTTACCGAAATAAATAATTGCTAAGTTATTAATTAGTAAAGCTTACCACAAAAATTGTTAGATGAAAATATACTTGAACTACTTTTTTTCTGTTTCTCATCAAATTCATATAAACCCTTATAACATAGTATTTAAAACGGTTAACAACGAGTAAAATAGAATTGATTTTGTGCTCTAAAATTTTATTAAGGCGGAGAATGAAATAGAAAAAAAACCCACAAACATTTTGGTAAATGTTTGTGGGTTTAAAAAGCTGTTTTACTCTAATTAAAATTAACGAGAGTAGTATTCAACGATGATTGTTTCATCGATTTCAGCAGATAATTCATCTCTTAATGGTAAACGGTTATATGAACCTTCTAATTTTTCAACATCGAAAGTTACGTATTCAGGACGGCCAAATAATGATTCAGCAGCTGATTTAATAATTTCCATGTTTTTAGATTTTTCACGAACAGTAATAACTTGTCCAACTGAAACGCTGTATGATGGGATATCAACGCGTTTGCCATCAACAAGGATGTGACCGTGGTTTACTAATTGACGTGATTGACGACGAGTAGTAGCTAAACCTAAACGGTAAACAACATTATCTAAACGTTGTTCTAAAAGGATCATGAAGTTTTCCCCATGTTTACCTTCTTTGAATTTACCAGCTTTTAAGAATAAGTTGCTGAATTGACGTTCATTCAAACCAAACATATGACGTAGTTTTTGTTTTTCTTGTAATTGAAGACCGTATTCAGTTAATTTTTTACGACTGTTTGGACCATGAGGACCTGGAGCGTAAGGACGGCGTTCGATTTCTTTACCTGTGCCAGAAAGTGAAATGCCTAGACGACGAGAAACTTTCCAACTTGGACCTGTATAACGTGACATAATGTAATTCCTCCAATAAAATTTTTTTTTGGAGTAAAATAATAAGTTGAAGTTCAGTATTTCGTGCAGTCCATTTTTCAATCTTCACCTTTGCAGCCAGAGGTTACGCAATTGCACCATTACTGGCAATGAACTGTTGACGTGAATACCACTCTCACGCTGCATTATTTTACACATTCGCAAGTATACGCTATAAAACATTAAAAAGTCAAGCTATACCGTTAGATACTTGAAGAATCTAAGAGGATTTTGACAAAATCTTCTAAATATTTTTGATCGATTTCGTCAAAACGGTCAGTAATCGGAGCATCAATATCTAAAACGCCAATAGCACGACCATCTTTGACTAGTGGAATAACAATTTCAGACTGGCTAGCAGCATCACAAGCGATGTGTCCTGGGAATTGGTTAACATCTTTAACAAAAATACTTTCTTTTTTAGAAAAAGCTGTTCCACATACCCCTTTACCAGGTTGAATTCTTATACAAGCTACTTTGCCTTGGAAAGGGCCTAAGACAAGTTCTTCAGAAGCAGCTTCATATAAGTAAAACCCTGCCCAATTGATAGTAGGTAAGTTTTCAAATAATAAAGCGGCTGCGTTACTAAAATTAGCAATGAAATTAGACTCATCACCGATTACGGCACTCAATTGTTTATTTGTTAATGAATAAACAGATTCTTTTGTCATATATATACACTCCTTCAAAAAAATTTCACAACAATTTAGAAAATTAAGATTTTCTAAATTGAGGTGTGAGAATGAATTCTTCTATGCTATAATATACAATAGGAGTTTTTATAAGTAAATCCCTATTGGGAAATTAGGTAAATCGCTACATTGATACATAAATAAAAAAACTATTTTTGTGAAGTTAATAATGAAGTTAGCAGTAACTCAATCGGAGGGTTTAGAATGAAAATGGAAACTGTTTTAATAGTTATTATTGTAATCGCTGTTGCATCTTATGCAATAAGTTATTTTTTGAAAAAAAGGCATTATCAAAATATTAATAACTTGGAACAACAAAAATTTGAGTTAATGGATACATCAGTTACTGAAATGATTCAGAATGTTAAAAGTTTGTCTTTAACAGGGCAAACAGAGAAAAATTTTGATCAATGGAAAGATAGATGGAAACAAATTGAACTGACTGCATTTCCAGATATAGAGAATTTTTTATTTGACGCTGAACAAGCGACAGACCGATTGCAGTTAATTAAAGCTGGCAAAGCTGAGAATAAAAGTAACCAGCTGATTGAAAGTACTGAAAAGAAAATCAAAGAAATTCAATTAGCACTAGATGAATTATTAAAAAGCGAAGAAAAAAATAATCAAGCAATTAAAAAAGTTCAAGAAAAGTATCAGGGTATACGAAAAAAATTATTGACCCAAAGTTTCTCTTTTGGTCCGGCGCTAGATAAACTTGAAAAACAGTTGACATTTTTGGAGCTGAGCTTTGCTGAATTTTCTGATTTAACTTCTTCAGGAGATCATAATGAAGCAGAGGAAATATTAAAAAAAGTTAGTTTTGAGACAAACGAGTTGAATGATGCAGTTACTACTATTCCAAGTTTAGTTAAAGAAGTTAGTAATGAATTTCCAGCTCAAGTTCAGGAATTAAAAGAAGGTTATCATGAATTAAAAGATGTACAACATTTCATTTTCTTAGAGGATAGATTAGCAACTGATATTGCTGAAATTGAACAAGATATAAAACAAAGCGAAAAACTAATCAAGCAATGTGAAACTGAAAAAGTTGAAAAAATAAATTCGATTATTGAAGAAAAAATCAATCATTTGTATGATGTCATGGAAGCTGAAATAAACGCTAAAGAAATGGTGGAAAAAGAGCAACCTAATTTGGCGGAGTTAATTGAATTTGTGAATAAAAGGAATCAACAATTATTGATTGAAATTGATCGAGTATCTCAAAGTTACACACTTAATGATACGATTTTTGAACAACCTAAAGATATGCAAAGACAGATTGAAGAAATTCAATTGAATTTTGAAACATTTAATAATGGGATGGAAAAGAATCAAGCTGTATACACAGTTGTAGCAGAAAGCTATGCTGAAGATAATAATAGGTTAACTCAGATTGAGGAGAAACAAGAAGAATTAATCAACCAATTGACTGATCTACGTAAGGAAGAAACAGAAGTAAAAGAAAAAATTGATGACTTTGAGTTTAATATGCGTGGAATTAAACGCTACATTGAAAAACAACATTTACCTGGTTTACCTGAAGAATATTTAGATTTGTTTTTTGTCACGACAGAACGCATTGAAAAATTAGCGAAAGAATTAAATAAATTAAAAATCAATATGACAGATATAAAGAAAATGTGTGAGCTGTGTGAAGATGATGTTGAACTGCTTATCGATAAGACTGAAGAAATTGTGGATAGTGCGTTGTTAACAGAATATATGATGCAATATGCTAACAGATATCGAAATGATTATCCTCAAATCGCAGAAGCTATTTTAGAAAGTAATGATTTATTCAATAAGGAATTTCAATATAAAGAATCGCTTGAAGTTATTTCGACGGCCTTAGAAGTTGTAGAACCTGGTTCATTCAAAAAGGTTGAAAATCAATATTATGAAGAAAAAAGCAGAAATGCTAAATAATTGAGATAAATGAATCTAATTTTGAAGAATAAAACAGAGTAGTGAAAAGCTACTCTGTTTTATTTTGTTGAAAAATGAATCCGCCTTGTATTCAAAAAGGTTTTTGTTATAATGAGTAAAGAATTTTTTATGAGGAATAATTTTAAAAGAAAGTGTGACAATATAATGATTTATTTTGATAATAGTGCAACAACTAGTATAGATAAAAATGTTTTACAAACATTTGAAAAAATAAGCCAAACCATCGATGGCAATCCTTCCAGTTTACATCAGTTGGGCAACTATGCTGATGGTTTACTTCAACAATCTAGAAAACAAATAGCTGATTTGTTGCACGTTTTACCTGAAGAAATCTATTTTACAAGTGGTGGAACAGAAGGGGATAATTGGGCTATTAAAGGAACATCAATTGAAAAACGGCAATTCGGGAACCATATCATCACAACAGCTATTGAGCATCCTGCTGTTAAGGAATCCGTTGCTCAAATGAAAATGCTAGGATTTGATGTTACGATTTTACCTGTTGATTCTAATGGAACAGTGTCCGTCTCTGATTTGAAAGAAGCTCTAAGGTCGGATACTATTTTAGTTTCGATAATGGCTGTTAATAACGAAGTTGGAAGTGTTCAGCCTATCGTCGAAATAGGAGAAGTTTTGAGACAGCATCCAACGGTTCATTTTCATGTAGATGCGGTACAAGCAATTGGGAAAATTTCTTTACTGTTAGGTGAAGAGTCAAGAATTGACTTAGCAACATTCTCTGCTCATAAATTTCACGGACCCAAAGGTAGTGGATTTATGTATATCAAAAAAGGGAAAAAAGTTGCTCCGCTTTTAAATGGTGGAGGACAAGAATTAGGTAAGCGTGGCGGAACAGAAAATGTAGCTGGTGCAGCGGCAATGGCTAAAGCCTTACGTCTTTTGCTTGAAAAAGCAGAAGAGAAAAAACAAAATCAAAAAGAAATAAAAACTTATTTAATGACTCAACTAGAAGGATATAAAAAAGTTTCAATTTTCTCGCAAAAAGAAGGTGCTCCTCATATTTTATGTTTTGCTTTAAAAGGAATCCGAGGAGAAGTAATGGTCCATGCTTTTGAAAAAAAAGAAATTTATATTTCAACAACAAGTGCTTGTTCTAGTCGTAATGGTACGGCTTCTAGTACTTTAGTAGCGATGAATGTACCGGGGAAGTTAGCAACGAGTGCAGTACGTATCAGTTTGACAGATACGAATACGTTAGAGGAAGCAAAAATTTTTATGGAAGAATTTAGCCACTTGTACCAACAGTTTAAAGATATTAAGTAAACTAAAAGCATAATAGAGAAGAGGCAAGCAATACATGCAATACGATGAAGTAATGATACGCTATGGCGAACTGTCAACAAAAGGAAAGAATAAAAAAGTTTTTATCAATCAATTGGCTCAAAATGTAAGGTTTGCCTTACACGATTTTGAAAATCTGAAAGTAAGTGGCTTGCGTGATCGGATGCATTTAGAACTCAATGGTGCAGAAAGTGATGCTGTATTGGGTAGATTGAAAACTATATTTGGGATTCAAACTTATTCTCCAGTTAGACGTTTGGAGAGAGATATTGAACTTTTAAAAAAAGTTGCAGTCGAAATGATAGCAGAACTGTATGCAGAAGGAAAAACATTTAAAGTTACTACTAAACGCTCAGACCATGAGTATGAGTTGGATACAAACGATATGAACCAACTAATTGGAGCAGAAATTTCCAATAAAATTGAAGGTATAACAGTTCAAATGAAAAAACCTGATATTGACTTGCGATTAGAAATTAGGAGTGAAGGCTTCTTTATTTCTAGTGAAACTATTATAGGAGCAGGTGGTTTACCTGTAGGATCAAGTGGAAAAGGGATGCTAATGTTATCTGGTGGAATTGACTCTCCTGTAGCAGGTTACTTGACCATGAAGCGTGGTGTAAGTGTTGAAGCTGTTCATTTCCATAGCCCCCCATATACAAGTCCGCGTGCTCTCCAAAAAGCGAAAGATCTTGCTGCTAAATTAGCTGCTTTTTCAGGGAGTGTCCAATTTATTGAAGTACCTTTTACCGAAATTCAGGAAGAAATTAAGAAAACCGTTCCAGAAGATTATTTAATGGTCGTTACGCGAAGAATGATGATGAGATTGACTGATCTTATCCGCAAAGAACGTAAAGGTTTAGCTATCATTAATGGGGAATCATTAGGACAGGTTGCATCACAAACGTTACACAGCATGATAGCCATCAATGATGTGACAGCTACTCCTATTATTCGACCAGTGGTTTCAATGGATAAAAATGAAATCATTGAACTTGCTCAAAAAATAGATACATTCGAATTATCGATTCAACCTTTTGAAGATTGTTGTACAATATTTGCGCCACCATCACCTAAAACGAGACCTAAACTAGAGAAATCTCGTGAATTTGAAGATCGTCTTGATATTGATGGACTAATAGAAAGAGTGATGAAGAATTTAGTAATCACAAAAATTAAAGTTGGAGATACATCAGAAGCACAGCAAAAAGCTGGTTTTTCAAGTTTATTGTAACAATTTTAAATAGAATACCCAAAAGAGCTGAATGCATATGTTGTAGTCAGCTCTTTTTATATTGTCTCACTTTTGTTGGTTTTTGGATGCTAAATAAATCTTAAGTAAGGTATAATAAATAAAAGAATTAGGCAGGAGGAAGCAAAGTGAAATTATGGAAAAACGGTCTTTTTTATACAATGGAAAAAGAAGAAGAAACGGTTTCAGCTGTGATCACTGATGGTGAAAAGATTGTAGCTACAGGTGAAGAAAAAGAGTTGAAAAATACTTATGATAAAGAAATAACTGAGGAAGTTGATTTGAATGGTGAAATAGTCTTTCCTGGTTTTGTAGACAGCCATTTGCACTTGTTATGGTATGGATTGAGTCTTGCTCGCTTAAATTTAAATCAGTCAAAGAGTAAAAAAGAAAGCATGGATAAAATTCGCGAAACGATTGAGCAGCTCGCTCTTGATGAATGGTTATTTGTTGAAGGATATAATGAAAATGAATGGCAAGATGATCCAACACCTATAACAAGAATAGATTTAGATGCTATTTCAACACAGCATCCTTTGTTGGTCCGTAGAATTGATTACCATAATGTGGTCATTAATACCGTATTGATCAACAAGATTGGAATCAAAGATGGACAGATATATAGTGGCGGTGGAGAAATTCAATTAAATCAAGAAGGGAAAGTTACTGGAGTTTTAAAAGATGAAGCTACTAACCTAGCTATAAATTCTTTTCCATCAACAACACCAAAAGAACAAGAGGAGTATTTAGCATTAGCAATCGAAGATTTATGGTCAAAGGGGGTAACGGGTGCTCACTCCGAGGATCTACATTATTTTAATGGATTCGAGGGGACTTTGAAAACTTTTCGTGATGTGATCAAAAAAGAAAAAAAAGCTTTTCGCGTACATTTATTGATTCATCATGAGGAGTTGGAAGCTTACAATCGTTCTGAAGAACTTTTTTTAGCAGGTGATCCATTCATAGAATTAGGCGCTATGAAAATATTCTATGATGGAACTGTGGGCTCTCGGACAGCGTTAATGACCCAACCTTATGCTGAAACTGCTAACCATGGTCTACAAATTCAATCTGATAAGATCTTTGTTTCGTTGATTAAAGCAGCACGTAAAGCTAAACTTCCGGTAGCCATCCATATTCTAGGGGATAAAGCTTTTGAAAAAGTGATTGCAACACTTCGTGAGTTTCCACCGCTACCAGGGCAACTCGATCGCATGATCCATACTCCTTGGCTGAGTGAAGAACTATTAAAAAAAGCGAAAAATTTGCCTTTGATTTTTGATGTGCAGCCGCAATTTATGAGCAGTGATTTGCCTTGGGCGTTAGATGTTTTAGGTGAAAATCATCCGTCTTTAGCATTTGCCTGGAAAAGTATAAAAAATGCTGGGTTCCCATTAGCTGGAAGTAGTGATGCACCAATTGAAATACCGAATCCTTTTTATGGTATCCATTCAGCTGTTACAAGGACTGTTAGGGGAGGAAATAGTGAAAAACGTTATTTCCCCGAGGAAGAGCTTTCAGTATTTGAAGCTTTATCGCTTTATACGATTGGAAGTGCAACCGCTGGGTACAAAGAAAATATTAGAGGAAAAATAAAAACTGGCTATGTAAGTGATTTTACTATCTTGAAGAAAAACCCTTTTATGGTTGAAAAAGAGGCATTGAGTGAAATGAAAGTTTCGAAAACAGTTGTAGGTGGGGCTATAGTGTTTAAAAAAAATAATTGATCATTAATAACATTTGTTCAACTAATAAAACAGATTTTATCATTCTTATCGCTAAAAAATTGTGATTAACATCACAATTGTATTGAGTTAATGATTTAAAGATGATATGATAATGAAGAAATTGAAGGTCAGGGGGCAGAAATAGTGGAACTAAATACTAAAATACATCAAATTCCAAATGCTACAGCTCATAGGCTGCCTATTTATTACCGTTCATTAAAGAAACTAAATGATACCGGTATAGAACGTATAAAATCAAAGGAATTAAGTCAACTTACGCAAATTCCTTCTGCAACGATCCGACGAGATTTTTCTCATTTTGGGGAACTAGGAAGAAGCGGATATGGGTATGAAGTGACCTATGTAACAGAAGTATTTCGTGAATTACTCAATGTGAATAATATCATTAATGTAGTACTCGTTGGCGTAGGGAACCTTGGAAAAGCCATTTTAACAAATAATTTTAAAAAAGAAAAAAATATTACAATCAAGTGTGCTTTTGATATCCAATCGCCTTTTTTTGGCACGGAAATTTCAGGTGTTCCAATTTTTCCTATGGAGCAGATGAAAGAACTAGTTGTAAACCAGCAAATTCATACTGCAATTTGTGCGGTACCTAGTGAAGTATCTCAAGAAGTGGTGGAACAATTAATTGATGCAGGCATTACATCTATATTAAACTTTGCTCCGGGAAGAATAAAAGTACCTACTAATATCCAAATGAAATATATCGACTTTTCTAGTGAAATTTTTACAATGGTTTATCAAAATGAAGCTCTGTATCCAGCAGTTTTAAATGAAGATAACCAACAAAATAGCTAGAGATAAGATGAGTAAAATAGCTATTTTGATTTGCAAAAATTTGATGAATCATTGCTTTAAAAAACTATTATTTGTATACTATTCTAAGATGAAGTCAGAATAGGGGTTTTTGATATGGAAATTACTAGAAAAGGTACACCGTATAAATTAAAAGGGATCCAAACGAAAGTTGGGGATAAAGCGCCTAATTTTAAAGCTGGAAACTTAGTAGATGGAGCAGTTGAACTAAGCGATTTTTACGGAAAAGTCGTATTGATCAGTGTGATCCCGGATATCGATACACGGGTATGTGCTTTACAAGCAAAATCATTTAATAAAATTGCTAGCGAATTAGATGGAGTGCAGTTGATTACGATTTCTAATAACACAAAAGCAGAACAAGCTGAATGGTGTGCTGGAAAAGATATTTCAATGGAAATGCTTCACGATAATGATTTGGAATTTGGACAAGCATATGGTTTAGTTATGGAGGAGCTTGGAAAATTAGCTCGTTCAGTATTTGTGGTTGACTCTAAAGGTGAAATCACTTATCAAGAAATTGTTTCAGAAATGACTAGTGAACCAGATTATAATAAAGCTATTGAAGCTGCTAAAGAAGCACGATAATCAGATTGAACAGGTATATTGAAATCGTCTGTTTTTCATGATATTATTAAGAAATAAAAAGCAATGAACAAGAAGAGTAATTTTAAATGCTGGCTTTTAGAGAAGAGAACAACTGCTGAGAGTTCTTAGTCAGAATAAAATGAAAGTAGCTTGGGAGCTGACAAGGTGAAAGTAAAGTAACTTTGTTCGGAGTAACGATCCGTTAAAAATGGAACTAAGAGGTATATTTTTTATAAAAAAGTATGCAATATAGGTGGTACCGCGAGTGAAAAGCATTCGTCCTAATAATTTTTATTATTAGGACGAATGCTTTTTTTGTTTTTTTTTAAATCTGTTAAGTAAAATTATAGAGGAGAGATAAGATGACTGATGAATTGAAAATGTCTACTAAATATCAACCGAATCAAGTAGAAGCTGGTCGTTATGAAAAATGGATAGAAAAAGGATTATTCAAACCAAGTGGAGATAAGACAAAAGAAGCATATTCTGTTGTTATCCCACCTCCAAATGTAACTGGTAAATTGCATCTAGGTCATGCATGGGACACAACTTTGCAAGATATTATTATTAGACAAAAAAGAATGCAAGGATATGACACATTGTGGTTGCCAGGAATGGACCATGCCGGAATTGCAACACAAGCTAAGGTTGAAGCTAAATTAGCTGAAGAAGGTATCTCACGTTATGATCTTGGGCGCGAAAAATTTATTGACACTGTATGGGATTGGAAAGAAGAGTATGCAAGTGTGATTCGCGAACAATGGGCAAAAGTTGGGATTTCAGTTGACTATAGTCGCGAACGTTTTACATTGGATGAAGGGCTATCAGACGCTGTCCGTAAAGTATTTGTTACGATGTACAACAAACAATTGATTTATCGTGGAGAATACATCATCAACTGGGATCCAAAAGCTAAAACAGCTTTATCTGATATTGAAGTAATCCATAAAGATGTTGAAGGTGCTTTTTACCATATGAGTTACCTTCTAACAGATGGCAGTGGAGAAGTTCAGATCGCTACAACACGTCCTGAAACAATGTTAGGTGATACGGCGATTGCTGTTCACCCTGAAGATGAACGTTTCCAACACTTAATTGGGAGAACGGTTATGTTGCCTTTAATGAATCGTGAAATACCCATTGTTGCAGATGAGTATGTTGAAATGGATTTTGGTACAGGTATTGTAAAAATCACTCCAGCGCATGATCCTAATGACTTTGAAGTTGGAAAACGTCATGACTTACCACAAATCAATGTGATGAATGAAGATGGATCGATGAATGAATTGTCTGGAAAATACATGTCTATGGATCGTTTTGAGGCACGTAAGGCTATTGTAAAAGATTTAGAAGCAGAAGGTCGATTGATCAAAATAGAAAAAATGGTTCATAGTGTCGGACATTCGGAACGTACCGGAGTTGTAGTAGAACCAAGACTTTCCACACAATGGTTTGTAAATATGGCTCCTTTGGCTAAAGAAGCCTTGGAAAGTCAAGAAACAGAAAATAAAGTGAATTTTATACCTGAACGCTTTGAAAATACACATATGCGTTGGATGGAAAATGTCCATGATTGGGTAATTTCGCGTCAATTGTGGTGGGGACACCGCATTCCAGCTTGGTATCATAAAACAAGCGGCGAGTTGTACGTAGGAATGAAATCTCCAGAAGACAGCGAAAATTGGGTACAAGATCCAGATGTTTTGGACACATGGTTTAGTTCAGCGTTATGGCCGTTCTCAACAATGGGTTGGCCTAATGAAGAGGCTGAAGATTTCAAACGTTATTTCCCTACCAATACGCTAGTAACAGGATATGATATTATTTTCTTTTGGGTTAGCCGTATGATGTTCCAAAGTATAGAATTCACTGGAAAGCGTCCATTTAAAAATGTACTGATCCATGGGCTAATTCGTGATGAAGACGGCCGCAAAATGAGTAAATCATTGGGCAATGGAATAGATCCAATGGATGTTATTGAAAAATATGGTGCAGATGCACTACGTTGGTTCTTGTCAAATGGATCTGCTCCAGGACAAGATGTCCGTTTCAGCTACGACAAAATGGATGCTGCTTGGAATTTTATCAATAAAATTTGGAACGCTAGCCGCTTTGCGTTGATGAATATGGAAGACTTCACTGTAGATCAAATTGATTTAACCGGTAAAAAAACAATTGCTGACCGTTGGATCTTGACAAAATTGAATGAGACTGTTGAAAAAGTAACAGATTTATTTGAACGTTTTGAATTTGGCGAAGCAGGCCGTATTTTGTACCACTTTATTTGGGACGATTTCTGTGACTGGTATATTGAAATGAGTAAAGAAGTCTTGTTCGGTGAAGACGAAGAAGCCAAACAAATGACTAGAAGCATTTTGGCTTATGTATTGGATCAAACGTTACGCCTATTGCATCCAATCATGCCTTTTGTTACAGAAGAAATCTGGGAAAACATTCCTCATGAAGGGGAATCATTAGTAGTAGCAGAATACCCAGTTGTCCATCCAGAACTATCTGATGAAGCAGCAACTAAAGGTATGGATGTGTTGATGGAATTGATTCGTTCGGTTCGTAATATTCGTTCAGAAGTGAACACACCATTGTCTAAAAAAATCGAATTATTGATTAAAACAAATGATCAAACAATCGAACAATTTTTGAAAGACAACACATCTTATATTGAACGTTTTTGTAATCCTGAAACATTGACTATTTCAAGTGACGTAAAAGCTCCTGAAACAGCTATGACTGCCGTGATAACTGGCGCAGAAATTTATTTGCCATTAGCTGGGTTGATCAATTTGGAAGAAGAAATCATTCGTCTTGAAAAAGAATTAGATAAGTGGAGTAACGAAGTTAAAAGAGTTGAAGGAAAATTAGCAAATAAAAAATTTGTAGAAAATGCTCCTGATGCTGTGGTTGAAGCGGAAAAAGAAAAACAAAGTGATTACCTCGAAAAACAAGTTGTCATAACAGAACGTATAAAAGTATTAAAAAATCAGCTTTAAACCTTAAAGTATTCTAACAATAAGACGAGCAAAACTAGGATAATTCTTAGTTTCTTGCTCGTTTTTTTGTTAGATAGTGAAAAAAACTGTAGGGTGGTTTATAATTAAGTAGTATACAGTATTGTATAGAATATAGAAGTAAGTGGAGGTAAATAATGTTTACTACTTATGAAGAAGCATTGAACTGGATTCATGCGACTAGAACGTTTGGTGAAAAACCAGGATTAAAAAGAATGGAATGGATGTTAAGCCAAGTAAACCATCCTGAAAGAAAATTTAAATCGATCCATATTGCAGGAACAAATGGCAAAGGTTCTACGCTAGCTTTTTTAAGAGATATGCTTGAAGCCAATGGGCAAATAGTAGGAACGTATACATCTCCATACATTGAAGTGTTCAATGAGCGCATTAGCGTCAATAGTAATCCAATATCAGATGATGAGATTTTGCGGTTAGCGAATACCGTTTATCCACTGACAAAAGAGTTAGAAAAAACTCAATTAGGTGGCCCAAGCGAATTTGAAATCATAACAATGATGATGTTGATTTATTTTGGTGAAGGACATGCAGACATAGTCCTTATAGAGGTGGGTATTGGAGGATTGTATGATTCAACAAATGTCATTACCCCAGTCGTCTCAATCATCACAACAATTGGATTAGATCACATAAATTTACTTGGAGACACATTGTCTGAAATTGCTGTAAACAAAGCAGGTATTATTAAAGCAGCTGTTCCTGTAGTAATTGGTAAAATTGAAAAGGAAGCGTTGAAAGAAATTGAGGAAAAAGCTGCTGAACAAGATAGTTTAGTAATAAAATATAACCAAGATTTCTTTGTCACAAAATGGCAGACTCTTCCAACTTGGGGAGAGCAATTTGTGTTTGAAGACGACTATATACGTCTCAGTCCTATTCAAATAGGAATGTTAGGGCGTCATCAAGTAGAAAATGCTGCCGTAGCTATTGAAGCTTTAAGGG
This sequence comes from Carnobacterium pleistocenium FTR1, assembly GCF_000744285.1. Classification (NCBI taxonomy): domain Bacteria; kingdom Bacillati; phylum Bacillota; class Bacilli; order Lactobacillales; family Carnobacteriaceae; genus Carnobacterium; species Carnobacterium pleistocenium. The sequence goes on along the minus strand of NZ_JQLQ01000002.1, from coordinate 1,779,123 downwards.
TCTATAGTCATGAAATCGGGTTAGCTGTAAATCACGAAAAGCTGCTTAGTGGTTTAAAACATACCTTTTGGCCTGGAAGATTGGAAAAAATAAATGAGCAGCCACTTCTTGTTTTGGATGGTGCTCATAATGAACATGCAATGAAAACGTTAGTTGAAACAATTAAAAAGAATTTTGCACAACAAGAGGTCTATATCATTATGGCCGCTATGCAGAATAAGAATATTCAAGGGATGGTAGATCAGCTGCAAACTATACCGAATAGCCGCTTGATCCTTACAAGTTTTGACTATCCTAGAGCAGCGGGACTAGATGACTTAAATAAAATAATGTTAACAAATGGAGCCGTCATAGACTATTGGCAAGAAGCTTTAGTAGACTCACTAAATGAGATGGATGAAAATGGTGTAGTAATTGTAACGGGTTCACTCTATTTTATTTCAGAAGTCAGAGAATATTTTAAACTAGCAAACAAATAAAAAAATTGTTTGAATAGGGGGAAGAATATGACTAAAATTGAAGCAGTTATCTTTGATATGGACGGATTGATGTTTGATACAGAGGTACTCTACTACGAAGCGAATCGAATTGTTGCAAAAAGAAATAATTTAGATTATACATGGGAATTTCACGAAAAGTATATTGGTGTCTCCGATATAGAGTTTCATAAAGAAATTTATTTGAACTATGAAAGCAAACAAGCTGAAATACTGATCAAGGAAGGAGGTCAAGCCTTGCTTGAACATGTTGAAGTTAATGGTCTGCGTAAAAAAAAGGGATTAATTGAATTGCTAGATTATTTGGAAAGTAAAAAAATAAAAAAAATAGTTGCTTCCAGTAGTATCAAGTCTCTTGTCTCTTTGTTTTTAGAAAAGGAAAAATTAACCTCTTATTTTGATGCCGTTATTGGAGGAGATGAAGTATCACGCGCAAAGCCAAGTCCTGAAATATATGAAAAAGCGTGGTTAAAAGCAGCTGCTTCTAAAGAAAAAACCATTGTTTTAGAAGACTCGCTTAATGGGATTCGGGCAAGCTATGACGCTCATATTCCCGTCATCATGGTTCCTGATCTAATCCCACCAACTATTGAAGCTAAAGAAAAAACAGTGACTATTCTTGCTGATCTAATCGCTGTCAAAAATTTTATCGAACAGCAGAATCAATAAATAAAATCTACTTCTTCTTTTTCGCGGACAATAATAATGTGAAAAAGGAGGATTTTTTATGACAATAAAAAGTGTAAATCTTATTAAAGAAGTACCTATTCAATCTAGGCCTAGAGAAAGGCTAGAAGACTATGGGGAAAAAGCTCTTGCCAATCATGAGTTGCTTGCTATTTTACTTAGAACAGGTACTAAAGGAACAAATGTTATGACCCTAGCTATGACTATGCTCAATCATTTTGAAGATCTTTATTATTTGAAAACAGCTTCTTGTCAGGAACTAATGGCCCTTTCAGGGATTGGAAGAATAAAGGCGATAGAACTAAAAGCAGCTATTGAATTAGGTGTCCGCATTTCACAAGCCTCGCAAATTAAAATTGGTCAAATCACCTCTAGCACAAGAGCTGGTGAAATGTTATTGGTAGAAATGCGCGGATTACAGCAAGAACATGTGGTGGTTCTTTATTTAAATACTAAAAATGAGATCATTAAAAAAGAAACTATTTTTATTGGCGGACTTAATTCATCTGTTGCACACCCTAGGGAGATATTTAGAGGAGCCGTAAGATACTCAGCCGCACGGATCATTGTCGGACATAATCATCCATCGGGTAATCCTGAACCATCTGAAGCTGATATTCAGTTTACTCGGCGGATGTCTGAATGTGGCGAATTAATGGGTATTGAAATGCTGGATCATATTATCGTGGGTGAACATGAATTTATTAGTTTAAAAGAAACAGGAATTTGTTAAACCTTTATGCATAAAAGTTGCTTAATTAAAATACTCATGATATACTTACTATGAGTTTTTGTTAGGTAGAACAAAGAAATGTTTCAGAACATTCCAATTCGCACCGTAAGCAAGAATATCACTATATGTGCTATAAGGCACGAGGAGGAATTTCATTATGGAACAAGGTACAGTAAAATGGTTTAACGCAGAAAAAGGTTTTGGTTTTATCGAACGTGAAGGAGCAGACGATGTATTCGTACATTTCTCAGCTATCCAAAGCGAAGGATTTAAATCATTAGAAGAAGGACAAGCAGTAACTTTCGATGTTGAAGAAGGAAACCGTGGACCTCAAGCAGCAAACGTAAACAAAGCTTAATCAAAAATTAAAATTGTTTGAGAAGTTGGCCTTAAAGCCAGCTTCTTTTTTTTTTTTTTGAAACAATCAACCTGGATCAAGAAAACACAAATAATGGTGGAAAAGCGGATTGCTGCAGTTCGCGTTCATAAAACTTTTTTTAATAAAAAAAAGATAAGCTGTTTTCTTGTATTATATTTTAAAACATGATATACTTACGTTGAGTTTTTGTTAGGTAGAAAATAGAATTGTTTCAGAACATTCCAATTCGCACCGCAAGCAAGAATATCACTATATGTGCTGTAAGGCACGAGGAGGAATTTCATTATGGAACAAGGTACAGTAAAATGGTTTAACGCAGAAAAAGGTTTTGGTTTTATCGAACGTGAAGGAGCAGAAGATGTATTCGTACATTTCTCAGCTATCCAAAGCGAAGGATTTAAATCATTAGAAGAAGGACAAGCAGTAACTTTCGATGTTGAAGAAGGAAACCGTGGACCTCAAGCAGCAAACGTAAACAAAGCTTAATTATAAATTATAAATTAAAAATTGTTTAAGGAGTTAGTCTTAATGACTAGCTTCTTTTTTTGTTTTGAAAGTAGCTTGCACGGTATATCGTAACGTGGTATACTTGAGTAGAATTTTTGTTAGGTAGAACAAAGAAATGTTTCAAAGCATTCCAATAATTTGCACCGTAAGCAAGAATATCACTATGTGCTAAAAGGCACGAGGAGGAATTTCATTATGGAACAAGGTACAGTAAAATGGTTTAACGCAGAAAAAGGTTTTGGTTTTATCGAACGTGAAGGAGCAGAAGATGTATTCGTACATTTCTCAGCTATCCAAAGCGAAGGATTTAAATCATTAGAAGAAGGACAAGCAGTAACTTTCGATGTTGAAGAAGGAAACCGTGGACCTCAAGCAGCAAACGTAAACAAAGCTTAATTATAAATTGAAAATTGTTTGAGAAGTTGGTCTTAAGGACCAACTTCTTTTTTTTTGAAAAATGTAACCGTTTCTCTTGAAAATTTTAGCAATGGATGCTACAATTATTATAATGTTTTTGTTAAGGATAACGTAGAATTGTTTTAAACAGTCTGATTCGTACCGTTAGCAAGAATATCAATATATGTGCTAAAGGCACGAGGAGGAATTTTATTATGGAACAAGGTACAGTAAAATGGTTTAACGCAGAAAAAGGTTTTGGTTTTATCGAACGTGAAGGAGCAGATGATGTATTCGTACATTTCTCAGCTATCCAAAGCGAAGGATTTAAATCATTAGAAGAAGGACAAGCAGTAACTTTCGATGTTGAAGAAGGAAACCGTGGACCTCAAGCAGCAAACGTAAACAAAGCGTAAGCTTTTACAATTTTAAAATAAAAGAAACCTAGTGAAAAATCACTAGGTTTCTTTTATTTTAAATGAAAATAGCTAAATAAAAAGATCTGGCTTAATTTTATAAAGACTGTTTCATTTTGGTTACTTATATATAGAATTACTTAAATTTATGTTAAAATATGAAAAATACGGATGTCATAACTAAAAAAATACAGTATGATGGTTTAGGTTAGAGCATTCTGTTCTTTTTTTTGCTATACTGTTTGAGTGTCTATCTGTCAATATTAGATTGATGGAGATACAAGGGCTATGAATTTGAAAATTAAAACTTTAAATATAGAGGTCAGGTAGATTTGAGAGGATGAAATCATTTGTTTAGATTTGGTAATAAAGATATAGGGATCGATTTAGGTACTGCAAATACAAATGTGTATGTTGCTGGAAAAGGCATCGTTTTAAGAGAACCTTCAGTAGTCGCAAAAGATACTGTAACAGGAGAAATTGTTGCAGTTGGAGAAGATGCAAGAAATATGATTGGGAGAACACCAGGTTCAATTGTTGCCATTCGTCCTATGAAAAATGGGGTTATTGCGGATTACGATACAACAGCAGCAATGATGAAATATTACATTGAAAAAGCAATAGGAAAGTCAACATCTAAACCATTTGTCATGATTTGTGTGCCAAGCGGTGTAACGGAAGTTGAAAAAAGAGCAGTCGTAGATGCTACCAGAATGGCAGGAGCGAAAGATGCTTTTATCATTGAAGAACCTTTTGCAGCGGCAATTGGAGCAGGCTTGCCTGTGATGGATCCCACTGGAAGTATGGTAGTAGATATTGGCGGTGGAACAACAGATGTAGCCACTATTGCATTAGGTGGAATCGTTAGTAGTCGTTCTATTCGTTTAGCAGGAGACCGTATGGACGATGTAATCATTCATTATGTACGAAAAAAATTCAATCTGTTAATAGGTGAACGTACAGCTGAACAAATTAAAATTCAAATTGGCTGTGCTTCTGTTGAAAAAGCTGCAGAATATGGAGTTATGGATATACGTGGGCGTGACTTACTAACAGGACTGCCACAAACGATTGAAATTTCAGCTGTTGACATTGCTGAAGCTATTCAAGAGGTAATAGAAGGCATTATTGTTGCAGTTAGAGAAACTCTTGAAGAAACTTCACCTGAAATTTCTGCAGATGTTATTGATCATGGAATTGTGTTAACTGGTGGTGGAGCATTACTTAAAAATATTGGTGATGTCATTGCTGAAGAAACAGACGTTCCAGTATTTATAGCAAATGAACCACTAGATTGCGTTGCACTTGGTACGGGTGAAACATTAAAGCATATTAATATGTATAAAAAAAGAGCAAATAGATAATCAGGTCTAAATAAGGGTTGTAAAGGTGCGGGAGGTTTATTTTCTTCCCGCATATTTTTATGAAAAAAGAAATAAGTTAGGTGAGTTATTTAGGTTAACTTATGTTAAAATAAATGAAGCCTGTAAAATTAATGAGGTGATATTTTGAATCAGTTTTTTTCAAATAAAAAACTAATCATTTTATTAGTAAGCATGATAGTCTCTTTAGGTCTGATAGCTTTTTCAATTACTGGGAGCGGAAATATTCCTATCATTCAACAGCTTACTAATGATATTACAGCAGTTGTATCTCGTTTAGTAGCAAAACCGACGAATGCAGTTGTTGATTTTTTAGAATCAGTAGATGGTCTGAAAAATACGTATGAAGAAAATCAATTGTTAAAATCAAAAATCGATAAATTATACGAAACAGAAGTAGAAATTGCCGATTTAAAACAAAACAACCAAAAGCTCAAAGAACAGTTAAATCTATCCGATACTTTATCTGATTACGAAGCCATTAATGGAGCTGTACTTAGTCGTAATCCCGACAGTTGGGTCGATAAAATAGTGGTTGACAAAGGAAGCCAAAATGGTATTGAATTAGACATGTCTGTAATGTCCGGTAACGGGCTGATAGGTCGCGTTGTTGAGGTCAATCCTACTAGTTCTAAAGTCCAATTAATAACAACGTTAGATCAAAATAATAATCGAGTTGCTGCTTCTGTGGATACAGATGGTGGAGTCATACATGGTATCGTCAATGGTTATGATTCTGAGACAGATCGGTTGGTTATGAAACAAATTACTAATGAAGCAGAATTAAAAGAAGGTGACCAAGTGATGACATCTGGTTTAGGAGGCATATCTCCTAGTGCATTACTAATTGGGACAATTGATGAAGTCAAATTAGATTCCTTTGGTTTGTCTCAAGAAGCCTATATCATTCCAGCAGCGGATACGAATGATATTCGTTATGTGACATTAATTAAAAGAACCGCTGAAAGTGGTGAGTAAATGACAGGGAATTGGAAAACCACGACTTTGATTCCATTGGTTATTACCTTTTTATTTTTGCTAGATGGCCTACTGACCGTTGTTTTTTCGGAACAATTTCTTGAGGGAACCAAGGTTATGACTCCAAGATTAATTGTATTAGTTCTTATTCTAATGTCTTTTTATATACCAAGAAGTAGGATGATCACATATGGTGTTATTTTTGGGTTGATTTATGATAGTTATTATGTAGGAATCTTAGGAGTTTATGTTCTTTTATTTCCTTTAGTCATTTACTTAACTGAAAAAATGAAAAAGGTTCTCAATCCCAATCCAATTGTTATTGGGATGATGATTATTGTTAATTTAAGTTTAATAGAAACCTATCTTTACCTTTTTTACCAAGTGTTAGGATATACAGCAATTAATTGGTCAACATTTCTAGCAGATCGATTGGGACCAACGTTGCTATTGAATTTAGTTTTATTTATTGTTGTATTTTATCCTTTGAAGAAAACAATTGAGTATATTCAAGGGAATTAGATAGCATTAATGGTAAACATTTTGGCTGAGGGAGTTGTTAAAGTGAAACAAAGTTTGACATTAAAGGGAAATAAAGGCAGCTTTGTATTGAGCTTGGATGAATCAGCTTCTTTTGTATCCATCATGAAGGAATTAAACGAATTATTAGAACATATGAATGGTGAACAAAAAAGGTTTAACGAAGTTCAAAAAGAAATTTATTTAGAAATAAAAACAGGAAACCGTTTATTGTCTCAAGAACAACAAGAATTATTAACTGAAGAAATAAAATCAAAAAGTACTTTTTTAATAAAAAAAATCACCTCAAATGTGGTGACCGTTGAAAAAGCTATTAAATGGCAAGAGGCTGCCAGTCTGCAAATGGAAGTTCAAACGTTAAGAAGTGGACAAGTTCTGACAGCACCAGGAGATCTTCTTTTTATCGGGAAAATTCATCCAGGGGGTATGCTTAGAGCTGTGGGAAGCATTTTTATTATCGGAGAACTGATGGGAATAGCTCATGCTGGATTTGAAGGAAATATAAATTCCGTTATCGTTGCTGATTTTCACACAGAAGCTCAGATTAGAATTGCGGATAGTATACAAATTATAGAAAAAAAGAATGACTATCATGATAATGTTAGAAAAAATGAATTTGCCTATATAAATGATCTACATATCCTTGATTTTCATCCATTAGAGCAACTAAAGAAAATACGTCCAAATCTAGATAAAGTGATAGGGGGATTAAACGAATGGGTATAGCAATTGTTATTACATCTGGAAAAGGCGGAGTAGGTAAAACAACTTCCACTGCAAATATAGGTACAGCTCTCGCCCTTCAAGGGAAGAGAGTTTGTCTGATAGATATGGATATTGGTCTAAGAAATTTAGATGTTATTCTTGGCTTAGAAAATCGTATCATTTATGATATTGTTGATGTGGTAGAGGGTCGTACAAAATTACATCAAGCCATTATAAAAGACAAACGTTTTAATGATAATCTATATCTACTTCCTGCAGCTCAAAATGCGGATAAAAATGATATAAATGGTCAACAAATGATTGAAATCGTATCCGAATTAAAAAAAGAATATGATTATATATTAATTGATTGTCCAGCGGGTATTGAACAAGGATTCCAAAATTCGATTGCAGCAGCAGATCAAGCAATTCTTGTAACTACTCCTGAAATATCTGCTATACGTGATGCAGACCGTATTATCGGCCTCTTAGAACAAACAGAACTTGAACCGCCACGGTTGATTATTAACCGTATTCGTAAACGAATGATGCAAGATGGAGAAGTAATGGATATTGATGAAATAACTAGACATTTATCCGTTGATTTATTAGGGATTGTCTTTGATGATGATGATGTCGTTCGTTCTTCGAATAAAGGAGATCCTATTGTTTTAAATCCAAAGAATCCAGCTTCTCAAGGCTACCGCAATATTGCTCGTCGTATTTTAGGGGAAACAGTGCCTTTGATGACGTTAACAAAAGAAAAACCAACATTTTGGCAAAAAATATTTGGCAAGCGCAAATAATTATGCTATAGTATTAAAAAATGATTAAAAGCATTGAAGAGAAAAAGTAAGTTTAGAAACTTTTATAGAGAGATTGCGGTGGTGGAAGCAATTAAGGGACTATACGGAAAACACATCTCTGAGCTGACAATTGAACGTAGTTTTTATTACAAGTAAATTGATCCGGGAGTACCCGTTATAGTACTAGTGTTTAGCAGTTTTGAACGCGATGAGGTAGTCTTCTGTGAAGAGACTACGAATAAAGGTGGAACCACGATATTGATATCAATCGTCCTTTGATTTTCTTACTAATAGAAAATCAAAGGATTTTTTTGTTTTTCAGGACTGCAGCTTGCAAGCAACAAACGATACTAAACAAAAGGGAGAGAATATAAGATGAAAAATACAATGGCAAAGATAGTTTTAGGTTTAGGAATGGCAACAGTATTAGTAGGATGTGGAGCAGAAGAAACAACAGAAGATTCTTTTGATCGAATCAAAGAAGAAGGGACTTTAGTTGTAGGTTTGGACGATACTTTTGCTCCAATGGGATTTCGTGATAATGAAGGAGAAATCGTAGGATTTGATATTGATCTAGCAAATGAAGTTGGTGAAAGATTGGATATAGATGTCGAATTTCAACCTATAGACTGGGCTTTAAAAGAAACTGAATTGGCAAGTGGAAATATTGATGTGATATGGAATGGTTACACGATTACTGAAGAAAGAAAAAAACAAGTTGACTTTAGTTCACCTTATTTAGAAAATAGCCAAATTATTGTTGTACTAGAGGATAGTGAAATTCAAACTAAGGAAGATTTAAGTGGCAAAGTAGTTTCAGCCCAACAATCTTCAAGTGCAGTAGATGCTATTAATGCTGATGAGTCAAATATAATAGAAGAATTTGCGGATCAAGAAGTAGTTCTATATCCTTCTAATAATGATGTGTTTAATGATTTAGCCTCAGGAAGAAGTGAAGCTATTGTCGTTGACGAAACGCTTGGCCGCTACTACATGAACCAAAATGAAGAAATTAGTTACCGTGTGTTAGAAGACAATTTTGGGGAAGAAGAATACGCAGTTGGTATGCGCAAAGAAGACGATGGGCTAACAGAAGCTATCGATAATGCTTTGAACGAAATGAAAGAAGATGGCACGTACGATGAAGTTTATGCAAAATGGTTCGCTGAGTAAAAAGTGCCCATTAAGTTGAATACTGTATTAGCTGAAATAGAAAAAGATGGAATATTAACTGAAATCAAAAATAAATGAATCACAGAATAAAGTCAGATTAAGAAAAAGGTGAATAAAAAATGGATTTGATAGTCGATATAACACCCAACTTGTTAGAGGGATTAAAAACAACATTATTGCTATTTTTAATTATTGTCAGTGTAACCATTCCTTTAGGATTTTTGATTGCTTGTGTACGAGTTTATGCTCCAAAATGGATATCATGGATCATACAGGTTTACATTTACATTATGAGAGGAACACCGTTGCTGTTACAATTGATGGTCGTATTTTTTGGCTTACCTCTTGTCGGGATCACATTTGATCGTTTTTCAGCCGCAGTTTTCACATTTATCATAAATTATGCAGCTTATTATGCAGAAATATTTCGTGGTGGTATCTTATCCATTCCAAAAGGTCAATTCGAGGCTATTAAGGTATTGGGTATTGGAAAAATAAATGGATTCAGAAAGATCATCATTCCCCAAGTTATGCGTGTGGTACTTCCTTCAGTAGGAAACGAAGTCATCGCATTAGTAAAAGATACCTCACTTATTTATATTTTAGGTATTGGCGAATTATTGCGAGCAGGTCAAATTGCAGCTAATACTTACGCTTCATTAATTCCATATGCAGCAGTTGGAGTTATTTATTTAATTGTCACCGGAGTAGTGACCTTACTATTAAATGCTATCGAGAAGAAGTCAAATTACTAAAGGAGGCCGTTAAAGTGGGATTGAAAGCAACTAACCTTACAAAACAGTTCAATGGGATCGATGTTATAAGAAATTTTGATTTTTCGATTGAGGCTGGAGAAATCGTCACGCTCGTTGGTAAATCTGGTACAGGAAAGACTACCTTAATGAGGATGTTGAATCAATTAGAAACAGCAGATAAAGGAACGATTGCGATTGATGATAATTATTTGTGTCGTGAAACTGCAGATGGTAAAATAGAATATGCTTCAAAAAAGGAGCGAATGACCTATAATAACCAAATAGGTATGGTATTCCAAGATTATCAATTGTTTCCTAATTTAACAATCATAAAAAACTGTATTGAAGCGCCTCTAGATCAAAAATTGATGACGAAAGAACAAGCAATTGAAAAAGCAGAGATGCTCTTGACACAAATGGGAATTTCAGACAAGAAAAATGATTACCCAAGTACTTTATCCGGAGGTCAACAACAGCGTGCAGCGATAGCTCGGGCAATGATGTTAAACCCTAAGATTATTTGTTTTGATGAACCAACTTCTGCGTTAGACCGCGAATCATCTAATGAAGTAGGAAAGATGATTCAAACAATTGCTTTATCTGGTACAGGTATTCTAATCGTTACACATGATATAGAATTTGCTGAAATGTTTGGAACAAGAGTAGTATCCTCAGACGAATTTTTGCAATGAAAAAAACCATTAAAACACAATAGTTTTAATATTTACTGAAATTGGCTAAAGTATTCATTGACGAAGGTAATACAATTTGGTATGATGTTAATGTTGTAAATGTGTAGCACCACAACTACAACCGCACTGGAATGAGTTTAAGTCCATTATGGCACTCATGACGGCGAGTCTAAGTCTAATAAGGAGGTGCAAAATAATGTACGCAATTATCAAAACAGGTGGAAAACAAATTAAAGTTGAGGTTGGCCAAGAAATTTACATTGAAAAATTAAATGTTGAAGCTGGTGAATCTGTAGTCTTTGAAGAAGTTGTCTTAATTGGTGGAGAAGAAACAAAAGTTGGAGCTCCAACTATTGTAGGAGCTACTGTTGAAGGTACTGTAGAAAAACATGGTCTTCAAAAGAAGGTTACGACTTTCATATACAAACCTAAAAAACATAGTCACCGTAAACAAGGTCACCGTCAACCATATACAAAAGTTATCATCAACGCAATCAACGCATAAGAAAGTGGTGTTCCAATATGATTCAAGCGTTCTTTAATCGTAATGCCAAAGAAGACATTGTTTCCTTTGAAGTTACAGGACATGCAGAGTCTGGACCCTACGGCAGCGATATAGTTTGTGCAGCTGTCTCAGCATTAGTTATAGGAACAACAAATAGTATTTCTGCTTTATCAGGTGTTTCTCCATTAGTAGAAGCAAACGAAGAAGTAGAAGGCGGCTATTTATACGTTGAACTCATAAATGAATTGACTGAAGAACAGTTAAGAATCTCACAGATTCTTCTGGAGAGTCTTCAATTATCTTTAATAGGAATAGTTGAAGAATATCCAGATTATGTCAAACTTGCACAATAAAAAATTATAATAGGAGGTGCAACTCAAATGTTAAAAATGAATTTACAATTCTTTGCCCACAAAAAAGGTGGCGGTTCTACAACTAACGGACGCGACTCAAATTCTAAACGTTTAGGTGCTAAACGTGCAGATGGACAAACTGTTTCAGGTGGTTCAATTTTATTCCGTCAACGCGGAACTAAAATTTATCCAGGTGTTAACGTTGGTATTGGTGGAGATGATACTTTGTTTGCAAAATGTGACGGAGTTGTTCGTTTCGAACGTAAAGGCCGCGACAAAAAACAAGTTTCAGTTTACCCAGTAGCTCAATAATTTAAAATAAAAAGCTCTTCTATATCCTAGAAGAGCTTTTTTTACTATTGAGATAGAAAATTCGGTGGAATGATCAATAGTAGAAAAGCCTAATTTACTCTTGAAAATATACTGGTTTCATACTTGAAACCTTACAAGTTATTCGTTAGAATGAAAGAATAGTTTTATAATAATTGCTGTCTTATTCATTTCTTTCATGACTAACAGTAAGAATGTATCGTAAGGAAACGGAAAGAGGTTGAACTTATTGTCTCAGAAAGAAATTGAACAATTATTTAATCAATTGGATACTTCAGCTCAAATTTTACAAAAAGAATTAGAAGTTTCCTACTTAGAAGCTCTTTCGGAAACTGGTGAAAATATTTTAGGTAATAAGATTCCTCATCAGATTGATGGTTCTCCTTCAGATGAAATAGTTGAAAAATTAACGCAATTATACAAAGAAGTTGTAATAGACAGCATGGAACCTGAAGATATTCGAAAAGCAATTCAATTAGCTCTTTTGAAAGCTTCAAAGACAGATGTATTACAGCCAAATCATCAAATGACTCCAGATGCTATTGGTTTTATTTTAAACTATTTAATTGAAAAATTGATTAGTGGTAAATTGGAAACGGTTCGTTTACTTGATCCTGCTGTAGGAATGGGTAATCTGTTATCGACTATTTATAACGGCTTAGTTTTAAAAAATATACCAGTAGAAGCAGAAGGCGTCGATAACGATGATTTGCTTCTAGCTCTTGCGTCAGTCAGTACAACAATGCAAAGGCAAAAGGTTACCTTGACACATCAAGATGCCATACAAGACCTTTTAATAGATCCTGTTGATGTCGTTGTGAGTGATTTGCCTGTAGGTTATTATCCATTAGATGAAAAAGCTAGCAAGTTTAAAACAGCAGCTAAAAAAGGTCATTCTTACGCTCATCATTTATTTATTGAACAGAGTTTACATTATTTAAAAGATGGCGGATTTGGAATCTTTTTAGTTCCTGCTCAGCTATTTGAAACAGATGAGACGCCAGGATTAATGAAGATGATTCAAGAAGAAGCATTCTTACAAGGCATGTTAAACTTGCCAAATGAATTATTTAAGACTAAAAGTTCACGCAAATCAATTCTTCTGGTTCAAAAAAGAGGGAATAATGCCAAACAAGTCAAACAAGTATTGTTAGCACAAATTCCAGATTTCAAGAACCAAAAAGCTATGCTGCAATTTATGAAACAAGTAGATGGTTGGAAAAAAGAGAATAGTTAAAATTTGAAATTAGGAGATGGAAAATATGTCAAAAACAATTGCAATCAATGCAGGTAGTTCAAGTCTGAAATTCACCTTATACGAAATGCCTGCTGAGGAAGAAATCGCTTCAGGAATCATCGAAAGAATTGGTTTAAATAATTCTATTTTTACTACGAAATATGCTGGTGAAAAATACAAAGTGATTGAAGATATTAAAAATCATGAAATTGCTATTCAAATGGTTCTAGATAAATTGATTGAATTAAAAGTGATTGCGAATTATGAAGAAATTACTGGTGTAGGACACCGTGTAGTAGCTGGTGGCGAATTATTTAAAGACTCAGCATTGATTACAGATGAAGTATTAGCACAAATTGAAGGTCTAGCTGAATTTGCTCCATTGCACAACCCAGCTAATGCTACAGGGATCAAAGCATTCAAACATTTGTTGCCAAATATTACAAGTGTAGCTGTTTTTGATACTTCATTCCATACAACAATGCCTAAAGAAAACTACTTATATAGTCTCCCGATGGAATACTATACTGACTTTTCAGCCCGTAAATATGGAGCACATGGAACGTCACATAAATACGTTTCTGAACGTGCTGCTGAATTATTAGGCAAACCCCTTGAAGAAACTAAAATTATCACGTGTCATTTGGGTAATGGCGGATCTATTACCGCTGTTAAAGGTGGAAAATCGATTGATACATCAATGGGATTCACTCCTTTAGCTGGTATTACAATGGGTACTCGTACTGGAGACATCGACGCATCAATATTGCCTTTCTTAATGAACAAATTAAACATTACAGATATTAATGATATGATCTACATTTTAAATAATAAATCTGGTTTGTTAGGTCTTTCTCATATTTCAAGTGACATGCGTGATGTTGAAGAAGCTGCAGAAAAAGGAAATGAAGATGCTCAAACTGCGTTAGATATTTTCTATAATCGTGTTAAAAAATATATTGGACAATATTTTGCTATCCTAAATGGTGCAGATGCAATTGTATTCACTGCTGGAATTGGAGAAAATTCTCCAGAAACTCGCCAAATTATTATTGATGGCATGAACTGGTTTGGTGCTGAAATTGATGCTGAGGCAAATAACGTTCGTGGTAAAGAGCGTATTATTTCTACTCCAGAATCAAAAGTTAAAGTATTATTGATTCCAACGGATGAAGAAATTATGATCGCTCGTGATGTTGAAAGATTGCGCGCATAATTAAAAGATAAAAAAAACAACCAATAGTTGGTTGTTTTTTTTGTCTTTTAATGAATGTTAATCTCTTTTATTTTCTAAATCTGTCCGTACAATCAAAACATCACAATTAGCATGTCGGATAACATACTCTGAGACGGAACCAATGAAAATACGCTCAACAGCATTCAAACCAGTTGCTCCTAACAAAATCAAATCAATCTTTTGATCTTCAGGAATTTGTTTTGCAATGATTACTTTTGGAGAACCGTATTCAATAGAATAAATAACATCTTGAACACGATGGTTTTTTGCATAACGTACATATTCTTCTAAGGTGTTTTTGGCTTGTTCACTTGCTTTGTCAGCCATAGCGCCATCGAAGGTAGAAATACTTTGAAATGCTCGAGTATCAATAACATGTGTAAGAACTAACGTAGCAGAATTACGAACTGCAACTTGTACAGCTTTTTTAAATGCTAATTCAGCTTCAGCTGAACCATCCACAGCAACTAAGATTCGATTATATTGTTGTAACATATACATCCACTCCATTCCTTATAGTTATAAAAATGAATAAATTCTTTCTAGACTTATTGTACTCCAAATGTATCCACTTTCATAGAAATATGAAAAAGAGAATGCTTTAATTTTTAAAGATTGGCTATTCATAATTTCATATTCGTCTGTTTAAGCTAAAGATAAAGAAAAGTAACGTAAGCATAACAAAGAGTAAAATGGCAAAAGCCAACCAAGTTGGATGAAAAAAAATGAGTATCAGAGAACCAAGTCCACCAATAAAGAAAAGAAAACCGTATATTTTGAAGAATGTATCTGCTTTTATTGGATTTTCTTTGTTAACGTTTGTTAGAAGTGCCATAGCTTTTCCAGTATAAAAAAAGTATGCTGTATAAAGCAATAGGAGTGAGAAAATAAAAAATAACACAGATAAAAGCATAATGAAACCTTCTTTCAATAAGATATGAGTAAACTAAGCATACCATATATTTTTATGAATTTAAGTAGAAATTCCCGCAAAGATTGTAAAAGAAAAAAGCCATTCAATTAAGAATGACTTTAAAAGTTTTAAACTTTTTAATGAGAAATCCGATGATGCCGTTGATATGCTCAGTTAGTCTTGAACCCGCAAGAAGCAGGTGGGCTCCGCTGTCAATCTTCTAACTACCAAGTGAAAAGGCATGTTATCCGATTGAACCAGTTTGGATCCCAAGGTAATATTAATTGTTCGGTCAACACATGTTGAACAAAACGAGCATCTCAGAAATCTTATACTTATAGTAGCATAGGTAGGTGTTATTGTCAATTATTTGCCTGTTAATCTATTTTAACTAAAGTCTACTAAATCAATGAAGAAAGCGGTTAATGCATTGTTTATCTACTTTTTTTTGAATTAATAAATTCATATTGTTTTGCTAAAGTATCTTCATATTTCCCGGTATGATTTGGAGTATAATAAGAAGCTTTTTTCAATCTATCAGGTAAATATTGCTGATTTACCCATGCACCCGGATAGCTATGTGGATAAAGATAGTCCACACCTCGTCCAAGTTTTTTTGCTCCGCTATAATGAGAGTCTCTTAAATGATCTGGTACATCGCCACTTTTTCCAGCACGCACATCTTGTAGAGCTGCATCAATCGCTACATAAGACGAATTTGATTTTGGAGATAGACATAAATCAACGACTACATTTGCTAAGGGAATTCTAGCCTCTGGAAGGCCAAGTTTTTCAGCTGCCTGGATGGCAGTGACAGTCCTAGAAGCGGCAGAAGGATTAGCTAGCCCGATATCTTCGTATGCTATAACCATTAAACGTCTTGATATAATTGGCAAATCGCCAGCTTCAATCAGTCTTGCGAGATAATGCATGGCGGCATTTACATCACTGCCACGGATTGATTTCTGTAAAGCTGAAATTACATCGTAATGAGCATCGCCATCTTTATCATGTGTTAAAGCTTTTCTTTGGATACATTCTTCTGCAATATTTAAAGTGATGTTTATCGTACCTTGTTCATCTGGATCTGTTGATTTGATTGCCAGTTCTAATCCATTTAACGAACTTCTCAAATCTCCATTTGTAGCTCTAGAAAAGTGTAGTAAAGCTTCATCTGTAATAACGACTTTTTCTTTTCCAAAACCTTTTTCTGAATCATTTACGGCATTCCACAAAGCACTTTGAATATCTTCATTAGAAAGAGGTTTAAGTTCGAAAATCTGAGTTCTGCTTCTGATGGCGGGATTGATCGTAATATATGGATTTTCTGTAGTGGCTCCAATTAAAATAATACGTCCGTTTTCTAGGTGAGGCAATAAAAAATCTTGTTTAGGTTTATCTAAGCGATGAACTTCATCTAAAAGTAAAATAACAGTACCGCTCATTTTAGCTTCTTCTACAACGATTTGTAGATCTTTTTTGGTGTCACTGGCAGCGTTTAAGACTCTAAAAGCAAATTTTGTCGTTCCGGCAATTGCACTCGCAATACTTGTTTTACCAATCCCAGGAGGACCATATAAAATCATTGATGAGAGCATTTTTGCTTCTACCATACGCCGAATGATTTTTCCTTTTCCAACTAAGTGTTGTTGTCCTACAATATTATCAATATGAGTTGGCCTCATTCGATAAGCTAAAGGTTGATTCATAGAAAAATATCCTCCCACTAATGTTCTTGTAATCAGTATACCACTGTGATTAGCAGGATTCTACAAGAAAGAACGTTTGTTTGAGTTGTGATTAAGTTACTTTTAGGAAGCAAATTGAATTTTTGGTTTGGCTTTTCTCAGTTTATTTGCGATAATGTTTAAGAAGCCATTTATTATGATCAGAATGAATTGAACTTATTAATAGTAAAGTTAGCGAGAAAGGAACTTTTTAATGAATGAAAAAAATGAATCTGATTTTTTTGCCAGTCTTTTAACGACTATGAATAAAAATTATTCCAATATTTTTTCAAAAACAGTTAAAGTTATGCTAGAAAATAAAGAAAAAGAAGCAGAAATTTCTCCTGAGAAAAATCCAAATGAAAGAATAGCCATAAGAACTTATTTAAAAGAGCACAAAATTCTTAAACAAGCTAAACAAGAAGCAGAAAGCATCTTGGCGGTTACGCTTCAGCAGTCAGAAAAAATGTATCAAGAAGTCCAACAAGATATCGAACTGGTTAAACGCGAAGTTGAATTAAAAAAAAGAAATACTCTTGAACAATGTGAGAAAGAACGAATTGAAGCGAAGGAATTTATTCAACAAGCTGAACAAGAGGCTGAAATTGTAATGAGTTTAGCTAGTTTAAAATCTAAGCAAGTTGAAGAAGAACTGTCATTAAAAAGAGTAGCTTATCAACAAGAAGTAGATAGTGAGTTAGAGAAATTAGTAAAAGAAAAAGAACAGTTTGGGCAATACCAACAACAAGTACAAGAATCAATTGAAAGAAAAGAAAAAGACTTCTTTTTTGAAAATCGAAAAAAAGCCGAACAAGAGCAAATGGAAAAAGAAAGAGCGCAAAATAAAATAGATTATTTGAAAGCATTGAACACTAAACGGAAAATATCTTCTTATCGAATTGGATTAGCTATTTTTGGATGTACAGTCGTATGGAGTTTATTATTAGTTGTGTTTAGGCAGTTCACATTAGTAGTTTCTTTTATTAGCTTATGCTTATTATTTATCATAGCTTGTTTAGCTTTTGCCTTAATTTACATCAACTTGGTTGGTGGAAAAAGCGAACAAAAGATTAAGCAAGTCGGTTTTCAAAATGCATCATTGCTTGATAAAAATAAAGAACTAATTGAAACGATAGAAAATCTCGAAAAAGACACCAAAAAACTGATTGAAGAAAAAATTGAATTTGAAAGAACAGAACGCTACTCACAAGATAATATTGAGTTTTTAAAAATTATACAGGCAGATTTGAAACAATCTGAAATGTATCGTAGAGTACTAGAGTCAGAGAATACGGCTTTAAGGAAATATTTAATTAGTGAAGAAACAATTGACTAAAAGAGTTATAATAGGCTTCAGAAAAAGGATTTTTTTGCAGGAGGAACGTTAAAGCATGACTAAATCATCATTTGAGCAAGTTCAAGAATTTCATGAAGTATTTGGTAAGGCGATAAAAAAAAGACCCCAGGCTTTAACGTCAGAAGAAGCTGTTAATCGGGCAAATTTTACAACTGAAGAATTAGTAGAATTTCTTTATGCTAGCGTAAAAGGGGATATTCCAAAATTTGATGCTTTAGTTTTAGAATGGCAGAAAGCTACTGAGGAAGCTATAAATAGAATAAAAGTGCAGCAAAAAGAAGTGCATAGTCCGTTGATTGGGCAAGTAGATGCGTTGACGGATGCAAATTATTTTAATTATGGTTCTTTTGTTCTCCTAGGTATTGATCCGGAGCCTATCTTCTCCATTGTGCATCAAGCAAATATGGGGAAAGTTTTTGCTGATGGCAAACCGCGTCACAGAAAAACAGATGGGAAAGTAATGAAACCAGCTAATTGGGAAACGGATTTTGCTCCTGAACCAAAAATTCGAGCAGAAATTGAGCGACAAATAAATCGAGCAGATGAGGGAATAGTATAAATGAAGACAGTTAAACAAATGATAAAAGAAACAAATACAAACGCAGCTTTTTATCAAGCGGTTTTTGGAATTGAAAAAGAAGGATTAAGAGTAAAGTCAAATGGACAGCTTGCGTTAACGGATCACCCACATGAATTTGGGAATAGAAATTTTCATCCATATATTCAAACAGATTTCAGTGAGTCGCAATTAGAATTAATCAGTCCTCCCTTAGCATCGGTCCAAGGAAGTTACAATTGGTTGGCAGCATTGCATGACGTTGCTCTTCAAACAATTCCTCTTGATGAATCAATATGGCCAATGAGCATGCCAATGGTTCTTCCAGATGAATCAATCATTCCTATTGCAAAGTTAGATAATCAAAAAGATGTTAAGTATAGAGAAACTTTGACTCACAAATACGGTAAAAAAAAGCAAATGATTAGCGGGTTACATTACAATTTTGAATTAGATGAGCAGCTGATTTCACGATTATTTGAAAGCCAAACAGATTATCCAGACAAAAATGTATTTAAATCGATGCTTTATTTGAAGCTAACAAAAAATTTCTTGCGCTATCGTTGGCTCTTAACCTACTTATTGGGAGCTTCTCCGATAGTAGATGATTCTTTTTTTACAGATCAAGAAATTCCGAAAAACTATGTTCGAAGTATTCGCAGCAGTCATTACGGATATGTCAATCGGCCAGATGTTTCTGTTTCATTCAATTCAATTGAAGAGTATGTTCACAGCTTAAAAAATATGGTAGAAAAAGGTCTTTTATCAGAAGAAAAAGAATTTTACTCAGCTGTTCGTTTTCGTGGAACGGATAAAGCAGAAAAATTATTAACTCAAGGCATTTCTTATCTTGAATTACGTGGTTTTGACTTAAATCCTTTCGACCCATTTGGTATGTCAAAACGAACCATCGAATTTATCCATCTTTTTTGTTTGTATATGATTTGGATGGATGAAACGGCTACTGTGGATGAAATTAAATTGGGAGAAGAGATGAGTCAATTAACGGCCATGGAACACCCAGAACAAAAATCTGGATTTCAAGCAGAAGGATTACGTTTATTAAATGAAATGGAAGAAATGCTTCAATCAACAAATGGACCAAAAGAAGCCTTTCACTTTATTCAAGAAGCTAAAAAACAAATCGGCGACCCTAAATTAACGATTGCTGCTCGTATGATAAAAGCTATAGAAGAAAAAGGCTCATATATCGAATTTGGTCTAGCGTTAGCTAAGCAGTATAAAGAAGAAGCTGTTAAGAGACCGTATAATTTAAGAGGATTTGAAAAATTAGAAATGTCTACTCAATTGCTGATAATGGATGCTATGCAAAAAGGTATTCAAGTAGAAGTATTAGATGAACAAGATCAATTCTTAAAATTAACGATTGGCAAACATATTGAATTTGTGAAAAATGGAAATATGACAGCGAAAGATACCTATATTGCTCCATTGATTATGGAGAATAAAACGGTCACTAAAAAAATACTTGCTTCGGCAGGGTTCCACGTTCCAGCTGGGGAAGAGTACACAACTTTGGAAGAAGGAAAAGAAGCATTCTGGCGTTACCAACAAAAGCAAATTGTAGTAAAACCTAAATCGACTAACTATGGTATAGGCATCTCTATTTTTAAACAATTGCCTACTAAAGAAGATTATGAACAAGCCATTGAGATTGCGTTCAAAGAAGATACAGCGATATTGGTTGAAGAATATATCTCTGGAACAGAATACCGGTTCTTTGTGTTAGATGGAAAAGTTCCAGCAATTTTATTGAGAATACCCGCTAATGTTGTTGGCGATGGTAAAAGAACTATAAAAGAATTGGTTGATAAAAAGAATGAAGATCCTTTGCGTGGTGAATTAAAACACCATTCTCCGCTTGAAAGGATAGAATTAGGCGAAATTGAACAATTGATGCTAAAGGGACAATCTTATACCATCGAAAGTATTCCTAAGAAAGATACCATCGTTTATTTAAGAGAAAATTCAAATATCAGTACGGGTGGAGATTCCATTGACGTTACAGATGAAATTGATGAAAGTTACAAGCAAGCAGCGATAGACATGTCTGAAATCATTGGTGCAAAAGTTAGTGGAATCGATTTGATCATTCCAGATCCAACTCTTTCGAGCACAAAAGAACACCGAGGATATACTGTATTAGAAGCTAATTTCAATCCTGCTATGCATATGCATGCGTTTGTCTATAAAGGCAAAGGCCGTCGTTTAACGATGGGAATCTTGAAAATGTTGTTTCCCGAATTATGGGAAAAAGAAACAATTAACGCATAAAATATACTTACTTGAAATAAGTGAGTTGTTGTATACAGAGAAAAGTGATAAACTTTAAGAATTGTAAGTTTGGATAAATTAGGGAGGACTTTCTTAGATGGAAAAAATGTATTTTGATCATGCCGCAACTAGTCCTATTCACCCAGAAGTTATTGAAGTCATTTATGAAGCAATGAAGAATCATTATGGAAATGCATCAAGTATCCATAATTTTGGCAGAGACAGCCGTCGCATAGTCGATAATGCACGAATGGTTTTTGCTAAAAGTATTGGTGCTAAACCGGGTGAAATTATTATTACTAGTGGTGGAACAGAATCAGATAATACCGCAATTATTGAAACGGCTTTAAAAAGACAACCGGACGGAAAACACATTATTACGTCAGCTGTTGAGCATCATGCTGTTTTGAAACCAATGGAATATTTAGAGAAGCTAGGATTTGAAGTAACCTATTTGCCAGTGAATAAAAGAGGGCAGGTCGACCCTATGATGGTTGAAGAAGCGCTGAGACCTGACACCATTTTAGTTTCGATCATGTATGCAAATAACGAAGTCGGTACTGTAATGGATATAGCTAAAATTGGTGCTATTATTGAAGAAAGTGAATCTACAGCATACTTTCATACTGATGCTGTACAAGCATATGGAACACAAAAAATCGATGTTAAAAGAGACCATATTGATTTATTGTCTATTTCTGGGCACAAAATTAATGGACCTAAAGGGATTGGATTTCTTTATGTTCATGAAGATATCTTTTTACCAAGCTTTATGCTGGGCGGCGAACAAGAAAAAAAACACCGAGCCGGTACTGAAGATATTCCTGCTATTGCTGGGTTACAAAAGGCGGTGGAAATTATGCAGCCGCAAAGAGAAGAACGCCAAGTAAAATATGTTGAATTACGAATGCAACTCATTGAATTACTTACCCAAGCGGATGTAACATTTGAGGTGAACGGAAATTCGGATAAACAATTGGCCAATGTAGTTAGTTTGTGGTTTAAAGGTGTTCCTGCTGAGCAGTTGTTAATGAGCTTGGATTTAGGTGGAATAGCTGTGTCAGCTGGTTCAGCGTGCACAGCTGGAAGTATCGAACCAAGTCATGTCTTATTAGCCATGTACGGAGAAAAGAGTCCTATTATTGCTGAAACTATTCGGATCAGTTTTGGTCTGGGCACAACTTCAGAACAAATCAGTTATTTAGCAGAACAAGTGATAAAAATTAGTTCAAGATTAAAAAGATAAAGTAAAATGAAATAAGTAGACAGGGTAGAGAGTCTGGAATAATTCCAGTCTCTCTACTAATTTTTATGAAAAAAGAATGAGAACTATGTTATAGTGGGATGAAAAGGGTTACGATTAACTTAAAAGAAAAGTGGGGGAACCATATGGCATTTGAAAAAAGAGCAGCTCTACTTGGATCTAATGAACAGTTTCAAGTAAGTTCTAGCGCAAAAAAATACACCTTAAGAGACAATGGATTTGAGGAAACAAAAAAAGGGAATTTTCAATTGACCCGTACGATGGATATCAATATGATAAATAATCAAGGGGTAAAGTTGAAAATTATCGTTTCAAATGAGTTAACCCAATTAAAAATTTCGGTAACAACAAACAATGGTCTGCGAACAGTAAATATCTACAATGGAGATGCGTATCAAGAAATTCGCGAACAAGTAGCATTTACACTCGAGAATCTTGTGGAACGCGGTGTATTAGAAAAAGTGTAATAAATAAAAAATCAGATAATCGAATAGAAGGGAGAGATGACTTATTGCTAGCATGTCTCCTTTTTTGGTTTGAGCAGCTTGATTTCTGACTAAAAGTTAGTATAATGATAGGGACTGAGAAAATACGACCTTCAAATCGTAAAGATTTTTCAGAATCTGTTTGAAATGATGGTGATGTAATGCAAGACAATAGCAAGACTCGTATCGTGGTTGGTATGAGCGGAGGAGTTGACTCATCCGTTACAGCTTTAGTATTGAAACAACAAGGCTATGATGTTGTGGGAATTTTTATGAAAAACTGGGATGACACAGATGAGTTTGGTGTTTGTACAGCGACAGAAGATTATAATGATGTTGCACTTGTAGCAAATCAAATTGGCATTCCGTATTATTCTATTAACTTTGAAAAGCAATATTGGGATAAAGTCTTTACCTACTTTTTAGAAGAATATAAAAAAGGACGTACTCCTAATCCAGATGTTATGTGTAACAAAGAAATTAAATTTAAAGCTTTCTTAGACTATGCTATTGAGTTGGGAGCAGATTACGTCGCTACTGGCCATTATGCTCAAGTAGAACGTGATGAAAATGGCGTTACACATATGTTAAGAGGATTAGATAACAACAAAGATCAAACTTACTTTTTAAATCAATTGTCGCAAGAACAATTAGCAAAAACGTTATTTCCTTTGGGAGGCATGCAAAAACCTGAAGTGCGTAGAATTGCTGAAGAAGCTGGGTTAGCTACAGCTAAGAAAAAAGACTCTACTGGTGTTTGTTTTATTGGAGAACGCGATTTCAAAAAATTCTTGATGACTTATTTACCTGCTCAACCGGGCAACATGGTGACGGTAGACGGCGAAGTAAAAGGACAACATGATGGCTTGATGTACTACACAATTGGGCAACGTCAAGGATTAGGTATTGGCGGCGGCGGAGCTTCAAGTGAACCTTGGTTCGTTGTTGGCAAAGACTTAGAATTAAATAATTTATACGTAGGACAAGGGTTCAATCATGAATGGCTGAAGGCTACTCATTTAGAAGCTTCTGACCTTCATTTCACAACGAATGAAGAAAAAGCTCTTACATTCAAATGTACAGCGAAATTCCGTTACCGACAAGCTGACACAAGCGTAACGGTTCACTTAAGTGAAGATAGAAAAACAGCTACAGTTGAATTTGATGAACCTGTGCGTGCCATCACTCCAGGGCAAGCAGTTGTTTTTTACGATGGTATGGAATGTTTAGGCGGCGGTACAATCGATGCAGCTTACAATGAAACAAAAGAACTACAATATGTTTAAAATTTAATAGATTAGTCAAAAAGTTAGGGATCAACACCTAGCTTTTTGTTATACATAAGCATAGTCGAGTAATTTAAACAAAAAGATTTGGTAACCACAGAGAGAAATCAATGACAGCAGTAGAATCCTATTGAATTTTGGTGTAAAATGGATAAAGTTGCAATAAGGAGGAAAATAGGATGGATCGAAATCATGAAGCTTTTCAGCTATGGGAAAAAGGCAAGTTTAATGAAGCCATTCAATTACTTATACAAGAAATTGATGATAATCCTGCAAATAGCGATTGTTATTACAATTTAGCAACGATGTTTATTTTAGGGAAAAAATACGAAGATGCAAAAGCTGTATTAGAAACAGCTATTGAAAAGTATCCTGAAAATCCTATTTTTGTCTATGCCTTTGGAAATTTATATTATGAAATCGAGGATTATACAACCGCTCTAACTTATTTTAAGCAAGTGTCCCAATTCGATGAGACCTCATTAAAAAAGGATGCTATGGTAATGATTGGGCAAATTTATTTAGCTTTAAATCAGTCTAAAATGGCATTAGCTTATTTTCTAAGTGCTTATGAAGAAGACAAACTAGACAAGACTTTAATTTTATTAATTGGGAATACGTTAATGCAGTTAGGTACATTTGAAGAAGCAAAAAAATACTTTGAATTAAGTATCGAACAATCACCTCAAAATGATGAAGCTTGGTTTAAACGTGGAGTAGTAGGGATGGCATTAAAAGAAGAAGTTGACTCTCTTAAGCAGTACTTCGATAAAGCAAAAGAATTAGATCCGGTAAAATATGAAGAACGCACCAAACAATTACAAGCGATAGAGGTCATGATGAAAAATCAAAAAGACTGATTGTTTTGAATACTTAAGATAGAAAAGGTGGTGGCAGGAAAGTGGTTATGCAAGACAACTTAGATTTATTTGCAGGAGACCCTCCCTATGTCGTAGGACAAGTTGCTGCAATCTTCTATCAAAATCCAACAAATTTTTATAAAGTAATTTTAGCACGAGTGGTCGATACAAATAGTTCCTTTACAGAAAAAGAAATTGTTGTTACGGGGAACTTTGGACAAATTCAAGAAGATGAGACATATCGTTTTTTTGGTCAATTGACTGACCATCCAAAATTTGGTGTGCAATTCACTGCGGAACGGTATCGACAAGAGAAACCAACTTCAGCAGAGGGTGTTATTGCCTATCTATCAAGTGATAAATTTCCTGGAATAGGAAAAAAAACGGCTGAAACAATTGTTGAACTTTTAGGTGATGATGCAATTGATCAAATTAATGCAGATGAAACAGTTTTAGGCAAGATTCCTGGCTTGAATAACAAAAAAAAAGAAGTCATTGTTAATATGATTCGTTCAAGTAATGGGATGGAAAAGATTATTATTGGACTAAATGATTTTGGTTTTGGGAGCCGTTTAGCTTATACGATCTATCAGACGTATCAAGCTGAAACACTGGAAATCATTCAAGAGAATCCATACCAATTAATTGAAGATATTGATAATATTGGATTCAAAAAAGCCGATGCAATCGCAGAAAATCTGGGCTTTGCAGCAGATTCTCCTGGGCGTATCCAGGCAGCTATTTTATTTTCGCTAAATGAGTTGTGTCTTAGTGAAGGTAACACCTATACATTAGCAGAATCTCTTTTACATGAAGCGATAAGAGTATTAGAAGAAAGTCGACCATTTATTATCGAACCGGATTTAGTGGCAAAAGAGTTATTAAATTTGGTTGAAGAAAATAAATTGATTGAAGATAACCATAAATTATATATCAAGTCACTGTATGCTGCTGAATGGGGAATTGCGACTTCGGTAAATCGTTTAATGGCGAACAGCAAAAAAATACAATATCCAGCACATAATATCCAAAAAGAAATTCGAAAAATGGAAAAAAGATTGGGTATCCAATATGGAGATTCACAAATTGAAGCCATTGAAGACGCTGTGACTTCACCAGTATTCATTTTGACTGGAGGACCTGGTACTGGGAAAACAACGGTACTAAATGGTATTGTAACTTTATTTGCAGAACTGAATGGTTTATCACTAGAAATAGATGATTATAAAGATAAGATTTTTCCTATTCTTTTAGCAGCTCCAACAGGACGTGCTGCTAAAAGAATGAATGAATCTACTGGACTGCCTAGTAGTACAATTCATCGACTTTTAGGGCTAAATGGCCAAGAGAAACCAAATGCGGAACTTTCTGATAGAGAATTAGAAGGCGGATTATTGATAGTAGATGAGATGTCAATGGTAGATACCTGGCTAGCAAATCAATTATTAAGAGCTGTACCACAAAATATGCAAGTTATATTTGTAGGAGATAAAGACCAATTGCCCTCAGTTGGTCCAGGTCAGGTATTGCATGATTTGATTAAGGCGAAACAAATTCCTAGTAGAGAATTGACTGAAATTTACCGTCAAGATGACGGTTCTTCAATTATTTCTTTAGCTCATGCAATAAAAGAAGGAAAGTTGCCGGCTGATTTCACAAAAAATAAAAAAGATCGATCATTTTTCCAATGCAATACTTATCAAATTGAACCTATTATTCGTCGTGTGGTAGAAAAGGCTAAAGAAAAGGGATTTACTGCCCAAGATATTCAAGTTTTGGCACCCATGTATCGAGGTCCTGCTGGAATAGATGCATTAAATAAAATGATGCAAGAAATTTTTAATCCCAATCCTTCAGGTAAACGAAAAGAAGTTAAATTTAATGAAAAAAGTTACCGCATTGGAGATAAAGTACTGCAATTGGTAAATTATCCAGAAATGAACGTATTTAATGGGGATATGGGAGAAATCGTTGGAATCAATCTAGCTAAGGAAACAGAAGATAAAGTGGATGAGATTGTGATTCAATTTGATGCCAATGAAGTCGTTTATAAACGAAATGAATGGATGAAAATCACTTTAGCTTATTGCTGTTCTATCCATAAGTCTCAAGGATCAGAGTTTAAAATGGTTATTTTACCAATGGTACAAAATTATCACCGCATGTTGAGACGTGACTTACTGTATACTGCTATTACAAGAAGTAGTGAGTTGCTTATTTTATGTGGTGAGCCCTATGCTTTTGAGGAATGTGTCGCTAAATCTTCGGCAACTAGATTAACCACATTGACAGAACGTCTATTGAAAGATAAAGAACAACAAGTCGAATTGGTTGTGAAACCAATCGTTAATAAAGAAAGACCAATAATAAAAGCTAAAGAAAAACAACCCTCTGTTATTGGTAATGAGCAACTGTCTGAAACTGAGAGTGAAATTGAGTCGATTGGTGAAAGGGAATCTAAAAATTATCGCTTAACAATCGATATGATTCAATCTAATGAAATTGATTCAATGATTGGAATGGCAGGAATTGTGCCGAATTTATAAAAAGAGCTTCAGAAGGCTGACCTTCTAAAGCTCTTTTTGCGGAATTTTGCTTAACAATAAAGGGTTACAAATGAATAATAATGATTAAATCCAAAAATAACGTGAGCTAGTTTTGAGCTGAAAGTCAATGGGTTGGTAAACTAATTCTTCGCCATCTGCATTAGAGTCAATAGTGAAAGTAGTTGTAAGTGAAATGTTTTTGGCTTGATAATAATACACATCTTTATAATTTAAATGTTTTCCTCCAAAAAGCATTAAGACAAAAAGATAAAGAAGGTTAAAAAAAGAACGCTTAGGTAAAATAATCAAATCTAATTTTCCATCTAATTGAGAGGCTTTTGGTGACACGGGTATGCCGCCACCAAAATAAGGATGGCTGTTTATGATAACTAAAAAAGCATCCTTAAATAATTTCGTTTCTCCATCAGTTGTAATAGTTAATGGAAAGGCGGTTTGTTTAAAGAAAACTTGAACTAAACTGGCGAAATAAACGAGAGAACCTAAATTTAGCTTGTTTAAAAGAGCTTTGAAAGGTGAATGATTTGCTTTTTTTACAACTGCAGCATCGAAGCCAATACCCACATTATTTACGGCAAAACCTTTAATTTGCTGAAGATGGTCATAATATTGAATAATATCTAACTTTTTAGCATTTTGAACAGTTAAAATTTGTTCTAAAGCTTTCACAGGATTTAATGAAATACCTGTCCCACGCGCAAAATCATTACCAGAACCTGCTGGGATAAGTCCTACAGAAATATGGGCAAACTGTTCTCCTAATCCTGTAATAACTTCATGCAAAGTGCCATCTCCGCCGATAACAATAATCAATTGAGATAAAGATGGCTGTTGGGTGATGTCTTGAGCGATAGCTTTAGTCAAAGCTATTGTATGTCCAGGATAAGTTGACCTATGTAATTGAAAAGATAGGTTTTTATCGGTAAGCAGTTTGCTAATTTTTTGGGCAGTTTTTTTCCCTTTTCCCGAACCTGACAGTTCATTAATAATAAGATGATAATTTTCTATAGTAGACATAGGCACTCCCTTTAAACTGCTTTTTTATTATTACTCAATTCTTATTATAGAACAAATGAAAATTAAATTTTTGGAATCTTTATGAGAAAGTAATGAAACTCTGCCGCAATCTTGTTTGAAGTGTTAGAATAAATAAAGATTTTGTTTCAGAGGTTTAGGAAGGAAGAAAGTGAATGAAGAAAAAAGTATTATCAAATAAATATGCACTAGGAGCACTTGATATTCTGTACATTATTGTTGGCTCACTTATTGCTGCTGTTGCATTTAACGTTTTCCTGTTGCCAAATTTGATTGTTTCAGGAGGTATTAGTGGGGTCAGTACAATCACAAGTAGTGTATTTAGTTGGGATCCTTACATTGTGCAACTGGCTTTTAATATACCTTTGCTTTTGCTTTGTTTTATCTTTCTAGGAAAAGAAGCAGGTTATAAAACCATTTTAGGAAGTTTGATTTTACCGACATTTATCGGTATGTTTAATTTCATGAAACCATGGACAGATGCTCCCCTATTGGCGGCTTTATTTGGTGGAGTTGTGACAGGTATTGGTTTAGGTATTGTGTTCAGAGCAAAAGCTTCAACGGGTGGGACAAGCATTATAGCCCAAATTATTCATGAGTACATAAAATTACCGTTAGGAATGAGTGTAGCTTTAATAGATGGCCTAGTGATCGTGGGTGCTTTGCTCGTTTTTGATGGAGAGGTTGTAATGTATTCTATTATTTCATTGTTTGTTATTAGTCGTACGATAGATGTTGTTCAAGTAGGTTTTAATCATTCTAAGACGGTCATGATTATTTCTGAATACCCAATAGAAGTTAAACAAGCAATTTTTAATACAGTTAATCGTGGAGTGACCACTTTAGGTATTAAAGGTGGATATGGAAATTCAGATAAAGAAATGTTGATGTGTGTCGTTGCGGAACAAGAATTCACACTTTTAAAAGATGCGATTCTAGATGTAGACGAAAATGCTTTTGTAGTCGTTATGAGTGCAAGTGAAGTATGGGGCCGCGGATTTACTTTAGCTAAAGAAAAGACGATTATCTAAAAGTTATTAGAAAAGATAGCATTTTAATTTATTGACAATTGAAGCAGATTCTCCTATACTTTAAACGTACTAAGGATAAAATTAATTTAATCACTTGTTTAAAGAAAAGTTTTCCGAGGCTGAAAGAAAACTAACAATATTAGGTAAATGCTCCCTTAATAAAATAGTAGCAATACTATCGTTTCTCACGTTAT
Organism: Carnobacterium pleistocenium FTR1; assembly: GCF_000744285.1. Classification (NCBI taxonomy): domain Bacteria; kingdom Bacillati; phylum Bacillota; class Bacilli; order Lactobacillales; family Carnobacteriaceae; genus Carnobacterium; species Carnobacterium pleistocenium. The sequence goes on along the minus strand of NZ_JQLQ01000002.1, from coordinate 1,749,248 downwards.
CGAGACTTAAGAGGTAATGAACCGTCGAATGACATCATTGCAAACAAGGTGGTACCGCGAACTTTTCGTCCTTGTCTAGCAATGCTGTTGTTGGACTTTTTTTGTATTTATTTTTAAACTAACTAGATTTGAATTTGAAGGGAAGAATAATATGAAAAAATTATCAAGTAATGAAGTTCGTCAACTATTTTTAGATTTTTTTGAATCAAAAGGACACAAAGTAGAACCAAGTGCATCACTAGTTCCTTTTGAAGATCCAACACTGCTGTGGATAAATTCTGGGGTAGCAACATTAAAAAAATATTTTGATGGATCTGTAGTTCCCGAAAATCCTCGAATCACAAATGCACAAAAAAGTATTCGTACCAATGATATTGAAAATGTGGGAAAAACGGCTCGCCATCATACATTATTTGAAATGCTTGGGAATTTCTCAATTGGAGAATACTTTAAAGAAGAAGCAATTGAATGGGCATGGGAATTTTTAACAGAAGGAAAATGGTTGGATCTAGATCCTGAAAAATTATATGTGACTGTTTATCCTGAAGATACAGAGGCTAAAAAGATTTGGAAAGAAAAAATCGGATTGACTAGTGATCATATTGTAGAAGTAGCCGATAACTTTTGGGATATTGGTGCTGGTCCAAGTGGTCCTGATTCTGAAATTTTTTACGATCGTGGCGAAGCGTTTAATGATTTAGCTGAAAATGATCCGGAAAACTATCCAGGAGGAGAAAATGAGCGTTGGTTAGAAATTTGGAATTTAGTATTCTCTGAATTTAATCATAAACCTGACGGTACCTACGAACCATTACCCAATAAAAATATTGATACAGGTATGGGATTAGAGCGTGTTGTCTCTATTTTACAAGATGCACCAACGAACTTTGAAACGGATTTATTTATGCCGATTATTGAAAAAGTCCAATCATTAAGCAAAATCAAGAAATATGGTGAAAATGCAACAGATGATATTTCATTTAAAGTCATTGCAGACCATGTTCGTGCGGTAAGCTTTGCTATTGGTGATGGTGCTTTGCCTTCCAATGAAGGACGTGGATATGTACTGCGTCGCTTGTTAAGACGAGCTGTTATGCATGGGAAGAAATTAGGCGTTGAAGAAGCCTTCATGTTTAAGTTGGTTCCTATTGTTGGAAAGATTATGGATAGCCATTATCCTGAGATTTTAGCACAAGAAGAATTTATTGTTAAAGTAATCAAGAATGAAGAAGAACGATTTCTTGAAACAATCAATGATGGGTTAACCATTTTGAATGAACGCATCAGTGAATTAAAAGCAAAAGGTGAAAAAATAATTATAGGATCAGATATCTTTAAATTATATGATACCTACGGATTTCCGGTTGAATTGACAGAAGAATATGCACAAGATGAAGGGTTAGAAGTAGATCATGAAGGATTTGAAATAGAAATGACTGCTCAAAGAAATCGAGCTCGTGCAGCTCGAGGAACTGAAAAATCAATGGGTGTTCAAACAAAATTATTCTCAGATTTAAAAGAAGAAAGTCTATTCGTAGGGTACAATCAAACAGCTGACACTGGTACTTTAGAAGTGATTGCAACGGATGAAGAACTTGTAACGGTAGTTCAACCTGGTGAAAGAGTTCGTTTGATTTTTGATCAAACACCATTTTACGCTGAAATGGGTGGGCAAATAGCAGATAAAGGGGTAGTCAAAGACTCAACCGGTAACATCGTTGCAAAAGTAGTAGATGTTAAGAAAGCTCCAGCAGGACAACCCTTGCATCTAGCAGAGGTATTAGAAGTTCTTACTGTAGGGAAAACGTATAAGCTTGAAGTTGATAAAGCTTTAAGAAACAAAATAACTAGAAATCACACGGCCACTCATTTATTGCATCAAGCATTAAAAGATTGTTTAGGTGAACACGCTAACCAAGCTGGTTCAGCAGTAACTCAGAATTATTTACGCTTTGACTTTACACATTTTGGTCAAATTACACAAAAAGAATTAGATGAAATGGAAAAAATCGTAAATGAAAAAATATGGGCATCTATTCCAGTAGTTACAGTAGAAACAGAGATTGCTAAAGCTAAAGAAATGGGTGCGATGGCATTATTTGGTGAAAAATATGGTGATTTGGTCCGTGTTGTAAATGTTGGCGATTATTCGATAGAGTTATGTGGTGGGGTTCACGTCAGTAATACGAGTGAGATCGGCATCTTTAAAATTATTTCTGAATCAGGAATAGGTGCAGGTGTCCGAAGAATTGAAGCTGTAACAAGTGAAGCTGCATATCATTTGCTGCAAATAGAACAAAAACGGTTAAATGAAGTAGCTGAATTAGTGAAAGCTCAGCAAACACAAGATATTATAGTGAAAGTACAACAATTGCAAAATGAATTAAAAGAAGTTCAAAAAGAGAATGAATCATTGCAAGCTAAACTAGCTAATGATCAAGCCGGTGACATCTTCAAGGATTTAAAAGAAGTAAACGGTATAACAATTGTTGCTGCTGAAGTCGATGTGAAAGATATGAATCAACTGCGTCAACTAGCAGATCAATGGAAACAGCAAGCTATTTCAAATGTTTTAGCATTAGGTTTTTCAAATGAAGGAAAAGTTAATTTGCTGACGGCTATTGATGCTGAAACTATTAAAAAAGGTTTTAAAGCTGGCGATCTGATTAAAACGATTGCCCCACTAGTTGGCGGTGGAGGTGGCGGACGCCCCGATATGGCTCAAGCAGGTGGGAAAAATCCAGCAGGCTTACAAGAGGCGTTAGCTAAAGTTACAGAATGGGTCAATGAGAAAAAATAAAGCTACTAAATTTAAAAAAATCTAGACAAAATTCTAGGTCTTTTTTGAAAAATAAAAAAACAAAGAATTTCTGACGTTCATTTCTGATAATCATTGTAGTTTGAAGTGCTTTCTTGTAAAATAAGAGTATATGTTACAGAAATTGAGGTGTAGACCATGAGTTCAACCGATGAAACAGTACGATTTAATGTTGGCGACAACAGTGAAAAAAGTGTGAAAGAAACTTTGAGTTTAGTCTATGATGCTTTGGAAGAAAAGGGATACAACCCAATCAATCAAATCGTTGGTTACTTACTTTCAGGAGATCCTGCTTACATTCCTCGTCATAAAGATGCTCGTAATCTAATTAGACGTCATGAACGTGACGAAATTGTTGAAGAGATTGTAAAAACCTATTTGAAAGAGAGTGGAAATAAAGCTTAATGAGAACAATGGGATTAGATGTCGGTTCCAAAACTGTTGGTGTAGCCGTTAGTGATCCATTTGGCTGGACAGCACAAGGAATCGAAATCGTTAAAATTAATGAAGTACAAGAAGAATATGGTATAGACCGGATCGGCGAATTGATCAACATTCATGAAGTCACGAAAGTAGTTATTGGTTTACCTAAAAATATGAATAATTCTATCGGACCTCGCGCAGAAGCTTCTCTTCGGTATGCTGAATTAATTAAAGAAACATTTAATTTACCGGTAATATTGCAGGATGAACGCTTAACAACTGTTCAAGCTGAAAGAATGCTTATAGAAGAAGGAAATACCTCTAGAGCCAAAAGGAAAAAAGTAATTGATAAATTGGCTGCAGTTATCATCCTTCAAAATTATTTGAATCAAAATCAAAACTAGTAATTCAATAGATAGTACGCTAAAATGAATAAGAAATGTAATTTATATTAAAGGAGTGTTGACCAATGTCACATGACCACAATCACGACCATGACCACGAACACGACCATGATCATGAACATATCACATTAGTAGATGAACAAGGTAATGAACAATTATACGAAATTTTATTTACATTTGATTCAGATGACTATGGCAAATCTTATGTTTTCGTTTACCCGGCTGGTGCCAATGAAGGAGAAGAAGTAGAACTTGAAGTTTACTCATTCATTGAAACCGATACTGGAGAACAAGGTGAGTTAAAGCCAATCGAAACTGAAGAAGAATGGGATATGATCGAAGAAGTATTAAATACATTTTTAGCAGATGAAGAAGAATAATTCGTTTATTCAAATTATGAAACTATAAGTAAGATATATGAAAAGCTGACAAATTTTATTTGTTGGCTTTTTTTTGTTCTCATGAACTATGATATCATGTATAATGATACAAGTTAGTGTCATAGGTAAAATGAAAAGATCAAGGAAAGTCTTGGTATAGTTAGGAGGATCGCTTCTTGTCAAAAAGAAAAAAGAACAATCAAACAAAAAATCATGAAGAAGTAAAAATCGATTCAACTAGTATAGCAAGTGAAAGACAAAAAGAAAAAAAATTGGTTAAGAGAATTGTACTTAGCATCTTAGCCGCATTTATTCTATTGTTGATTCTTTTTGGCTTAATAGGATACCAATATGTTACCACTTCTTTAGAACCACTAGACGAAGAGAATAAAACGGAAAAGATGGTTGAAATTCCCACAGGTTCTAGTTCTAAAGATATTGCACGAATTTTGCAAGATAATGGTGTTATAAAAAGTGCTATTGTATTTAGTTATTATATTCGCTTGAATAATGAAACAGGATTTCAAGCTGGAGAGTATGAATTTTCACCTTCGATGTCGCTTGATTTAATTATTGATCAACTTCAGCAAGGTGGAACAACTGCCGAATATGAAGGAATTAGAATATTAGTTAAAGAAGGTACATCGATTGACCAGATTGGAGATACTGTTGCTGAAAATACAGAGTATACTAAAGAAGATTTTTTAACAGCTATCCAAGATGAGAAATTTTTAGCAGATGTGCTGATCAAATACCCTGAATTATTAACTTCAGCTCTTGAAGCTGAAGATACTAGATATCAGTTAGAAGGCTATCTATTCCCTGCGACTTATGACTTCCCAGAAGAAATGTCATTAGAAGAACTGATTGAAAACATGATCAGTAGAATGGATGAAGAAATGCAGACATTTTATCCTGAAATTAAAGATTCAGATAGAACGATACAAGATATTTTAACAATTGCTTCATTAGTCGAACGTGAAGGATTTACGTTAGAAGACCGTAAATTAATTGCTGGCGTTTTTTATAATCGATTGGCAATTGATATGCCTTTACAAACGGATATTGCTGTTCTTTATGCATTAAATGAACACAAAGAATATATATCAAACACAGATGTTTCAGTAGAATCTCCTTACAATTTATATAGATATCCTGGATTTGGTCCTGGACCTGTAAACAGTCCAAGTGCAGATGCTATAAAAGCAACGCTACAACCAACTGAATCAGAATATATCTATTTTTTAGCAGATATGGAAACAGGTAAAATTTATTACGCTGAAACATATGAACAACATTTAGAATATAAAGCAGAATATGTCGATTAAGTTGAATGAAGGATAAAGAAAAAAAAGCATTGAATCACTTGATTCAATGCTTTTCACAAGAAAAGAGGAATAAGGATGACGAACAAAAAAAGACCAATAGTAATTGGTGTTACTGGTGGATCTGGTAGTGGGAAAACTAGTGTAAGTCGTGCAATCTATAATCAATTTGCAGGTCATTCTATATTAATGCTAGAACAAGATTTTTATTATAAAGATCAAAGTGATTTATCCTTCGAGGAGCGTTTAAAAACAAACTATGATCATCCTTTTGCATTCGATACTGATTTACTTATTCAGCACTTAGAAGATTTAATCGATTATAAATCTATTGAAAAACCGGTTTATGATTATGCTGCACATACAAGAAGTAAGAATATTATTATACAAGAACCCAAAGAAGTTATCATATTGGAAGGTATCTTAATTTTAGAAGATGTACGACTAAGAAAATTAATGGATATAAAAGTATATGTTGATACGGATGATGATATACGTATTATTCGACGTATCAAACGAGACATAGAAGAACGGGGCCGCACGTTAAATTCTGTTATCAATCAGTACTTAAATGTGGTGAAGCCGATGCATCACCAATTTGTAGAGCCTTCTAAGAAATATGCGGATATTATTATTCCAGAAGGTGAAACGAATCAAGTGGCTATTGACTTAATGACAACTAAAATTAGAAGTATATTAGTTGAAGAAATGATTTTACCAAACAATTAAGCTTTTATTTCAATTGAAAATGGATAAAACTGCCACTAAAAGATGATAGTTGAATTAAAAATTTTAACGAATCAAATTTTTTTGTTTACAAATAGAATGCAACATGGTATCTTGTCAATATTGAAAAATATAATTACGCTTTCAACTAAATAGTGAAAGTAAGAGTCAGATATGATTTTAAAAAAGGAGCTTTTATTAAATGATTGAAAAAGTATATCCAATGACATTAGAAGGTCGAAAGAAATTAGAGGAAGAATTAGAATATCTTAAAACAGTTAAACGAAAAGATATTGTTGAAAGAATCAAAATTGCTCGTAGTTTTGGAGATTTATCTGAAAATTCTGAGTATGAGTCAGCAAAAGATGAACAAGCCTTTGTTGAAGGAAGAGTAACAACTATCGAAAATATGTTGCGTTTTTCTGAAATTATAGATAACTCGAAAACGGCAGCAGATGAAGTTTCATTGGGCAGAAAAGTAACATTTGTTGAATTGCCTAATGGAGATGAAGAAGAATATTCGATTGTTGGTAGTGCTGAAGCTGATCCGTTTAACGGATTGATTTCGAATGATTCACCGATTGCCAAAGCTTTAATTGGTAAAAAAGTAGGTAGCGAAGTAACTTTTTCTACACCTGGTGGAGATATGCTAGTTAAAATTATAGATATTAGTTAAAAAATGTACTTTTTAATAAAAGCTACTCGTTTTGAGCAGCTTTTATTTTTTTTGAATATACGCCTTTAGGCTTAGTTGAAGTTCATGCTAAAGAACATTACATTATGTAACAAAAACGGTATACTGATTAAAAGAAAGTATGCAAAGGGGACTTAATAGATATGAAAAATAATTGGAAATGGTTCTTATTAATTGAATCCCTCTTAATAATAGTGACATTGTACCAACTTATTAATAATCTATTTATATTAGGGCTCTTTGCTATTGGATGTTGGTTAATATTTTTAGGTAGGAAGCAACAAGAAAGAAGGAAAAAGACAAATCTAGCTATTGGACTCTTATTGACGGCATTTGCTTTAATGTCTCTCGGCGGTTTCTGGTATATGTCAATAGCGGCCGTTATCTTTTTTTATATGAATTATGGAAAAGTATTCTCTAAAATGGATACATTTAATTTTCAACAAGCACCATGGAATGAAAAAGAAATAGTAGTTGTTGAAACAACTGACAGTTTACCAAAGAATGCTAAAAGGTTTAAAAGAAATTGGTTAGGAAATGAAAGAATCGGTAGTTCGATTTATGAATGGGATGACATTAATTTTTCGATTTTTATGGGAGATACGATCATTGATTTAGGAAATACTTTATTACCTAAAGAGGAGAGTTATATTCTTATTCGAAAAGGATTTGGAAAAACACGTATCTTGGTTCCAACTGGAATTGGCGTAATGATTGAACATAGCTCTGTTAAAGGAAAAGTTTTATTTGAGGGGCAATGTTATATGTTGGAAAATGAATCCATTAAAATGTATAGCAAACAATATGAAAGTCAAGCTAGGACTATAAAAATAATAACAAGTGTGATAGTAGGAGATTTAGAGGTGATCACAATATGAAACAAAAAGTAATCAGAAACCTTTTTTTTACTAGTAGCACACTGGTTTTTGTCTTGTTTTTTGTTGTCATAGCTAGTTATAGCTATGCGGCTTCTCCTCAAACTTGGTATTTAGATATTTTTACAGTACGCTTTATCTATATCCCTTTTATTTGGTATTTACTGGCTGCTTCAGCAGCGATTGGTCTAGCTATAACACTTGGTGCTTATTATGTTAATAAACGCCAGTGGCAGCAGATTGAGGAGATACTTCATACGTTTGTTAAGGGAGATTATTCGAAAGACTTATTTGATAAAATTCTTATTAAGAATAAAGAAGATTATTTTTTTTCAAATGAGTTAAAAAAAGTACTTGCTGATATTCGAGAAAAATTAGCCGCATTAGCTAATGAAGTTCAAATGAATAGTAGTAGTACAGCTAATTCTATCAATGGGCAAACAAAAGAGGAAATACTGGTGTCTGAACGTCATCGATTGGCTCGTGAGTTACATGACTCTGTTAGTCAACAACTCTTTGCTGCTATGATGATGTTATCTGCTTTAAATGAGCAAATGGACCAGTCCCATGGCGCTTTACAAGGACAAGTGAAATTAATAGAATCCATTGTAAATGAAGCTCAATCAGAAATGAGGGCCCTATTACTTCATTTAAGACCTATTAATTTAGAAGGTAAGTCATTAAAAAAAGGAATTGAACAACTTTTAAATGAGATGAGTACGAAAATTCAAATTGAATTAAAGTGGGATATTGATGATGTTTCGCTAAAAAATGGCATAGAAGATCATCTTTTCCGAATTGTTCAAGAACTGCTTTCTAATACATTGCGTCATTCGAAAGCAAAGGGATTAGAAGTTTATCTCCACATAATTGATCAATCTGTCATGTTAAGGGTGATTGACGATGGAATTGGATTTAATACAACCGAAAACAAAGCTGGAAATTATGGTTTGCAAAATATTAATGAACGTGTTCTGAGTATGGGAGGAACATGCAAAATTATCAGTTTTAAAAATAAAGGAACAAGTGTAGAAATAAAAATACCGCTTATGGATACGATTAAACAAGGAGGAGGTAGGGTATGATTAAAGTGCTATTAGTTGATGATCATGAAATGGTTCGATTAGGGGTTTCATCTTATCTAGCTATTCAAAATGATATAGAGGTTATAGGAGAAGCTGAAAATGGAAAAATTGGCTATGAGAAAGCGATAGAACTACGCCCAGATGTCATATTAATGGATCTAGTGATGGATGTGATGGACGGAATTGAGTCAACAAAAGCAATTATGAACGATTGGCCAGAAGCAAAAATAGTTATTGTGACAAGTTTTATCGATGATGAAAAAGTCTATCCTGCACTTGAAGCAGGCGCCTCTAGCTATATTCTGAAGACATCTACAGCGAGTACCATTGCTAATGCGATTCGTTCTACATATGAGGGCGAAATTATTCTTGAACCTGAAGTAACAGTAAAAATGATGGAACGCTTAACAAAGAAACAAATTCATCAATTACATGATGACTTAACGAATCGTGAACAAGAGATTCTAATGTTGATTGCTCAAGGCAATTCTAATCAAGAAATTGCAGACGCACTTTTTATCACCCTTAAAACGGTCAAAACGCATGTCTCAAATATTTTAGCTAAATTAGAAGTAGAAGATAGGACACAAGCAACTATTTATGCTTTTAAACACCACCTTATTGAATAAAGTGAAAAAGGTTAAGCTGAATAAATTTTAAAGAGAAAAGAATAAGAAAGCTGGTGAAGATAATGAAGAAAAATTTTGCGATTATTGGATTAGGACGTTTTGGTAGCAGCATTTGTCAGACGCTTGTTGAAAGTGGACATGACGTATTAGCAATTGATATTAATGAAGACAGAGTGAATGAACACATGAATATTGCTACACACGCAGTAGTAGCAAACGCTCAAGATGAAAGTGTTTTGCGTTCATTAGGTATTCGGAATTTTGATCATGTCATCATAGCGATTGGTGAAGATATTCAAGCAAGTATTTTAACTACACTAATGATTAAAGAAATGGGTAATCCATATATAACAGCTAAAGCACAAAATGAATATCATGGAAAAGTACTAGAAAAAATAGGTGCTGACCACGTTGTTCATCCTGAAAGAGACATGGGAATCCGAATTGGACATCATTTAGTTTCAAGAAATGTTGTGGATTATTTAGAATTATCGGATAAGTACTCATTAGTTGAATTGAAAGTAACGAATCCAAAATTTTTTAATAAGACACTCTTTGAATTAGACTTTAGACAACGTTTTGGGTTGAATGTTATTGGCATTCGAAGAGGACGAGAGATGATCATTTCTCCTGCCGCTGATGCTGTCATTAAGGTAGATGATACATTGATGATCGTTGGTGGAATAAAAGAAATCGATTGGCTAGAAAATCAAATGCCATAAAAGAGTCAATTTCAACAGAGGTTTAAAATGTATCGCTAGATATTCCAATGTGTTAGAATTAATGAGAATCATAAGTTTCTATGAGAGGAGGATTCACAGAAAAGAAGTTTCTGTGAGACTTACTATGAAAATTAATATAGCTGAAAGTGCACAAGAGTGGTTCGAAAATGAAGTTGGTTTGGAAAAAGGTAATGGAGTGAGATTTTCGGGGAAAGTATATGGAAAGACAGAAGTTCATGAAGGGTTTTCAGTGGGAATGGAAGTTGCTCAACCCGCTGATATTTTAGCTGAAACAACTGTAAATGGTGTAATCTACTTCATTGATAAACATGATGAGTGGTTTTTTAGTGGGTATGATTTACAAGTTAGTTTTGACAAAGAACGCGATGAACCTATTTACCACTTTAATGAACAATAAAAAAAGACCATATGGACTCTTAAAAGAGTCTAAAATGGACCCTATGTCAAAGACATTTTAAAAAAGAGACCTTATGCAATACCTGATAAAAATTGTTCCCTGTAATGAACAGGGGGCAATTTTTTTAGGTTCCATTGCCCACGTTCATTATTATAATAGTCAATGTAATCACTCACAGTTGCTCGCAATTCTTCTAAGTTCGTACAATTTTTATAGTTCATTTCATCCTTCAAATGTCCGAAGAATGACTCTTGGGGAGCGTTATCCCAGCAGTTACCTCTTCTGGACATGGACTGACCTAAATGATTCTCTATCAACTTCTTATGAAATTTAGGGCTAGTGTAATGTACGCCTTGATCTGAATGGATAAAAGCATCTTTATGTAACGTTGCACCGTGGGCGCTCATTAAAACATCTACGGTGTTTAGCGAAATATCAAGTTTTAGATTATCAGATACATAATGAGCTAAAATTTCTTTCGTCGTACCATCTTTAATGGTTGATAAATAACCCAGGAAACCATCAGCTCCAGGTAGGTAAGTAATATCTGTTAATAGAACTTTGTGAGCCATCCCTTGATCAAATTGACGTTCCAGCTTGTTTTCAACAGCGCGATGTTCTTTGGTAGCTTTTGCCATTCTTTTATAGGGATTCGCTTTACGAATGGGGCAGAAAATATTAAATTTCCTCATCAAACGCTGTACCTTTTTACGATTGATTGTGATACCCAGAATATTCTTGAAATACATGACAATGCTTCGAGAGCCTTTCTCGTAACCACGATAACTATAAGCTTTTTCAATTTTGGTTCTCCAAGCCTGATCTTCCTCATCTCGTACATTCCTAGTGCCTGAACTCTTCAAATAATTGTAGTAACCGGAACGGGAAACCTCCAACACATCACATGCATCTACAATCGTTCCTGTGTAGGAACCATCTGTTTTCAATTTATGGATTTTTGCGAAGATTTCGCTAGTCTTTTCGTTTTTTTCTAGCCTCCTTTCGCTCCATTCTGATTTTTTTAACAATTCATTTTCTTGTTCTAACAATGAAATTTTGGATTGTAACTTTTCAATTTGTTGCTCAGGTGTTAGTTCTGTCTTTCGAACTCTGCCTGAATGGCCCTGGCGAGTGTCTTTCAACGCCAAAACGCCATTGTCCCGATATCTTTTTCGCCATTTCTTAGAGAATGCTTTCATCCTGCTTTCACCAAGCATTTCCAAATCAAATCCTGCTTCAAAAAATATTTGTTTAGTCGTTTTTGAGTCCAATGATTCTGAAACAAAATGGCGTTTGAATTCATCGGAATAAGTAATGCTTTTTTCAGATACATTTTTTACATAAGGGTTTGTCTTTAAAAATTGGATTTGTTTTGGTGTAAATGTTAATTTTGACATTTAGCAGCTCCTTTCTGCACGTAGTGCAGTTAATGTGGAATACGATTTTAATGGACTGAATAATCTTAAATCAACTATACTTATATTTTTCTATATAAGTATACAAAAATAGACCCTATAGAGGGCACTTTTTTTAGTGTCCATTCTATAGGGTCCATTTTAGTCTACATATGGTCTTTTTTGTTAGATTAAACAGGCATGATAACTGGTAAAATCATTGGGTGTCGTTCAGTACGTTCATACAAGAAAGGTTTTAAACTCTCAACAATAGTATTTTTTAATGATTGTTCAGTTACTTTATCATTTGCTAAACTTTTATTTAAACTTTTTGTCATGACTTGTTGTGCATCGTTGATTAGTTCTCCTGATTCACGCATATAAATAAAACCGCGAGAAAGAATATCAGGACCAGCCAGTACTTCTTTAGACTTGTAATCAATTGTTACGACGACAACGACTAGACCTTCTTGAGATAAAAGTTTACGGTCTCGTAAAACAACGTTACCAATATCACCAATACCTTTTCCATCAACATAAACATCTCCAGCTTCGAAGTGTCCAGCTTCTCTGGCAGAATCGGCTGTTAAAGCTACAACATCTCCGTTATCTAGGATGAACGAATTTTCTTTTGGAATTCCAACTAATTCAGCAAGTCCAGCATGGATTTTTTGCATTCTGTACTCACCATGAACGGGAACAAAATATTTAGGTTTCATTAAACGAAGCATCAATTTTTGTTCTTGTTGGCTACCATGTCCAGAGGTATGAACGTTATTTATTTTTCCGTGAATAACGTTTGCACCAGCTTCAGAAAGCAAATTAATAACACGATTTACGCTTGAAGTATTACCTGGAATAGGTGAACTAGAAAAAATTACTGTGTCACCAGGTTGGATAGAAATTTGACGATGGGTCCCATTAGCAATACGGCTCAAGGCTGCCATAGGCTCACCTTGTGATCCTGTACATAAAATAAGACTCTCTTTTGCGGGAAGGCGGTTGATTTCTCTTGATTCTACAAATGTTTCTTCAGGAGCAGTAATATAGCCTAATTGACGGCCTGTTGCAACAGATGATTCCATACTGCGACCAAAAACAGATATTTTTCGGTTTGTTTTCATTGCTGCCTCTGCAGCTTGTTGCAAACGAGAAATATTTGAAGCAAAAGTAGCGAATATAATGCGTCCTTCTACTTTTTGTATAATACTTGTAATTGATTCTCCAACTACTTGTTCAGATTTTGTAAAGGTAGGGATTTCAGCATTTGTACTATCTGATAGTAAAGCTAGTACACCTTCATCTCCTATTTTAGCCATTCTGTGTAAGTTAGCTGGCTTACCAACTGGAGTGAAATCGAACTTGAAATCTCCAGTTATGACAATATTACCAGGTGGAGTCTTGACAACAATACCAAAAGATTCGGGAATACTATGAGTTGTTCTGAAAAAACTTACACTCGTCTTACGAAATTTAATAACGTCATCTTCACCAATTTCATGTAATTCAGTATCACGCAATAAACCGTGTTCGGTTAACTTATTGCGAATCAAAGCAGAAGCAAGTGGTCCAGCATAGACCGGGATGTTGGCTTGTTTCAATAAGAAAGGAATTCCACCAATATGATCTTCATGGCCATGTGTGATTACTAAAGCTTTGACTTTATGAATATTTTGTACAATATAACTATAATCAGGAATGACATAATCGATTCCTAATAAATCGTCTTCAGGAAATTTAATACCAGCGTCAACGATGATTATTTCATCTTGAAATTGAACACCATAGGTATTTTTACCAATTTCCCCTAAACCCCCAATGGCAAAGACAGCAGCTTCATTATTTTTTATAGAAGGTTTCATTAGCTAAACTCCACTAGTTTGAAGTCTGCACTAGTTTTTTCATATTCAAGATGTTTTCCATCAATTGGTTGAACAAACTCAATATTGTAGGGGGTATTTTGTTCAACTAAATTACGCGCTTCAACTTCACTTTCTGCTTCTAAATAAAGAGATTTTGTATCTTCTCTTTTGGGATTTCTTAATTTTGTTTCTTGATAATTGATTTTAAAAATCATTTATTTCTCTCCTCTTTAAACGTTCTTTAGTTTGTAAAGAACGTTTATCTATTTTTTATAAACAATTGGTGAAGTGTTTTATACTACAAAAAAATCAGTCTATGAAGTTTCTTCATAGGTGATCAAAGAACCACGTCAGTTTAATTCCTTAACATGAATGTAAAGCCACTAGAAAAAATCTGATTCATTCTTCTATTCAGTTTAGTATTTTTCCCGAACTAGTGGTTGTGGTAAGTACACAACAGCTATCCTTATTTTAACATAATTCATTAATTAAGTATAGAAAGTTAGTTTTGACATAAAATGAGCGTGCTTTAATAAAATGATGGATGATTTTAAATGTGTCAGTGGTCATAATGTGCTCATAAGAATTGTGCAGAAAAGATAGTCAGATATGTAAATAGTCGTAAAACTTTGATTTATAAAAAAGTCTATACAAGTTACTGACTTAAAATTATAAAATATGTTATAGTATATTTTATGATTTTTGCTATAGTTATTGTATAAAATAAAGGTATAATTTAATTTCATACATAGATAAAAAGAAGTTCGAGTGGTATAAACTATTTTTAAAACAAGGAGATGCAAAAATGAATTTAATGTGGAGATACACCATGAAATATAAAAAATTAGTATTATTAAACTTTTTTTATGTTTTTGGTTTTATTTTAATCGAATTGGGGTTGCCAACTTTATTGGCCCAATTGATTAATGAAGGTTTAATCATTAATGATTTTGATGTAGTGACTTATTATGGAACATGGATGATCGTTATTTCTATTATCGGCTTGATTGGTTTAATTGGCTTGGCTTACACTGTAAGTAAAATCACTACAAGGCTCGTTCGTGATATTCGTAATGACATTTTTGGAAAAGTTCAATCATTTTCACATAAAGAATACAATGAATTTGGTGTTTCATCTTTAGTGACACGTACAACGAATGATGCCTTTCAAATTATGGTATTTATGCAAATGGTTCTTAGAATAGGAATGATGACACCGCTTATGTTCATCGCTAGCTTCATCATGATTATTCGAACAAGCCCATCGTTATCCTATGTCGTACTGATTGCTGTGCCTTTTTTGATTGGTATCGTATACTTTATTGGAAAGTATTCAGCACCACTGTCAAATAAGCAACAAATAAATTTAGATGAAATCAATTTAAACTTACGAGAAAATTTGACAGGCTTAAGAGTTATTCGTGCATTTGTGCAAGAAAAGTTTCAAGAGAGCCGATTTTATAAAGTAAATGACAGCTATATGAACGTTTCTAAAAAATTATTTAAATTAATGGCTTTGGCCATGCCTGCTTTTTCTATCATATTTAACATTATTCTTGTGGTAGTCATTTGGTTAGGAGCCGTAGAAATAGATAATGGGAATCTTCAAGTTGGGAGCTTGATTGCTTTTATTGAATACATCTTTCATGCACTCTTTTCCTTTATGATGTTTGCTAATATTTTTACGATGTACCCAAGAGCTGCTGTATCCGCTAGACGAATCGAAGAGATTTTAAATACTGAACCCTCAATAACAGAAAACGCGAATGGTATAACGGAAACAGAAACAAATGGTTATTTAACGTTTGAGAATGTCACATTTGCATATCCTGGAGACACAGAAGAACCGGTTATTGAAAATGTTAGCTTCACTGTCAAACCGGGAGAAACAGCTGCTTTTATTGGGAGCACAGGTAGTGGTAAATCAAGTTTGATCCAACTCATTCCCCGATTCTACGATGTTACGAAGGGACGGATTCTAGTAGATGGAGTGGACGTTAGGGAGTACAAATTAAGTGCGTTGCGTCAAAAAATTGGCTATATTCCTCAAAAGGCCTTGTTATTTACTGGAACGATCACTGATAACATGCTTTATGGAAAATGGGATGCTGATGACAAAGAAATTGAAGAAGCTTCTGATATTTCACAAGCGAAAGATTTTATTTTAAAAAAACCAAATCAATTCGATGAGTTTTTATCAGAAGGTGGAGGCAACATGTCTGGTGGTCAAAAACAACGACTGTCAATCGCGCGCGCAATCATAAAAAAACCAGATATTTATATATTTGATGATAGCTTTTCTGCATTGGATTATCAAACAGATTCAAAATTAAGAGCGCGGTTAAAATTAGAAACAAAAAAAGCAGCTGTTTTAATTGTCGCACAACGAGTCGGTACGATCATGCATGCAGATAACATTATCGTTTTAAATAAAGGTGTTGTAGTTGCACAAGGCACACATGATGAACTATTGAAAACTTCTGATGTCTATTATGACATTGCTTCATCACAACTGTCAAAGGAGGAATTGGCATGAGTCATATGAAAGATTCGTTACGTCGAATTTGGCAATATATCAAACCTTATAAAATTAGCTTTCTATCTGCTATTGCATTAACGGTCGTTTGTATGATAGTCAATGCTTTACAACCTTATATAATTGGACTGGCTGTGACCGAATTAGGAAAAAATGTGGCTGATATGCTAAACAATGTTCCAAATGCAGGCGTTAATTTTTCATATCTTCGAACTATCGTCGCTATTAGCTTAGCAATGGCAGGGATCTACCAAATCACATTGTATTTATCCTCATATATCATGACAAATGTGGTCCAAAATACCATGCGCGATTTGAGAAACAAAATTGAAGAAAAAATCAATCGTCTTCCTGTATCTTATTTTGATCGGAATCAGCAAGGAAATATTTTGAGTCGTGTAACAAATGATGTTGATTCAATCAGCAATGCAATGCAACAAAGTCTTATTCAAATGGCAAATTCGTTTATGGGAATTGTATTTGCTGTAACAATGATGTTTTATCTTTCTGTCCCGTTAGCTTTAGTTATTATCTTTACTATCCCGTTATCTTTTATGATTTCTAAGGCAATTATAAAAAAATCGCAACCATACTTTAAAGGGCAACAAGAATCTTTAGGAGCGATGAATGGCCATGTCCAAGAAAGTTTTAGTGGCTTCACTGAAATTAAACTGTATGGAAAAGAAAGAGACAAACTAGAAGAATTTAAAGAAATCAACGCAAATTTAACTGACCATGGTTTTAAAGCAGCGTTTATTTCAGGTACTATGAATCCTTTAGTGGGATTTGTATCTAATTTAGCTTATTTTGGTGTGGCAGTAGGTGGAGGATTCTTGGTCATTGCGGGAAGTTTATCTCTAGGGAATTTACAAGCTTTTACACAGTATATTTGGCAAGTCAATCAGCCCATTTCTCAAATTACACAACTTTCTGGGGTGATACAAAGCGCGGCGGCGGCAATTGATCGGGTATTTGAAATTTTGGATGAACCAGAAGAACTTCTAAATAAAACAGAGTACCCGTTGCCAGCTACTGTAGAAGGATATGTAACTTTTGAACAGGTGTCTTTTGGCTACGATAGAGAAAAACCGCTTATTACTGATTTAAATGTATCGGTAAAAAAAGGTCAGACGGTTGCCGTTGTTGGTCCAACAGGAGCAGGGAAAACCACATTGATCAATTTATTGATGCGCTTTTATGATGTGGATAAAGGAACAATCAAAATTGACGGAATCGATACGAAATCAATGTCCAGACAAGATGTTCGTTCTTTATTTGGAATGGTTTTGCAAGATGCTTGGGTCTACAGTGGGACGATTGCTGAAAATATTCGGTTTGGTAAGCTTGACGCTACAGATGAAGAAGTTATAGAAGCGGCAAAAACTGCGAACGTGGATCACTTTATTCGAACGTTGCCAGAGGGGTACAATATGAAGTTAAACAAAGAAGCTTCCAACGTATCTTTAGGGCAAAAACAACTGCTAACGATTGCGCGTGCCATTATTTCTGACCCGAAAATATTAATATTGGATGAAGCGACCAGTTCTGTAGATACACGGTTAGAAAGTTTGATCCAAAAAGCCATGAAAAAAGTCATGGAAGGCCGGACGAGTTTTGTCATTGCCCATCGCTTATCTACAATTCGAGATTCTGATCTGATTTTAGTGATGGATCAAGGTCAAATCATTGAACAAGGAACACATGAAGAGCTGCTTGAAAAAGGGGCATTTTATGAAAAACTCTATAATAGTCAATTTAGTGAAGAAGAGTAAAATAAAGCAATAAAGAAAATCATGAAGGTCTAGTAATACTGGAACTTCATGATTTTTATTTTTCAGTCTGGTAGTCTAAGGTATAAAAAGGTACAATTGCTTTAGAAGTATGAATAAGAAGGGGAGAACTTAAACATGCAAAAGAAAATGATTTTTTTTGATATCGATGGTACTTTAGTAAATAATCAAAAAATTATTCCAGATAGTACTAAATTAGCTATTAAAAAGCTTAAAGAAAATGGTCATGAAGTGGCAATTGCTACCGGAAGAAATTTATTTATGGCTCAAAATATAATTGATGAATTGGAAATCAGTCATTATGTTGTTTGTAATGGAGCAGCAGGATATTTACATAAGGAACAAGTTTACGAAAACCCGTTGGATCCGGCTCAACTAGAGAAGCTCATTAAAGTAGCAGATTCAAATAACCATCAAATCATCTAT
The DNA here is from genome assembly GCF_000744285.1 of Carnobacterium pleistocenium FTR1. Lineage (NCBI taxonomy): Bacteria > Bacillati > Bacillota > Bacilli > Lactobacillales > Carnobacteriaceae > Carnobacterium > Carnobacterium pleistocenium. The sequence goes on along the minus strand of NZ_JQLQ01000002.1, from coordinate 1,730,741 downwards.
GAAACGCCAGTTAAGTTAAGAAGAAGAAATGAAGTAGCAGATGTTCGAATAACAACGGCAATGAAATCTGTCGGTTATGGTGTTCCTAAGTTTGATCGAGATTTCTATCAACACAATTCATTGGTTCAATGTTTGCTTTTTTATCGTGAAGATGAAAAGCAACTTTATGAAAGTAGTCAATTTTCAAAATTTCGTTTTGTGCGCTGGCATGATTCAGGGGTTGATGTTCTGCCTCATGATGGTTCCAAAGCTAATACTGTTTTAAGAGTCGCCTTAGAGAATGGCTATGGTGTAGCAGATACAATTGCATTCGGAGACGGTTTAAACGATTTAGAGATGATTGAAAAAGTAGGTACCGGAGTTGCTATGGGAAATGCTTTAGAAAGTGTAAAATTAAGAGCGGATAAAGTAACGAAAAGTTGCAATGAAGATGGAATTTATATTGCATTGAAAGAACTAAATTTGATATAATACTAGGAGTATAGCTCAGCTGTGAGAGCGTTTAACTGACAGCGTTCTACTCTGGGGTCTTGGTATAATGGGATTACGACTGGCTGGCAGCCAGTTAATACGGGTTCAATTCCCGTAGACTCCATACTGTGATTTATGATAAGTCGTTAAAACGTTGATACAACAGTATCTTTAAGACGTTTTAACGGCTATTTTTTTCATTTCACGACTAATTCCACGTCTATTGTTAGAAATTTACATAGTTTGCGAATTTTTCAGCGGTGTTTTCTTTAGCCTTTTTAGATACATGTGCGTAGATGTTCATGGTGGTATGAATATCTGAATGGCCTAGTCTGTCTTGTACTTCTTTAATTGTTGCACCAGCTTCAAATAATATCGAGCAATGGCTATGTCTAAGCCCATGAGTTGTGATTCTCTTTAGTTCGTATCTTTCTATAATACGATCCAGGTATTTTCCAACTTTAGGTGGCTGCATAATGGTATTTTTAGTACTAGGAAAAACTAATTGAGTAGGGTTTAATGTATTGAAGCCTAACTTCAAGTAATCTTCTTTTTGTATTTTTTTCCATGATTTAAGAATAGCCATTGTTTGAGCATCCATTGAGATAGTACGGACAGAAGTTTTTGTTTTAGGAGTTTGTATGATTAAAACGTTATTTAAGCCGAATGTGACAGTTTTATTTATTTTAATGTAGTTATCTGTAAAATTAATATCACGCCATTGCAGGGCTAAAATTTCGCCTTTACGTGCACCAGAGAATGCTAACGTTCTAAATAGTGCTAGTTGTACAGGGTCATCTTCTTTTTTTAAACAATTAAAGAATTGAGTTAGTTCTTCTTTATCGTAAAAGTTCAAAATTTTATCTTCTTGTACATTTACTTTCTTAGTTGGCATACTAATCTTTTTAACAGGGTTTTTCTCTAATATGCCAATTGTGATAGCATAATCGAATACCCGGGAAGCATAGTTGCTTATAGCTTTAAATTTTTGAACACTCTTATACCATTTGTTTACAGCTTCTTGACAGAATACTACCGTGATCTTATCCATATATAAGTGGCCATACAAAGGCAAAATATGGTAATTAAAGATTTCAATAGTTTTATTTAACGTGCTTTCTTTTACAGTATTCTTATATTGTTCTAGCCATAACTCGTATACTTCATTAAATTTATATCGTTTGTTCTTTTTATAGCCTTGCTCCTCAATCTCGATTTTCAAGCGAGATAGTGAGAGTTGGGCTTCTTTTTTTGTGATAAAACCTTGTCTAGTTACTCTAATACGTTTGCCCGTAGCTGAATCAGTACCAAGATAAGCTTGAAACATATAAGCAGCAGTACCATCTTTTTTAGTGTATTTTCTAATATTTGCCATTGTGTTGCTCCTCTTTTCTACCACGGGGAACGGGGGTAAGAGGGATTTGTCTGAATTTTTATTTTTCGAAAAATATTTTAAAGTCTTCACTATCTAAATAACTTATATTGCTATTAGTTCTGATTGTATTAACAGCATCATTGTAATCGCTAATATCATATATATTTTCATTAATTTTATCATGATCAAAAATAAATGTATTTTTAACACCATCTAAAAACAAGCTACCTACAGCCCAATATAATTCTATAGTACTTGCATCGTAGTCATGTTGCTTTGTAGTAAAGAAAGATATAGCGATTTGTAAAGTTAATTCAAAAAGTTCTTTTCTACTTGCATTTTGAATAATCTGTTTAAAGTCTTTTTGTTCCATTGGCTCTAATGAATTTTTTATTTCGAATCCTTTAACTTTGTTGTTTAAAATACTTAATTCGTGATTATCCATAATCTCAAGAGCAACTTTCAAATGATTCTCACTATCTGAATGGCCGATACCAAATGAAACAAACGCAGACTTTTCAGAGAATGTAGTAATTCTTTTAATTTCAAAAATTCCAAATTCTCGATTTTTAGAAATCCACATCTTAATTAATTTCATACCAGTTTTGTTAGGAGAATAAATTAATAAATCGGATAGATCTACATCTAAGTATCCACACAGCTTATCTAAAGTATCAAATCTGACTGACTTTACATCATCGGGATTTTTTACTATAGGGGTTAATGTACTTCTAGCAATGCCGGTATCTTTACTAATATCACTAATACTAAGGTTTTTTTCTTTCATAATGGAATCTAAATTTAATTTTATCATGTAAAATACCATCCTTTTAGATCTGCATTTTAAATACAAATATAGTGTAGCATAAACCGTTTATTAATAACAACAATATTGTTGTTGTGTTATTGTAGCACATGTAGTAAACTAAGTTTATAAATATGTAGCGTACAACGTTATAATATTTTGTTTTAAAACGCTACTAAAATTATGTTGTGAAAAGAGGTGAGTATTTATGGTTAAAGCGAATACAGAAATTCGAAAAGCAATTGTAATTAATGGATTAAGGTATTGGGAAGTTGCCAAAGAAGTCGGTATAGCGCCTACAACACTAACAGTATGGTTAAGAGAGCCTATGGAAGAAAAAAAGCGTGTACGTGTGCTTAATGCTATTCGTAAAGCTACTGAACAAAAGAAATAACACGTTTTTTTAAAAGGAGGTTTAAATATGGCAAATCTGCAAATACCGGTACCAGATACATTTCAAGACGAATTCAAAGCAATGCTAACTATTGCAGCAAGAGAAGCTATTGCTGCAGCTAAACAGCAAGAAGCTTGTTACGGCAAAGAGTGGCTGAAACAAAAAGAAGCGTGTGAGTGGCTTAATATATCATACGGGACAATCCAATTATGGAAATCTAAAGGGTTAAAGATTGCAACAGTTGAAGGAATCACGTTAATTTCTAAAACTGAAATCAATCGATTCTTGAAAGAAAATCAAATATAAAAAAAGCCGTTGGGGAACGAGAAGAAAAAAATTAGGAGGAAAATAAAATGAATTTTGAACAAGAAACTGAAAAAAGATACACAAGAATTGATGAATTGGTACTTGAATTAAGCAACTTATTTAACTCTTACAATACAGAATCAGTATTTTCAGAAGAACCAAAACAGATGAGTGATAAAGAAAAAGCTAAAAAAATGGTAGTTCTAACTCAGGAAATTTATGTAATAGAAATAGAGTTAGCAATTTTGAGTGAAGTAGTTGAGGAGAGTGAAACCTTATGAGTGCAGTTATAACAATGTCTTTAATTGTGGGATGGTTTCAAAACTGGTTACAAATTGCTTATGGAAGTTTTAGAGGAGGAGAAATGATATGACGTCCGAAGAAAAGAAAGCATTTGAAAGTTTGAAGTTCGAGCTTTGGAACTATCCAGAAATGGTAATGGTTACTGTTTCAAGAAAAGAATTAGAAACAGTTATTAATTATATTAAAAAAGAACAAAAAAAAGCCACTGAAGGACGGACATCCAACAGTGGGAATAGAGTATAACTCATAGAATCTTATATTCATTATATATCATTAACAAAAAATTAAACAAGTGGGGTTTAGGAATTGAAAAAAACATTAAGTCAATTAGAGGATCAGTTGCAAGAAATTAGTGAGAATAACCAACAAATAAAAGCAATTTCATCAGTGCTAAATGAAAATTGGGATGGACTTTCAAGCATAAACAAAAGAGATGCTACTGGACAATTAACACGTTATGAAGTTGAGAGGGTTTTAGAGAGAACAGAGACTCTTTTTTCCATGCTTATTACTTTAGCTAAGGATATTGAAGAGAAGAATTCAAAAGTTTTAGATGATATTACAAAAATTGGAAGAGAACTAGTATAGAAAGCGGTGATTAAATGCCAGAGAATAGCGGTTGGATAGCACTGCATAGAAAATTAATGAATAGTGATACGTTTAACCGCTTGACCGCTATTCAAAGAATTATTGCTATCTACCTAGTGCTAAATGCGAATCACAAAGATAATACGTGGCACGATATTTACAAAGATATTTCCGTAGAAATTAAGCGAGGTCAGCTTGTTACTTCGAGAGCAAAGATAAAAGAATGGTTTAAAAAGGACAATGAAGTGACCGAGCGAAAAATCCGAACAACTTTGGATAAATTAGAAAAGTATGGTTTTTTAACCAAGCAAACGACCAACAACTATACTCTTATAACTATATGCCATTACAACGATTATCAAGACACAAAAAAAGTAAACGACCAAGTCATTGACCATCAAACGTCCAGCGACCGTCCAACAAGTGACCAGCGAGTTGACCACAAACAACAATCTTTAAACAATGATAACAATGATAAACAAGTAAAAGAAAATACTTCGAATCAAGATTTGATTACTCATTCTTTTGAAGAAGCTTGGAAATTATATCCTAAAAAAACTGCTAAGAAAGATGCGGAAGCTGCATTTAAGAAAGTAATTAAAAACGGAACATCTATTGATGATATAAAAAAGGGTGTTGAAAGATATGTTAACCACCTTGAAGCAAACAAAGATTGGTTAAAACCAATGGATGGTGGCAGATGGTTCCGAAAAGAACGGTGGAATGATGAATATGATAAAAAAACTAAAACTAATAGAATAAATCAAAATGAAAATAAGTATGATGATCCGTTCATAAACGAAAGGAGTGCTAGTAATGAACTTACAAGAAATGATGAAACCAATCATGGAAAGAACGAAGACTACTTACCTTTCTGAGCATTGTAAAGTAGAAGGCCATGAAAAGTATGAACTAATGGAACTTAGGAATGGCGAAATTATTTGTCCTAAGTGTGAAGTAGAAAAGAAAAACAAACAAATCGAACTTGATAATCAAGGTATATTTCAAAAGAGGGAAAATAAAATAAAACATAGAGTATTTTTAGAAAAATCAGTAGTAGGAGATATGACTTTATTAAACGCAGGATTCAAAAATTACATTACCAAAACGGATGAAGAACAAAGTAACAAACAGATAATGATTGATGTAGTAAAAAGATGCCAAAATAATGAAGTGTTCAATCTATTTTTAATGGGGCAACCAGGAGTTGGAAAATCACATTTAAGCATGGCTACATTGAAAAATCTTAATGAATCTGAAGGTAAAAATAAATCTTGTCTTTATGTAAGTGAAGTAGCAATGCTAAGAAAGATTAGAGCTAGCTTTTCTGATAACCAATCTAAATATACAGAAGATTATTTTATAAACCTATTAGGGAAAGTTGAATATTTAGTACTTGATGATATCGGAAGTTCTGTCGGAGCTGTTGGTACCACAAAGAGAGCGAGCGATTTCTCTCATAGGGTTTTATATAGCGTAATGGATCAAAGACAAGATAAAAGTACCATATTTACAACTAATTTATCTTGGAAAGAGCTGGAAGAAATGTATGACGGAAAATTAATTTCAAGAATGAGTAAAAATATGAAAACAGTAATATTTAAAAAAACTGTAGACAAAAGAATGGATGGTCTAAAAGTATAGTTATTCCGCTTGTTCTGTACATGTTCCACTTAAAAAAATGAAGTACCGTCAAAAGAAAAAACCTGTATTTGTTTAGTTAATGCCAGAATTGAGATAGCAAGTTAAAAAGTTACTTAGTTACTCATTTATTACTGAAAAGTACACCAGCTAAAAATTAAAAAGAGTTCGGTAACCTTTTAGAGGAGTTCAGTAATTTTCACAAAAAAAGGTACAAACATTTAAATTTTATATACAGCCCCAACCAAAGTTTTTATGTAGACGATATATTTTCAAATTATATAAAGGAGCTGACCAATGAAAAATAAACAACCCATATTACTAGCGGAACCTACAACCAAATACCAGGTTAAAGTATGGTGTCCGTATTGTTCTAAATATCATTACCATGGCATGGTAGAGGGTTCACGAGTTGCACACTGTGAGGAGAAATCAAACTCTCCTTTTATAAGCACTGGGTACTACATTAAATTGAAATAAACAGGCTTTACAGTTTTTGGAGGTGGTGATTATTGGCAAACTTGGACAATGAAGATCTTGTTTCTACTTATTTTTACATCCAACAAAGAATTGATAGAGCTAAAGAACGTATTGAAGAATACGAACAAGACTTTAATAACAAAAACTTTTATACCTGCATTCAAGAAAGATATGAAGAAATGACAACAGTCGCTTTCAGATTAGAAAAAGAAGTAACGAATCATGTTGCTGCTATTGAAGTGGCCGAACAGCATATAAAGACGCTGCGGTTCAAATTAAAGCACTTTGAAAGGTTTTGGATGGAGTTAAGCAGTTCGGATAAAGAATACTATTCAAACCGCTACAAACGCCGTAAAGAAACATTTAATGATAAACTTGATAACTTAATATTTGATGAAGTTAGCGAGATTGAAGAAGCTGCCTCGTATCAAATAAGTGGGGTCATACCTATTATACTGACTAATAAACTAGTTGATGAATCAGATCCGAACGAAAGTTTAAATCAAATGCTTAAACTATTGGAGGTTTAAAAATGGAAATGATTAGCAAATTAAGCTTATCTCGGTTGTTAGCAAATTGGCGTAAAATGACTGAAAGAATGAACGCAGAGGACAAAGAGAATTTAAAATCTTTATATGTAGGGCTTAAAGAATTAACTGAATATGAATATCGTTTATTGTGGGATAAATATTACTTATCTACTGGAAAAAGACCTGACAGTGACAAAGTTATGGCTGAAAAATACGGTATAGATAAATCCGACTACTATAAGAAAAGACAAGCGATTGAGATTAAGTTAAATAAACATGTTGTAGTATCCAAAAAGCCTCTATCAAGTGGAGCAACTATTGTAGATATTATTAATGAAGTTGTTGAGGATAATAAATGCTTATATGGCGAAAGATTTAATTCAATTGAACTTAAAAAATAAATTTAAAACAAAAGGAGATTTTAAAAATGACAAATAAAACTATGCAAGAATTAAACAAGATTGAGGAAGAATTACAAGCAATTTTAACGGACGGAAAACAGAAAGAACAGGAATACCTTCAAGAAGTAGAAACAGCTACAGAAAGCGAAAATGAAGCAAATAGAGCCGTTATCAAAGCGAAACAAGGAAGTGACCCAAAAGCATATGCAAAAGTTATTGCTGATAAGCGTACAGCAAGCGATATTGCAGAATACTACACAGGTAAAATTGAAGAGCTGAAAAACAATCCATACATCACAGAAGCAGAATACAACGATTATACAAAACAAATTAAGTCAGAAATGGATAAAATTAATGAAGAAATGGCGAAGCGAGCAAGTAAATTATTGCAGGAATTAGAAGCAATTAAAGATGAAATTGTTCCACCATATACGAAGGCAAATCAATTACTAAGTCACTTGCAAAATAATATCTACAAAAACAGTTATGAAAAACAAATGGCGGACGCTCGAAAGAATAAAACGTCGATTAGTGCGGATAGATTAAGAAATGAATACAAAGATAACTCAATCTTACAAGGTATTGAGTACCTTATTAATAGCCACGCTACTCAAATTATTAATACAAAAGGAGAAGATAAGTAATGAGCAAACTAGCAGAACAATTAGAAAGAAACGTTAACAGGCTAGACGTTGAAGCAATCTATAAAGGAGCACAACGTGAACAAGAAGAACGTGCTGAATACCAAGAGAAAATTAGAGAGAAACAAGTAGTAGCTCAAGAAGCTGAATCTAAAGCATGGAATGAATTGTTAGCTAAAGACGGGGAGCGAGCAAGGAAAGAACGAGAAGCTAAAATTGAAATGGAAATCAAAGAAGAAACCGAAAAGGCACAGGCAGAAATTGAGATAATTAGAAAGAAAAACAGATTGAGTACAGTAGATGAAGACGCAGATATAAGAGAAATGGTAAAAGAAATAAACGAACGTAATAGATAATAAGAACCAATTAGAACGAGTAAAAGGAGGAAATAAATAATGAGTGAAATCAAACAACGTATCGAAAACAGTAATCGACTTACAGATCAATTAGAAAGAGATGGTGGTATCTTAGATGTGGGAGCACTCTATGAAGGTGCACAACGTGAAGTAGACGCGAGAGCAGAACGTCAACGCAAACTAAGAGAGCAGCAAGCAGCAAGCAGCAGCACAAGCAGAGAGAGATAAAGAACTTACTGGCCTGCTAACCAAAGTAGGAGATAAGGTAAGACAAGATAAAGAAGCCACAGCTGCAAAGGAAATCAAGGAAGCTAAAGCCAAAGCAGATAAGGAACTTGAAGCAAAGATTAGAAAGCAAAACAGATTGAAGAGTGCTGAAGAAGAAGTGAAAGAGAATGGTTATAGAAGTATGTTAAATAATTTAAATAAAAATAAATAAATAAATAAATAAATAAATAAAAATAAAAAAATTAAATTAAATAAAAAATTAAGTGATAGTGACAGCAAATATAAGTTAGTAGACGAGATAAATGATGGGGGCATGGGTACCCCTCTTGTCTTTCATTCGTCCTTCACGCTGTCACTGTACGAATTTCCTCGTGTCCCAACTTATTAAGAGTTTACCAGAGGCATAAAGTAGACGTGTAGTGGTTTATAGGGTTTATATTGAATAACTATGCCAACACAAATTGGAATGAAAGGAGGGTACATTATACGTACTTTAATTTGTACTATATGCAATCAATCTTTTGAATCTAAACACTCGAATAATAAATATTGTAGTGACGAATGCAGGAACCAAGGAAGAAAAAACAGGCGTAAGAATTGGGAAACAGAAACAAACTATAAAGAAAAGCAACGTATTAATAAAACGGTTCAAAGGCAACAGAAAAAGGAAGTACAAACTGCTGAAGAATTAGAACGAATACGATTGAAAAAAGCTGAACTAAAACAGCGAACAGAAAAACAACGTGATCAGAGAAATAATGAACTAGAGATAAAGGCAAAGAATGGCGATCCAGAAGCCCGTATGAGCTTGGCAAAACCCAACAGTAAAGAATATTGGGAAGCCTACCAAGAAAGTGAAATTGACTATTACAATAAATGGAATACTAAGACAATAAGATTGATTAATGAAGTTAGTATCTTTGAAGAAAATTTTGTGGAGAAAGTATTGGAAAGTATAAAAGTAGAGGGCAGGATTTATGGCCGATTGATTTCACAGAAACATAAATAAATAGCGCCTTTTTTATTTTACCTGAAAGGATGTGGTTTAAAAGCAATTGGGCGGGAGGAAGGCAAAAAAAAGAAAGAAAGGTGATAATAAATGGCAACAGAATTAGGTCAAGCATATATACAAATTATGCCTTCAGCTAAAGGTATACAAGGATCAATTCAAAAACAATTTGATCCCGAAGCGACTTCTGCAGGTAAAAGCGCAGGTAGTAAATTAGGTGCGGGATTAAAAGTAGCTGCAGCAGCATCAATTGCCGCCGCAGGAGTTGCTTTGGGTGCAATCATTGGAAAATCTTTGACAGAAGGTGCAGCTCTCCAACAATCTTTAGGCGGGATTGAAACGTTATTTAAAGGTAGTGCTGACAAAGTTAAAGCCTATGCAAATGAAGCTTATAAAACAGCTGGATTGTCTTCAAATGCGTATATGGAAAGTGTTACAAGCTTTAGTGCAAGTCTTTTGCAATCTATGGGCGGAGATACTGAAGCAGCAGCAGATAAAGCAAATATGGCTTTAATAGATATGTCCGATAATGCTAACAAAATGGGATCCAATATGGAGAGTATCCAAGATGCTTATAAAGGATTTGCGAAGCAAAACTATACGATGTTAGATAACCTTTCACTTGGTTATGGTGGGACGAAAACAGAAATGGAAAGATTGCTAGCGGATGCTACTGCATTAACTGGTGTCAAGTACGATATTAGCAACTTGGATGACGTTTACAGTGCTATTCATGCAGTCCAAGAAGAAATGGGGATTACAGGAACAACGGCAAAAGAATCAGCTGAAACATTTAGTGGATCATTAGCTTCTATGAAAGCAGCCTTTGCTAACGTTTTGGGTGGTTTATCACTAGGTCAAGATATTCAACCAGCATTACAAGCTTTGGCCACAACTACATCTACATTCTTATTTGAAAATTTTCTCCCAATGGTTGGGAATATTCTAAAGGCGCTTCCAGGAGCACTTACTACGTTTATAACCACATCGGCGCCGATGTTCCTAGAAGCAGGTAGCGAGATGCTTACACAAATGTCTAATGGTATTACCACAGGAATTCCTAATTTCATAACTTCATTTCAAGGAATCATAACCAGCATATCCACTTGGGTTACTGAAAATTTACCAACTTTACTAAATTCTGGGATTCAAATTCTGACCAGTCTAGCTAATGGTATTCTCCAATCTATTCCACAAATTATTACAACGGCGGGTTCTATAATCGAAACATTTATCGGATTTATAAAAGAAAATATGCCGTTAATTATGGAAAAAGGAATCGAGCTACTAGATAATTTACAACAAGGTATTATTTCAGCATTGCCTAAAATTGGGGAAGCAGCACTAAGCGTGATGAAGAAATTAGTTGATTTACTTCTTGAAAATTTACCTCAGTTAGTAGATACCGGTATCAAGTTGTTGGGTCAACTAGTGTCAACAATTTCAGAAAATGCGCCAAAAATGGCTGCTGCAGCGATGGATATCATGGGTAAATTTGTGAACTATATCATATCTAAACTTCCTGAAATTATTTCTACAGGGAAAGAAATTATTGGAAAATTAGTTTCGGGACTTATCAAAATGATACCTGATGTACTGAGTGCGGTTGCTGATGTTGCTAGTACCATCATCAATTCTGTTTCAGAAATAAACTTGCGTGATGCAGGTAAAGCTATCATAGAAGGTTTTTTAAAAGGGCTTAAATCTGCTTATGAAGGTGTTAAGAAATTTGTAAGTGGTATTGCTGATTGGATAGCTGACAATAAAGGGCCAATCGAATATGATAGAAAGCTACTAATCCCAGCAGGTAATGCAATTATGAACGGTTTGGATAAAGGGTTGCAGGACAAATTTAAAAATGTTCAAAAAACAGTTAGCGGGATGGCCAGTGGCTTATCTGACAATTTCAATGTTTCAATGGGAATGGCAAGTGTTGTGACTGATACTCCAAGTGCTATCGCTGCAAGCAGTATTATGGGAGAATCTGCTAGGTTAAATAACCAAAATTATAATAACTCTACTAGTCATAATAGCGATTTTAAGGCCATTTTAAGTGCAATTGAAAGATTAGCTAGCAGACCAATTCAAACTTCTGTACAAATTGATGGTAAAGAGATTGTACAGGCTACTTCGCAAGGTATGGATGTAGCATTAGCTTGGAATGCTCAAAGACAGATGCGCGGCAGAATGTATTAGTTCCTATCTCAGTTTAAAAAAAGCTATCTCTTAAATGAGGTGGCTTTTTTTGACTTCAAGATGGCTTGTTATAAGGGACTTGTATAGATAGTCATACATAAATTTATTAGTAACGTGCTTAGAACACCTCTGATTGACACTATATTTGACGGTCTAAGTTTAACATTGGGAGCCAGCTGAAATGACTTTCTTTTGATGGCAGTATAGTAAAAACATGGGGTTACCAAATTAGTAAGATCTATGTTGTATGTATTAGTTTGAAAAAGAAGTACAATTGAGTAAAATCAATTTAGGAGGTATAAAAATGTCAATCCAATTACAAGTATCTGATGATTTAATTGTCACAAATAAAACTCAATTGCGTGAACTGCTTCAAGAAATGCAAGTAGAAGTTATCAAAAAATATGATGCAGAAAGCCCAGCGATGACTATGAAGGAAGCTTCCAAATACATTGGTGTAAGCGAACCTACTATCAAAGACATGTTGGACAACAAAGAGATACCAGGAGTTAATGTAGGTCGTATTTACCGCTTTAACCGTTATGAATTAGATAAATGGTTAGCAGGCGTATATAAAAAAGAGAAATAATCAGTTAAGAGGATTTTTAACACTCATGAAGGCTTCTTGTGGTAGTTTACGTTAATTGTCTAATAAATATAACATTTGGATACAGCCATAACATGATAGAGCGCTTGCGTTACAAGATTAGCAAAAGTATAATAGTAATAAAAAGATGTGTGGGAGAATGTGCAAATGACTAACCAAGTTGAGCAGCTTTTTGAAGATGAAGAAGAAAAAAAAAGAATTTTAGAGGTTATCAAAGCGCATAAGTCTATATATCCAAAGAAAGAACTAGATTTATTGCTGGATAGTTTAGAAGAACGTGGCGTAGGTTTTAATATTAAAAATCGGTCTGAAGCAAAAGAAATTCTTGAAGAATTAAATTACTTCTATAAAATCACAGTCTATAAAAGAAATTTCAAAAAAAATGCACAAAGAAACTATATTAATTTAGAGTTCTCTTATTTAAGTGACATAGCAAGTGTTGATATGCAACTTAGATATATTCTAGCTTCTTTTACTTTAGATATTGAGCATAGTTTAAAAACATTGCTAATGAAAAGAGTTACAGATAACCAAGAAACAGATGGCTACGATGTTATAGAAGGGTTTATACAATCTACTGAAAGATCGACTATTCCATTAACAAAAGAATATTTATTTAAGAAAGCGAGAAATCCTGCTAGTTATCAACATAGCTTGTACCTAACTCATAAAGATTGTCCTCCAATTTGGGCAGCTATTGAAGTTATGTCATTTGGTGATTTAATCAATCTATTCTTGTATTATTTTAGAAGGTATCCTGAAGATGATATTGATATTAACTCAATTAGAGGACTCCTAACTGGGGTGAGAGTTATAAGAAATATTAGTGTGCATAATAATCCTTATTTATTTAACTTGAGTAAGGGTAATATAAGTTCAGTGAATTCTGATTTAAAAAAATATCTACAAAGATGTGGAGTAAAAAGGACTTTCTATTCTGCTCCTAAAATACACGATATACTGTGTGTTTTATATGCACATGATAGATTTGTTAATGGTGAAGGCTCACGACGTTATAGAATAGAATCTTTAAGTTCATTAGTTGAAAAAAGTATTGAGCGTTTTTCATATTTAGATAAAGATAGTGAAATTTTATATTTTTTTAAAATCTTAAAGTTAACTATTGACAACTATGGAGAATAATTGGTAATATACATACATAGGAACAACGATTCGATCGTTGGGTACACTTAAAGAGATTTGAGTGTGTTTATACATTTTTTATAATAAACTATTTAATTCAAGCCATTCTTGCCGGTTTGCATTAGGTAGTTTTTTATTGTCTATTTTAAGTATTTTTAATAAATACAATATCTATACAGGAACATTCTAAGACGGTTTCATACTAATTTGCTTGTCACTGTATGTAGCATGCTTAAAACTATTCTGTATTAACTAGGGAGTAATAAAAAAAGCCACTCTCCATTGAGTAGCTTACTATATTATTACCACGTTCCCCGTGGATATTTTCACGTCTACTTGCACGTCTAATTGATTTCAATCGTTTGAGATTGCTTGACACTTTAAAAAGTTTCTACTATATAATAAAGCATATATTTGTTAGTAGTTGAAATTGATTAAATAACGATTTGCTAAACCCGTAGACTCCATTACATATTTTATAATAAGACGTTTTAACGGCTGTTTTTTTCATTTCACAACTATTGGTAGAAATCTACATAGATTGCAAAATTTTAAGTTAATTGCAATTTAGTTGCACGGACTTGAAAGAATTGATATAACAACAAAGCCCTATCTCTTAATTAAAATTTACCCCATAAGAGAAACTTTTTTTAGTGTCAATCTTATAGGGTACATTTTAATACTAAAGAAATGGATTTTTTCATAGATAGATTACAAAAAAAGAATAGTTTTTGAGCTTTTGATTTGATTAGATTAAAAAACTGTACATTTTTTCACAGAAAAGTATTTTAAAGGGAATTAGTTCTTGATTCTTAACTTAAACGTGCTAAAATTGTAAGGGTATTTATTTTTGAAATTAATCTAGGAGGATTATTAAAATGACAAAAGGTAAAACTAATATTAGTACAGCTTCACTAAAAGTGATGGCAGGATGGGGAATAGATACAATTTATGGAATCCCTTCAGGAACTTTAGCCCCTTTAATGGAAGCTTTAGGTGATCAAAAAGAAACAGATATCAAATTCCTTCAAGTAAAACATGAAGAAGTTGGAGCAATGGCAGCTGTAATGCAATGGAAATTCGGTGGAAAATTGGGTGTTTGTGTTGGATCAGGTGGTCCTGGTGCTTCTCACTTAATCAATGGTCTTTATGATGCAGCGATGGATAATACACCAGTTTTAGCTATCTTAGGATCTCGTCCTCAAAGAGAATTAAATATGGACGCGTTCCAAGAATTGAATCAAAATCCAATGTTTGATCATATCGCAGTATACAACCGTCGTGTTGCTTACGCTGAACAATTACCAAAATTGATAGACGACGCAATTCGTACTGCTATCTCTAAACGTGGAGTAGCTGTATTAGAAGTGCCTGGTGATTTCGGTTACCATGAAATCGATAACGATGCATTCTATTCTTCAGGCCACAGCTTCCGTGATTACGTTTCTTCTGCAATCAACGAAGCAGATATTGACGCAGCTGTTGAAGTATTAAATAATTCTAAACGTGCTGTTATTTATGCAGGTATCGGAACTATGGGACACGGTCCAGCGGTTCAAGAATTATCTCGAAAACTTAAAGCTCCAGTTATTACAACTGGTAAAAACTTTGAAACTTTCGATTATAACTTTGAAGGATTAACTGGTTCAACATATCGTGTCGGTTGGAAACCAGCTAACGAAGCTGTTAAAGAAGCAGATACAGTTCTTTTCGTTGGTTCAAACTTCCCATTTGCTGAAGTAGAAAATACTTTCGCAAATGTTGAAAACTTCATCCAAATCGACAACAACCCAACAATGCTTGGGAAACGGCATAATGCAGATGTTGCTATTCTTGGAGATGCTGGTGAAGCAGTTCATTCATTACTAGAAAAAGTAACACCTGTTGAAGAATCAGCTTGGTGGAATGCTAACTTGAAAAACATTCAAAACTGGCGTGACTACATGACTAAGTTGGAAACAAAAGAAAGTGGTCCATTACAACTTTATCAAGTATACAATGCTATCAACAAACATGCTGACGAAGATGCAATCTATTCAATTGACGTTGGTAACTCAACTCAAACATCTATTCGTCACTTACACATGACTCCTAAGAATATGTGGAGAACTTCTCCATTGTTTGCTTCTATGGGTATTGCACTTCCTGGTGGTATCGCTGCTAAGAACGTATATCCTAATCGTCAAGCTTTTAACTTAATGGGTGATGGTGCGTTTTCAATGAACTATCCCGATGTTGTTACTAACGTACGTTACAACTTGCCTGTTATCAATGTAGTATTCACAAACACTGAATATGGATTCATTAAGAACAAATATGAAGATACAAACAAAAATACGTTTGGTACTGAATTTACTGATGTAGACTACGCAAAAATTGCAGATGCACAAGGAGCAGTTGGTTTCACAGTGAGACGTATTGAAGATATGGATCAAGTAATGGCAGATGCTGTTAAAGCTTCTAAAGAAGGTAAAACAGTAGTAATCGATGCTAAGATTACAAAAGAACGTCCAATTCCGGTGGAAACATTGAAATTAGACCCTTCATTGTATAGTGCAGAAGAAATTAAAGCGTACAAAGAAAAATATGAAGCTGAAGAATTAGTACCATTTAGTGAATTCTTAAAAGCTGAAGGTCTTGAATCTAAAGTAGCTAAGTAATTTTCTGGTATATAATTTATAGTTTAATAAAAAGGTAAGTCGCTATGTTATAGTGACTTACCTTTTTTTGTTAGGCAGAAGAAATTACCCGATAACTAGATATACTGACTTTGAAGAGGAGTAGTGTTTAAAAATCCAATAAGCAGAAAATTGTCTATTGGCTTTTTGTTAACAGTTATTTCCCATGACAATGTTTGTATTTCTTCCCACTATCGCACGGACAAGGCTCGTTTCGGCCAACTTTGTTTACTCGGATAGGTTCTTGCTTTCCTGTGCTCTTATTAGTAAAAGGAACAACATTATTAGGAAGCAAGGATAATGTATTATTATGATGTTTAGTTAGTTCTTTTGGCGTATGACCTTTGTTAGACAATTTGCGTGAATAGTTGTTTAAGTTTAAGTATAGGTAGCTAAATTCTTCTACGTCTTTCGCACTATCAAAAACAATACCAAATTGACTGTTTAGTTCTCCCAATAAATCCTGCAGGCCTAAATCCAGTTTAATATAAATCATAATCAGATCCATGACATCTTTAAGTTTTTGTGAATTCAACTTCTTAGCGAAAAATGGGCTCATTTTCTTGTATTGAGCAGTTCGCTCGTCGAATTTGTGTTTAGCAAAATAGTTAATATCAGCTTTTGTAGGTTGGTAATAATCGTGGTGTGAAGAACTCGATAAGAAAATAGGTACATCATTTTCATCTAAAAAAGAGTTATCAAAAATATATTCTAAGCTATCTGTAAAACGTAGTCGTTCATTAAACCAAGCTAACCCAATTAATTCAGTCAATAATCCATTAAGTTCTAATGGGTACTGTTTGTTGTGTTGATTCCATACTTTTAAGAAAAAGTCAGTTTCAAAAGCCCCATACAGGTTCATAAAAGCCTCTGCATATCCATGGAGCAGACTTTTCCTTTTATGTTCTTCTTTGAAATCAGGATCATCAATAAAACTAATCAGCAACTCTTTGGACTCATTTGGCAGTACTAGGGTATAAGTATCTTCGTAATAAAATAAGAACACCCAACGAAAATAAAGTAAATCAAATAATTCCGGATTTTTGCGAGTGAAAGGTAGAAAATCGATTTTTTTCGGTCCATTCATCAGTTCTTTTAAGAGGTGAACGTTCTCTTTTGGTTGAAAAGATAATTGATGTTGGCTTTTAAATAATAATTCTTTGAAGAAATCTTCGGCAATAACGGTTTTTGTTTTACTGCGTCGCACTTTATACCGAAGATCGTTAGCTAGTGCGATCATATCTTCTTTTGAATAAGTTGTTAAGCATTCCGTAAAAGAAAAGACTGGCTTATGCAAAATAAGGACAAGGTCATATAGATCGTCACGTATTTCTTGAGTAAGTTCTTCTGTCATTTAGTCTGTCTCCTTTAGAAAAGTATTTGTTTATATTAATCATTCAAATCTAACTTAAAAATTATTCCCTTGCATAAAGAACTGAGCTTCTTCATGATGGTATTTGATATTGGAATAGTTAAACGGGCGACCGCTGCTTAAATAATAGATACGTATGAATAAATCCGTTTTTAACGTTGCTCTCTTGGTATTATAAAACTTAATATACCTCTCAATGTCTTTTTATAATACCTTCATTGAGATACAGTTGAATATATTGTTCTAGATCTATAATTGTCTGTTTAATATTTGAACGCATAAAAACCTCCCCTAAAGTAGTTTGCTTTTTAGTGTCTACTTTAAGGGGAGGATATCAATAGTCCCAATATCTGCTTTTCAGTATTAAGAAATAACTTTTACAGCGTCATCGATTTTAAATGGATGTTCTTTATTGATATGATCATAGAACATAATACCGTTGATGTGGTCGATTTCATGCTGAATAACAATTGCTTGATAGTTTTTCAAACGCATTTTATGAGAATTACCCTCTAAGTCATAGTAAGTAAGCGTGATACGACTGTGACGAGGAACATAGCCAGGAACTTCACGATCAACAGATAAGCAACCTTCTCCTTCAGTCAAACAAGCACTTTGAACAGAGTGGCTGACAATTTTTGGGTTGATCATAACTGTACTAATGATCGGTTCGTCGGTTTCTTCAACACCTGGAATATGAACAGCAATCATGCGTTTTGAAATATCTAATTGCGGTGCTGCAAGGCCCACTCCAGCTCTTAAACTGTATTCTTCAGCAATCTCTGTATCTTGGCTATTTTTAAGAAATTGCAGCATATCTTTACCTAATTGTTTTTCTTCATCACTGATTGGTAAAGTTAATTCTTTAGCGACCATTCTAAGAGTAGGGTGGCCCTCTTTAATAATGTCTTTCATTGTAATCATAAAAGTTCACTCCTAATAGTGTTTCTTATAGTAATTTTCTACATAAGATAAATTATTTAATCTAATTCTTCTTATGTATTTTATCAGTAAACGTACAAATTTGCACGAGGTATAAAAATACTAAAAAAAACTTTTTTTTACAAATAGATTATGAGATAATGATGAGTATGGAATGGAAAGTGGTTCTAAATCGAAATTTTGAGGAGATTATAATATGGTAGATGCAAAAAATTACATTAATGAGGTCTATACAAAAATTTCAAAACGGGATCCAGACCAACCGGAATATTTGCAAGCAGTAAAAGAATTTTTTGGTTCTATCGAACCAGTTTTCACAGCACACCCAGAATTAATGGAAAAAAATATATTAGAACGTTTAGTAGAACCAGAAAGAATTATTCAATTTAGAGTTCCTTGGGTAGATGATCAAGGAGCAGTAAATGTAAATCGTGGATTCAGAGTTCAATACAATTCTGCTATAGGACCTTACAAAGGTGGTTTACGTCTTCATCCATCAGTCACGCAAAGCATTGTGAAATTTTTAGGATTTGAGCAAATTTTTAAAAATAGTCTGACTGGATTGCCAATTGGTGGTGGTAAAGGCGGTAGCGACTTTGACCCTAAAGGTAAATCTGATGATGAAGTTATGCGTTTTTGCCAAAGTTTCATGACAGAACTGCAACAACACATAGGACCAGATATCGATGTTCCAGCTGGTGATATCGGTGTAGGGGCGCGTGAAATTGGATTCTTATTTGGACAATATAAAAAAATAAATGGTTTTCAAGCAGGGATTTTAACAGGGAAACCAATTTTCTTAGGCGGTAGTCTAGCACGAACAGAAGCAACTGGTTATGGTTTAGTGTATTTCACTAAAGAAATGTTAGATGATATCGGAAAATCTTTTAAAAATCAAAAAGTGGTTGTTTCCGGAAGCGGAAATGTAGCAATTTATGCGATTGAAAAAGTTCAAGAATTTGGTGGCACCGTTATTGCTTGTTCGGACTCTGATGGTTATATTTACGATGATGAAGGAATTGATTTAGCAATTGTTAAAAAAATTAAAGAGGTCGGAAGAAGCAGAATTTCAGAATACCTTACAGATCGTCCAAATGCAGTATATGAAACTGGAAGTATCTGGGATTTAGAAGAAAAATATACGATTGCACTTCCATGTGCTACCCAAAATGAAATTGATGGACCGACTGCTCAAAAAATGATTCATCAAGGAGTGTGGGCCGTAGCCGAAGGGGCAAATATGCCATGTAACTTAGAGGCCATTAAAGAATTTCAAAAAGTCGGCATTGTTTACGGACCAGCAAAAGCTGCAAATGCAGGTGGAGTAGCTGTTTCAGCCTTAGAAATGAGTCAAAATAGTCAAAGACTAAATTGGACATTTGAAGAAGTTGATGAAGAATTGAAAAAAATTATGAAAAACATCTATAAGGAAATAAAAGATACAGCTAATGCATATGATTTAAATGGAGATTTTGTAGCAGGAGCTAATATTGCTGGGTTTACAAAAGTTGCAGAAGCTATGTTAAGTCAAGGAGTTATTTAAGAAAAAAAAGAGAAACCGTTCATTCGGCTTCTCTTTTTTGGTTTTTTAAAAACAATATTGCTTTTATAGAACGTTTTCCGCTTTTTTATAGAACAAAAATGTGATTTCAGGAAAATAAAACGGAAAAAAAATGAATTTAGAGTAATTCTAATCAAAAAATAATCTTTTTGTGAAATAAATCTCATTTCAAAAAAACATAAAATCAATTTATTTAAAATGGTACAGTTTTTAATAAATTATATAACAGTTAAAGAAAGAAAAATAGAGTTATTCACCAAAAGTAGAATTGTAAAGAAAGTGCTATATAACAAAGAAATTTCAAAATGATTAGTGAATACTTTCACTTTCACGAATACTGATATAGATAAAAACTAAGTAAATTTAAAGGCGTCAGATACTTTTAAGGAATTGAGGTAGAGTTCTCTTGCATCTAATTTGAAAGCGTGTTAAATTTAAATTGTGAAAAATTCTGAGTAATACAGTTTCTATAAAAGTATAAAACAGAGTTTTGAAAATACAATAATAGTTACAGAGAGAGGAATGGGTTATACATGGTTAACAAAAAACAACCGGTAGATTTTGAAGCATTGTTAAGCACAATTGATGCGGCTTTCCCAATGGTACAAATCTTAGATAAGGATGGTAAAGTTGTAAACGAAGACATCATGCCTGATTTATCTGACGATCAACTAGTTGAAATGATGGAGAAAATGGTTTGGTCTAGAATCTTACATGAACGTTCAATGGCTCTAGCTCGTCAAGGACGCTTAGGTTTCTATGCTCCAACTGCTGGACAAGAAGCTTCTCAATTAGCTAGTCATTATGCATTTGTAAAAGAAGATGTGCTATTTCCAGGGTACCGTGATATTCCTCAATTAATCCAACATGGACTACCAGTTTCAAAAGCCTTTTTATGGTCTCGCGGTCATTCTTTAGGGAATGAATATCCTACAGATTTAAATGCTGTACCACCACAAATTATTATTGGTGCTCAAATCATCCAAGCGATGGGTGCGGGTATTGGTTTGAAAAAACGTAACAAACCTAATGTTGCATTCACTTATACTGGTGATGGTGGTTCATCTCAAGGAGATTTCTATGAAGGATTGAACTATGCTGGTGCTTACAAAGCTCCTGTAGTATTCTTTGTTCAAAATAATGGTTATGCAATCTCAACACCTCGTCACAAGCAAACAGCCGCTACAACTTTAGCTCAAAAAGCTGTTGCTGCAGGAATTCCAGGAATTCAAGTAGATGGTATGGACGCTTTAGCCGTTTATGCCGTTACCAAACAAGCAAGAGATTGGGCAGTAGCTGGAAACGGTCCTGTTTTAATCGAGACAATCACTTCTCGTTTCGGTCCTCACTCAACTTCAGGAGATGACCCAACTCGTTATAGAGATAAAGATAGTTTTGACTATTGGGAACAACGTGATCCATTGATTCGTTTCCGTAATTTCTTAACTGAAAAAGGTTTATGGTCAGAAGAGAAAGAAAATGAATTAATTGACAAAACTAAAGAAGAAATTAAAGTATCTGTTAAAGAAGCAGATCAAGCACCAAAACAAAAAGTTTCTGATTTCTTGAAAAATATGTTTGAAACACCAACTCAAGTTATCGCGGAGCAAATTGCAACTTTCGAAGCAAAGGAGAGTAAATAAACATGGCACAAAAAACAATGATCGAAGCGATCACTGAAGCGCTTGACCAAGAAATGGAACGCGATCAAGATATAATGATTTTCGGTGAAGATGTAGGTAAAAATGGTGGTGTATTTCGTGCAACCGCTGGTCTTCAAGAGAAATATGGCGAAGAACGCGTTTCAGATACACCTCTTTCTGAATCAGCCATCGGTGGATTAGCTATTGGACTTGCTTTTCAAGGTTTTCGTCCTGTTCCAGAAATCCAATTCATTGGATTCCTATTTGAAGTATTAGACTCAGTCGTTGGACAAGCTGCACGTACTCGTTACCGTATGAGCAGTACCCGCACTATGCCAATCACTTTCCGTACACCATTCGGTGGAGGAGTTCATACTCCAGAAATGCATTCAGATAATCTTGAAGGTCTTCTTGCTCAATCTCCTGGTATCAAAGTGGTAGTTCCATCAAATCCATATGATGCAAAAGGTTTATTAATTGCTTCATTACGTGATAACGATCCAGTTGTCTTCATGGAACACATGAAACTATATCGTTCGTTCCGTGAAGAAGTTCCTGAAGAATCTTATACGATTCCTCTAGGCAAAGCAGGTATTACTCGTGAAGGTACTGATGTTTCTGTTATCACTTACGGAGCTATGGTACGTGAAGCAATCAAAGCTGCAGATGAATTAGAAAAAGAAGGTATTTCTACAGAAATCGTTGATCTAAGAACGATTTCTCCTTTAGATATTGAAACAATCATTGCTTCAGTTGGAAAAACTGGACGTGTTGTAGTTGTTCAAGAAGCACAACGTCAAGCAGGTGTTGCTGCTATGGTTATGTCAGAAATTTCTGAACGTGCTATCCTTTCATTAAAAGCTCCAATTGGACGTGTTTCCGCACCAGATACAATTTTCCCATTTGGTTTAGCAGAAAATGCATGGTTGCCAAACGCAACTGATATCGCTGATAAAGTAAGAGCAGCTTATAATTTCTAATCTATTCAAATTGAAATAGCAAATGCGATGATTTTATAAAAATTATTGCGTTTGTTTCTTATATTATTAAAACCTGAGAACTATTTCCAAAGGAATAGCTAATTAAAGAAGGGAAGATGTAAAAAATGGCATTTAAATTTAAATTACCAGATGTTGGCGAAGGAATGGCAGAAGGCGAAATCGTAAAATGGTTAGTAGCTGAAGGCGATACAGTTGAAGAAGAAGACTCAATTGTAGAAATTCAAAATGACAAATCTGTAGAAGAAATTGCAACACCTGTTTCAGGAACAATCAAAAAAATCATGGTTGCAGAAGGAACTGTAGCAACAGTTGGACAAGTTATTGTTGAAATTGATGCTCCAGGACATGAAGAAGAGGAAGAATCAGTTCCAGCAACTTCACCTGAAGCACCCGCAGCAGTTGCTCCAGCTCCAACACCAAAAGCTTCAACAGGAACTTCTTTCTTCCAATTCAAAATGCCAGATGTTGGCGAAGGAATGGCAGAAGGCGAAATCGTAAAATGGTTAGTAGCTGAAGGCGATACTGTTAATGAAGAAGATTCAGTTGCAGAAATTCAAAACGATAAATCTGTAGAAGAAATTGCAACACCTGTTTCAGGAACAATCAAAAAAATATTGGTTGCAGAAGGAACCGTTGCTTTGGTAGGTCAAGCATTATTAGAAATCGACTCTCCAGAACATAACACTGAAGGCGCAGCTCCTGTTGCTGAACCATCATCAAATCAAGCTCCAGTAACTCCAGCAGCATCAAATGAGTCTGCAGTAGTAGCACCTGTTTCAAATGAAAATGTTTTAGCTATGCCATCTGTTCGCCAATTCGCTCGTGAAAATGATGTAGATATCACTCAAGTTGCTGCTACTGGTAAAAACGGTCGTACAACAAAAGAAGATATTGAAAACTTTACAGCTAATGGTGGAAAAGCAACTGAAGCTAAAGCACCAGCAGCTGAAAAAACAGTTGAAACTAAAGCGCCAGCAGCTAAAAAAGCAACTGCACCAGCTAAAGCGTTCAAATCTAATCAAGCTGAACTTGAAACTCGTGAAGCAATGACTCCAATGCGTAAAGCTATTGCTAAAGCAATGGTAAACAGCAAAGCAACTGCTCCACATGTAACGCTGTTTGATGAAGTGGACTCAACTAAGTTGATGGCTCACCGTAAACACTTTAAAGATATCGCAGCTAGCAAAGGTGTTAAATTAACATTCTTGCCTTATGTTGTTAAAGCTATCGTTTCAGTACTGCGTAAATACCCTGCAATGAATGCTTCAATTGATGATTCAACGAATGAAGTTGTTTACAAACATTACTTCAACGTTGGTATTGCTACAGATACTGATCGTGGTTTATTTGTACCAGTTGTCAAAGATGCAGATGCTAAGAGTATTTTCTCTATCGCTGGCGAAATTACCGAACTTTCTGGTAAAGCTACAGCAGGTAAGTTAGCACCTAATGAAATGAGCAATGGTTCTATTTCAATCAGTAATATCGGTTCAATCGGTGGCGGCTGGTTTACTCCAGTAATCAACTATCCTGAAGTTGCTATTTTAGGTGTTGGTCGTATCGCTAAAAAAGCAATTGTTAACGCAGATGACGAAATTGTTGTAGCACCAGTTATGCAATTGTCATTAAGTTTTGACCACCGTATCATTGATGGAGCAACTGCACAAAAAGCAATGAACGAGTTAAAAGCATTGCTTGCTGATCCAGAATTATTATTAATGGAAGGGTAAGGTGGATTTAAAATGGTAGTAGGAGATTTCGCAATAGAGTTAGACACAGTTATAATTGGTTCTGGTCCAGGAGGATATGTAGCAGCCATTCGCGCTGCTCAAATGGGACAAAAAGTTGCAATTATAGAAAAAGAATATATCGGTGGAGTTTGTCTTAATGTTGGATGTATTCCTTCAAAAGCACTAATCAGTGCTGGACACCACTATCAAGAAGCTTTAGATTCATCTGTTTTCGGAGTAACTGCTGAAAATGTAGTTTTAGATTTTGCTAAAACGCAAGAATGGAAAAACAATAAAGTCGTATCAACCCTAACTAAGGGTGTTGAAGGCTTATTGAAAAAAAATAAAGTAGAGATTCTTCGTGGTGAAGCTTACTTCAACGATGAACATACTTTACGTGTGATGACTGAAGTAGCTGCTCAAACGTATTCATTTAAAAATGCAATTGTGGCAACTGGTAGCCGTCCTATCGAAATCAAAGGATTCAAATTCGGTAAACGTGTAATCGACTCAACTGGTGGATTAGCTTTACCAGAAGTTCCCAAAAAACTTATTGTTGTTGGTGGCGGTTATATCGGGAGTGAATTAGCTGGAGCTTATGTAAACTTAGGAGCTGAAGTAACGATTCTTGAATTTGCACCATCTATTTTACCAACATTTGAAAAAGATATGGTTAAATTAGTTACAGATAACTTTAAAAAGAAAAATGTTACGATTGAAAACGGTGCTATGGCTAAACATGCTGTTGAAACTGAAAATGGCGTTTCTGTCACTTATGAAGTTAAAGGCGAAGAAAAGACTATTGAAGCTGATTACGTAATGGTAACAGTTGGTCGTCGTCCAAATACGGATGAAATGGGCTTGGAATTAGCTGGTATTGAACTTAATGACCGTGGTTTAGTTAAAGTTGACGCACAAGGCCGTACAAACGTTAAAAATATCTATGCTATTGGAGATATCACTCCAGGGGCAGCTTTAGCTCATAAAGCTAGTTATGAAGCAAAAATTGCTGCTGAAGCAATTTCTGGTAAAAAAGTAGCTATTGATTACAGAGCTATGCCTGCTGTTGCGTTTACAGATCCTGAATTAGCTGTTGTTGGTTTAACTGCTGCAGATGCTAAAGAAAAAGGATTGGATGTAAAAACATCTAAATTCCCATTAGCTGGAAATGGCCGTGCATTATCTTTAAATGCTACAGAAGGTTTTGTCCGTTTAGTTACAACTAAAGCTGATGGAGTTCTTGTAGGAGCTCAAATCGCTGGTGTTAGTGCTAGTGATGTTATTGCTGAACTTGCTTTAGC
The DNA here is from genome assembly GCF_000744285.1 of Carnobacterium pleistocenium FTR1. NCBI lineage: Bacteria > Bacillati > Bacillota > Bacilli > Lactobacillales > Carnobacteriaceae > Carnobacterium > Carnobacterium pleistocenium. Next base: position 1,705,039 of record NZ_JQLQ01000002.1, on the reverse strand, counting down.
AGTTGAATCCGGAATGGTTGCAGAAGATATTGCTTCAACTATTCATGCTCACCCATCTTTAGCTGAAGTATCAATGGATGCTGCTGAATTGGCATTAGGTTTACCAATTCATATGTAATAAAAAATCTACTCTGTATTAGTAGTCATCTTAATTGTTCCAGTTAGGATGTGTCCATACTGAAAAAGAGCCTCTCATTCTAAGTGGAATGAGAGGCTCTTTTTAATTTTTAAAAGCTCTAAATCAAGTAATGTGGATAATTCAAAATAAAATTTCATCTGAAATTTTGGATAAGAAATCGGATTAAATCTATCGGCACTATAAATTATAGACTCATTTTAAAAAGAATGATGAAGTGTAGTATAATTATAGCCACTTGAACTGTCTGTTTTGTTATACTAGGTTTATTAAGGTGTTGCTAAATAAAGAAACGAAGCAAGTATGTACGACACTTGGAGGAAAATAAATGAAAAGTGATAAAAAAATAATAGTAGTCGGTTCTGATGATTTAGCCTATCATATTTGTTTCTTGAGTATGATTACACTACAGTTAAAAGAAGTTTATTTGATCCCATCTTCAACTCAGCTAGACAACAAGATGGTTGATTTGCAATATGCGTCTAAATTATTCTCTATGAGTGAACTGAAAATTGGAAATGAAAAAGATTATGCAGCTGCTGATATTTTAATTTTAACCGCTAGAGAGACTAGACTTGAAAATGAACAAGAATCAGATTATATTAGGAGAAACATTTTATTGGTACGTAAAATCATTAATCAAGCTATGGCTTCAGGATTTAATGGATTAATTTTAGTTGCAAATGAGTTGAACGATTTATTTACATATTTGGTATGGAAATTTTCCGGCCTACCTAAATATAAAATTTTTGGGATAGGAACGTATATCGATACGGTTTATTTTCAAAAATTATTAAGTGACACATTAGAGGTTTCTTTTTGCGATATTAAAGGTTATATTATCGGGGGTAGAAAACCCATGCATAAAACTGTGGCTTGGAGCCGTTCAAGCATTGGAGGTAACTCGCTGTTGGGTTTAATAATGGATCCGAGCACCACAATCAGCCAAGAAAGTATACTCGAAATCGAAGAAAAACTAAGTAAACAGAATCAAATAAATGAAGATGGAGATTTAACCGTGACAACCTCAACAGCAGTGCTTAAATTGGTACAGTTTATTCTAACAAATGAAAAAGCTGTTGTTCCACTTGTCCATCTGATGGATATAGGAGAAATAAAAGACATACCTTTATCTATACCTGTATTGTTGGGAGAAAATGGTATCAGACAAATTAGTGGTTTGAATTTCTCTGAAATGGAACAAAAAGAACTATTGACTACTGCTAAAGAAATTAGAAGTCAGCTAGACTGGATAGAACAAGGGTAAATATGGAGGGCACAATGGAAAAAAATTATAGTTATCCAATTGATTATGAATGGACAAAGGAACAAATGGAAGATGTAGTAAATATTTGGCGAATGGTAGAATTAGCTTACGAAAAAGAAATCGATCGTGAAGAATTTTTAGTGAAGTATAGCAAATTTAAAAAGGTTATTCCTGCTATTGGTGAAGAAAAAAGATGGGGAAACAAATTTCAAGCTCTCTCAAACTATTCTTTGTATCAGGTAGTAAAAGAAGCAAAAACAACGACTAAAAAGAAAATCCACCTAATCGAAAGGTAAGGTGTTTGATCTTTTTGGCAAACTAAAAATAGTTACTTTTGAAAGGAAGCGATTCTTTTGAATCAGGTTATAGAAAGAGACCAATTAATAAAAAAATGGATTTATGCTGCTGCGGCAATAATAAAAGAATCATTCAATGATAAATTAGATATCGAGCGAAAATCAAATCGAAACGATTTAGTTACAAACATGGATAAAACTATCGAGAAACAATTTATCGAAAAGATCCATCAGTTCTTTCCTGGAGAACATATCTTAGGAGAAGAAGGATTCGGAGATGATATTAATCATCTAGATGGCGTTGTATGGATCATAGACCCCATTGATGGAACCTTAAATTTCATCAAACAACAATCTGATTTTGCTATTATGATAGCTATTTACGAAAATGGAAAAGGTCAATTAGGATATATTTATGATGTGATGCAAGATAAATTGTATTCTGCTCAAGTTGGTAAAGGAGCATATTGCAATGATGTCCTGCTCCCTATTATTGAAGACAAGCCTTTAAAAGAAGGCCTAGTAGCTATTAGTAGTGCTCTGATGTCAAAAGAAGAAGGTTTAGCCAGAACGGTTGGTAGAGCGAGTTCTGGTGTTCGTTTAATCGGTTCAGCAGGTATCGAAACAGCTCATGTGGCTTCAGGAAGATTAATCGGATATTTGGCAGCATATTTAGCCCCTTGGGATATTGCTGCGGGCAAAGTAATTGCTGAAGAGGTTGGCTTAGTTTATACAAAGCTAAACGGTGAGAAGATTGATTTGCTGCAAAAAAACCCTACTCTTGTTGCTCCTCCTACAGCGCATAAAGAAATTAGTGCACTATTGAAGACTGGAAAAAAATAGGATAAGTAGAAAATCAAGTTGCATGGTTAGTTATCTAGTCAAATATTGATTGATTATTCACAAAAATAGAGATGTGAACCAGCTGATAAATAAATCGCTTTCAATAAAAAAATGTCGTTATCTTCTCTTTTTTCTTTCCAATTGCTCCTATAAGTGTTAGAATAGATAAGTTGATAGTTGTCTTCATAAGTTTTCAATGCGTTTTCATTAAATAATTGCAAAAAAACTTATGGATAGTTCAAGTGCAAAAAAAATGTATTGGACAAATTTTTATTCGTAGATAGCGATTCAGTAGCATTGAAATAACTAGAAGAATCTTGGAGGAATACATTAATGAAAAGAAGAGAAAATCTTAGAAATATTGCTATTATTGCCCATGTCGACCATGGTAAAACAACCTTAGTTGATGAATTACTAAAGCAATCAGATACATTAGAAGGACATAGTCAATTGTCAGAACGTGCAATGGATTCAAATGCATTAGAGCAAGAACGTGGAATCACAATCTTAGCTAAAAATACTGCTGTTAGATACCAAGATACTAATATCAATATCTTGGATACACCAGGACATGCTGACTTTGGTGGAGAAGTTGAACGTATCATGAAAATGGTAGATGGCGTTATTTTAGTTGTCGATTCTTATGAAGGAACAATGCCACAAACACGATTCGTATTGAAAAAAGCCTTGGAGCAAAATTGTGTTCCGATTGTTGTTGTAAACAAAATTGATAAAGATTCAGCCCGTCCAGCAGAAGTAGTTGACGAAGTATTAGAATTATTTATTGAATTAGGTGCGAATGATGATCAATTAGATTTTCCAGTTATCTATGCTTCAGCAATGAATGGAACATCTAGTTTATCAGATGATAAAGAAGATCAAGAACCAACAATGAACTACATCTTTGATACGATTCTTTCAGAAATCCCTGCTCCAATCGATAACTCTGATGAACCTTTACAATTTCAAGTATCATTATTAGATTACAATGATTATGTTGGACGTATTGGTATCGGACGTGTATTCCGTGGAACAATTAAAGTTGGAGATGCTGTAACTTTAAGTAAATTAGATGGTTCAACTAAAAACTTCCGAGTAACAAAACTTTTAGGATTCTTTGGTTTAGACCGTGTTGAAATCCAAGAAGCTAAAGCAGGAGATTTAATTGCTGTTTCAGGTATGGAAGATATCTTTGTTGGAGAAACGGTTACACCAGTTGATCACGTTGATCCATTACCAATTCTTCACATTGACGAACCAACATTACAAATGACTTTCTTAGTAAACAATTCTCCTTTCGCAGGTCGCGAAGGTAAATGGGTGACTTCACGTAAAATTGAAGAACGCTTAATGTCTGAATTGCATACAGATGTTTCATTACGTATTGAAAATACTGATTCTCCAGATGCATGGATCGTTTCAGGACGTGGAGAATTACATTTGGCAATTCTTATTGAAAATATGCGTCGTGAAGGCTATGAATTACAAGTTTCTCGTCCAGAAGTTATCTTGAGAGACTTTGATGGTGTTCAATGTGAACCATTTGAATTAGTTCAAATTGATACTCCGGAAGAATACATGGGTTCAATTATTGAATCTCTAAGTGCTCGTAAAGGCGAAATGAAAGATATGATCAATAACGGAAATGGTCAAGTTAAATTGACTTTCCTAGCTCCAGCTCGTGGATTAATTGGTTATTCTACAGAATTCCTTTCAATGACTCGTGGATATGGAATTATGAACCATACATTTGATCAATACTTGCCACGTTTGAAAACTAAAATTGGTGGACGTCGCAATGGTGCTTTAGTTTCAACTGAAACTGGTAAAACAACAACTTATGGTATCATGGGTGTTGAAGACCGTGGAACAATTTTCATTGAACCAAGTACTGAAATTTATGAAGGTATGATCGTTGGAGAAAACGCTCGTGATAATGATATTACTGTAAATATCACAAAAGCTAAACAAAAAACTAACGTTCGTTCTGCTAATAAAGACCAAACTAACGTAATCAAAGCACCTCGTCATTTAACACTTGAAGAATCATTAGAATTCATAACTGATGATGAGTATTGTGAAATCACTCCTGAAAGTGTTCGTTTACGTAAACAAGTATTAAATAAAAGTGAACGTGAAAGATCTGCTAAGAAAAATAAATCATCACAAATCTAAAACTAAAATTAAAAAAGACAGTTTTCCAAAAATGGGTAATCATTTTTGGAAACTGTCTTTTTTTATAGAAATCCTTCATTAAAATAAGTGATTAAACTAAATTAGCACCCTTTGTTATTGTTGGATAGATATTTTGTTGCTATAATAATAGTGTTGCGAAATAATCAATAGTTTTAGAAGACTAACTAATTTGTCAACACGAATGAAATTAGAGAATAAAGGAGGCTATAGGCTTCTTTTAGCCGTAAATATGAAAAAATTTAAATACCTTGATTATTATATTTTCATCCCTTACTTAGTTTTATCCATAATAGGGATACTAATGGTCTACAGCGCTAGTAGTTATATTGCCATTAGCCAATACGATGACTCCCAACGTTATTTCATTAGACAAGCGTTTTTTGTCATTTTGGGATTGGTTACAAGTATGTTTGTTTTTTTATTCAAATATAAATTATTGAAAAATAAACGATTCTTAGTAATCGCTAGCGGTTTAATAGCGGTATTACTTATTTATTTATTCTTCTTTGGAAAAGTTACAAATGGAGCAAAAGGTTGGATCTTTATTTTAGGTTTTGGATTTCAACCGGCTGAGTTTGCAAAAATAGTTGTTATTTGGTATTTTGCTTATATTTTTTCAAAAAAGCAAAATCAGTTAGTGCATAACTTTAAAGAAACGGTAACTCCACCGTTAACACTATTTGGATTTTATCTGCTATTGATTCTTTTACAACCTGATGTAGGTGGAGCTGCTATATTACTTGTTACTGGAACTATCATGATTTTAGCGAGTGGGGTTTCGACAAAATTAGCAGCAACTGTTGGAGCATTAGGGATTGCTTTAATAGGCGGAATACTCGCTCTTGTCCGTACATTTGGTATGAGTTTGCCATTAATAGAAAAATACCAATATGATCGTTTTTTAGCTTTTTGGGATCCTTTTGCTGTTTCTGAAAGTGCGGGACTTCAATTAGTGAATTCATATTATGCTTTAAGGCGTGGAGGACTCTTTGGAGTAGGTATTGGCGAAAGCATTCAGAAAACAGGCTATCTTCCTGAGCCGTATACAGACTTCATCATGTCTATAATTGGTGAAGAAATGGGATTTGTTGGTATATTAGTTATCATTGCTTTATTTGGTTTATTGATCTTGCGAATTTATCTAGTTGGTATTAGGGCGAAGGATTCATTTGGATCATTGCTTTGTATCGGAATTGCCACTATGTTATTAGTCCAAGGGCTAGTTAATTTGGGTGGAGTAATTGGGTTAATGCCTATTACTGGAGTAACCTTTCCGTTTATCAGTTATGGAGGATCAAGTACGATTGTGCTGACCATCTCTATTGGTTTAGTATTAAATGTCAGTGCAGCAGATAAAAGAATAGTGAGTTAATGAAACAAGAAAATATCCTTATAGGGATAAAGTAAACGATTATTTACTTCACTATTTTTAATAAAACGTTTCATTCTGCTATCTAAAACGAGTAGAAAAATACGAAGATTAGGAGTGACATAATGAAAAAAGTATTAGTAGCAAACCGTGGTGAAATTGCCATTCGTATTTTTAGAGCATTAACAGAGTTAGCCATTGAAACGGTAGCAGTTTATGCACAAGAAGATGAAGGGTCCGTCCATCGTTTTAAAGCAGATGAGGCCTATTTAGTAGGAAAAGGTAAAAAGCCAATTGATGCTTATTTAGATATTGAAGACTTAATTCGTATTGCTAAAGATTCAGAAGTGGATGCTATTCATCCAGGATATGGATTTTTATCTGAAAATATTGACTTTGCTAGACGTTGTGAAGAAGAAAATATTACTTTTATTGGACCTAAACTGCATCACTTAGACATTTTTGGGGATAAAATCAAAGCCAAGGAAGCAGCAATTGCAGCTGGCATCCAATCTATTCCAGGATCTGACGGTCCAGTAGCTGACTTAGAAGGTGTTAAAGAGTTTGGGAAAAAATACGGCTATCCAATTATCATTAAAGCTGCACTTGGTGGTGGCGGACGAGGAATGCGTGTTGCCAACAGTGAAGCAGATGTAAAAGATAGCTTTGAACGAGCAAGAAGTGAAGCTAAAGCAGCATTTGGTAGTAGCGAGATTTATGTGGAACGTTATATACAAGATCCAAAGCATATAGAAGTCCAAATTCTAGGAGATACACATGGAAACATCGTGCATCTATATGAAAGAGACTGTTCAGTTCAACGACGCCATCAAAAAGTCGTTGAAGTTGCTCCGTGCGTGTCCATTTCAGAAAAATTAAGAATGGAAATGTGTCAATCGGCTGTACAATTAATGGAACATGTCGGCTATGTGAACGCTGGAACGGTCGAATTTTTATTAGAAGGTGACAACTTTTACTTTATCGAAGTTAACCCTCGTGTCCAAGTTGAGCACACCATTACTGAAATGATTACAGGAATAGATATTGTTCAAGCCCAAATTTTAATTGCTCAAGGTAAAGATTTGCATAAAGATATTCGAGTACCGCAGCAAAATGATATTCCATTAATTGGAGCAGCAATCCAATGTCGTATTACAACAGAAGACCCTATGAACAATTTTTTGCCAGATACTGGTAAGATTAATACCTATCGTTCTCCAGGTGGATTTGGTATTCGTCTCGATGCAGGAAATGGATTCCAAGGGAGTGTTGTGACACCTTTCTTTGATTCGCTGTTAGTTAAGGCTTGTGTCCACGCATCAACTTTTGAATTGGCCGTTCAAAAAATGGCACGTGCACTAAAAGAATTTCGCATTCGAGGTGTAAAAACAAATATTCCATTTATGCAAAATGTTATTTCTCATCCTGTTTTTCTATCAGGTGAAGCTAAAACAACTTTTATTGATACAACGCCTGAATTATTTGAATTCTCAAAAGTTCGAGACCGTGGAAATAAAATGATGCAGTATGTTGGAAATATTACAGTAAATGGCTTTCCTGGAATTGAGAAAAGAGATAAAAAATTCTTTACACCAGCAAGAAAACCTGCTAAATTACTGACTTTAGAAAATGACTATGAAAGTGCAAAAAAAGTGTTAGATAAAAATGGTCCAGATGCAGTCGTTGAGTGGATCAAAAATAAACAAGAAGTATTGCTGACAGATACAACTTTTAGGGATGCACATCAAAGTCTATTAGCTACTCGTGTGAGAACGCAAGACTTTTTAAATATTGCTGAAGAGACTCAAAAGGGTATTCCACAATTGTTCTCTTCAGAAATGTGGGGAGGAGCGACATTTGATGTAGCTTATCGCTTTTTAAATGAAGATCCTTGGGAAAGATTGGCAAAATTGCGCAATAAAATGCCGGATACGTTACTCCAAATGTTATTTAGAGGCTCAAATGCGGTTGGCTACCAAAATTATCCTGATAATGTTATTGAGGCTTTTATTCAACAAGCAGCACAAAATGGCATTGATGTATTTCGTATTTTTGACAGCTTAAACTGGATCCAACAAATGGAAAAAAGCATTCAAAGTGTGCGCGACAATGGAAAGATTGCTGAAGCGGCCATTTGTTATACAGGAAATATTAATGATCCCTCAAGAGATAAATACACAATAGAATACTATAAAAATATGGCAAGAGAATTAGAAAACCAAGGTGCTCATATAATTGCAGTAAAAGATATGTCTGGCATATTAATGCCACAAGCAGCATATCGATTAATCAGTGAATTAAAAGAGACTGTAAATGTACCCATTCATTTACACACACATGACACTAGTGGAAATGGAATCTTTACTTATGCAGCGGCAGTAAAAGCAGGTGTAGACATTGTAGACGTTGCGATGAGCGCTGTTAGTGGAGCAACTAGCCAACCAAGTATGAATAGCTTGTATTATGCATTAGTAAATGCAGAGCGAGTTCCAGATATTTCAATCGAGAACGTTCAACAAATCAATCACTATTGGGAAGATATTCGTTCGCATTACAGCGATTTTGAAGTAGGTATTAGTGCCCCTTCAACTGAAGTCTACCAACATGAAATGCCAGGTGGACAATACACTAATTTACAACAACAATCCAAAGCAGTAGGATTAGTAGAACAATGGGATGAAGTCAAAACAATGTATGCAACAGTTAACCAAATGTTTGGAGACATCATTAAAGTAACACCTTCATCAAAAGTCGTTGGAGATATGGCTTTATTTATGGTTCAAAATAAGTTGTCAGAAGAAGATGTCTATGAAAAAGGAATGTCTATTGATTTCCCTGAATCGGTTATCAGTTTCTTTATGGGAGACTTAGGCCAACCTGTTGGTGGTTTTCCTAAAGAACTTCAACGCATTATATTAAAGGGAAAAGAACCAATAACTGTTCGTCCAGGCAGTCTAGCTAAGTCAGTTGACTTTAACGAAATCAAAAAAGAACTAGCTGCTAAAATACAAGTAGAGCCAACCCAAGAAGATGTGCTCAGCTATATCATGTATCCACAAGTATTTTTAGATTATCGTAAAAATCTTGAAAATTTCGGTGAGGTAACATTATTGGACACAATGACATTCTTCCATGGCATGCGAACTGGAGAATCGATTGAAGTTCAGATTGAAAAAGGAAAAACATTGATTATAAAGTTAAATCAAATTGGAGAACCTAATTCTGAAGGAATGCGTATTTTGTATTTCGATTTAAATGGTCAAGGAAGAGAAGTCGTTGTAAAAGATTACAGTATCACGAGTACAAAAGCTGTTCGAAAAAAGGCGGAGCCTACAAATAAAGAACATATTGGTGCTACTATGCCAGGGTCTGTTCTTGAAATATTGGTCCAAAAAGGGGATCGGGTAGTCCAAGGTCAACCAATTATTATAACGGAAGCTATGAAAATGGAAACGACAATTAAAGCAAATATAGAAGGAATCATCGATCAGATTTACGTTGAAAATAATGATGTTATTGAAACAGGAGATTTATTAATTGAGATAGAAGCTAAATAATTTTTAAGTATAGATAGACTAGACTACAAAAAAAGGCTTATTTAATTATTGAAATATAGCAAAATATTGGTTTAGAATACTTTAGCTACCAAATTTAGGAGGCTAAATGAGTGAAAACATTTTTAAGAGCTATACCATTGATTTTTATTATGCTTCTGGCCATTTATTATTTGCCGGAAATTATTTCAAAAAACCAAACAGATATTATCACACCAAAAGAAGAAAGTGCATCTATTGAATCGGGGTCCTTTGATTACCAAACAACTGAATTAGAGCCTGAACAGCTCCGTGTTTTAGGGTTAGGTAGTTATATAGGTAAAAACGTTGAAAGTTTTACAAAGAATTTTGGGGACCCAAAGCGAATAGATCCAACCATTTATGGTAGTGAACAGTGGATTTTTGGAGAAGATGAAACAGATTATATTCAACTGGGAGTAGATAATGGGGTCATAACTGAATTATTTGCGTTGGGCTCTGATTTAAATGTTGCTCCTTTTAAAATTGGTATGTCTATCACAGAAGTATTTCAAATTGCTAGTTTTTATCCAACTTATTCTGTAGAGAGTCAAGACAAACAAGTAACATTGGAATTAACAGAAAGTGATTTAAACTATCGCCCGCTAGTTGCTTTTGATAACCAAGCATTTGCGGTATTAATGATGGATCGTTCGACAAATAAGATTAATGCGATCCGTTATTTAGATTCTTCATCCTTGCTTCGTTTAGGAGTGTATGATGATGGTTCTGCAGAAGATGAAGATTATTCTATAGCTGTAGATGAAGCAGAGCAAAAAACTATTAGTGAAGCTAATAAGAGACAAGTGTACGAGCTAGTAAATATATTGCGTCAAAGGAATGGACTTACTGTTTTAAGCCCAAATGATGCTCTGTCTGAGGCAGCTCAAACCATTTTTATAGATCAAGAGACACAACAAACATCTAGTGGGCAAGTTGAAGAAGAAAGTAGCTTTACCGAATCTAACAGTTTATCCTCCAGTGAAACGTATATCTTTGATGATGATTCTAGATACGGTGAGAACAATACAAATCAACATTCTCCACCGCTCACTAGTGAGCAAATAGAACGAACTTTGCAAGGAACAAATCTAAAATCAGCTGAAGTGAGTATTTTATATTCCAACCAGAAAACTGATATGACTTGGTTAGTAACGAATTGGCTTACCCTAGAAATTGAACGAAAATTTCTAATGAATGCTAAGATGACAGAAATTGGGGTAGCCTATCGCGATAGAGACATCTTACTCATTCTTCAATGAAACACAATAAATAAAAGTTAATAGAAAAAGGAGCAAAGACATGGAGTTAACCACAAATGAAAGACAAGGGATCATAGTTTGGGTATACAGTTTAAGGCACTTTAAAACACTTAAACGTTTTGGGTTGATTCATTATGCCTCTCGACGAATGAAATATGTTGTCATGTACATCAATCAATCTGATGTAGAAATGACGCAAAAAAATTAAGCGAACTACATTTCGTTCGAAAAGTAGAACTATCTTATAGACCTCTTATTAGTTTAGATTTTAAAGATTTTTTTGGGAAAGAAAAAAAGAGTGCTAATAATAAAGAGCATATTGAAGAGAATAAATCTAGCGAGACCGTCTTTTAATCACAAATGCTGAATAAGTCGATACATATATCGGCTTGTTTAGCATTTAGTATTATAAAATCTGTTTCTACTAGTAAAGTAGAGTGAAAAACGAAAGGAAGATTAAATATGCGAATTATTACAGGTGAATATGGAGGCAGAAAATTAAAGGCTGTTCCCGGAAACAATACGAGACCCACGACAGATAAAGTGAAAGAATCTATCTTTAATATTATCGGACCATATTTTGATGGAGGAGCTTGTTTGGATTTATTTGCTGGAAGCGGAGGATTAGCAATTGAAGCTGTTTCCCGTGGTATGGTCAAAGCTGTATTGATTGATCAAGATCCGTTAGCCATTAAAACGATTAAAGAAAATATTAGCGTTACAAAAGAATCTGGGAAATTTGAGATTTATCGAAATGACGCTAATCGAGCTATAGATTTGTTGAAAGGCAATAAAAAGTTTGATCTGTTATTTTTAGACCCTCCTTATGCTGAACAAGAAATTGAAAAACAAATTGAAAAAATAATAAATTCTGATTTACTAAATGATGAGGCTATTATTATCTGTGAGCTAGATAAGCGGACACATCTAAAAGAAAAAATTGGAGGAGCAACTGCTTTTAGAAATGAAATTTATGGATCAAGCCAAATCGTTATGTATGAATACAACAGTGATCAGGGTGAGAAAAATGAATAGAATAGCCTTATTTCCAGGAAGTTTCGATCCATTTACGAATGGGCATTTAGATACGGTAGAAAGAGCTTCAAAGTTATTTGATCAAGTCGTAATTGCCGTTAGTACTAATACCTCAAAAAATGCTTTGTTTTCTTTAGAAGAGAAAATGACATTTATAACAAATGCAGTAGCACATATTGAAAACATAAGTGTAACTGAGCATAGTGGCGGGCTGACTGTTGATTTAGCAAAGAGAATTGGAGCGGTAACGTTATTAAGAGGGTTGCGCAATAATTCTGATTTTGAGTATGAATCAACTATTGCAACAATGAATAAAATTCAGCACAAGGACATAGAAACGATATTTTTAATGTCAAATGAAAAATACCGTTTTTTAAGTTCAAGTTTGATCAAAGAGGTGGCGATGTTCGGAGGAGATGTTTCTAGTCTTGTTCCAGTAGGTGTTAATGAAGCCATAAAAAGAAAGTATAAAAACTAAAGAGAGTCAACTAGTGAGTAAAATTATGCACACAAAGGATGAATGAAATGAATCCCAAAGGAAAAAGAAATCATAAGAAACTCTTTATTGTGCTGATCATATTCATTCTTACAGGAATGTTTCTACCTATACCTTATTATATAGAAGGACCTGGTTCGGCTGTTCAACTAAATGAATTGGTAGAAGTCAATAATGAAAAGGATCAAGAAGAAGGGCATTTTATGTTGACTACTGTTGCTATTCGAAGAGCTACACCCTTGACCTATTTTATGAAGTACATGCCTTTTCATGAAGGACTGACTAGAGAAGAGCTTTTTGGGACAGGTACTTCTGATGCAGAGTATACGAATTTACAAAATTATTATATGACGAGTTCAATTAATTCAGCTATTGAATTGGCGTATGATACTGCTGGAAAAGGTTATCAGTTGACGTATAATGGCGTTTATATCATGTCTATATTAGAAGGTTCTAATTTTGATGGACAGCTAGCAATTGGGGATACGATTCTTTCTCTTGATGGACAATCCTTTGATAGTTCAGTTGAATTTATTGACTATGTGCAACAACAAAAAGTTGGTCAAACAATCGAAGTAACCTATGAACGCAATGGCGAAAAACAGACAATTTCTAATAAATTAATGGAGATGAATGAGACTAAAAAAGCAGGTCTAGGTATTTCCTTAGTAGATAATACCTCGATTAAAACCGATATTCCAGTAGCTATAAATGCTGGAGAAATTGGTGGTCCATCTGCTGGCTTTATGTTTGCACTACAGATTTATACGCAATTGATCGACAAGGATTTGCGCGAGGGAAGCGAAATTGCTGGCACTGGAACGATAGAATCAGATGGGACGATCGGTCGAATCGGCGGAATCGATAAAAAGGTTGTTGCAGCTAGTGAAGAAGGGGCGACGTTCTTTTTTGCTCCAGATGACACCATTGATCCAGTCATACAAGCTAATTATCCAGAGTTGACTTCTAATTATCAAGAAGCCCTCGAAGCTGCAGAAAAAATAGATACAGAGATGAAAATTATACCTGTTAAAACATTTCAAGATGCAATTGATTATTTAGAAAGTCTATAAACGGGTAAATCAAAAAAGTATTCTAGAATGAAAAAGGGCTAGGACAATTTATTTTGTCCTAGCCCTTTTTCAATAGTTTTAAAAAAAGATAGAGTTTTTCTTATTTGGTTTTTGATCAATCACTAATGATAAGAGCATTCCTATTAGAAGGATACTTGCCAAAAAAATAGTGACGATTGCTATTAAGCGATGATCAGGCAAATTTTTTGTGAATATCCCATACATTGCCCAAATAAATACCACTATGATAGCCCAGTCTTTTAAGTAGAAGGCAACCCTTAAGCCTACAAGAGTCGTCAAGGCTAAGGATATATAAGTTAACAATACTTGGAGATTTACATCGATTCCAACAGTAGCAACCAACCAATAATTAAAATTGGTGATTGTAGCAACGATGATCCAACCTAAGTAAAGTGAAATAGGAATGAGGTAGATTTTGGAAGAAGTAGCTTTCCTTTGAGTTTGATATAAAAAGATAAGCGATAAAAGCAGTAAGAAAATAACAATAAGAGCAATCCCGTCTAAAAGAAAATGCCAGGCTAGAATCCAAATGATATTGAGTACACAAGTCAATAAAAATCCCCAACTTTGTGAAGGACTTAAAGATTGTTTTTTAAAACTAAAACTTAACAGCCATGATAATAGTGCAAGATAAATAACTCCCCAAATACTAAAAATGAAACCCGCAGGAGTAAAAAAAACATCATGCATATCTGAAATCTCTCCTGTTTGATACCCATTTATTGGAAGGATATTTGCCAGAGCGTTTACAGCAATCATTATTCCATAAGCTGCATATAATCTAAACTGTTTTCCAATAGTCATTTTATCACCCCTTAAGTAATAGTTCTTTAACCTATTCAACCACACTACAACCTTGAAAGTAAATAAATTAAAGCAACTAATTAAAAGAAAAAGGCAGTTTATACGCATATTAGTTTTAGAAGGACTCAAAGAGGAGCCGTGAGGAGATGTTGAAAACTAGCAAAGAGTGGCTAATAAAGCAACGTTTATTTATTGAAATCGGCATGCTTAGTTGCCTGATTTTAAGTATAGTTGGCACTAGTTTTATGTTTTTTAGAAATGCAGATCCAGTAGAAGAACCCTCAGCAATGATGAGCTATTTGGAAAGTGAGAGTAATACATCAATAGATTCGACTCAAATAAAGCAAATTTCTGAAAGCCAAACAGAGAAAATTTATGTTGATGTCAAAGGTTCGGTTTACCTTCCAGGGGTATATGAAGTGACAAGTGATATGCGGTTAATTGATGCAATCAATTTAGCAGGTGGTTTTAGTGAAAAGGCTAATCAAAAGCCGGTGAATTTATCGTTAAAACTAACCGATCAGATGGTTATATTTATTCCGGAAATTGGAGAAACTGATATAGACGAACCGTTCCAAGAAAGTTCAGCAGTTTCATTGGAAGAAAATGTCGTTACGGTTCCTGAAGATACTGAGAAACTGACAGATTCAACAAAAGTAAATATTAATCTTGCAGACGCCATTGAGTTGCAGCAATTATCGGGGATTGGAGAAAAGAAAGCAGAACAAATCGTAATCTATAGACAAGAAAATGGTTCCTTTCAAACGATTGAAGATTTGAAAAATGTGTCCGGCATTGGTGAGAAAACTTTTGAAGCCTTAAAAGCGAGTGTAACAGTGGGCAATGAATAGAGTGAGCAATAGTTAAAAATGAAGTGTTGAAAGTCGTTACGGCCTTTTGTATACTTGAGAAAATAGTTAAGATAATAAAACAGCTTAACAGATAAATTTGTAGGAGGATAAATATGGCTGAACGCATACCATGGGATCAATATTTTATGTCTCAAAGCTTATTACTATCTTTACGAAGCACATGTACACGCTTAACGGTTGGAGCAACAATCGTAAGAGAAAAAAGAATCATCGCAGGGGGCTACAACGGGTCGGTTAGCGGGGATGTACACTGCATAGATGAAGGTTGCTATGTAGTTGAAGGTCATTGTCTACGAACCATCCATGCTGAGATGAATGCCATTCTTCAATGTGCAAAATTTGGTGCGCAAACTCAAGGTGCTGAAATATATGTTACCCATTTTCCTTGCTTACAGTGCACAAAAATGATTATCCAAGCTGGTATAACAAAAATAAATTATTTAGAAGATTATCATAATAATGCTTATGCATTGAAATTGATTGAACAAGCCCACGTTCAATGTCAAAAGGTTACACTTCCAAAAGATTTTTTTCAAAAACTAGATTTCAATACCAATATACAAACTAGTTTAAGCCATAGTGATGGACACACGTCTATTCAATAATTGAAAGGATACGTTCTTTTTTCAGCTATTTCCTGTTTATTTTGCACTATTGTTTTATTAACAACTCATTGGGTAGGTTTTTTCTTGCTTTTCATGTGGTTGATCCGATTGATAAGTACTCGTAGAAAAAAATTGATCATTTATTCTTGCTTGCTAATGAGCGTAACTGTTCTTTTTGTAGGAATAGAAAAGTACAACAATCAAACTAACCTCCTAATAGGAGAACAATTATTTTTAATTGAACTTGATCCAAACAAGTTGAAAATCGATGGAGATCAAATCCAGTTTGGCGGCACAGTTAAAAAAGCTGGAGAAAACTCAGCTATTTCTGAAAAAATCATTGTTTTTTATCGACTATCTGATGAAGAAGAAAAAAATAGTTGGGAAAAGAAAAAAGAAGTAGAAGAATTTATAGTGACAGGTTCTTTGACTAAACCTGAGAAAAATAGAAACTTAAATCAATTTGATTATCAACAGTATTTACACCGAAATAAAATCCATTGGACATTAGAAGCTGAAACTATTGACACTTATTCTAATATTCAAAGGCAAACTTTTTTTGATAGATTAAATGTAAAAAATATAAGACAGGCTATTTTAGTCCATATTGAAAAAGCAACAACAAATAGGGTTTCGAGTTATATTAAAACACTTTTATTTGCGGACACTAGTTCTATTGATGATCAAGTGATGAGTGGGTACAAAGAAATTGGCATCATTCATTTATTGAGTATTTCTGGTTTACACATTCAATTTTTTATAGCAGGGTTAACGTATATCTTTTGGCGAATAGGCGTTACACGAGAAAAAACATATTTGTTTCTAGTGCTTTTCCTGCCAGTCTATGGAAGTTTGACTGGATGGGGAATAAGTATTTTTAGAGCTATCGTAACGAGTTTGATTAGTCAAACGGGTTCATATATTCGTAGACCTATCTCAGGTCTCGATACGTGGTCCTGGACATTGATCATTGGATTATGGATAGATCCTTATCAAATCTTTTCTATCGGCTTTCAGTTAAGTTATTTGCTTAGTTTAACACTAATTTTATTTTCTAAATCTTTGTTCAATCGATCAAAATCCAATAGTGTGAACGGTTTGTATATTTCTTCTGTTTTAACCCTTATTTCTATTCCAATTCTCAGCTTTCATTTTTTTGAATTCTCTTGGATGGGAATAGTAGCTAATTTAATTTTTGTTCCTTTATTCACTTGGATCGTTATGCCTTTGACTATTATGCTTTTTATTAGTTCCTATCTATTTTCAGGGACGTTACTTTTTCATCTTTCTATGAATTTAACAGAAAAATTGTTGGAGATAATAGAATGGACAGTTTCAAAAATTAGTCTTTTTCCATACAGTACATTTGTCACGGGGAAAGTTCCTTTTGGTTTATTCATTTTGACAATAATTGTAGTAATAATTTTTCTGATAGCATTGGAAGAACAAAAAAAAATAAATCGTTCGCTTGTTTTACTAATAATTGTTTTTACTATTTTTATTTATTACCAAAAATACGACCCCTTTGGAGAAGTTCTTATGTTAGATGTTGGTCAAGGAGATGCTATTTTAATTAAAGAACCTTTTGGAGCTGGCGTATATTTGATTGATACTGGCGGGAAAGTAGCATTTGAAAAAGAAGATTGGCAAATAAGAGAAAATCAGTCAACTGTGGCGAGTCGCGTTTTGATACCAGTCATTAAGTCTCTAGGTGTAACACAAATAGATCAAGTTTTTATTACCCATGGTGATGAGGACCACATGGGTGAATTAGAGGAATTAGCTCAGAGTATTACAGTCAAAGAATTAATTTTCCCTGAAGGTACAACAAAAAAACAGCTCTTTTATGACACAGCAAAAATATTAGAAAAAAACGGCGTGAAATTAAAAGCAATCACAGCTAAAAATAATCAAAAGCAACTTTTTGGGCCCTCATTAACAGTATTATGGCCAATAGAAGTTGGAGAAGGCGGAAACAATGATTCATTGGTGTTGTATGGCAAAGTAGGAAACTACTATTGGTTGTTTACTGGAGACGTTGAAGAAGCAGGAGAATTGGAATTAGTAGCTTTTTACCCCCATTTAAAAGTAGATATCTTAAAAGTTGGACACCATGGAAGCCAAACGTCCACTAGCGAAAAATTTATTCAACAAATAAAACCAAAAATAGCATTAATATCATGCGGATTGAATAACCGCTACAATCATCCTAATGGAGATGTTTTGGGCCGATTAGCTGATTTAGATACAACTATTTATCGAACCGATCTACAGGGTAGTTTTAGGTACACGTATTCCAACTATTTGAATGATAAGACAAGGAAAGACTTTCAAACAATTCTAGAATAAATCATTAATAGTCTTGCAAAATGATTTAATGCTTTGTACCATAGAGACAATAGAAGAAAGTGGTGGGACAGAGTGGATTTTGTATCAGAGCTAGCAAAAATAAAAAAAGGGACTATTGCTCGCATTTACGTCGTATTAGGGACAGAGACCTACTTGGCAAGCATAGCTAGAAAAACGCTGCTTGATTCTTTATTAAATGCAGAAGAATTAGAACTGAACTATGGGGCCTATGATATGGAAGAAGTGTCCGTCGGTACTGCCTTAGAAGATGCAGAATCTATTCCTTTTTTTGGCGACCGTCGTGTTGTTTTCGTGGACAGACCTTTTTTCTTAACGGGTGAAAAAACAAAAACAAAGTTAGAGCATGATCTAAAGTGGCTAGAAGATTATTTGACCCACCCTTCTGAGTCAACGACACTTGTATTCTTTGCGCCATACGAAAAATTAGATGAACGTAAAAAAATTACGAAGTTACTAAAAAAAACAGCTACTATACTTGAAGTAAGTACCTTATCAGAAAAAGAGATGCGAAAATATATTAAAGAGACAATTGCAAATGAAGAGTACCGTTACTCTCCAGAAGCGTTTGAATTATTTATTCAATTAACAGATGCTAAGCTATCTGTGGCAATGGGGGAGTTGCCCAAGCTTTTTCTTTATGCGCAAGATACTAAATTTATTACGAAAGAAGCTGTTCAAGAATTAATAGTTAAATCGTTAGAACAAAATATTTTTGCGTTAAATGAATATGTCCTGAAAAAAGATGTAGGACAAGCGCTTACTTTATATCAAGACTTGCTGTTGCAAAAAGAAGATCCAATTAAAATAAATGCAATCATGACTTCTCAATTTCGATTACTGATTCAAGTTAAAATTTTAGAGAAAAAGGGCTATCAGCAAGGGGATATTGCTAAGCAGTTAAAAACCCATCCTTACCGTGTGAAATTAGCTTTTCAGCAAATGAGGAAAATCGAGGAGTACGCATTATTAGATGCCTATAATGGATTAATTGATGCTGAGTATCGTTTGAAAACAGGAATAGGCGATAAAGAAATGCAGTTTGAGCTATTTGTTCTACAGTATGCGCAAAAAAGGTCAGCAAATAAACATGTATAAAGAGATTTGAGAGTATATAGCTATCAAGTAAAAAAACTTTACACATTTTTATTGCATTGGAGAGTATCTTTATGTATAATTAGATTTGTTGAAACAACTGGAATAGACTATTTTAAGTTGTAAATAATTGAAAGTGGGGTGAATCAAATGCCAAACATCGAAGCTGCAATCAAACGTGTCCGTACTTCTGAAAAATCAGCTGTACAAAACAACGTTCAAAAAAGTTCAATGCGTACTGCTATTAAAAAATACGTTCAAGCTATTGAAGCAGGTAACGAAAACTCTGAACAATTACTTAAAGAAGCAATCAAATCAATTGACATGGCTGCATCTAAAGGATTGATTCATAAAAATAAAGCTAACCGTGATAAATCTCGTTTATCTGCTAAATTAGCTAAATAAGAGATCATTGTTATTAAAAAAGCCGTAAGTTCCTGATTAGTCAGGTCTTGTGGTTTTTTTATTTTGCAAATATTTTTTGATAACCCAACACTATCTGATAATTAACTAAAAAAAGCAACACAGCTATTTTTAAAGGTTTGAATGGAAAATCATTATCCTTATTTAGTTGTTAAATAAGTCTTTTAATTATTCGTGCAACCTCACCTAATTAGTTGTAAGAACACACGTTCAATGATAAGATAATAAAGTAGCATTAAAATGATACGTCTTATACTAGATAGAATCTGTTTTAAGTTTAATAGAAGTGCAAGGAGGTAAATGAAAATGCCAAAAGACCAATTTGAATTGGTTTCTAAATATCAGCCTAGTGGTGATCAACCGGCTGCAATCAAAAAATTAATTGCAGGTTTAGAAGCAGGGGAAAAAGAACAAACATTATTAGGTGCCACAGGAACTGGAAAAACATTTACAGTCTCAAATGTAATTGAAAAAGTAAATAAACCAACGCTAGTTATTGCACATAATAAAACTTTAGCAGGTCAATTATACGGAGAATTCAAAGAATTTTTCCCGAATAATGCTGTAGAATATTTCGTTAGTTACTATGATTACTATCAACCAGAAGCTTATGTTCCTTCAAGCGATACCTTTATTGAAAAAGAATCAAGTGTTAATGATGAGATAGATAAATTGCGCCATTCTGCGACAAGTTCTCTATTAGAAAGAAGAGATGTTATTGTAGTGGCTTCCGTTTCTTGTATTTATGGATTGGTCAATCCTAAAGATTACCGAGATCACGTACTTTCTTTACGTGTAGGTAGTGAAATGAATCGAGATGAGATGTTGCGCCGTTTAGTAGATATGCAATTTGAACGAAATGATATCGATTTTCAGCGTGGACGTTTCCGTGTCAGGGGAGATGTAGTAGAAATATTTTTAGCCTCTCGCGACAGTGAAGCAATTCGTGTAGAGTTCTTTGGTGATGAAATCGACCGCATAAGAGAAGTAGATGTGTTGACAGGTGAAGTTAAAGCGGATGTTCAACATGTTCCTATCTTTCCAGCAACTCACTTTGTAGCTAATGATGAACAAACAAGGATAGCTATAAAAAATATTCAAGAAGAACTGGAACAACGATTAAAGGTTTTACGTGCTGAAGATAAATTGATTGAAGCACAGCGATTAGAGCAACGGACAAATTATGATTTGGAAATGTTGTTAGAAATGGGCTATTGTTCAGGTATTGAGAATTATTCTAGACATATGGATGGACGTAAACCTGGAGAGTCACCGTATACATTAATTGATTTCTTTCCAGATGATTTTTTGATCGTAATAGATGAGTCTCATATCACTATGTCTCAAATTCGAGGGATGTATAATGGCGATAGAGCTAGAAAAGAACAATTAATTAATTATGGTTTCAGATTGCCGAGTGCTTTGGATAATAGACCACTTCGTTTGGAAGAATTTGAGAAACATGTCAATCAAATTATGTACATTTCAGCGACACCGGGACCATATGAACTGGAAAGAGCTCCAGAAGTAATTGAGCAAATCATTCGTCCTACTGGATTGCTAGATCCAATCATCGAAGTTCGTCCAATTAAAGGTCAAATTGATGATTTAATTGATGAAATAAATGAACGTTCTGAAAAGAATGAACGTGTCTTTATCACGACATTGACAAAAAAAATGTCGGAAGATCTAACGGATTATTTGAAAGAAGTTGGCATCAAAGTAGCGTATCTGCACAGTGAAATAAAAACGCTTGAACGAACAGAAATTATTCGAAACTTACGTTTAGGTGTGTATGATGTGTTGATTGGGATCAACTTATTGCGTGAAGGTATCGATGTACCGGAAGTATCATTGGTTATTATCTTAGATGCAGATAAAGAAGGATTCCTAAGAAGTGAACGTGCGCTTGTTCAGACTATGGGACGGGCTGCGCGTAATGAAAATGGGAAAGTTATTATGTATGCAGATCGCATTACAGATTCTATGCGTGCAGCTATATCAGAGACAGAAAGACGTCGCGAAACGCAGGAAGCATATAATGAAAAATATGGGATCACACCTAAAACAATCATCAAAGATATTCGCGATTTGATTTCAATCACTTCTGTAATAAAAGGAAAAGAAGAGGGCGCATTAGGCATAGAAAATATTGCTAAAATGACTAGAGCACAGCGATTAGAAGTAATTGATGGCTTGGAATTAGAAATGAAACGAGCTGCAAAAGAACTAAACTTTGAAAAAGCAGCTAATTTAAGAGATATGGTACTAGAAATAACTGCGCAATATAAATTGAAATAAGCTAGTCTATCAAAGAAAAACTTGCATTTTCCTGTTGACTCTAGTAAAATTTAAGAGTGTATTAAACACACACCTTTTACTTGGTAAAACGACTCACCAACGTCTACTCAGTAAGAGGAAAAAAAGAGGAAGAGGTGTTTAGAAATGTCAATTTCTAAAGAAAACAAAAATGAGATCATCAAAGAATACGCAATTCACGAAGGAGATACAGGTTCTCCCGAAGTACAAGTTGCTGTATTAACAGCTGAGATCAATCACTTAAACGAACATGCACGTATTCACAAAAAAGACCACCATTCTTACCGTGGACTTATGAAAAAAATTGGTCACCGTCGTAACTTGCTTGCGTACCTGCGCAACAAAGATATTACTCGTTACCGTGAATTGATTCAAAGATTAGGTCTACGTCGTTAATTTATCGTAGTCTATTTAGAAGCGAGGTTCTAAGGAATCTCGCTTCATTTTTTGTATGTAAAAAAAGCTTTTTATTTTGTTGTCCATCCTACTATACAAATGTGAGTATTTAAATAAAATTGAATTTTGACATTTGTTTAGTAGTCTGTTTGGAAATAACGAATAAAGGCTTCAAAAAAAGGAGAAATGCACAAAATGACAGAGAAACAGGTTTTTACTAAAGAATGGGCAGGACGTACATTAACCGTTGAAATCGGGCAATTAGCAAAACAAGCTAATGGAGCAACTTTAATTCGCTATAATGATACTGTTGTGTTAACTGCAGCAGTAGCTAGCAAAAAAGCGAAAGATGTTGATTTCTTTCCTTTAACTGTAAATTATGATGAAAAAATGTATTCAATTGGTAAAATCCCGGGTGGATTTATTAAAAGAGAAGCACGTCCAAGTGAAAATGCTACATTAACAGCTCGCTTAATTGACCGTCCAATTCGTCCTATGTTTGCAGAGGGATTTCGTAATGAAGTTCAAATCACGAATACTGTTATGTCAGTAGACCGAAATTGTTCTCCTGCTTTTTCAGCGATGTTCGGTTCTTCTTTGTCTCTTGCTATTTCTGATATCCCATTTAATGGACCTATTGCAAGTGTTGATGTAGGCCGTGTAGACGGAGAATACATTATTAACCCAACTCTTGAGCAAGATGTATTGTCAGATATTCATTTA
The DNA here is from genome assembly GCF_000744285.1 of Carnobacterium pleistocenium FTR1. NCBI lineage: Bacteria > Bacillati > Bacillota > Bacilli > Lactobacillales > Carnobacteriaceae > Carnobacterium > Carnobacterium pleistocenium. The sequence continues at coordinate 1,681,869 of NZ_JQLQ01000002.1, read as the reverse complement.
ACAGTTGCAGGCACAAAAGAGGCCATTAACATGGTTGAAAGTGGCGCTGCTGAAGTCTCAGAAGAAGATATGCTCGGTGCTTTGATGTTTGGTCATAAAGCAATTCAAGAATTAGTCGCTTTCCAGGAAGAAATCGTAGCTGTTGTTGGAAAAGAAAAAATGACGATTCAATTATTGCAAATTGATTCAGAGTTAGAAAAAGAAGTGAATGATGCTTTTCAAGCTAAAATGATAGCAGCTATTCAAACAGAAGAAAAACTAGCTCGCGAAGAAAATATTGAAGATATTAAAGATGAAGCAATGGCTTTCTATGCAGAAAAATATCAAGATGACGCTGATATTAAGCGAATCAATAAAGAAGTAAAACAAATTGTTGAAGATATGGAAAAAAATGAAGTGCGTCGTTTAATTACAGTTGATAAAATCAGACCGGATGGTCGTAAAATCGATGAAATTCGTTCTTTATCTTCAGAAATTGGACTTTTGCCAAGAGCACATGGATCTGGTTTGTTCACACGTGGACAAACTCAAGCATTGTCAATAGCTACTTTAGCTCCACTAGGCGAACATCAAATTATTGATGGTCTTGGAGTCGAGAATAGCAAACGTTTTATTCATCACTATAACTTCCCTCAATACTCTGTAGGAAGCACTGGACCATCACGTGGACCAGGCCGTCGAGAAATTGGGCATGGAGCATTAGGAGAACGTGCATTAGCACAAGTTATTCCAAGTGAAGAAGATTTCCCTTACATGATTCGTCTAGTTGCTGAAGTTCTTGAATCAAATGGTTCTTCATCGCAAGCAAGTATCTGTGCCGGCACATTAGCTTTAATGGATGCGGGTGTACCAATCAAGGCTCCTGTAGCTGGAATCGCTATGGGTCTTGTTAAAGAAGGCGAAAATTATACTGTCTTAACTGATATTCAAGGGTTAGAAGATCATTTAGGCGATATGGACTTTAAAGTAGCTGGTACAAGCAAAGGTATTACTGCTCTTCAAATGGATATCAAAATTGAAGGTATCACGGAAAAAATTTTAGAAGAAGCCTTAATTCAAGCCAAAAAAGCCAGAATGGAAATTTTGAATGAATTAACTTCTACAATTGCTGAGCCGCATAAAGAATTAAGTGCATATGCTCCTAAAATTGAAATGATGCAAATCAAACCGGAAAAAATTAAAGTTGTTATTGGCCGTGGTGGCGATCAAATCAATTCGATTATTGAAGAAACAGGCGTTAAAATCGATATAGATCAAGAAGGAAATATCAGTATTGCATCTGAAGATGCATCTATGATCAAACGTGCCAAAGAAATTATTGAAGAATTAACAAAAGATATTGAAGTTGGAAAAGTTTACTCAGGGAAAGTGAAACGAATTGAGAAATTCGGAGCATTTGTTGAGATTGCTAAAGGAAAAGATGGTTTAGTCCATATTTCTGAATTAGCAAATGAACGGGTTGCCAATGTTGAGGATGTTATCTCTTTAGGCGAACAATTTGATGTTAAAGTTATTGAAATCGATAAACAAGGAAGAATCAATCTTTCTCGTAAGGTATTATTAAAAAGTGAAGAAAAATAAGAGAATAGAAAAAAGAACTCAATTTTAAAAAATTGGGTTCTTTTTTTTGAAATTAGTTTGCCTCTATTGAACCTAACCATTCCACCAGTAGTTGAACAGTTTCTTCTTGTTGTTCTTCAGGGAAGATGCTGGCAGGTTTATCGCCTTCTTGGTTTCCGTAATCGCCAAATCCAGCATGGTTGCCACCTTCAATAGTATGAAATAAAGTAGAGTCAGGTAGATAATCTTTTCCATTTTGGTAAGCCTCTTTATTAATCAGTCCATCATTAGAACCAATAATTGAGATAACAGATATAGGCAGATTATTTAGCTTGTTTTTTTCATCAGTGTAGCTGGCCAATAGAAAGACACCTTTTAATTGTTTAGTACTTGATTCACTTGCAAACTGGCTAGCCATGACACCACCTAAGGAATGACCACCAATAACATAATTTTCAATTTTTTCGTCAGCGATGATAGTAGTCGCTTTATTTTTATCGGTAACGGCAAGATTTAAAGTATGTTTAACAAGGTAAACAGGATAGCCTTCTTTAGCGAGCTTAGCCGCAATCGAACTATAGCTTTTTTCTTCTACGAGCCCACCTTGATAAAATAGAACAGAAATCTTTTGTTGATTTTTTAATGGAAGAAAAATAATCGACTTTGACGTTTCTTCAACTGTATATTGACTGGTAGAGTGAGCCTCGTTTAATGCTTCATTTAAAGGTTGATAGGTCTTGGAATGGACAAAGAATAAACCGCCTAAAAAAATCATTAGTAACAAAATCAAACCAGCAATTAAAAATTTATATTTTTGTTTCATAAATTCTCCTTTCAAATTCATTTAGATAAGAACACATAAAAAAGTGTAGCATAATTTCTTTTCATTCGTTAGATAAATAAAACAAATGAGGGTGAATAACCTACATTTGTATAAATTACTTTGAAATTGTGCTAAAATGTATATTGGGAGTACATGTAGTTAATAGATAATATAAAAAATGAAAATCATAGTAGGAGAGATAAAAATGACTGGATATACTATTGCAGTTGTGGGAGCAACTGGAGCGGTAGGAACAAAAATGATTGAAATGTTAGAACAAGCAGACTTTCCAATAAAAAGTGTGAAATTTTTAGCTTCTAAACGATCTGCTGGAAAAAAAATACTTTTTAAAGGTGAAGAAGCAGAAATTCAAGAAACAACAGCTGAATCTTTTGAAAACGTTGATATTGCATTGTTTAGTGCTGGCGGACCAATTTCAAAACAATTTGCTCCTGAAGCTGTAAAACATGGTGCAGTTGTCATTGATAATACGAGCGCGTATAGAATGGATCCAGAAGTTCCTTTAGTGGTTCCGGAAGTAAATGAAGAAGCAATCCGTTCTCACAATGGGATCATCGCTAATCCGAACTGTTCAACCATCCAAATGATGGTAGCGTTACAACCGATTCGTAAGCAATTTGGATTAGACCGTATCATCGTCTCAACTTATCAAGCCGTAAGTGGGGCAGGTATCTCTGCGGTTAATGAAATGAAAGAACAAGCACAACATATGTTAAACAATGAACCATATGAAGCAGCTATTTTACCATCTGGTGGGGACAAAAAACATTTTCCAATTGCTTTTAATGCCTTACCTCAAATTGATTTATTTACTGAAGATGGGTATACATTTGAAGAATTAAAAATGATCAATGAGACGAAAAAAATTATGGGTGATGACAAAATAAAAATTTCTGCAACATGTGTTCGTATTCCAGTAGTTTCAGGGCATTCAGAATCTGTGTATATTGAAGTGAAAGAAGATGGATCTAGTGTAGCCGCTATTCAAGAAATTTTGAAAAATGCTCCAGGTGTAGAACTTCAAGATGATCCTTCTAACCAAATTTATCCAACAGCCTTGGAAGCAGAAGGCAAGAAAGAAACTTTTGTTGGAAGAATACGTAAAGATAGAGATGATGATAAGGGCTACCATATGTGGATTGTTTCTGATAATCTACTAAAAGGTGCAGCATGGAACTCTGTTCAAATCGCTGAAAGTTTACACAAACTAGGATTGATTAAAGGAAAAAACTAAAAAAGTTAAATTTAAGATTGAAAGGTGATTTTAATGGATTTAAAAAAAGCTCGTATTATAACAGCTATGACGACACCATTTAATGAACAGGGATCAGTTGACTATGTGAAATTAGAAAAATTGATTAATTTCTTGCTTGAAAATGGAACTGAAGGACTAGTAGTTGGAGGAACAACCGGAGAATCGCCTACATTGGCTCACGCAGAAAAAGTAGACTTGTATCGTAAAACAGTTGAGCTAACAGCAGGACGTGTCCCAATCATTGCTGGTACAGGATCATTCAACACGGCTGAAACGATTGCTTTTACAAAAGAAGTTGAAGCCATTTCAGGTATTGATGCAGCATTAGTAGTAGTTCCCTACTACAGCAAACCAAACCAAGCTGGTCTATATGCTCATTTTGAAGCAGTAGCGACTAGCACGACCTTGCCAATCATCATCTATAACGTTCCTGGTCGTACGAGCGTCTCTATTGATCCTAAGACGACGATTAAGCTTTCTGCTATTAAAAACATAATAGGAGTAAAAGAATGCCTAGGTCTAGATGCTGTAAGTGAGGAAATAAAGGAAACTTCTGACGATTTCTTAGTATATACTGGTGAAGACGGTAATGCTTTTCCTGCAAAATGTATCGGAGCAACAGGTGTGATTTCTGTAGCTAGTCATGTTTTAGGGAATGATATTTCTAAAATGTATGATCTTTTAGAAGACGGTTCTCTGGCTGAAGCAGCACAGATACACCGTGAACTGGTACCCAAAATGGATAGTTTGTTCACTGTGCCGTCTCCGGCACCTGTGAAGTTTGCGTTAAACCAATTGGGAATCGATGTAGGTGGGCTAAGATTGCCGCTAGTAGCTTGTACAGAAGAAGAAGAAGAGTATATACTGAAAGAATTGAATTGGATAAAATAAAAATAATAAATTGAAAGCAAGAGAGGTGAAGAAATGAGTACAATAAAAATTATTCCACTAGGTGGCGTCCGCGAAAACGGAAAAAATATGTACGCTGTTGAAGTAGATGAAGACATATTTGTTTTAGATTGTGGATTGATGTATCCCGAAACAGAATTACTAGGAATCGATGTAGTCATTCCTGATTTTAGTTATTTAGAAGAAAACATAAACCGCGTTACTGGTGTATTTTTAACACATGGACATGAGGATGCAATTGGAGCGTTACCTTACTTTCTTCAAAAATTTGATGTTCCAGTATTTGGAACTGAATTAACGATTGCATTTGCAAAACTTTCTGTTGAAAAAGGTAGTCAAGTAAGTACATTTGATGATTACCACATTATTGATGAAAATACCGAAATAGAATTTGGAGATGTGATTGCTAGCTTCTTTAGGACAACTCATACCATTCCTGATTCTGTTGGAATAGCTCTTAAAACAACTGAAGGAAGCATTGTTTACACTGGTGATTTTAAATTTGATCATAGTGCTAAACCAATGTATCAAAGTAACTTAACACGAATAGCTGATATTGGTAAAGGACATGTCTTGGCATTATTAAGTGATTCAAGTGAAGCTGAAAGTCCAGTTGAGAATATAAGTGATTTAAAAGCAGCTGAAGAAGTGTTAGATACATTCCAAAATGCTAGTGGTCGTATTATCGTTGCGAGTGTGGCAAGCAATATTTTACGTATTCAACAAGTTTTAGATGCTGCTCACAAATCTCATAAGAAAATTTTTATTACTGGGAGCAATCTTGAAGAAATCGTTCAAATTGCCTTACAGTTGAATAAGCTTCAATTGCCAAGTGAAGATTTAATTGTTCCTATAGAGGAAATTGAAAAATACGATGATTCAAACATAGTTGTGCTAGAAACTGGTGCTACAGGCGAACCGATTAAAACTTTATCGCGTATGGCGAAAGGGAAGCACACTCAAGTAAACATAAAAGAAGGCGATTTAGTTTATATCATAACAAGTCCTTCAACAGCAATGGAAGTAACCGTTGCTCAAACAGAAAATATGATCTATCGAGCAGGTGGAACGGTAAAACATATTTCTGATAATTTGAAAGCATCTGGTCATGCTACTCCTAATGATTTAAAATTAATGATCAATTTGATCAAACCAACTTATTTCATTCCGGTTCAAGGACAATACCGCATGCTAACCGCTCACGCGAAACTTGCACATGAGGTAGGAATGTCTTATAAAAATATATTCATACCAGGCAAAGGCGATATCATGGAATATAAAAATGGTCGCATGCATGTAGCTGGTCAAGTGACTGTAGGCAATACGATGGTCGATGGTATTGGAATAGGCGATATTGGAAATATTGTTTTACGTGACCGTAAATTGCTATCTGAAGACGGTATATTTGTAGCGGTAGTTACGATTAATCGTAGAAAGAGCAAAATTATCTCAGGACCTGAAGTTATGACGAGAGGTTTTGTCTATGTTAAAGACAATACTGATTTAGTCAATCAAAGCAATGAAATTATTAGAAAAGTAGTCGAAGAAAACCTAAACCGAAAAGAATTTGAATGGAGTCGTCTAAAACAAGAAATTAGAGATGCTTTAAATAAACATCTTTTTGAACAAACACGTAGACGGCCAGTTATTTTGCCAATTATTATGGAAACAAGTTCACGTAACCGTAGAAATTAAATAGATAAAAAAGCTCTGATTGCCTTTTTAAAGGCAATCAGAGCTTTTTTTGCAATAAGAAAGAGCACTCACAAAATGTGAATGCTCTTTAATTTTCTTAATAAAAAGATTATTCAGTTACGCCTTCAGTCCATTCGGCAACACGGTCTGGATTTTCTTCAATCCAAGTTTCTGCTGCATCTTCAGGGTCTTCACCTTCAGAAATAGCTAGCATTAGGCTTTCCATTTCTTCAGTTGTCCAGTTAAATTGATCTAATACTTGATAAGCTTCAGGCATATCTTCTTCTAAGCCTTCACGAGCCATAGTGTTGATTGTTTCTTCTTCACCAAATGCTCCTTCAGGATCTTCAAGATATTTCAAGTCATAAGTGGCGAACATCCAGTGTGGAGACCAACCAGTGATGACAATTTCTTCTTCATTTGAAATAGCTTGACCTAATTCAACAGTCATTGCACCAGATGAAGAAGTTTTAAGTTCCCAATCACTCAAGTTAGGGTAAGTTTCTACAGCCGTTTCAGCTGCTGCAACAACACCAGCACCAGGTTCAATACCTGTGATAGTTTTTCCAGCTTCATCACTAAGATCAGCGATAGAGTCAACATCCATGTATTCAGGAACAACTAAACCAACTACTGCGCCTTCTAAGTTAGCTCCTAGATTAACCATTTGGTCACCATATTCTTCAAATTGAGAACCATGAGTTGCGGGTAGCCAAGCAGCTACCATTGCATCAGCATCGCCACTAGCTACGGCTTGCCACATTACAGCATTATCTAATGGTGTTAATGTTACATCATAACCTAAGTTTTCTAAAACTTTACCAACAACGTTAGTAGAAGCAACTTCAGTATCCCATTCTACATATGATAATTCAATTTCTTGTCCTTGACCAACAGTTTCTGATACATCTTCTGATGGTTCTGTTGAACAACCTGCAGCGACTAATGATAATCCTAGACCCGCTGAAAGACCTAAATATTTCCAGTTTAATTTTTTCATACTGATAAATCTCTCCTTTATAATTAAATCAAATTTTTTGAGCAATAGATAGTAGTGATTAAGACGGAAATGAAGTTTTTACTGATTTGAGTAATACCAACCTTTGATAAATTAAGCAGTGGTCTGGACGAAGAAGATTATTCTACTACGCCTTCAGTCCATTCAGCAACACGGTCTGGATTCTCTTCAATCCAAGCTTCTGCAGCATCTTCAGGATCTTCACCTTCTGAAATAACTAACATAAGGCTTTCAACTTCTTCAGAGCTCCAGTTAAATTGATCTAATACTTGATAAGCTTCAGGCATATCTTCTTCTAAACCTTCACGAGCCATAGTGTTGATTGTTTCTGCTCCACCAAATGCTCCTTCAGGATCTTCAAGATATTTCAAGTCATAAGTGGCGAACATCCAGTGTGGCGACCAACCAGTAATAACAATTTCTTCTTCATTTGAAATTGCTTGACCTAACTCAATTGCCATTGCACCAGATGAAGAAGTTTTAATTTCCCAATCACTCAAGTTTGGGTATACTTCTAAAGCTGTTTGAGTTGCGGTGACGATACCAGAACCAGGTTCAATACCTGTGATGGCTTTTTCAGCTTCATCACTCAGGTCAGCAATAGAATCAGCATCCATATATTCAGGGACAACTAAACCAAGTACTGCACCTTCCAAATTCACTCCAAGATTAACCATTTGGTCACCGTATTCTTCAAGCTGAGGAGCATGAGTTTCAGGTAACCATGCAGCTACCATAGCATCAGCATTGCCACTAGCTACGGCTTGCCACATGACAGCATTATCTAAAGGGGTCAGAGTTACTTCATAGCCTAAGTTTTCTAAAACTTTACCGATAACGTTAGTAGAAGCGACTTCAGTATCCCATTCGACGAAAGCTAATTCAATTTCTTGTCCGTTACCAACATTTGTAGCTTCATTTTCGTTTGTTTCTTCTGCTGCGCAACCTGCCGCAACTAATGATAATCCTAACCCTGCTGTAAGACTTAAATATTTCCAGTTTAATTTTTTCATATCTGATAAATCTCTCCTTTATAATTAAATCAAATTTTCGAGTAAAGATTACTAAAAAATATTAGTTATTTTTTGTTTAATTTTTGTGTCAAACGGTCAATGATGATTGCCAAAACAACTAAACCTAAACCAGATACAAATCCTGTACCGACTTGAGCACGTTGTAAGGAAGAAAGAACTTCTCTACCAAGACCAGGTGCACCGATCATTGAAGCAATAACTACCATAGATAAAGCCAACATAACTGTTTGGTTGATACCAGCCATAATAGTTGATTTAGCTAAAGGTAGTTCGACTTTAAATAATTTTTGAGCACCAGTACTACCAAACGAGTCAGCAGCTTCAACTAGTTCAAATGAAACTTGTCTGATTCCAAGGTTAGTAAATCGAACAGTGGGTGGGATAGCAAAGATTAAAGAAGCGAATACTCCTGGGACCATACCAATACCAAAGAAAGCAACTGCCGGAATCAAGTAGACAAATGCAGGCATTGTTTGCATGAAATCAAGAATAGGAGCAATAATTGCATTCGCAATTTTGCTTTTAGCCATCAAAATCCCAAATGGAACCCCAATAATAATAGACAATAAACTAGCGACCAAGACTAAAGTCAAGGTGTTCATTAAATCTGACCAAAGATCTTGATTATAAATGAACCAAAGACCGATTACTGAAAATGTTGCTAAACCAAATGTTTTCTTTGAAGCGAAAAAAGCAATTGCAGCAATAATCAAAATAAATAAAACGGGAGGAATTAATAGTAATGTTTCTGTCGTAAATTCCATAGCAATTTCAGAATATTTTTGAATTGGATCAAACAAAAAGGCAAAAGTATCTGTTAACCAAACTGTAAGGTTCTCGACTCCATCTGCTACGGGTATTTCTGGGATAATATCTAATAAACTAGACATTTTCAAGCACCTCACTTTCTCCTGCAAGAGCGGCTATAACAGCGCCTCTAACAATAATACCAACTAATTTTCCTTCATCGACAACGGCTACTGGAGTAGTTGAATCATGAATAACAGTAAAGATATCATTCATTGATGTTGTTCTATTAACAGTAGGGATATCGACTTTAACAATATTTTCAATTGTTTCAATATTTTTTTTGCGGGCATCTGAAGCATCTTCAGCAGTAATATAGCCTAAGAGAGTCCGTTTGCTATCCACAACAAGCATACTAGATATTCCTTGTTTACGCATTTGTTCTAATGCAAAACGTGGTCCATGATTTTTAATGTTTAAAGTTTCAGGACGTTGCATAATGTTTTCGGCTGTCAGCACTTTAGAACGATCTACGTCTTCAATGAATTTTTCAACGTAATCATTTGCAGGGTGAGTTAAAATTTCTTCAGGTGATCCAATTTGTACAATTGATCCATCTTTCATTAAAGCAATTTTATCGCCTATTCTCAAAGCTTCATTTAAATCATGAGTAATAAAAATGATCGTCTTTTTAACATTGGATTGAAGTTCGATTAGTTCATCTTGCATTTCACGACGAATCAACGGATCTAATGCTGAAAAAGCTTCATCCATTAATAAGATTTCAGGATCATTAGCTAAAGCACGTGCTAGTCCAACCCTTTGTTGCATCCCACCAGATAATTGTTTAGGCAATTGATCTTTATAATCTCCTAGCCCTGCATTATCTAAAGCTTTTTGAGCTTTTTGTTGTCTTTCAGATTTGTCTACACCTTGAATCTCTAATCCGTATTCAGTATTTTCTAAAATACTGCGATGAGGGAAAAGACCAAAATTTTGGAAGACCATGCTCATTTTTTCTCTTCGTACTTGACGTAATGCTTTCTTATCCATAGTAGATAAGTTTTCATCATCTACATAAATATTACCTTCAGTAGGATCAATCAGACGGTTAAACATCCGAACAAGAGTTGACTTTCCACTACCGGACAATCCCATGATGACGAAAATTTCGCCTTCTTCAACTGTAAAGCTAACATTGTTGACTCCAACGGTAACCCCAGTTTCTTTAAATATTTCTTGCTTAGATTTCTGTTGTTTTAACAGTTCTAAGGCTTGCGGTGTTTTTTTACCAAATACTTTTGTTACATTTTCAATAGTTATTTTTGACAAAAATAACAACCCCTTCCTTTTTTTATTTATGAATCTCATCTATATAAATCAAAATGATTGAGAGAGAAAAGATTCATAAATTGACAAGCAAACCACCGTGAAAAGTGATTTTTTTTAAAATTCTTTTCATGAAAAATTAACAACCACTTTTCACAAAAAGAATATTGTTGAATGAAACACAATTACAAGTATAACATGGATGTGAAAGAATAAAAAATGACGGCTCATTAAAAAACACGTCTTATTATCTCTTATTTCCTTTCATAACAATCTTTAGAGTAAAGAGAAGAAAAAGGAGAAACTTTTTAAAACACGCTTTCATTCCTTTTTTTTGGAGGATTCTATAAAAGATGTAGTATAAAGAACAGAGATAAAACTTGTAGTTTTTTTAAGGGATTGATAGACTTAATTTAGGTAGTTCATAAGGGTTGTAAGAGAGGTGGATATTCAGTGTTAACAAAAGCGCAAAAATCAATAATAAAAAACACAGAAGAGTATGTATATCAATTGTTAAAAGATGATGCTAGTGGTCATGACTGGTGGCATATCCAGCGAGTCAGAAATTTAGCTAGAAAGATAGCTGAAAATGAACAAGAAGATGTAAACCTTTTTGTTTGTGAAATAGCAGCTCTCTTGCATGATGTAGCAGATGGAAAGTTGAATAAATCAGAAGCCGATGGAGAATATAAAGTTAGAAACTGGTTGTCACAGTATTCATTGACGAATAAAGAGCTTCAGCAAATAATGGGAATTATCCTTCATATGTCTTATAAGGGCGGAACAAATAAAGTAGTATTGTCTTCTATAGAGGGTAAAATTGTTCAAGATGCAGATCGCTTAGATGCAATTGGCGCAATTGGAATAGCACGAACAATGACTTATTCAGGATCAAAAAACCGCTTGATTCATGATCCGGCAAAAAAAGCACGTGGCGATCATCTTACATTAGAAGAATATCGTTCTGGTGAAGATACTGCTATTATGCACTTTTATGAAAAATTATTAAAACTAAAAAATGGCATGAATACAACTGTTGGTAAAGCATTAGCAGAAAAAAGACATAGTTATATGGAGGATTATCTGGAGGAATTTTTCGCTGAGTGGGATGGGGAAAGGTGAATTTCTATTAAATGACTACTTTAATTTAAAGCAATGAGATAGGGGGGAGAGGTTAGCTTATGGATGGAGTAGAAGGACTTATATTACTAGAAGCAACTGTAGGCGATATTCAGATGATAGAAAATTATGTAATAGAGGAAAACGCATATACGGTGATGCCAATGGATGCGATGACAGAAAGCTTGCATGAATATGAAAAATACCCAATTCTAATTTTAGATAAAAAGAAGATGGTGGGTTTTTTTATCCTTCAAACAGGAAAATCTATTCTAAAGTATACTTCAAATCCCCATGCAATCTTGTTAAAAAACCATTCAGTTGACAAGCGCTATCAAAAAAAGGGATATGGAAAAGCGTCAATGGAAAAGTTGCCTGAATTCATAAAAAGAAATTTCTCTTCTATTAATGAGATCATTTTATTAATTGATTATGAAAACATCAGTGGACAAATGATGTATTTAAAATCAGGGTTTAAAAATACCGGAAATAAAGTTAAAGAATCAGATGAATATAAGTTTGTCTATGCTAAACATATAACGAACTAATATAAAAACAGAATGAAGATTGACAATTTCAAACAATAAACGTACTATAATAAATGTAAAGAAAATTGAATGAACAACCATCACAAAGGGGTGCCGTAAAAAGCTGAGATTGAATCAAGTGATTCTAACCCTTGGAACCTGTTCGTTAATACGAGCGTAGGGATTGTGACGGGGACGGAATATTGTTTTTTAAAATAATAATTCGAGCTCCTCCTTTGATGTTTGGCACTGTTCAACATATTAAAGGAGGAGTTTTTTTTGAGAAGTGATCGATTACGTGTTTGGATAGAAGGAACGGTGTTTGCTGCTTTAGCAATTGTATTGTCTTTGATTCCAACTAATATTGGAACGGGTTTTACTATTTCTTTAGGGATGATCCCTCTAACATTATTTGCTTTTAGATATGGCTTTATAGCAGCTTCAGGAGCGGGTTTTCTATGGGGAATATTGCATTTTTTAATTGGGACCGCTAGTATCTTGCATCCAGTACAGGGTTTTATAGAATATTTCGTTGCCTTTTCATTTGTTGGATTTGCAGGTATTGTTAGGAAACCTTTATATCTTGCTTTTAAAGAGAATAATAAAGTTAGACAGTATCAATACATTATAATAGGAACAACGATTGGCACAATTGCTCGTTTCTTCTGGCATTTTATCGCAGGCTATTATTTTTGGGGAAGCTATGCTCCAGAAGGCATGAATCCATTATGGTACTCTTTCATTGCGAATGGCGGAAGTGCATTAGCAACAGGAATAGCCACAAGTATCGTTTTAGGTATCATGGCTAAGACTACTTCAACGCTATTTCTGATAAAAAGATAGCCATAAATTTATCTAAATAATTGCATAGAAAAAGGGATTAGACACTGATTCTAATCTCTTTTTTTTATGAAGTATTTCTAAGAAACAGCCAATTTCTAGTAGCTAAAAAAAAGAGGACGTAGTAAGATTAGTCAATAGAAAAGTTGGAAAGGAATAATTCGATGAACATAATTATATACATACTTTTAGGCATTTTTATTTTAAATACTATTTTGGCTATTATCACGGTATTTCGTGAAAAACGTGATATTGCTGCTACTTGGGCATGGTTGCTCGTATTGATTCTTTTGCCAGGAATTGGCTTTATCTTTTATTTATTTATTGGTAAAAAATTGACTCGTGATAAAATATTTGATATCAAATCCCAAGAGAATATTGGAATGCCAGAGCTTGTTCAAGCTCAAAAAGATATTCTTGCAGAGGATGAAGATTTGCTATCTGCTAAACAAGCTACAGAAAATGCAAAAGAAATGGCTAGTTTATTTTTAGAAAGTGATGAATCCATTTTAACCAAAGGAAATAAGGTTGAAATATTTACCGACGGTGCCAAAAAGTTTGATTCATTGATTGAAGACATTTCTAAAGCTGAACACCATATTCATATGATTTATTATATTATTCATGATGATAAAGTAGGTAACCGTGTTCTTAAAGCACTGGAAGAACGTGCAGCAGCAGGGGTTGATGTTTTGGTCATTTATGATGCATTAGGTTCTCGATCATTGAAACCTAGCTTTTTTAAGACACTAAAAAAATTAGGTGGAAAAGCTGAGTCTTTTTTTGGATCGAAACTTCCAATTATTAATTTACGATTCAACTATCGTAATCACCGTAAAATTGTTATTATCGACGGGAAAATCGGTTATACTGGTGGATTTAATGTTGGAGATGAATATTTAGGTGAATATAAAAAATTTGGCTACTGGCGAGACACACATCTGAAAATTCAAGGTAATGCGGTTCTAGCACTTCAAAGTCGTTTCTTGATGGATTGGAATGCAGCTGTTCCTAAGCACAAGTTGGAATATGAAGAAAACTATTTCCCTTTGATCGATAAAAAAGGGCACTCAAATGTTCAAGTTGTATCAAGTGGTCCTGATTCAGATTTTGAACAAATCAAAAAAGGGTACATCAAAATGATCAGTATGGCTAAAGAATCTGTTTTTATTCAAACACCTTATTTTGTACCAGATGACTCAGTGTTAGAGTCCATCCAAATTGCTGTTATGTCTGGTATTGATGTAAAAATTATGATACCGAATAAGCCAGATCATCCTTTTATATACCGAGCAACAATGTATTATGCTGCAGCAATGGTAGCGGTTGGAGCAGAAGTTTATATTTATGATAATGGATTTTTGCATGCTAAAACGGTAGTTGTTGATGGAGATATTTGTTCAATTGGTACAGCAAATTTTGATATTCGAAGTTTCAAGCTGAACTTTGAAGTAAACGTATTTATTTATGATTTTGAAATTGCGCAACAACAACAAAATTCTTTCTATGAAGATATGAAAAATAGTTATCTATTAACACAAGAAATGCTAGATAATCAGTCTAAATGGTTGAAATTGAAACAAACTTTTTCACGATTATTTTCTCCAATATTATAAACCAAACTGAAATAAGTAATTGAAAATAAAATGATTTGATTGTTACGTATAAGTCGCAGTTTATTATGAGCTCAGGAAATCTAAATACTAATCTTAACTTGCTTTTTCATAGAAAAATCAGTAAGTTTGAATGAATAGAAAATGTTTGAGATAATAAAATTGTTGATAGTAAAAAAAAGAAATTATACTAATGAGGTGAATGGATTGATAGAATTTAAAAATATTTCCAAAGTATATAAAGGTGGAAAAAAAGCCGTTGATAATATTAACCTCACATTTAATGATGGAGAGTTTATTGTTTTTATTGGTACAAGTGGAAGTGGTAAAACAACTTCAATGAGAATGATAAATCGAATGATCGAGCCAACGTCAGGTCAGATTTTAATTGATGGAGAAGATATTATGGAGAAAGATCCTGTTCAATTAAGAAGGAAAATTGGTTATGTTATTCAACAAATCGGCCTAATGCCTCACATGACAATCTATGACAATATTGTGATGGTTCCTAAACTATTAAAATGGTCAGAGGAAGAGCAGCGAGAATCCGCTGAACGACTACTTGCAAAAGTAGATATGCCAAAAGAATTCCTAGCGCGCTATCCAGGTGAACTTTCAGGAGGACAACAGCAAAGAATTGGTGTTATTCGTGCCTTAGCAGCTGATCAAGATATTATTTTGATGGATGAACCATTCGGAGCACTGGATCCAATTACTAGAGATGCTTTACAAGAATTAGTAAAAGAGCTACAAAAAGAGATGGGGAAAACATTTATTTTTGTGACTCATGATATGGATGAAGCTCTAAAATTAGCTGATCGTATTGTTATTATGCAAAACGGACGCGTAGTACAATTCGACACGCCCGATAATATATTGGCTGAACCGGCTAATCAATTTGTAGAAGATTTTATTGGCGAGGATCGATTGATCATGGCTAGGCCAAATATCCAAACAGTAGACCAAGTGATGATAAAGAATCCAGTCTCAGTAACTCCTGGGAAAACTCTTTCAGAAGCTATACGTTTGATGAGAGATAAACGAGTAGATTCGTTATTTGTTACGGATGATTCGGGTGTCCTAAAGGGATATGTAGACATTGAAATAATCAATCGTAACCGCAAACACGCTACAAGTGTAGGGGATATTATGAAAGAAGAAGTTTCTTTTGTCCGAGAAGGAACCTTTTTGAGAGATACTGTTCAAAAAATATTGAAACGTGGATTTAAAAATATTCCAGTTGTTGATGATAAAAATCGATTAATTGGTCTGGTTACTCGTACATCATTAGTGGATATTGTTTACGATACAATATGGGGCGAAGAAGAAGAAAAAGGCGAAAAAGTTAGTGCACTTGAAACGACCAGTCCTGAGGAAATTAATGATTAAAGGAGGGGAAAATAATGGCTGAATTTTTTGCAACAAATGGCTCTGACTTGCTCCTGAAGACATGGGAACATTTTTATATTTCAGCATTTGCGTTATTGCTAGGTGTAATCGTAGCTGTCCCTTTGGGGGTAATGTTAACGAGATTTGAAAAAAGCGCCAAATTTATTATTGGTCTAGCTACCATTCTACAAACCGTCCCATCTTTAGCATTACTAGCTTTAATGATTCCATTGTTTGGAATTGGAAAAGTACCGGCAATCGCTGCATTATTTATCTATTCATTATTGCCTATTTTGAGAAATACTTATATTGGTATGAATGGAGTAGATGTTAATTTACGTGACGCAGGTAAAGGGATGGGAATGACCAATCTACAGATGATTCGTCGTGTTGAGTTACCTCAAGCTGCGCCAGTTATTATGGCAGGAGTCCGGTTATCAGGTGTTTATGTTATATCTTGGGCTGCTTTAGCATCATTTATAGGTGCTGGAGGATTAGGTGATTTTATCTTTAATGGATTAAATCTTTTTATTCCCAGTCTAATTATTGGTGGGACCATCCCTGTAACTATTCTTGCACTGTTAACAGACTTTGGACTAGGAAAATTAGAAAAGAAAGTAACACCTAGAACTGTGCAAGGAAATGAATAGGAGGGCTTCAACTATGAAGAAAATTCAAAAAATTGCTGCCCTTTTTCTGACAGCAACAGTATTAAGCAGTTGCTCGTTACCAGGGTTAGGTAGTGGATTTAATGAAGAAGGAATCACGATTACAGGTGGTTCAACGACAGAACAGCAAATTATTGGTTATATTGTTGAAGGAATGGTTGAGCATTACATTGACATAGATGCTCAAATCGTAAATAATTTAGGCTCATCTTCTTTAAATCATCAAGCTTTAGTTGGTGGAGATGCCAATATAGCCTCAATAAAATACACAGGAACTTCTTTAACTGGTGAGCTAGGACAAGATCCAATTACTGATCCTGAAAAAGCATTGGAACTTGTAGTAGCTGGATTTGATGATGAATTTGACCAAAAATGGTTTCCGTCATATGGTTTTGCAAATACGTATGCCTTTATGGTGACACAAGAACTCGCGGATCAATATGACTTAGTTACCATTAGCGATTTAGAAGATATAGCTAGTGAATTAGATGCGGGAGTAGATACATCTTGGATTCAACGTGAAGGAGACGGTTATGATGCTTTTTTAAACACGTATGGTTTCGATTTTAATCGTGTTTATCCTATGCAAGTTGGGCTAGTCTATAATGCCTTGCAAGCCGGAGAGATGGATGTGGTATTAGGATATTCAACTGATGGTCGTATTAGAAGTTATGACTTAGTTGTATTGGAAGATGATAGACAGTTATTTCCACCATATGATGCAAGCCCGGTTGCGACCTTCGAAGTATTAGAAGCTTATCCTGAATTAAATGAAGTTTTATTGAAATTACAAAACTCTATAACAGATGAAGAAATGCAAGAATTAAACTATATTTCAGATAATAATTTAATTGAACCTAAAGTTGTAGCAGATGATTTTTTAGAAGAAAATAATTACTTTGAAGCAGTTGAAGTAATGGAAGGGGGCGAACAATAATGATGGCACAAATGAGTTTATGGGAACAATTATTTTATTACTTCTCAGAAAATGGTCTATATATTTGGAGTCAATTTCTTCGCCACTTCTTGATATCGATTTACGGTGTGCTTTTTGCCGGAATTATTGGCGTTCCTCTTGGGTTCTGGATTTCTCGTCATGGGAAATTAGCAGACTGGGTAATAGGGGCTGCTAACGTGATTCAAACGATTCCTTCATTAGCAATGTTGTCTATTTTAATGTTAGGCCTTGGTTTAGGTGTAAATACTGTTATTACAACCGTATTTCTCTATTCATTATTGCCAATCATTAAAAATACCTATGCAGGAGTTCAAAGCGTAGATGAAAATATTTTAGACTCAGGTAAAGGAATGGGGATGACAAGATGGCAGTTAACCTACATGGTTGAACTTCCGTTAGCTTTATCTGTTATCATGGCTGGGATTCGTAATGCTATGGTAGTCGGTATTGGTGTAACGGCAATTGGGACCTTTATTGGTGCCGGTGGTTTAGGTGATATTATTACTCGAGGAGTAAATGTAACCGATGGAGGAGCTATTATTCTTGCAGGTGCAATTCCAACTGCATTGATGGCAGTGATTAGTGATTTGGCATTAGGATGGATCGAGAAAAAATTAGATCCAACAAAAAACAATAAAAGATTGTCCTAACTGGTTATGTACTAAGTAAGTTTAAAAATTAGCGAGCCAATTAAAAAAAAACTCTCCTTAGTGATTAAATTAGATGAAGCTTGATCTAATTTAGCTAAGGAGAGTTTTTTTTAAAATCAGCTATAAAGTAAAGAACTACTTAGAGAACTAAGTAAAAAGTGATTTAAGGTAGTCGGATATACCTTATATCACTGGGATGGATCAGATAAGTCACATGAGTAAGAGGATTTTCTAAAACAATTTGTGATTTTTTAAAAGGAGTGTATCTAATGTAACCAGTAGCTTCAGTTAAATATGATCTATTTTTTAATTGATTCAATTGTAAAGTGATTTTCTTCTTTTTAGTAAAAGCTTGATTCAAGAAAAAAGTAATCTGTTCTTTAGGCATTTGCGGAAAAAAAGCCATTTCATTGGTTGCATTAGATAAAAAGAATTTTTTTTGCAAAAAGTTAAAGGGATGAACTTGCTCTTCTACTGTGTTTTTTTTCATCTGAATTCCTCCGAACGTTTGTTTGATAATTATATTATACGAACAAACGTTCAACAAAGCAAGCTGTTTAATTTTTTTTAAAAAGTTTCTATTTTTCTGGAAAAATGGCATAATGAAAAGTAAGAATCTATAGATTTATGAAAAAGGAGTTTTAATAATGGATTATAAAATTATTGCAGATTCATGTTGTGATTTGCCTTTAGCTTTTATAAAAAATAACGATATCGAAATTATAAAGTTAATGATCAATCTTGAAGGAAAAGATCTTCTAGATGATATGGGAGAAAGCTTTGATAGAGATGCTTTTTTTGAGGCTTTAAAAAATGGTGCGAAAGCTACCAGTTCTCAAGTTAATATTGGAACATTTATAGAAGTCTTCAAAAAATATGTTGTTAAAGGACAACCTGTGATATTTTTAGGTTTATCTTCAGCTTTAAGTGGTTCGTACAATAATGCCGTAGCAGCTGTAGAAATGCTGAAAGAAACGTATGAACAAGTAAATATAACGATTATTGATAGTAAAGCTGCTTGCTTGGGAGAAGGACTTTTAGTGTATGAAGCTGTAAATAGAAAAAAAGAAGGTCAATCTTTAGCAGAAGTTGTAACCTGGATAGAAGACAATAAAATGAAACTTCATTCATGGGTAACAGTTGATGATATTAAACATCTTGAACGTAGTGGAAGAATTTCGTCTGTCTCCGCAACACTTGGAAGTGTTCTAAATGTTAAACCTATTATCGTTATAAATGAAAAAGGTGGTTTAGTTCCTTTTGCTAAAGTTAGAGGAAGAAAAAAATCATTACACTACTTAATTAATAAAACCATTGAGGGTATGGTGAACCCTGAGGATCAAACTATCTTTATTGGTCATGTTGGTGTCCCAGAAGAAGCTGAATGGATCAAAAACGAAATCGAATCAAAAATAAAGGTGAAAGATATACAAATACACCCTTATGGCCCTACAATTGCGACACATACTGGATTTGGATCGGTTGCACTATTCTCATTTGGGAAAACAAGAAAATAAGCAGTGTTCTTTAACTCAACAAAGCCTTAATAAGTAAAATAAACAGTCGATATACTAATGAAAGTAGTTTTACTTCTTTTGGGAATCTAAGTATATTGTTAAATTTTCTTCATATATAATGAATGCTAATGAGAAAATTATATGGCTGAAATAATGCTCTAAACGTTGACTATTAAGAGTTTATAACTTGACAATGAGTGAATCCTATGTTAAATTATTGATAGTTAAATAAAAAATGGTTGGGGCATTAGCTTTCAAGGATATTTTCTTCAAGGGGTGAGAAGAAGATTCCTTAAGCGATGTCTTTTTTTGTATTTTAAGGGGGTGTAAAGATGAGTTTGGAAGTAATTGAATATGTAAAAGAAGCAGAAGAGAGAGCCCGACAAATTGAGATTAATGGAGAAGAAAAAATTCAAGAAATCAATCAGTCTATTAAAGAAAGAATCAAAGAAAATGATCAAAATATGCAACAAGAATTACAAGATTACGAAGCTAGTCAACAAGCCATTTATCGTGATCAGTTAGCAGAAGTAAAGCAAACAGTTGATCAAGAATTATCTATTGAAACAGAAGCGATGCTTAAATCGGTAGAAAACAAACAAAATAGTGTTGTTGATCATATTGTAAAGGAGGTAAGCACTCACTATGGCAATAGCTAAAATGAAACAAATGACACTTTTAGCTGAACAAGGAAATAAAGATTCTTTATTAAAGGCAGTACAAGAATTGCAAAGACTTGAATTAGTTGAATTATCTACTTTAGAAGAACCTGAATTACTTGAATATTATTCAACAGATACAGCACCTCAAAAACGTGTTATCTATGAGGAAAAGTTAAAAGAAATTCAAGGAGTATTGCTTTTTTTAAAACAACATATTGCTAAACCAGGTATGATTGAAAAATTAAAAAAAGGTCGTGAAGAGTATACTCTTGAAGACCTTGAACAGTATGTCGCTAATTCTGATTTGAAGCAAACAATCACTGAATTAGAAAAAAATGAAAAACGACTAGTTGAGTTAGATCAGATGAAAAAAAATCTTAATGAAAAAGAAGAGTTTTTTCGTAAATGGCAGAATATGAATTTCAATCCCAATGATTTGAAATCATTTCAGCTAATGTATGGGACTGTTGGCAGCATAGCTTCTGGTAATGTTGAATCTTTTGAAGAAGCAGTCGCAGCAGTAGAAAACAGCTATTTTAAAAAGATATTTCATTATAAAGATGAAGCTTCTTATTTAATTTTAGTACCGTCAAATTTAGCATCTTTAACGGAAGAAGTTTTTGATCAATTTCAATTATCAAGACTTGTTTATCCATATAAGATGCACCCACAAGATGAACTAAAGACGGCGCTTAAAGAAATTAAAGATGTACAAAAAGAGGAAAATGAACTTAAAGGTACAATAAGGTCATTTAAAGAAAAAGTAAGAGAGTTGCAACTAGGCGAGGAATATTATTATAATTTAGTTGAAAGAGAAATTGGAAAAACCTTGCTGCTAAATGGTAATGACTTATTTATTTTGAATGGTTGGTTAGAAGAGGAACGAATTCCTGAATTGAATAGCCTTTTAGATGAACAGGTTGGGAAAGAAAATTACGTTGTTATCGCGGATGAAATTAAATTTAAGGACTACGCTAAAGTGCCAGTCGTCTTAAAGAATAATAAATTAGTGAAACCTTTTGAAAGCATTACAGAAATGTACAGTATGCCTAAATATGATGATGTAGACCCTACTCCGTTTATGATGCCTTTTTATTTTGTCTTTTTCGGAATGATGAGTGCTGATTTAGGGTATGGAATATTACTCTGGGTAGCAACTTTAGTCGCTTCAAAATTATTCAAGCTTGAAAAGAGTATGCAAAACTTTGTTCAACTCTTTCATTATTTATCTTATTCAGTCATAGCTTGGGGATTTATTTATGGGAGTTTCTTTGGGTATGATTTGCCATTCCAATTATTGTCCATTACGAATGATGTAATCACCATTTTAATCTTATCTGTTGTATTTGGATTTATCCAATTGGTCTATGGGTTGATTTTAAATGGTGGTATAAAATGGCGTAAACATCAAAGAGCAGCTAGTTATATTGATGGAACAGCATGGGCTCTTATTCTATTAGGAGTTGGTCTTTTAGTAATCAATATGACGTTCTGGAATAATGATCTTGTACAAACCATTTCTTATGTTGTGATTATTGCAAATGTCATTGGAATTATCTTGATGACTATGTTGGCATCTGATAATAAAGCAGCTGGTTTTGGTTTAGGTCTTTACAATATTTATGGCGCAACCAATTATATTGGAGATATAGTAAGTTATACTCGTTTAATGGCATTAGGAGTTTCCGGTGGGAGTATTGCGGTAGCATTTAATTCTATTGTAGATATTTTTCCAACGGCATTAAAATTCACAATCGGTGCCTTATTATTTATCGTCTTACACTCACTAAATATCTTCTTAACATATTTAAGTGCGTATATTCACACAATAAGACTTCAATATGTTGAATTCTTCGGTAAATTCTACGAAGGAGGAGGAAGAGCGTTAAGTCCTTTTAAAACTTTTGAAAAACATATATATTTAAAAAATAGAACCAACAAATAAAAAAATGAATATTAATGGAGGAATTTTATAATGGAAAATTGGGTAACTTTTTTTAGTGAAAACGGTGGAATAGTATTTGCAGCTTTAGGTGTTGCGTTTGCTACATTATTTGCAGGAACAGGGTCAGCTAAAGGTGTCGGTATTGCTGGTGAGGCAGCTGCTGCTTTAGTAACTGAACAACCAGAAAAATTCGGTCAATCTTTAATTTTAATGCTATTACCAGGGACACAAGGATTATACGGATTTGTTATTGCTTTCTTAATTTATTTAAACACTGGGTTTGATACAACCTTGGTTGAAGGTATGTACATGTTTATGGCGTCACTACCAATTGCTTTTACAGGATTAACTTCTGGTATAGCTCAAGGGCGTGTAGCAGCAGCAGGTATCCAAATTTTAGCAAAAAGACCAGAACATGCTACTAAAGGAATCGTATTTGCAGCCATGGTTGAAACGTATGCAATTTTAGGTTTCGTTATTTCATTCCTAATGATATTTAACGCTTAATAATAATAATTCCATTTATTGTAAAAAGAGAAAGAATGGAGGCGGGAAAATGTCAGATTTGAAATTATTAACAGACCGTTTAATTGAAAATAAAAAAGCTGGAGTGCAAGATAAAATAAAAAAAGCCGAAGCTGAAAATGTAAAAATGCAATCAGAATCAGATGATAAGTTAGCTGAAGAAAAAGCCAAACAAGTAACTTTAATCGATTCTCGTTTGGCAAGACAATTTGAACAAGATAAACATACGCTTCAAATCAATAAAAGAGATCAAATACTTTCTGAAAAACAAAAAGTGTTAAGAGCAGCTTTTAATGAAGCTGAAAAACAAATGAATCAATGGACAGATTCAGAATTTCAACAATTTTTATTGCTGGTTTTACAGCAGCATAAAAATAGTGAATCTATTGAATTGGTATTAGGTCAAAATTCGGTAGATAAAGTATCAACTGACTGGATTAATAATACAGCCAAAAAAGTAGCTAATATTGAATCTTCAACTGAAGTCATTTCTAAAAAGAATGGCTTCATTCTTAAAAAAAATGGGATACAATACAATTATCTTTTTGATGAATTGATCAAAGACATTAAGGGACAACTTGTTTCATCAGTTTCAAAAAAATTATTTGATTAAAAAAAGGAGAGGAAATAATGGAATCAACAGACTTTGTTGGCGCAAATACACGGGTCCGTGTATATGAGAGCAGTCTCCTTAGAAATGATCAATATGAACGGATGTTACAAGCCAATAGTTTTGAAGAAGCGGTAAATCTGTTAAAAGATACTCCTTATCGAAATGATGTTGAAGAGTTAAAGGAGACTAAGAATTACGATACGCTATTGATGAATGAATTGCAGTCTGTCTATACTGATTTATTTAAAATTACTCCTAATCTTGATTTAATTGAGTTGTTTTCATTGCGCTATTCTTATCATAATTTAAAAGTTTTATTAAAAGAAAAAGTTACTGGAGAAAATTTTGAATCATTGCTTATAGATATTGGCAAAGAACCTATTTCAGTATTAAAACAAGCCGTTGAAACAAAAAGATCGAATGATTTGAATGAAGATTATTTAATCAGTATCAAAGAGGCAATGGATGATTATGAGGAATATAAAAATAGTCAATCCATCGATATTATTCTTGATCGTCGTTACTTTACTCATTTAAGACACATTGCAGAAAATATAAACGACGCTAAAATTTTAGATATAATAACTTTTTATATTGATATGAATAATTTATCTACTTTAACAAGAGCCATTCGTCAAAAAAGAACGCGTAATTTTTTAACAACTATTCTATCTAGTTCAGGGACGATACCTAAAGATCAACTCGTTCAAATGGGAGCAGATGATTTAGTTAGTGCAGGAAAAAAACTTGCTGAATCTAAATATAAAGCGATTATTTTATCGTCAATTGACGATAAGACAAGTGAATTATCACCTGAAAAAATAGATTTAGAAACAGATAATGCTTTCATTAATTTAATAAAAGCTGCTAAACTTGAAGTTTTTGGACCATTACCAATTATCGCTTATCTTTATGCTAAAGAGAATGAAGTGAAGAATTTAAGACTGATACTAGTTGGCAAAGAGAATGATCTTCCAATTTCAGCTATTAGAGAAAGGATGCGAACAAACTATGTCTCATAAAATCGGTGTGGTCGGAGATAAAGATTCTATCTTGCCATTTAAAATCTTAGGTTTTGATGTTTTTTTCGCATCTGAAGCTAAAGAAGCTAGAAAAACAATCGATTGTTTAGCATCAGAAAATTATGGTGTTATCTATTTGACGGAACCATTAGGTAAATTGATTCCAGATACTATAAAACGATATGATGAAGTGATTTCACCTGCTGTGATACTGATTCCAAATCATTTAGGATCACTAGATATCGGTAAAAACCGCATTCAAGAAAATGTTGAAAAAGCGGTTGGACAAAATATTTTATAGGAGGTTACGAGTTTGAAAATAGGAAGAATCGTTAGTGTTTCCGGTCCTTTAGTTACAGCTGAAGGAATGGAAGAAGCGAATATTCAAGATATTTGTAAAGTCGGAAAACTAGGCCTAATCGGCGAAATTATTGAAATGCGCGGCAATGTAGCCTCTATTCAAGTCTATGAAGAAACATCTATGATTGGACCTGGGGAACCAGTTGAAACGACAGGAGATGCGTTATCTGTTGAATTAGCGCCTGGAATGATTGCACAAATGTTTGACGGAATTCAACGTCCTTTAGATAAATTTATGGAAAAGACCGAAAGTAACTATTTAGTTAGAGGAGTAAGCATTGAACCGTTAGATCGTTCAAAAAAATGGGAATTTACCCCAACCGTTACAGTTGGACAAAAAGTATCTACAGGAGACATCGTGGGTTCTGTTCCAGAAACTAAAGTTATTTCTCATAAAATCATGGTTCCACATGGTATTGAAGGAACGATTAAATCAATTGAACAAGGTCAATTTACTATTCATGATACTATTTATAGTATCGAAACAGATGAAGGCGTAAAAGAGTTTACCATGATGCAAAAATGGCCTGTTCGACAAGGTCGTCCAACGGCTAAAAAATTAAATCCAGTTGAACCAATGGTAACAGGACAACGTGTTATTGATACACTATTTCCAGTTGCTAAAGGTGGATCAGCAGCTGTACCGGGTCCTTTTGGTGCCGGTAAAACAGTTGTGCAACACCAAATCGCTAAATGGGCTGATGTTGATTTAGTTGTTTATGTAGGTTGTGGTGAACGTGGAAATGAAATGACGGACGTAATCAATGAATTTCCAGAACTAATTGATCCTAATACGGGTGAATCTATCATGGAAAGAACTATTTTGATTGCCAATACGTCTAATATGCCTGTTGCGGCTCGTGAAGCTTCAATTTATACAGGAATCACGATTGCAGAGTATTTCCGTGACATGGGTTACAGTGTAGCTATCATGGCGGATTCGACTTCTCGTTGGGCAGAAGCTTTACGTGAAATGTCTGGTCGTTTAGAAGAAATGCCAGGGGATGAAGGTTACCCAGCATATCTAGGTAGTCGTATTGCAGAATATTATGAACGTGCAGGTAAAGTAATCACTTTAGGTTCAGAAGGTCGTGAAGGAAGTATAACAGCTATTGGAGCAGTATCCCCTCCTGGAGGAGATACATCTGAGCCGGTAACACAAAATACATTACGAGTAGTAAAAGTATTCTGGAGTTTGGATAATCTATTAGCTCAAAAACGTCATTTTCCATCTATCGATTGGCTAACGTCTTATTCGTTATATTCTAATGAATTGAATGAATACATTGGAAATCTTTTAGGCAAAGATTGGTCAGGTATGGTTACAAGAACAAAATTACTTCTGCAAGATGAATCTGAATTAGAAGAAATTGTTCGACTAGTTGGGGTAGATTCTTTATCAGAAAAAGACCGTTTGAAATTAGAAACTGCTAAAATGATTCGTGAAGATTTTCTACAACAAAACGCTTTTGATGATATAGATACTTATACATCAAGAGAAAAACAATATGAAATGTTGGCTACTATCTTGAGTTTTGAAGATGAAGCAAGAGCTGGTATGGAACTTGGTGCTTATTTCGCTGAAATCAGAAAAGGTACGGCAGCTGCTCGTGAGCAGATTGCTAAATCTAAATACTTCCCTGAAGATCAAATTGCTAAATTTGAAGCATTAAGAAATGACATCAAAGAAGCTATTCATGTAGTTGTTTCAGAAGGAGGTATGGAAACAAATGCTTAAAGAATATCGTACAATAAATGAAGTCGTAGGACCCTTGATGGCCGTTGAAGGCGTAGAAGGTGTCAAATTCGATGAGTTAGTTGAAATACAAATGCAAAATGGTGAAAAAAGACGTGGACAAGTTCTTGAAATTGATGGCGATAAAGCCATGGTTCAAATCTTTGAAGGATCAAGTGGGATCAACTTGCAAGATACTAAAGTTCGTTTTCTTGGAAGACCTTTATCGTTAGATGTTTCTGAAGATATGGTTGGACGTGTGTTTGATGGAATGGGACGCGTAAATGATGGTGGCCCAGAATTGATTCCTGAAAAAACGTTAGATATTA
Organism: Carnobacterium pleistocenium FTR1; assembly: GCF_000744285.1. Lineage (NCBI taxonomy): Bacteria > Bacillati > Bacillota > Bacilli > Lactobacillales > Carnobacteriaceae > Carnobacterium > Carnobacterium pleistocenium. Next base: position 1,655,006 of record NZ_JQLQ01000002.1, on the reverse strand, counting down.
ATGGTGAAGCAATCAACCCAATGGCACGTGACTATCCAGATGAGTTTATTCAAACAGGTATTTCTTCTATCGATCATTTGAATACATTGGTTCGAGGACAAAAGTTACCAGTATTCTCAGGTTCTGGTCTGCCACATAAAGAATTAGCTGCACAAATTGCTCGTCAAGCTACTGTAAAAAATTCAGATGAAAAGTTTGCTGTTGTATTTGCAGCTATTGGGATTACTTTTGAAGAAGCTGAATTCTTTATGGAAGATTTCCGTAAAACAGGAGCTATCGACCGCTCTGTTATGTTTGTGAATTTAGCAGATGATCCAGCTATTGAACGGATCGCAACACCTAAAATGGCATTGACAGCAGCTGAATATTTAGCTTATGAAAAAGACATGCATGTATTGGTTATTATGACTGATATGACAAACTACTGTGAAGCATTACGTGAAATTTCAGCAGCTAGACGTGAAGTTCCAGGTCGTCGTGGTTACCCAGGATACCTATATACAAACTTGGCAACTTTATATGAAAGAGCTGGTCGTTTAGTCGGAGGAAAAGGATCAGTTACGCAGATTCCTATCTTAACGATGCCGGAAGATGATAAAACACATCCAATTCCTGATTTAACTGGATATATCACGGAAGGTCAAATAATATTGTCACGTGATTTATACAATAGTGGTGTTCAACCTCCAATCGATGCATTGCAATCTCTTTCTCGTCTAAAAGACAAAGGAACTGGTGAAGGCAAAACGAGAAAAGATCATGCCGCTACAATGAATCAATTATTTGCTGCTTATGCTCAAGGAAAACAAGCTAAAGAATTAGCAGTCGTTTTAGGAGATTCAGCATTGTCAGAAGAAGATAAAATGTTTGCAGAATTTGCAAATCGCTTTGAAAAAGAATATGTAAATCAAGGAAACTATACAAATCGTACAATTGATGAGACTTTGGATCTAGGATGGGAATTATTATCTATTCTGCCAAGAACTGAATTGAAACGAATTAAAGACGATATGTTAGACGAATACCTGCCGAAAGGGGAGTAAGTCTAAATGGTGAAATTAAATGTCAACCCTACAAGGATGGAACTAGCGACATTAAAAGGTAGACTAAGCACAGCAACTCGAGGACATAAATTATTAAAGGATAAGCAAGATGAACTGATGAGACAATTTATCTTACTTATTCGGAAAAATAATGATTTGCGTACAGAAGTTGAAGAAAAGTTAACAAAAGCTATGCAGTCTTTCGTTATGGCAAAAGCGCTATTGAATGAAAAATTTATTGAAGAATTAATAGTTATCCCGCCTAGAAGCGTCAGTCTTGATCTTTATGAAAAAAACATTATGAGTGTAAAAGTACCAGTAATGAATTTCAATTATAAAGATGATGAAGAATCAGACGAAATATTTTATGGCTACCTTAATTCTAACAGCTCGTTAGATACATCTATTGAGCAAATGTCAGATGTAATGGTGCAACTATTAGAATTATCTGAAATAGAAAAAACATGTCAATTAATGGCGAATGAAATAGAAAAGACTCGTCGCCGAGTTAACGCTCTTGAATATATGACGATTCCTCGTTATCAAGAAACCATCTATTTTATACAAATGAAATTAGATGAAAGTGAAAGAGCCGCAATCACTCGTTTAATGAAAGTTAAAGATATGGGTTAAAAAAGTCCAAAATAGACGTTGAATCAAGAATTCTATCCTTGATTCAACGTTCTTTTTTTTGAAATTATAAAGGTTGTTCAACAAATAGTGTGGGTGCTTCAAAACAAATTTTTTTCCCGGAATGTACGGATTTGCTTGCGAAACCATGGGAACGTCTGAAGCCTAAAAAGAAGTCTTGCAGACTTTCAAGCTTCAAACAAACCGTAATTGCGCTAAAGCGCCAACGTTTTGTAATTCTCATTGAATACAACGCGCGGCTACAATCAACCCTATTCCTCCAAAAATTTTGAGTTAGTCATTTAATTAATTTCTTCATCCACACCAAAAATTATACAGCCATTATAAATCGGTATAGGCTTGAAAAAAACGAAATATTTTTAAAAGTAATTTCTAAAAAATAAAAAGCTATAAGAAAATAGAAATTTATGCTAAACTGGAGAATAAGTTATCTCTAACAGATAAAAAAGAAAAGTAGTTTAGATTGTTGAGGTGTCTATAATGAATCAGAAATTTTCATTTGAGATAGTGGAAGAATTAGCTGTTCTTTCTGAAAACACTAAAGGATGGCGTAAAGAATTAAATTTAGTGCGTTGGAACGAGAATTCCCCTAAATTCGACATTCGTGACTGGAGCCCTGACCATGAAAAAATGGGAAAAGGTATTACATTAACAAATGAAGAATTAGCTGTTTTTAAACAATTTTTAAATGCTTAACACGATGAAATTTGTTGAATCTTGATAATGGGTGAGTATATTTCGAACATTTTGATGATAGGAAGGATTTTGACATGACTGAACGGGGACTTTTAATTGTTCTTTCTGGACCATCTGGAGTAGGAAAAGGGACAGTAAGACAGGCAATATTTGAGAGTGAGGACAATGATTTTGATTATTCAATTTCAATGACAACTCGAAAAAAAAGAGTAGGCGAAAGAGATGGAATAGATTACTTTTTCAGTACAAAAGAAGAATTTGAAGCTTTGATTGAAAGTGGAGGGTTATTGGAATATGCTGAATATGTAGGGAACTACTATGGGACTCCTCTTGGATATGTTGAAAAAACGCTACAAAGTGGCAAGGACGTATTTTTAGAAATAGAAGTTCAAGGAGCCCTTCAAGTTCGTGAAAAAATGCCTGAAGGAATATTTATCTTTTTAACACCACCAGATTTAAAAGAGTTAAAATCTCGAATTATTGGCCGTGGGACAGATGAAATGGCTATAATTGAACAACGGATGACAAAAGCAATTGAAGAAATTGATTTAATGCGTTATTATGATTATGCAGTTGAAAACGACCAAGTTGAAAATGCTGTAAGAAAAATTAAGCAAATCATTGAAAGTGAACACTTAAAAGTTTCACGCGTGATACAACGATATAAAAAAATGATTGAGGAGCTGTAAAATCATGATGTTAGAACCATCTATTGATAATTTATTAGAAAAAATTGAGTCCAAGTATTCATTGGTTACACTAGCAAGCAAACGAGCTCATGAACTTGATGGAGGTTCTATGCCAATGTTAGAAAAATATCAGTCACACAAGAATGTTGGGCGTGCTTTAGAAGAAATTATTAATGGCGATTTAGTTATTGATCCTTCAACCGTTGGACCAGAAGAATAAGATATCCAACTTAAAGTGCTTCAAAGTAATGTATTTCTTACTTTGAAGCACTTTTTTATTGAAAATTAATGAGAGCAGGATGGTTTAATACGATGAATTATAGGATAGTTAAGACAAACGGTTCTATTTCTAGTAAAATATAAAGAAGAGAAGCATCATTTATTTCGAGGCTCTATCAGGAGGAATGCCAGTTGTTAAAAGGGAAGAAAGTCGTTGTGTATGTTACCGGAGGAATTGCAGTTTATAAAGCTGCTGACTTGGTAAGACGCTTAATAAAAGCAGGGGCTACTGTTCGTGTAGCCATGACAAAGTCGGCAACTGAATTTGTGACACCACTGACTTTTCAAATATTAAGTAAGCACCATGTATATATAGATACATTTGATGAACGTGAAGGAGATAAGGTTAGCCATATCTATTTAGCAGATTGGTCGGACTTAGCAGTTGTAGCACCAGCAACAGCTAATAGTCTGGCTAAAATTGCAAATGGCATTGCAGATAATTTTGTTTCCACTGCATTAATGGCTACGACCGCACCTGTTTTTATTGTTCCTACTATGAATCAGCATATGCTAGAAAATGCAGCAACGATAAGAAATATTAAGATGTTAGAAAATGACGGACATTTTATTATGGAACCTGAAACTGGTTTTTTAGCTGAGGGATATGAAGGGAAAGGCCGTTTTCCTGAGCCAAGTAAAATTATTGATACAATTCAAGAATTTTTATTAAACTTAGAAATAAATTTGCCATTGAAAAATAAAAAAGTCGTAATCACAGCAGGTGGAACAAAAGAAAGAATCGATCCTGTCCGATACATTACAAATGATTCTTCAGGTAAAATGGGATATAGCTTAGCTATTGCTGCACGCAATTTAGGAGCAGAAGTTCATTTGATTTCTACTTCTACTGTCCTGAAGGCACCTTATGGGGTGACCTTAATACCTGTTGAAACTGCTGACCAAATGCATCAAGCTGTAAATGCTGAGTTTGAAAAAGCCGCAATCGTTATTATGGCTGCAGCAGTATCAGATTATCGTCCAAGAGATGTTTCAACTAAAAAAATCAAGAAAAACGAACAAGAAATGGTTCTTCAATTAGTGAAAAACACAGATATCTTAGCTACTCTAGGTACTCAGAAAAAAGATCAATTTTTAATTGGTTTTGCTGCTGAAACACATGATGTAGAAGAATATGCTAGAAGAAAATTAATTGATAAAAAAGCAGATATGATCGTGGCTAATGATGTGTCTAAACCAAATGCAGGGTTCAATAAAGATACAAATGAAGTTTCTATTTTTATGCTGGATGAAGAAACGATTGAATTAGCAGTAAATAGTAAGCAGGTAATAGCTGAAAAAATTCTAGCAGTAGCCCTTACTAAAATGAAAAAATAAAGGTGTGAGAATGAGTGGTTTCAATTGCTAAAGTGATTGTGGATGTTCCAACAATGCAAACAAATAAACCTTATGATTATCGTATTCCAGAAGAATTTGAACAAGATATTGTTCAAGGAATGCGTGTAGCGGTTCCTTTTGGCAAAGGTACGAGGCAAGTCCAAGGCTTCGTAGTAGAGATTACTCACTCAACCGATTATGAAGGCGAGTTAAAATCAATTGTTGGTTTAATGGATTTAACAGCCGTTCTTGACGAAGAAATGTTGCTCCTAGGAAAAGCGATGGCACATAAAACTTATGCTTTTCAAATAACCTGTTACCAGACAATGCTGCCTGCTATTTTAAAAGCAAAATATGAAAAAAAAATCCGATTGATCGATGAAATACCTGAAGATTTATTTTTTGACTTATTTAAAGGGAAAAATGAAATCACTTGGGAAGAAGCTGAAGATAGAGCTATTTTGCCACAACTTGTTGAACTGAAGAAGAAAGATGCAGTTGAAGTTGTTTATGAAGTGAAAAATCAAGCAAAAACAAAAAAGAAAAGGATGTTCCAAGCTAAATTATCCTTTGAACAATTAGAAAATGAAAAAATTGCTTTAGGTAAGAGAGGACCAAAACAGCGGTTGCTATTAGAAGTTATGCAATCATTAAATGATCAAACAATTAGTGTGAGCGAAATTACTGCAACAACCCTGCTTACTGCTGCTGATATTCGAGCAGGTGAAAAGAAAGATTGGTTAACAATTAAAGAAGTCGAGGTCTATCGTGATCCATTCAAAAATCATTCGTTTAAACAGACAGTATCTTTTCAACTAAATGAAGGACAAGAAAAAGTAATTCAGCCTATTTTAAAAGCTGTAGCTGAGGAACGAACTGAAGTATTCTTGTTAAAGGGAGTAACCGGTAGCGGTAAGACTGAAATTTATTTGCAGACTATTGCTCAAACACTCAAAGATAATAAAAGTGCTTTGATGTTAGTGCCCGAAATAGCTTTGACTCCTCAAATGGTCAATCATTTTAAAGGACGATTTGGCGAAGAAGTAGCCGTGTTGCACAGTGGTTTATCTGTAGGCGAAAAATATGATGAATGGCGAAAAATCGAACGTGGTGAAGCACGTGTAGTAGTAGGTGCTCGTTCGTCTATCTTTGCACCAGTTAAAAATATTGGCGTCATCATTATTGATGAAGAGCATGAAGCAACGTACAAGCAAGATGAAAATCCAAGGTATCATGCTAGAGATGTAGCAATTTGGAGAGCGAATTACCACCATTGTCCGGTCATCTTGGGGAGCGCTACGCCTTCATTAGAATCAAGGGCTAGGGCTCAAAAAAAGGTTTATACACTATTGGAATTGCCAACTCGAATCAACAAAAAAGAATTACCTGCTGTTGAGATTGTAGATATGAGAGAAGAAATTAAGCAAGCAAACCGCAGTAGTTTTTCAATTCTTTTACAAGAAAAAATCCGTGATCGGATAGAAAAAAAAGAACAAATCGTTTTATTATTGAATCGACGCGGCTATTCATCTTTTGTAATGTGCCGGGATTGCGGATTTGTTTTGCCTTGTCCAAATTGTGATATTTCATTAACACTGCATATGGACACAAAGACAATGAAATGCCATTATTGTGGTCATGAGGAAAAAATACCGCATACTTGCCCAAGTTGCAAAGGAAATAAAATTCGGTATTATGGTACTGGAACACAAAAAATTGAAGAAGAACTGAGAGATGTTTTACCAGGAGCAAAAGTGATCCGAATGGATGTTGATACAACCAGAAAAAAAGGCGCGCATGAAAAATTGCTAGCTTCTTTTGGAAATGGTGAAGCGGATATTTTATTAGGAACGCAAATGATTGCAAAAGGGTTGGATTTTCCAAATATTACACTTGTTGGGGTTCTGAATGCCGATACAGGATTAGGTCTGCCTGACTTTAGAGCGAGTGAGCGGACCTTTCAATTGTTGACTCAAGTGAGTGGACGTGCTGGTAGAGCTGAGCTGACTGGAGAAGTAATCGTTCAGACGTTTAATCCTGAACATTATGCGATTCAGTTAGCAAAAGAACATGATTATGATGCGTTTTATAAAAAAGAGATGTCGTTAAGGCATCGAGGAAACTATCCGCCTTATTTCTACACGATTCTGATTACAACTAGTCACGAAGAAGAACTTACAGCGGCAAAAAAAATGCAGCAAATTGTTCAAATTATTAAACCTCAGTTACAGTCTGAGACTATCCTGTTGGGTCCAACACCAAAAGCAGTTGCCCGTATCAATAATCGTTATTATTATCAAACAATCATCAAATATAAAAGTGAACCGCATTTAAAAGCTATTCTACAAACGATTCTAATGGACTCCCAAAAAGAAATGGTTAAAGGACTACAAATTGCCATTGACTCTGAACCGATGAATTTTGTTTAACAGATTAATTTTCACTTGCCCAAAGAATAAAAAGAAAGTAGGTCAATCATGCCTGTATTACCAATTTTAAAATACCCTGATCCAATGTTGACTACTCCTACCAAAGAAGTAGATGAAATTACAGATGAAATGATTCAATTATTAGAAGATATGTATGAAACAATGGTTGCTAGTGATGGAATTGGGATTGCCGCTCCACAGGTAAATAGCAATCTTAGATTAGCAATAGTCGAAATTGATGAAGAATCAGGCTTATTTGAAATGATTAATCCACGTATTATACAAGCAACCGGAGAGACGATAGATGTTGAAGGTTGTTTGAGTTTTCCAGAAGTATACGGGACGATAAAAAGAGCAGATACAATTGTTTTAAGGTACTACGACCGTAATGGGGATGAATTTGAAGTAGAAGCGGATGACTACCTCTCCCGCGCTTTTCAGCATGAGCTAGAGCACTTAGATGGAAAATTATTCACTGATAAAATTATTCAAAAAATTAAACCAGAAGATTTAGAAAACTATATGGAGGCGAACTTAGAATGACAAAAATCATATTTATGGGAACTCCAGCTTTTTCGGTTCCAATACTAGAAGCATTAATTGATTCTGAGTATCAAGTCGTAGCTGTTGTTACACAACCAGATAGACCAGTGGGTAGAAAGAAGACCTTGACAGCTTCGCCTGTTAAGGCAGCTGCTATGCAACATAATTTACCTGTTTTTCAACCAGAAAAAATTTCAGGCTCTCCCGAAATGGAAGCACTTATTGCATTAGAACCAGACTTGATCGTTACAGCAGCGTTTGGACAATTTTTGCCGCAAAAACTCTTAGCTGCTCCTAAATATGGAGCTATTAATGTGCATGCTTCATTATTGCCTAAGTATCGTGGCGGTGCTCCAGTTCACTATGCCCTCATGCAAGGAGAAAAAGAGACTGGGGTTTCCATCATATATATGGAGAAAAAAATGGACGCAGGAGATATTATCTTACAGAAATCATTAGAAATTACTCGAGATGATGATGTTGGAACTTTATTTGATCGGTTAAGTCTTTTAGGCAAAGAATTATTAATGGAAACTTTACCTAAATTATTAGCAGGAGACATTACACCGGTAAAACAAAACGAAGCAGAAGTTACGTTTTCACCTAATATTAAACGCGAAGAAGAAGAAGTCGATTGGACTAAGACAGCTGCTGAAGTTGATTACCAAGTTCGCGGCATGCGTCCTTGGCCAGTAGCCTATACGGTAGCAGAGGGGAAAAGGCTGAAGTTATGGGATGTGACGCCTACTGAAGAAAAAACAACTGCTTCTCCTGGAGTCATTGTACGAATTGAAAAAGATGGACTCTATTTAGCTTGTGGGAATCAGACAGTTGTAAAAATAAATGAAGTTCAACCAGCTGGAAGAAGTAAAATGACTATCATGGCTTTTTTAACTGGAGTGGGAAGCCAACTAAAAGTTGGAGAAAAGGTAGGGTCAAATGGAAACTAATGAGAATCTGCAAAAAAGAAATGTGAAAAAAACAAGTCGTTATTTAGCAATGTCAATTTTAGAACGGACGGATAAGACAGGTTCGTATTCGAATTTATTGATTAATGAAGCGATTCAAAAAAATAAGTTAAGCGCAGCGGATGCACGCTTGTTAACTGAATTGGTATATGGTGTTTTGCAACGGAAATTAACGTTGGATTTTTATTTAGCTCCGTTTTTAAGTGAAGCTAAAAAAATTGATGTATGGGTCCGAAATCTATTGAGATTATCAATCTATCAAATGATTTATTTAGATAAAATACCGGTACATGCGATTTTGTTTGAGGCTGTTGAAGTGGCTAAGAAAAAAGGTCATATCGGAATCAGTAAATTCATTAATGGGGTATTAAGAAACGCTGATCGTAAAGGATTTCCTAGCATCGAGATGATTGAAGATCCCATTGAACGATTAAGTATTGAGTTGAGCATGCCAACATGGCTAGTCGAAAGATTTATTGCGGATATTGGATTAGAAGAAACTCAAAAAATGGGTGAATCTTTGCTTCATCCTAGTCATTCAAGTGCACGAGTAAACGAGAAATTTTTGACGGTCGAAGAAGCCATAGAAGCCATGGAAGAAGAAGGCTTTGGTGTTCGTAAAAGTGCTATTTCTTCAGTTGGTATCATCAGTGATGGTGGACATTTTGCTTCCTCTCCTTTATTTCAATCTGGACAATTAACGATTCAAGATGAATCTTCTCAATTAGTTGCACCTATTTTACAGTTAGAGCCGCATCATCAAGTGTTGGATGCTTGTGCTGCTCCTGGTGGGAAAACAACGCATATTGCTTCTTACTTATCTGCTGAAGCAGGTGGAAAAGTAACTGCACTTGATCTTCATGAACACAAAGTAGCGTTGATTACTGAAAATGCTAAAAGAATGCACATAGAAGATGTTGTAGTAGCGATGAAATTGGATGCCAGAAATGTCGATCAAGTGTTTCCAAATGAACAGTTTGATCGTATATTAGTGGATGCTCCTTGTTCTGGTTTAGGTTTAATGAGACGTAAGCCGGATATTAAGTACACTAAAAAGGAAAAAGATTTATTAAACTTACAGAAAGTACAGCTTGGAATTTTGGAACAAGTAGCTCCAAAATTAAAAGTAGGTGGACTTTTAGTTTATAGTACATGTACAATAACAAATGAAGAAAATAAAGAAACGGTTGAAAAATTTCTAGCTACGCATAAAAACTTTGAACAGGCCTCTATAAAAGTTGAAGAATCATTATCTGGATGTTTGAAAGATGGCTCTCTTCAACTCTATCCGCATGATTTTGGAACAGATGGCTTCTTTATTAGTTGTCTAAGAAAAGTACAAAATTAACCAACTTAAAAGCTAATACAAATATAACGGGAAGAACCCTTTTCCCGGTTTTTTTATTTTTATAAGTACTTATAAAGCAATAGTAATCAATTTGAATTTAATTTAGAATGAATTATCGAAAGGCATGAGGTGGAGATGTTGCTAGTGAAATGGCGGTCTCACATTTAGGGCATTCATGGGAAGAGTCCGATGTACAGGATGCTGAACAAATTACGCAATGGATGTTGACTTGTATTAGTCTTGAAAATAAACATATTTTGGAGAAATCACGTCAATTTTCTGACTTAGAAGGAATGGGAACGACACTCGTTGCAACAGCACTGGTTAATAAAGAATTTGTTATTGCAAATATTGGCGATAGCAGAGGGTACCACTATACTGGCGGACGCTTAAGCCAAGTGACCGAAGACCATTCTTTAGTAAATGAACTAGTAAAAAGCGGTGAAATTTCTTCAGAAGATGCTGAAAATCATCCTAGAAAAAACGTACTGACTCGCTCTTTGGGTGTAACAGAAGAAATCGATATTGATGTAACGATTCTACCAGCTTTACCTAATGATCAGATACTGCTTTGTTCAGATGGTTTAACAAATATGGTTAAAGATCAAGAAATAAAAAGTGTTTTATGTACTCAAGAATCAGCTAAAGAAAAAGTTGAAACATTGATAGCAATGGCTAATGAACGTGGAGGATATGATAATATAACAATTATGTTAGTACAGACAGAATTAGAAGGGGGGGATAACCATCATGGAAAAGGGGAAGAAACTGAATGGCCGTTATAAAATAATTGGATCGGTCGGTTCTGGCGGAATGGCAAATGTTTACCTTGCAAGAGATCTAATCTTAGAAAGAGATGTTGCAGTTAAAGTATTGCGTTTTGACTTTAGAGATGATCAAAACACCATCCGACGGTTCAAAAGGGAAGCGTTAGCCGCTACAGAACTGATTCATCCTAATATTGTAAGTGTATATGACGTTGGGGAAGAAGAAAACAACCAATACATTGTTATGGAGTACATTAAAGGAATGGATCTAAAGCATTATATTCATAGTAATTTCCCCATACCCTATCAAAAAGTTCTCGATATTATGAGACAAATTCTGGCGGCTGTTGGAGAAGCTCATAAAAATCGCATTATCCATAGAGATTTAAAACCCCAAAATGTTTTGATTGATGAATCTGGTGTAGTTAAAATAACTGATTTTGGAATTGCAGTAGCGTTATCGCAAACATCTATTACTCAAACAAATTCTTTATTAGGATCGGTTCATTACCTTTCTCCAGAACAAGCAAGGGGAGGCATGGCCACTAATCAATCAGATATCTATTCATTAGGTATTATTCTATATGAATTGCTAACCGGTAATGTTCCTTTTGAGGGCGAGTCTGCGGTATCGATTGCTTTAAAGCATTTTCAAGAGTCTCTTCCATCAGTGAAAGATTTTGATCATCGTATTCCACAGTCTTTAGAAAATGTTGTTCTTAAAGCAACCGCAAAAGAGACGATTGATAGGTATCGTTCAGTACAAGAAATGGCTTCTGATTTAGAGACTTCTTTATCACCTCAAAGAATCAAAGAGTCAAAATTTACTCCAGCTAGTTTAATGGAGAAGACAAAGATATTGGAACCAATCGTACCTATAGCCCCAACCGCGATTGTCAAAGAAAAAGAGCTTGACCTTAAAAATAAAGAAATAGACAAAGAAGTAGAGCCAAAGAAGAAAAAAAAGCGGAAAATAATGTGGCTTGGATTATTATTACTCTTACTTATTATCACAGGAGGCATGGTTGCATTCGCCCTTACAGCACCTAAAGATGTGTTAATACCAGATGTTGCAGGAATGTCAGAAGAAGAGGCTGAAGACGCACTTTTAGCAGCTAATTTATATGTCAATACAACGACTGTAGAGACAAGCGAAGATGTTGAGGAAGGGTTGGTTACAAAAACTGATCCAGAAATCAATTCAAGTGTTAAAGAAGAAACCAATGTGAATTTATATATCAGTTCTGGGAAAGAGACTGTTTCATTTAAAGATTATACAGGTGAACCCTATGAAGAAGTTCGAGCGGAACTTATAGAACAAGGGTTTATTACCGAACGGGTAGACGAGAATAGCGATACTTTTTCAGAGGGGTCAATTATTGAACAAAGTATAGATGAAGATGAAGAGGTTGTTCCGAGTGAAACAACAGTTACGTTAACAGTAAGTACTGGTGAAGCAAAAATCGAAATGAAGGATTTAGCTGGCTATTCTGAAAAAGGTGTCCAAGATTATGCGAATGAACAGGGGCTAACAGTTACTATAACTGAAGATTACTCTGGAGAAGTTTCAGAAGGCCAGGTCATTACGCAAGACCCTGCAGCAGGAGAATTATTGTCTAGTGGTGCTTCGTTCTCAGTCGTCATTTCATTGGGAGAAGAACCAGAACAAACTTTTTCAAAAACGGTAACTATTCCTTATGTTGAACCAAAAGCGAATGAATCAGAAAAGGCAGAGTCTGAGTCTGCAAAAGAATCTGAAAGCAGTTCTCAAGAATCGAATCCTATACCAAATGAAGTTGTCATTTACATTAAAGATAACGAGCATACTTTAGAGAATGAATTTCAAAAATTTACAATCACAGAAGATTTTGAAACGGTTATTCCATTTGTTCTCCAAGAAGGCGATACAGGATCCTACCGTATTGAACGAGATGGAGAAGTTATAGAAGAAAATACCAATGTTACAGCGGAATAAAGAATTGCAGATCAAAGAACTAATTTCAAGTTCTTTGATCTGCAATTTTTGCATGAAAGAAATAAACCTTGTCTGATTAAAATCTTGCTTTCTTGAGATTCATTCAGTAGAGTAGAACTGAGAGCACGTATTAGGAGGGATTTTATTGCCGGAAGGTCAAATTAGAAAAGCATTGAGTGGTTTTTATTATGTTTATTATAAAGGGGAAACTTATCAGACTAGAGGTAGAGGAAACTTTCGAAAAAGAGAGTTGACACCTTTAGTTGGCGACTATGTCCTATTTGAAAGTGGAAATTTAAAAGAAGGCGTAGTGCAAGAATTATTGCCTAGAAAAAACGAATTGGTTCGTCCACCAGTAGCAAATGTTGATATAGGTGTTGTAGTTATGTCAGCTGTTGAACCAAATTTTTCGACAAACTTATTAGATCGTTTTTTGGTCACTTTAGAAAGTAAAGGAATCCGAGCAATTATCTATATTAGTAAAATTGATTTGTTGACGAATGAAACCCTGCAACAAATAAAAGAAATACAATCAGCATATGAAAAAATTGGTTATTCAATTATTGTACCTGAACAAGAAAACAATAAAAAAGCATTAGAGGAATTAGTTTCTTATTTCCCTAATAGATTAACCGTGTTTATGGGGCAATCAGGAGCTGGTAAGTCAACATTATTAAATAGCATTGCCCCCGATTTATTATTAAAAACAGCTGAAATTTCAAGCTCGCTTGGACGAGGAAAACATACAACGAGACATGTTGAGTTATTGCCTTTATACGATGGGTTAGTGGCAGATACTCCTGGTTTTAGTTCAATCGATTTTTTAGAACTTGAAGCTGAAGAACTTTCTGCTTGTTTCCCTGATTTTGTTGAGGTACAAGATGAATGTCGATTCAGAGGATGTATGCATAAAAAGGAACCAGGGTGTCAAGTGAAAAAGGATGTCGAACTAAATAAGATACCAGAATACCGGTATAAACATTATTTGCAATTTTTAAATGAAATTGAAATCCGTAAACCAAGGTACAATAATAAAGAAAAGAAATGAGGATGAAGAAATGAAACTAGCACCATCTATTTTAAGTGCGGACTTTGCAAATTTGGCAAGAGATATTCGTTTAGTAGAAGATGGAGGAGCCGATTATATCCATGTGGATGTGATGGATGGTCATTTTGTCCCTAATATTACATTTGGAGCAGATACTGTAGCTGCAATCCGCCCGGTAACAAAATTACCTTTAGACTGCCATTTGATGGTAGAGTATCCAGAAAAGCACGTTAAAAATTTTGCTAAAGCTGGGGCTGATATTATTACAGTACATGCTGAAAGTACACCCCATATTCATCGCGTTATTCAACTGATAAAAGATCAAGGAGTTAAAGCAGGGATTGCAGTTAATCCAGGCACACCGATTGAATCACTGATTCATATATTAGGATTAGTTGATTTGGTTTTAGTCATGACCGTTAATCCTGGTTATGGTGGACAAATTTTTATTCCTGAAACACTTAAAAAAATAAAGACAGCAAAAGAGCTAAAAGAAAAAGGAGGCTATACTTATGAAATCCAAGTTGATGGAGGAATAGCTGAACAGACTGCTAAACAATGTAAGGAAGCTGGCGCATCTGTTTTTGTAGCAGGTTCTTATATTTATAATGCAGAGGAGCCTGTGAATCAAATGGCCTTATTGATGGATGCGGTAAGATAAGATGGAACAGCATCTTGCGATTATGGTTGGTGGACCTTGCGAACGAATACCAGTACTAACAGACATCAATTCAAAGGACCTTATCTGGATAGGTGTTGACAGAGGGGCAATACGTTTATTGGAACAAGGCATTGTTCCTAGGATAGCTTTAGGTGATTTTGATTCTGTTACAAAAGAGGAATTTAGAAAAATCAAGCAAGAAGTTGCTGATATTCGGACCTACAAAGCTGAAAAAGATGCGACGGATACAGAATTGGCCGTCCAAATTGCTTTTGATGAATTTACACCAACTAGTGTCTCTATTTATGGGGCAACTGGTGGAAGAATGGATCATTTATTAAATAATATCTACATGATCTTCCAACCAAAAATCTTTCAGCAAGCTTCAAAAATACGCTTAATAGATATCCAGAATACGATATCTTATTTTTTATCAGGGACACATACGATAACGAAAGAACAAGATAAAAAGTATCTTGCCTTTACTTGTTTATCTGCTGTAGAGCAACTATCAATAAAAGATGCAAAATATCAATTGAAAAATGCAAATTTTACTCATCCGGTTTCTTTAGCAAGCAATGAATTCATCTCAGATAGCGTAACATTTTCTTTTAAATCAGGAATAATAGCAGTCATTCAAAGTAAAGATAGTTAGTTAAAAAATAAAAAGAACCTTTTCCATAACGACGGGAAAGGTTCTTTTTAAGTAAAATTATACGCGTGCAATTTTACCAGATTTAAGTGCTCGAGCAGATACCCAAACTTTTTGAGGTGAGCCGTCGATCATGATACGAACTTTTTGTAAGTTAGCACCCCAAGTACGTTTTGATTTGTTCATAGCGTGAGAGCGGTTATTTCCGCTTCTTGCTTTACGTCCTGTAATTACACATTCTTTAGCCATTAGTCTTTCCTCCTTTGCCGATATATCGAAGCAAAGCTTCAATCAATACTCATACTTTAATAATTTATCACAATTTAGTTGCCTTTGCAAGAACTTCTTTAAAGGGAATTTACTTGACAGCCTTTTATTGTTACCTAGTATTATTTTAGATGAGGAGAGAAATAGAGAAACTTTGTTTTTCTTTTCTTATTTAGTCTGCTATGATAAAATATAGAGTAGTAATTTATGGCGTGCTAGCCAAGAGGAGGATTTTTAACATGGCAGTTAAAATCAAAACACAATTTGGAACAATAGATATCTCAAACGAAGTCATTGCGACTGTTGTTGGTGGTGCTGCAACTGAAATTTTTGGAATCGTTGGTATGGCAAGTAAGAGCCAAATACGGGATAATTTGAATGATATACTAAAAAAAGAGAACTATTCACGTGGAGTAATCGTTCGCCAAGAAGATAATGGCGTAGCAGTTGATATCTACATTATTGTGAGTTACGGAATAAAAGTTTCTGAAGTTAGCCGTAATGTGCAAGAAATCGTAAAATACAATTTGGAAACAATGTTAGGTGTAACCGCTAATACTGTAAATATTTATGTTCAAGGTGTTCGTGTACTAAATGACTAAATGAGGACCTATAAAAGAAGAAATAGTTACTATCACTTTATTGAAAAGTAACTAAGGAGGATATATGTAGTGAAAGTTACAAAATTAGAAGGTAAGCAATTTCGCTTAATGATAGCAACAGGAGCTAATCGGTTAGCTAAAAATGCGGAATATGTTAACTCATTGAATGTTTTTCCAGTTCCGGATGGTGATACAGGAACCAATATGAATTTATCATTAGCTAGCGGAGCTAAAGCAGTCTCTAATACGGCTTCTGAAAGTATTGGGGATTTGTCAGCAGCTCTATCTAAAGGTCTGTTAATGGGAGCTCGTGGGAATTCTGGCGTTATCCTATCTCAATTATTTAGAGGTTTTGGCAAAGCAATTGAAAATAAAGAAACATTGTCTAGTAAAGACTTTTCTGAAGCTTTTACTAAAGGTGTTGAAACAGCCTATAAAGCGGTTATGAAACCCGTTGAAGGAACCATCTTAACCGTAGCTCGCGAGTCTGCTAAAGCTGGCGAAAAAAAAGCAAAAGAGACAGATGATATTATCATTGTTATGGAAGCTGTCGTACGCGGAGCTAGAAAATCACTGGCTAAGACGCCTGATTTATTGCCTATACTTAAAGAAGTTGGAGTTGTAGATAGTGGTGGACAAGGTCTATTATTTATCTATGAAGGATTCTTAGAGGTGTTGTCTGGGAAAATTATAGAAGAAGATGTCAATCAACCTTCTCCACAAGAAATGTCAGCATTAGTTAATGCGGAACATCATAAAAGTGTTTCCGACCACATCCATACTGAAGATATCAAATTTGGGTATTGTACAGAGATCATGGTTGAAATTGGCAAAGGCGAAACAGTTGACAGCGAGTTTGACTATGACACATTCCGCAACCATCTAAATGATATTGGGGATTCGTTGCTAGTTGTCTCTGATGACGATATCGTTAAGGTTCATGTTCACACAGAACATCCTGGAGAAGTAATGAACTATGGCCAAAAATTTGGTTCATTACTTAAAATTAAAGTTGATAATATGCGTGTTCAACATGAAACGATTCTTGAAAGTGAGTCGCACCAACCAATTAATAAAAAAGCTAAAACTCCTTATGGTATTATCGCAGTTGCAGCAGGAGAAGGAGTTCAAAATTTATTTAAAAGTTTAGGTGTGGACTATGTCATTAGTGGCGGACAAACAATGAATCCAAGTACAGAAGATATTCTTAAGGCAATCGAAGAAGTGAATGCTGAAAAAATCATTCTTTTACCAAACAATAAAAATATTTTTATGGCGGCAGATCAAGCGGCTCAAGTTAGTGATTTGCAAGTGGTCGTTATCCCTAGTAAAACAGTATCACAAGGCATGACGGCAATGTTAGCATTCAATGAATCCAATGATTTAGAAATGAATAAGTCTGAAATGATGAGTGAATTAGCAAATGTTGTAAGTGGGCAAGTTACGAATGCAGTAAGAGATACAGAAATCAATGGAATGAAAATCAAAAAAGATGATTTTATGGGAATTATTGAAGGGGATATCAAAGTAGCCCAATCAAACCGTAAAAAGGTTACGATTGAAACCTTGAAAAAAATGATATCAAAAGATAGCGAAATTGTGACGATTTTACTTGGAGAAGATGGCGATGAAAATGAAGCTGCTGAAATTGCTGCTGAAATTGAAAAGCTATTTAAAGAAGTAGAAGTAGAAATTCATGACGGTCAACAACCAGTTTATCCTTATATCTTGTCGGTAGAATAATTAAAAGGCAAAAATAGATCGGGATTTTATTCCATTCCTATTTTTGTCTTTTTTAGTCAGTTAAAAAGGGAGGTAAGAGACAGACCGAAAAGTAGAATCTACAACTTTAAATCTGTTGAAAATATATGACTAAAACAATTTATGATTCTGTGTCTACCCTCCCTTATGTTGGAGAAAAGCGCTTAGAGGCTTTGCATCAATTAGGTATCCATACTATTTCTGATTTACTGTCTCATTATCCGACTCGTTATGAAGATATCCAGGAAAAGGACATATTAGAGATAGGAGATCAAGAAAAAGTAACGTTGAAAGGAAACGTGGTTTCAGAAGCGGTGATTAGTCGCTTTGGTCCGAAGAAAAATCGCTTATCATTTCGTCTTATTATTGACCATGCAGTAATAGCGGTTACTTTTTTTAATCAAGCCTATTTAAAAAGCAAAATCGTTACAGGAGAAGAAATAGCCGTATTTGGTAAATGGGATGCAAAAAGAAAGATTTTAACGGGTATAAAAATTTTAGGAATTCGTTCAGATTCTGAAAATAGCGATTTTGAATCAGTTTATAGTGCAAATAAAGCGATTAAACAAAGCACGATTTTGAAATTGATTACAGAAGCCTTTAAACTTTACCAAGATTATATTCCAGAAGTTGTACCGCCAGAGTTGAGAATAAAGTATCGATTGATTTCTCATCGTGACGCGATTGATGCGATGCATTTTCCAGCTTCAGAAGAACAAAAAAATCAAGCTAGAAGAGAAGTAATCTTTGAAGAGTTCTTGTTGTATCAAATGCGTATGCAGATCGTCCGAAAAAAACAAAAAGCGATGGGCAAAGGAAATTCCATCAATTATAATGTGACTGATTTGAGAAAATTTATTGAAACCTTGCCTTTTGAATTGACGAAAGCTCAAAAGCGAGTCGTAAATGAAATCTGTAGCGATTTAAGACAGCCAATCCATATGCATCGATTGCTGCAAGGAGACGTTGGGAGCGGAAAAACAATTGTTGCTGCAATCGCGTTATATGCTGCTACAAACGTGGGTGTCCAATCGGCTTTAATGGTACCAACTGAAATTCTTGCTGAACAGCATATGGAGAGTCTATCAGAATTGTTTGATCCTCTTGAAGTCCGGATTGCTTTACTGACCGGCTCAACAAAAACAAAAGAACGACGTATAATTTTAGAACAATTAGCTAATGGTGAATTGGACGTTCTTATAGGCACACATGCATTGATTCAAGAAGGTGTGTTTTTTTCTCACTTAGGTTTAGTCATCACAGATGAACAACATCGTTTTGGGGTGAATCAACGAAAATTATTGAGGGATAAAGGAAAAGATGCGGATGTCTTATTTATGACGGCTACTCCAATTCCACGAACGTTAGCAATTACAGCTTACGGCGAAATGGATGTTTCAATTATTGATGAGATGCCTGCTGGAAGAATTCCAGTTAAAACAACTTGGATCAAACCTCAGAATTTTGAAAAAATATTAGAATTTATTGAATTTCAAATAAGAAAAGGGTCGCAAGCATATGTTATTTGCCCGTTGATTGAAGAATCAGAAAGTATAGATGTTAAAAATGCTACGGATATCTATGAAAAGCTAACTGCTTACTACGGTAGTCGCTTTCAAGTAGGATTGCTTCATGGAAAAATGAAATCAAGAGATAAAGAAAGTATCATGGAAAATTTTAAAGAAAAAAAGATACAAGTTCTTGTTTCCACAACTGTTATTGAAGTAGGTGTAAACGTACCTAATGCGACGACCATGATTATTTATGATGCTGATCGCTTTGGTCTGTCTCAATTGCATCAGTTGAGAGGTCGCGTTGGTCGTGGAGATAAAGAATCGTACTGTGTTCTTGTCGCAAATCCCAAAACAGAAAATGGGATGGAGCGCATGAAGATAATGACAGAAACAACAGATGGCTTTTTACTAAGTGAAAAAGATTTAGAGTTAAGAGGACCAGGAGATCTTTTTGGCAATAAGCAATCCGGATTGCCAAATTTTAAAATAGGAGATATCGTAAATGATTTTGGAGCTTTAGAAGCAGCCAGACAAGAAGCGAGTGATTTAATCAATCAAAAAGATTTTCTATCAAATGAACTTTATCAGCCACTTAGAGAAGCCATTGGGTTTGATGCATTAGAAGGTTTAGATTTTAATTGAGGTTCAATCATGATTAGTGGTAGAATTTAGTAGAACGTAAAGTTTAGAAATGTTGGAAGTTAACTAGGGAGGCAAATGATTTGAAAATTGCAGTAGATGCTATGGGCGGAGATAACGCTCCAAAAGCAATTGTAGAAGGCATCATGATGGCGGTTAAAGAATATAAAGATATTGAGTTTATTTTGTATGGAAAAGAAGAATCAATTAGAAAGTACTTAATAGATGAAACAAATATTACCATCGTTCATACAGATGAAAAAATTGCGAGTGAAGATGATCCTATTCGTGCTGTTCGACGTAAAAAAAATGCTTCAATGGTATTAGCTGCTCAAGCTGTTAAGGATAAAAAAGCTGATGCATTATTTTCTGCGGGAAATACCGGTGCATTGTTGACTGCTGGACTATTGATTATTGGAAGAATCAAAGGAATCGATCGACCAGGTTTATTAGTGACATTACCTGTAATTGGAAAAGAAGTAGGAGCTTTCAATTTAATGGACGTAGGTGCGAACGCAGATACTAAACCTGAAAATATTAACCAATATGCACTATTAGGTAGTTATTATGCTCAATTTGTTAGAGGAGTAAAAAATCCAAAAGTTGGTTTATTAAACAATGGAACGGAAGAGAATAAAGGAAATGATGTCACTAAGAGAGCTTATCAGTTGTTAGCAAGTAATACCGATATCAATTTCATCGGAAATGTAGAAGCCCGTGAGCTGTTGAGCGGTGTAGCAGACGTAGTTGTTACAGATGGTTTTACAGGAAATGCTGTATTGAAAACAGTTGAAGGAACAGCTTTATCTATGATGAAACTAATTAAAAATGCTGTGTATGAGAATGGTACAAAAGCTAAACTAGGTGGATTATTATTAAAAGATAGTTTTTCTAATATGAGAGACGTTCTAGATTATTCTACACATGGTGGGGCAGTATTATTTGGGGTTAAAGCACCAGTCATTAAAACGCATGGATCAACAGAAAAAGAAGCAGTCTATCATACAATCAAACAAATTCATGAAATGTTATCTTCTCATGTTATTGATGACTTAGTTCAGCATTTTGAAGAAAAAGAAGTATCAGTTGACTAATGTTATTTTGATAAAAAATAACGCTAAAAAATAGTTGGACAATGTCCTTGATTATCGTTAAAATAATCAAGTGACGAAATTTATGTATAAGTATAAAAAGTCGAATACGGAGGTGTGTGTATTGTCTACTAATGAAACTTTCGAAAAAATAAAAAAAATTATTGTTGAAAGATTTGGGATTGACGAGGAAAAAGTTACTAAAGAGCTTACTTTTAAAGAAGATTTAGGTGCTGATTCTCTTGATGTTGTAGAATTAGTCATGGAATTAGAAGATGTTTTTGGAACGGAAATATCTGATGAAGATGCTGAACAAATTAATACAGTTGGAAATGCAGTAGCATATATTGAAGACCACAAAAATTAATCTATTAATCCAGAGTCACTGAGCTTATAATAAGTTAGTGACTCTTTTTTTAACAAATAAATCGAATTTTAAGAAAGATTAAATCTCGTTAGTATCACCAGACTAGAAATGGTTTATTTTTATAAGTAAAAGCAGTATAATAGTAGAGCATGAATAAATTTTAATAGAAGGGAAGAATATAATGGATGAAGCATTTTTAACACATTTAAAAGCTGAATTTAGTTTGGTTTTTAATGACCTTTCTTATTTAGAAGAAGCATTCACCCATTCATCATATGTGAATGAGCACAGGAATCTTAAATTGAAAGATAATGAAAGAATCGAATTTTTAGGAGACGCTGTTTTAGAGCTAACCGTTTCAAGATTCTTATACGAATTATATCCTGATGTACCTGAAGGGAAATTAACACGATTGAGAGCGACTGTTGTTTGTGAAGCGAGTCTGAGCCAATTCGCAAAAGAGTACGAATTCGATCAATATATCCGTTTAGGCAAAGGAGAAGAACGTATGAATGGACGAAAACGTCCAGCATTACTTTGCGATTTATTTGAATCTTTTATCGGAGCGTTATATTTGGATCAAGGAATAGATAGTGTGTTATTTTTTCTTGAACAAACAATCTTTCCGAAAATCAATTCCGGTGCTTTCTCACATGTGATGGATCATAAAACTAATTTACAAGAGTTTTTACAAAAAAAAGGTGAAATTGAAATTGGGTATCAATTGATCGATGAAATTGGACCAGCACATCAAAAAGCTTTCGTAGTAGAAGTACTTGCTGAGGGACAAATCTTAGGACAAGGACAAGGAAAAACAAAAAAAGCAGCTGAACAAGTAGCTGCCGAAAATGCATTACTTGCTCTACAAGAAAAATAATACAGGGGAAAGGAGCCAGTAGTTGTGCAATTAAAAAGAATAGACATCACTGGTTTCAAATCGTTTGCAGATAAAACGACAATTGAGTTTCATGAAGGTGTAACCGCAGTTGTTGGCCCTAATGGAAGTGGAAAAAGCAATATAACAGAAGCTATTCGCTGGGTTTTAGGCGAACAATCGGCAAGGAATTTACGTGGCGGAAAGATGAACGACATTATTTTTTCAGGATCTGAAGCTAGAAAATCCGTTAATTTAGCTGAAGTCACACTGATACTAGAAAACGAAGATCATTTTCTACCGTTAGAATTCAGTGAAATAAGTATCACAAGACGGCTACATCGAAATGGTGAGAGTGAATTTTATTTGAATAAACAAGCTTGTCGTTTGAAAGATATTGTTGACTTGTTTATGGATTCTGGATTAGGAAAAGAATCTTTTTCGATTATATCACAAGGAAAAGTAGAAAGTATCTTTAACAGTAAGCCGGAAGAGCGACGGTCTATTTTTGAAGAAGCTGCTGGTGTTTTAAAATACAAAACACGTAAAAAAAAGGCTGAACAAAAATTAACTGAAACGGAAGAGAATTTAAATCGAGTTCAAGATATCGTCTACGAGTTAGAAGGACAAGTCGAACCGTTAAGAGAACAAAGCAGTATAGCAAAAGACTTTTTATCGTATAAAGAACAACTAACCGAAATGGATATTGCTTTAATGGTCGTTGAAATTGACCAGTTGAAAATCAATTGGGATGAAAGAAAAAAAGAAATCGGTTCTTTTGAAAAACAGTTGACTGAAAAAAAACAAAATTTATCAGAATGTGAAAATCAGCTAAAAATTAAACGCAAACAAAAAGTGAACTTAACTGAAGAAATAGAAGAAATTCAACAACAATTGGTTCAAACCATCCAACTATTTGAACAGACGGAAGGCCAAAAAAATGTTTTATCTGAGCGCAATAAATATACCACTGAAAATCTTCAACAACTCGAATCTTCCAGGGAACAATCGAATCAAAAGATTAGTCAATTGGAACAACAATTAGAGACAATCAATGAAGAGCTTGAGGGAAAAAGTGAACAAGAGAAACAGTTGAAGCTAGCTTTCTTAGCTGCAGAAAAAGAAGCTTTATCTCTTTCTGGGAATTCAAAAGAAACGATAGAGAGTTTACGAGATGAATATATTGATTTAATGCAAAAACAAACTAGCTTTAGAAATGAGCAAAGTTATCTTGAACGTAGTTCTTATCAGATAGCACAAAAGAATTTAAAATCAGATGTATCAGTTACAGAAATTGAAAAAAATATAGACGAAATCACTTCAAGTTTTGAATATATTACTCAAGAGTTGACTGATTCTCAACAAGAGATTGCTCAAAAATTATTGCTTTATCAAGAGAAACAAGCAACTATTCAAACGAGAAGACAAGAGTTAGAAGTAACTGAAACACGTATGTATGATGCGTTAAAAGTTGTGCAACAAGCAAAAGCAAAAAAAGAAAGCCTAAAAGAATTGAATGAAGATTATGCAGGCTTTTATCAAGGTGTTAAAGAAGTTTTAAAACAAAAACAGAAAATTGGCGGTATTATCGGCGCCGTTGCTGAATTGATTGAAGTACCTAAACAAGCTGAACTTGCTATTGATATTGCTCTTGGTGCAGCAAGTCAAAATATCATTGTTCAAGATGAACAAAGCGGCCGTAAAGGGATTCAATATTTAAAGCAAAAGCGAATTGGTAGAGCAACTTTTCTACCATTAACAACCATAAAGGCTCGTCAATTACCAATTTCTGTAGAAAATAAGGCGCGCAACTGTGAAGGCTTCTTAGGGATTGCTAGCCAATTGATTGCTTACCCTGAAGCTGTTGCAACGATTATTCAAAATTTATTAGGAACAACTATTGTTGCTAAAGATTTACCCTCTGCTAATAGTATTGCCCGTGAAATACAGTTTAAATACCGCGTTGTGACTCTTGAAGGAGATGTTATGAATGCTGGTGGTTCAATGACTGGTGGAGCAAGCAAATCTGGAAATCAAGGAAGTTTATTTGCTCGGAAAAATGAGTTAACACATTTGACGGAGCAAATAGCACAAATGGAAGCAACTTTAGTAGAAAAAGAAATAGAAGTTCGTACGATGAAACAAGTAATCAAAAAAGAAGAAGTCAGTTTAAATGAGTTACGTGAACTTGGTGAAAGCCAACGGTTGAAGGAGCAAAAATTAAAGAATCAATCTGAAACATTGCAAGAAAACCAGCTGCGGTTTACTAGAGAATTGAAAGCTGTTCAATACGAATACCAAGAAGCTAAAGAAGAAGTTGAATCTTATGAATTCAAAAAAGCTGAATTAGCAGAATCTTTGCAAAAGGTCAAAAAAGACATGGAACAAATTAATCGTCAGATCTTATTGGCTTCTTCTCAAAATGAAGAGCGTGAAAAAAATCATACACTGGTAAATGAAAAACAGCAAAATTTGCGGACCGAACTAGCTGCTTTAAAAGAGCAATTAATTGGTTTGAAAAAAGAACAAAAAGCAGTATCTAGTCAACTAGAAAGTAACCGCAATGAGAGTATAACTACTACTAGCAGGATGGAACAAATGACTCGATTTGAAGGTACTCATCAGATGACGAAACAAGAATTAAGTGATAAATTGGCTCAATTAAGTAAAACGAAATATACGCTAGAAACGCAATTATCAAAAATAAAAAACGAAAAAACGACTATTGAAAGCCAATTAGATAAACTTGAGCAAGTAACTACCAATACAAATAATCAAAAGCATTATCTATTAGAAGAAAAAGCGAAATCTGAAGTAGCGATGAATCGAACAGATGTTGCAATTGAAAATCACTTGGATTATCTAAGTGAAGAGTATGAGTTAACTTTCGAGGCTGCTAAAATGAACCATTTACTTGAAATCTCTGTTGAAGAAGCGACACGTAAAGTTAAACTTTTAAAGCAAAGTATTGAAGAGTTAGGTTTTGTTAATAGTGGTGCAATTGAAGAATTTGAACGAGTGAACGAACGTTACACTTTTCTTATAGATCAACGTGAAGACCTATTAGAAGCAAAAATCAGTTTATATACGACCATGAATGAGATGGACGAAGAAGTTAAGATCCGATTTCTAGAGGTATTTGAAGATATTCGCATAAAGTTTTCTGAAGTTTTCCCACAAATGTTTGGCGGCGGTTCTGCTGAATTACGCTTAACAAATCCTGAAGAATTGTTAACAACCGGCATTGATATTATTGCTCAACCCCCAGGTAAAAAACTGCAGCAATTAAGTTTATTATCAGGTGGGGAACGAGCCTTTACAGCAATTGCTTTAATGTTCTCAATTATACAAGCCCGTCCAGTACCCTTTTGTATTTTAGATGAAGTTGAAGCAGCGCTTGATGAAGCGAATGTTGTCAGATTCGGGCGTTACTTAAAGCAATTTGATGGCGACACACAATTTATTGTGATTACTCATCGTAAGGGAACAATGGAAGAAGCAGATGTTCTTTATGGTATTACGATGCAAGAATCAGGGGTTTCTAAAGTTGTATCTGTTCGTTTAGAAGACTCAACAGATGCTCATGTAGGAATATCCTAAAAAAGTAAAAGAGGAGGAAGGTCGATTGATGTCGATCTTTTTCTTTTTAAATGAACGATTAGAAAGATTGGAGTTAAAGTATGATTAAATTAGTTGCAATTGATTTGGATGGAACATTACTAAATGGTGAACATATTATATCAGATGAAAACAAAGAAGCTATCAAAAAAGCAAAAGAACAAGGTGTTAAAGTGGTCCTATGTACCGGTAGACCGTTATTAGGAATGATCTTATATTTAGAAGAGTTAAACTTAAGAGAATCTGGAGACTATGGTATTACGTATAATGGTGGTTTAGTGCAGCGTACAGATACTGGTGAAGTATTGTCTAAAAAAACATTAACTAAAGTTGAAATTGAAGAAATTTTTGAATTAAGTAAAAAAATCAATCTTCCATGTAATTTCATTGATTTAGAAAAAATTTATGAACCGCCTTATCCTCAAGGTCGTGATTCACTTTACCCTACAGTTATGACTGCATTACCCTATATTCCCATTGTAATGGAAGAAATGTCTAGTGATATTGCAATCAATAAAACGGTCTTTTGTTATACTCAAAACTTATTAGACGAGGCAATTAAAAATATCCCAGCATATTTTTATGAAAAATACACTATTATGAAATCAAGACCAATATTATTAGAATTGATGCCTAAGAATGTAGATAAAGGCACAGGGATAGCTGTTTTAGCTGATTTACTAGGTTTTGAAGCTTCAGAAGTGATGTCTTTGGGAGATGAAGCCAATGATGCAGCCATGATCGAATATGCAGGTATAGGAGTAGCTATGGGAAATGCTACGAATGAGATCAAGGCGATGGCCCAGTACATCACCAAAACGAATGAAGAGCACGGTGTAGCACATGCCATTCATAAATTTGTGCTTAACCAATAAGGTGAAATGCCAAGAAAAGAGGGTGTAAAATGGGATTATTCGATAAAATAAAGAAAGCTTTTACGGGCGAAGAAAAAGTCGAGACCACTGAAGTAACGGAAAAATATGAAAAGGGTCTTGAAAAAACAAGGAAAACATTTTCTCAACGCATGAATGAACTGTTTGCTAATTTCAGAACAGTTGATGAAGATTTTTTTGATGAACTAGAGGAAGTTTTAATTGGAGCAGATGTTGGTTTTGAATCAGCAATGGAAATTACAGATGCCTTACGCCAAGAAGTAAAATTGAAAAATGCAAAAGCATCAAATGAAGTTCAGCAAGTAATCATTGAAAAAATGGTTGAAATTTATGAAAAAGGCAATACAGATAAACCAGTTGTCAATCTAAACGCTGAAGGATTAACTGTCATATTACTGGTTGGCGTTAATGGTGTAGGTAAAACAACGACAATTGGTAAAATGGCGCATCTCTATCAACAAGAAGGAAAAAAAGTTATGTTAGCAGCTGGAGATACGTTTAGAGCCGGCGCAATCGAACAGCTACATGTTTGGGGCGAACGTGTTGAAGCAGAAGTAGTCAGTGGTAAAGCTGGTGGAGATCCAGCCGCTGTAGTGTTCGATGCTATAAAAGAAGCCAAGCGACAAGAAGCAGATATTTTGTTTGTAGATACAGCAGGACGATTGCAAAATAAAGTGAATTTAATGAACGAGTTAGAAAAAATGAAGCGGATCATAGAACGCGAAATACCTGGTGGACCGCATGAAGTCTTATTGGTGTTGGATGCAACAACTGGACAAAATGCAATGAATCAAGCAAAAGAATTTAAAAAAGCAACGGATGTAACAGGGATCGTATTAACTAAATTAGATGGCACCTCTAAAGGTGGAATTGTTTTAGCTATTCGTAAGGAACTAGATATTCCTGTGAAATTCATTGGACTAGGTGAAAGTATGGATGATTTGCAACCATTTGATCCAAATGAATACGTCTACGGGTTGTTCAGTGAACTAATTCAACACTCAATTTAAGAGCTTCATAAATCCAATAAAGAACTCCTTAACAGTTGAGCAATCAACAAGTGTTAAAGGAGTTTATTTTTTTACATCAAATAGATTTTTTTCATTAAGATGATTTAAAAGGGCTCTAGGTCAAATGGTTTGGATGTTTCAAACACGTTGGCTTCAATGCATGGCTACAAGTAACCCTTATTCCTCCATTTATTTGAGATGAGTCATTGAATTTAATTATTTATCCATATCAGAAATCATATAATCTTTAAAAGCAACAAATATGAATTAATAGTCAAAAGAAATGTTAGCAAAAACAAGACAAGCTATTGACTATTTAGGTAAAAATGGGTACGCTATTAAAGTATGTAAACGTGTTTTCCTTGACAGTTGCAACCGAAGAAAGAAGGGTTAAGTTGGAAATTGAAAAAACAAATCAAATGAACGCCTTATTCGATTTCTATGGCTCCTTATTAACAGAGAAACAAAAAAGCTATATGCAATTGTACTATGCAGATGATTTTTCTTTAGGTGAAATTGCAGAAGAATTTGAAGTTAGTCGTCAAGCGATTTATGATAACATAAAGCGAACTGAAAACAGTTTAATAGAATATGAACGGAAATTGCATTTGTTAGAAGATTTCAATGCAACAAAATCGGTCGTTGAAGATATGTCGAGTTACATTAATAGTCATTATCCAAAAGATGAATCGTTAGAACAGTATATTCAGTTATTAAAAAGAGACAGAGATGAGAAATAAAGGAATGGTGAAGTAAAATGGCATTTGAAGGTCTAACGGAACGTCTCCAAAATGCGATGACGAAAATGCGTCGCAAGGGAAAAGTATCAGAAGCTGATGTAAAAGAAATGATGAGAGAAGTGCGTTTAGCCTTATTAGAAGCTGACGTTAACTTTAAAGTTGTAAAAGATTTCATTAAAACGGTGAGTGCTCGTGCAGTAGGTTCTGAAGTGTTGGACAGCCTTTCTCCAGGACAGCAAATCATTAAGATCGTTAGTGAAGAATTAACTGATTTAATGGGCGGAGAACAAGCAACGATCCAAACAGCGGCAAAATCACCAACTGTTGTCATGATGGTAGGGCTTCAAGGGGCAGGTAAAACGACTACAGCTGGTAAATTGGCTAGCTACTTACGTAAAAACCAAAATAAACGTCCTTTATTGATTGCTGCAGATATTTATCGTCCAGCAGCTATCCAACAATTGGAAACGATTGGTAAACAGTTAGATATCCCGGTTTTCTCCCTGGGAGATCAAGTAAGTCCTGTTGAAATTGCAAGACAAGGGATTGAGAAAGCTAAAGCAGAGCATTTAGACGTTGTGCTGATCGATACAGCTGGACGTTTACAAATTGATGAAACCTTAATGCAAGAATTAAGCGATATTAAAGAAATAACACAGCCAACAGAAATCTTTTTAGTTGTAGATGCTATGACTGGACAAGAAGCTGCAAATGTTGCCTCTTCTTTTAATGAGCAATTAGATATTTCTGGTGTTATCCTAACAAAATTAGATGGTGATACTCGTGGTGGAGCGGCACTTTCTATTCGTGCAGTTACCGGTAAGCCCATTAAATTTACAGGGTCTGGCGAAAAATTAGATGCTCTAGAGCCGTTTTATCCAGAACGTATGGCCAACCGTATTTTAGGTATGGGAGATATGTTGACTCTGATTGAAAAGGCTCAAGAAGATTTCGACGAAAAAAAATCAGAAGAAATGATGACAAAATTACGTGAAAATAGTTTTGACTTCAATGATTTCATTGAACAAATGGATCAGGTCAGCAATATGGGACCGATGGAAGATATATTAAAAATGATCCCAGGTATGAGCAATGTTCCTGGATTAGATAAACTTCAAATCGATCCAAAAGATACTGCCCGAATGAAAGCTATTGTTTTGTCTATGACACCAAAAGAGAGAGAAAATCCCGATCTTTTATCTCAAAGTCGTCGTCGTAGAATTGCTAGAGGGTCTGCACGTCCAATAGCTGAAGTAAATCGATTGATTAAACAATTTAACGAATCTAAAAAAATGATGGGTCAAATGTCTAAAGGAAATATGAGTGGTATGGAAAATCTATTTGGACAAGGTGCAAAAGGCAAACTTGGAAAAATGGCTATGAATTCTATGGTTCGCAAAAATAAGAAAAAAATGAAGAAAAAGAACAAAAAAAGTCACAAATAATATTCCACAATAGTAAATTGTTCGTTTATAAAAAAAAAACATGCTGTAAAGAAAAAACACTTTACAAGCTATAAATAAACTGGTAAACTAATTGTTGTGAGATAGTTAATGGAGGTGTAAGAAATATGGCAGTAAAAATTCGTTTAAAACGCATGGGATCTAAAAGAAATCCTTTTTACCGTATCGTAGTTGCAGATTCACGTTCTCCACGTGATGGACGTTTCATCGAAACTGTAGGAACATACAACCCAGTTGTTAATCCAGCAGAAGTAAAAGTGGATGAAGAAGCAGTATTAAAATGGTTAGCAGATGGTGCTCAACCTTCTGATACAATTCGTAACATCCTTTCAAAAGAAGGCATTATGAAAAAATTCCATGAATCAAAAAACACTAAATAAGAGGATGTTTTCTATGGCTGACATAAAAGAATTAATTCTTACAGTTGTGAGTCCTCTTGTAAGTCATCCTGATGAATTAGCAATTGATGTAGTAGAAACTGAAGAGTTTTTAGATTATCAATTATCAGTTCATCCAGATGATGTAGGGCGAATAATTGGAAAAAAAGGTCGCGTAGCTAAAGCTATCCGTACAATTGTTTACAGTGTGAGAGTTCTTGGACCTAAACGCGTAAAATTAACAATTGTAAATAGCTAAATTCTGGAAAAGAAATCATTTCTTCAATAAGAGATGGTTTCTTTTTTTATTAATTATTTTATCAAAAATACTACTAAATAAAGCAAGTCTACGCTTTTTAAGTTTTACGTTAAATGGTGCAGACACTTAAAATTGCTGGAATAACAAAATGAAAATGAGGGAATAAGATAATGAAAATGTATAACGTAGGAAAAATTGTTAATACACAAGGGTTAAAGGGTGAAGTTCGTGTTATTTCAAAAACAGATTTCCCCGAAGAACGCTATAAAAAAGGATCAACTTTATCTTTATTTAAAGATGGTAAAAAAGTAACTGAATTAACGGTTGCAAGTCACCGTAAACAGAAAAATTTTGATATTCTTTCTTTCGAAGATCATCCTAATATCAACGATGTAGAAAAATACCGAGATTGTATGCTGAAAGTTAGTGAAGAGCGATTAACTAATTTGCCTAGAAATGAATTCTATTTACACCAAATTATTGGATTGACCGTTCAAGATGAAGAAAAAAACATAATCGGAAAAATCAGCGAAGTAATGTCACCAGGTGCTAACGATGTATGGGTAATTGAACGACCTAAAAAGAAAGATTTGTTGATCCCATATATTGAAGAGATTGTCATAGCAGTAGATTTAGAAAATCAATTAGTGACAATTCACATGATGGAAGGGCTAGATGATTAATGAAAATTGATGTTTTGACTTTATTCCCAAGAATGTTCCAAGGACCATTAAACGAGTCCATTATTGGAAAAGCCATTGAAAAAGACTTGTTACAAGTAAATGTGATGAATTTTAGAGACTATACAGATAATAAACACCAAAATGTAGATGATTATCCGTATGGTGGCGGTGCGGGAATGTTATTAAAAGCGCAGCCTATTTTTGCTGCGATGGATGCCATAAACGAAAATTCTTCGACTACTAAAAAACGTGTAATTTTACTAGATCCTGCAGGTGTTCCTTTTACTCAGTCAGTAGCAGAAGAATTAGCAGAAGAAGAACACTTAGTATTTATTTGCGGACATTACGAAGGATATGATGAGCGGATCCGCACGTTGATAACTGATGAAATTTCTTTAGGAGATTACGTTTTAACGGGTGGTGAATTAGGAGCTATGGTAATAATCGATGCAACCGTTCGTTTATTACCTGAAGTTTTAGGAAATGATCAATCAGCTAAAACTGATTCTCATTCTACAGGTCTTTTGGAACATCCGCAATACACTAGACCAGCTGAATACAGAGGAATGAAGGTTCCGGATGTCTTAATCAGTGGCAATCACAAAAAAATAAAAGAATGGCAAGATAAAGAATCCATTAGACGTACAATAGAAAGACGCCCTGACATGCTTGAGACGGTATTACTATCAGCTGATCAGCAAAAATACGTAGAAGAAATAAAACAAGAAAAATAAACTTTTGATAAAACGTTTCAAAAGAACAAAGATAAAGGGCTTTTTAAATTAGAAAATAAGGGAATTTACTTTACACCAATTAGAACATATGGTAATATTATTTGGTGAGCGGGTAGAACCTGCCATTAAACGATGTTCCGCTGTGTCTATATCGTGATACATGAATGTTTGTTGGAAGGAGAAAATACAATGAGTAAATTAATAGAAGCAATTACTAACGGCCAATTACGTGAAGACATTCCAGCTTTCCGTCCAGGAGATACTGTACGTATTCATGCTAAAATCGTCGAAGGTACTAGAGAACGTATCCAATTATTTGAAGGTGTTGTAATCAAACGCCGTGGTGGTGGAATTAGCCAATCTTATACAGTTCGTAAAATTTCTAATGGAATCGGCGTTGAACGTACATTCCCATTACACTCACCACGTGTTGCTCAAATTGAAGTTGTTCGCTTTGGTAAAGTACGTCGTGCTAAATTGTACTACTTACGTGAATTGCACGGAAAAGCAGCTCGTATTAAAGAAATGCGTCGTTAAGATGTTTTTTTTAAGTTCTAACCTACATGGGTTAGAACTTTTTTTGTTTTCTAAAAGACACTGTTAATTATAAACAGAGTACGTTATAATTAAAAATGAAAAAGCGATTAGAATTTAAAAAAGTGGGGTATTGTAGAGTGAATAAAGCATTAGTAAACTTTGAAGCCATATTAAAAGCAAAAAATGTTCCTTTAGCTAAGAAAGAAATAAAAAATGGACAAATTCTGTATAATGGTAAATTTAAACTAAATGATAGTCAATCTTTACCATTTGGGATTGTTTTTGACAATAAAGAAGAAGGTATTATTGATTTTCAAATTGTCTACCATAAATTAGCTTATGTCACTAATTTCGATAAAAAGAATCAAGTATTAGCAGTTTTAAATGAATTAAATGAAATGAAAACAGGGTATTATCGAATCTGTCTTGCAGGAGACGGAGAAATCTATATGAGACTTCTTTCTCGTACAACTGAAGATGTGAGAGCGGCTTACGAAATGATGATTGTGGGCTCAACGATAGCTAAGAGTATCCTGCCAAAAATTGAAGAAACAGTGGGCAAAAAATAAAATTCAATTTAAAGGAAATAGTCAAAAGAAAGCTGGGATTTCATGAAAGAGCAAGCGTCCTTATTTCATGCTGAGATGGTTAATGAATCGGGTGTAAATGGTCAATCATTTGTGAAGAATGGTGGATTAAAGGTTAAAGTTTCTAGTCCGTTAAATAGCAATGAAGGCACTAATCCTGAAGAATTAATTGGATTATCTTTAAGTACTTGTCTAAATGCTACGATTCAATCTTTACTAAAAGCAAGAGGAAAAGAAAATACAAGTCGCGTTGAAGCTCACGTTGATTTTATGCGTGAATCAAATGGAATTGGGTATTTCTTTAACGTAAATGCTTTTGCAAAAATTGATGGTTTGCCTTTTGAAGAAAGTAAAAAAATCATAGAAGAAGCTGAACTTCGGTGTCCGGTATCTAAATTATTGGCGGGGAGCAAGACCGTATCCGTAAAAGCAGTTAAAGAATTTTAAGTTAAAAAACAAAAAGACCTTCAATATTATTTTGAAGGTCTTTTTGTTTTTTAAATTATCTATAGTTTATAAACTGTAAATCGATAGGCAAGTTAGTATCTCGTAATAAAGTAATAACTTGTTGAAGATCATCGCGATTTTTTCCAATTACTCGTATTTGGTCATCTTGGATTTGTGTTTTAACTTTAATACCAGATTTTTTAATAAGTTGAGTAATCGTTTTTGCATGTTCTTTGTCGATTCCACTGATCAAGTCAGCAAATTGACGCACATTCCCACCGAAAGCTTTTTCTGTTGAAGAATAATGAAGATTTCTGGTAGGAACGCCTCTTTTAACTAATTTATTTGTTAATACGTCTTTTACTTGCTCTAATTTAAAATCATCGTCTGAAACTAAAACTAATTTTTCTTTTTCTAATTTGATTTCGCTGATTGAACCTTTAAAATCAAATCGATTAGCGATTTCTTTTGATGCTAATTGTACAGAGTTCTTTATTTCTTCTAGATTCATTTCTGAAACGATATCAAAACTTGCTTCTTTTGCCATAATTGTTTCCTCCTTCTACTGTGCGCTATTGAATTATACCACAAAGGCGTGCGTAGCAGAAGGAAACGGATACAAATGAGAAGGTAATGAAAAAGAGATGTTTTTTCTTTATTTATAAGGGGAAAGTTGTTATCCTTGTTTGATTAAGTGAGTAGGGAGTTGTGAAATGACACAATTAAAAACACCAGTTTTTTGGATTGAACAGGCAAAGAAAATATTTTTTGTTTTTTTTGCAGCGATTACAAATGCAATTGCTTTGAATAATTTTTTAATTCCCTCTAATATTTATGCTGCAGGTATTAACGGAGTTTCGCAATTAATATCAGGTATCTTAGATGGTTCTCTAGGAATCATTATCGACACTGGTGTATTAATACTTTTATTCAATATACCCATCGCATTACTTGGATGGTTTAAAGTGGGAAAGAATTTCACATTATATAGTTTCTTGACCTCTGTTTTGATTTCGTTTTTCGCCATTTTTTTACCAATAAATCCACTAACAGCTGATCCATTAATGAATGCTCTTTTTGGAGGTATCATCAGTGGAGCAGGAATTGGTTTCGCTTTAAAATTTGGTTTCTCAACGGGTGGAATGGATATTATTTCGATGGTATTAGCTAAAACAACCGGGAGATCGATTGGGACATTAATATTTTCAATGAATTTACTCATTGTTTCATCAGCTGGTTTACTATACGGTTGGGAATATGCTCTTTATACCTTAGTATCGATTTACGTCATGACTAAAATGATTGATACAATACACACTAGTCACCAAAAAGTGACAGCTATGATTGTAACCAATGAACCAGATGCTTTAGTAAAAAAAATACACGAACAATTAATAAGAGGAATTACCATTATTCCTGCCAAAGGTGCTTATTCAAAAACCGATCGTTCTGTTTTGATGATGGTTATTACTCGTTATGAAATGTATGATTTAGAACAAGCGGTCAGAGAAGCAGATGCTTCAGCATTTGTTAACTTCATGGAAACAAATAAAGTATTAGGAGAATTCTGGAGTTTTGATCGACAAAAAGAATCTCAACTAAAAAAATAATAAAAGTAGGGAGCCATTCATATGAGTGGCTCCCTACTTTTTTAATAGTTGATTGAGAGTAGTTATTAAACTAAACTAAAATAATTTTCTAAATAATGAGCTAATCCATCTTCATCATTGGTTTTTTCTGTGATATCATTTGAAATATGTTTCAGAGCGTCGATTCCATTTTTCATCACTACGCCATGTCCGGCATATTGAATCATTTCATAATCATTGTCTTCATCACCAAAAGCCATAATATCTTTTTGTTTGATGCCATATACTTGTGCAATACGTTCAACACCTAATGCTTTTTGTACACCAGCTGCGACGATTTCTAAACAAGGCGATTGTCCGCCCCAAGTTCTAACTTCAACAGAATCTCCATAACGTGCTAGGATTCTTTCAGTAATATAGGTTTGGTTTTCTGCGTCTGTGAAAACACAAATAGCAGTAGGATCTTCTTTTAGACTAGATGCCGTAAGTTTGGAAGTACCTGTTTTTCCTTCAGGAAAGAAGTCATTGTAAGGAACAAAATAATTATCTGCAAAAACAGTATCTCTGAGTTCTGCGGCAATTAAATGGATATCTAATTCTTTTTTCAACGTCAGCATGTCTAAAGCAATTTCACGATCTAACGTTTTGTGGTATTGTGATTTCCAATTTAATTGGTCTGGTAAGTGGCATAAAGCGCCGTTAAAATTTACAATAGGCGTTTCCATACCTAATTGAGCGTAAAACTGTTTACTATTGCGATAAGGTCTCCCAGTTACGATCGATACAAGGTGACCAGCATTTCTTAGAGTCGTTAAAACTTTTTTAGTCCTAACTGAAATTTCTGAACGATTATTTAATGTAGTACCATCTAAATCAAGAGCAATTAATTTTTTATTCATCAAGATCCTCCGACTGTTATCCATTTTTATTAATAAAAGTTTCTAAGTATTTTTTATGATACACTTACTACAAAGAATCTATACAAATAGTGTAACATAAAGTCTATAAGAATAAATATAGAAAGAAGATAGATAGATGATAACAGTAAAACATGAATCCATTAATGGGATTCCTTTATTAGAAGTTGTATTAACAGAACGGGTAAATGAAACCTTGCCAACAGTTATTTTTTATCATGGATGGACAAATCTTAAAGAAAGTTCTTTAGTTCATGGCTATGAAATTGCTAAAAAAGGCTTTCGAGCATTAATACCTGAAGCTTATTTGCACGGGGAAAGAAGCGAAGGAACGCCGGTAAATGAGAGAAGCTTGGAATTTTGGGATGTTGTGCAACATAATATTGTTGAATTTCCCATGATAGTTGATCACTACGTTAAAGCAGGGTTAACGGATCAAAAACGTGTTGGAGTTTCAGGGCTCTCAATGGGTGGAATGACAACGAGTGCAATTTTGACGCAATACCCTTGGTTGAAAACGGCTGTTGTGTTAATGGGAAGCCCGTCACCAATCTCCTTTTCTAAGTGGTTATTAACATCAAAATGGCAAACAGGAGCAGAAATCAATCTTGAGTCGGATCAATTTGCTCCGGCTATTGAATCCTTAAAAATGATTTCACTTGATTTACAACCCGAAAAAATTAATGGGAAATTTGTTCACTTTTGGCATGATGAAGACGATGATTTGGTACCTTATCAACCTACTTTTGATTTTTATAAAAAAATTAAGGACCAAGATTATGGAAGGCATGTTAGTTTTACAACAACTGGGAGTTATGGTCATCATGTTCCATATATGATTTCGATTGAAACAGCTGAATTTTTCAATAGACACTTATAAAAAAACAGATCTCTTGCTGAAATGATTTACTTTGAAGAAAACAAAAGGTAAAATAGAGTCAAAAAGAGAAGGCGGTTACCATATGGAACCAACTAATGAAAATCAAACAGAAGAGCTTAAAGGGCGTATAATGACAGCATTAGAAAAAGTTATAGATCCAGAGCTAAACATTGACATTGTCAATCTAGGGTTAGTTTACGCTGTTGAATTGATAGATGAAAATTGTTGTGTGATAAAGTTAACATTAACTACGATGGGCTGCCCATTAGCAGATACGATTACCAGTGATATTATGGCAGCTATGCAATCGATCTCTGAAATTACTTCAACCGAAGTGAAGTTAGTCTGGTATCCGGCTTGGGACACAAGCAAAATGAGCCGTTATGCAAGAATTTCATTAGGTGTGAGATAAAAAAGTTTACTCTACTAAAAAGTTAGAGTGAACTTTTTTAGTAGTTATAATAAAATAAAGGCTTTGGCTTTGAGAGTTGAAATTTTGTTAAGGAGAGTCAACAATATACTAAATAAAAGTCAGATGTTTCATTTGACCTTTACTGACTAATTGAATATAATAAAATTAATAAAATTCAAGGAGGAGTTTGAATGGATATTGAAAAAATGACTACAACAATGCAGCAAACCTTTGGAGAAGCTCAAAGTATCGCCGTAATGAGAAAACATCAAGAGATTGATCTTCTCCATTTATGGAAAGTTTTTTTAACACCCAATCATTTTGCGCGAGGATTTTACCAATCGTTAGGGATCAATACAGAAAACTTTGAATCTTTTGTAGACCAAGAATTAGATAACTACCCAACTGTAGAAGGCTCGAACGTTCAATATGGACAAGGGATGAGTCAAAATTTATACCGTCTATTAACGGAAGCCGATAAAATTAGAACGGACTTTCAAGATGATTTTCTTTCTACCGAAATCGTTTTATTGGCACTAATGAAACTAAAAAACCACAGCTTGACTAATTTTTTGACTAAAAATGGATTAACTGAAAAAATAGTAAAAAAAGAAATTGAAAAAATAAGAGGAGGAGATCGTGTGACCTCACAAAATCAAGAAGAAACGTATCAGGCACTCGAAAAGTATGGAACAGATTTAGTCAAGGCTGTAAAAAGTGGAGATCAAGACCCAGTCATCGGAAGAGATGACGAAATTCGTGATATGATTCGTATTTTATCTCGTAAAACAAAGAATAATCCTGTATTGATTGGAGAACCTGGAGTAGGTAAGACAGCTATTGTTGAGGGGTTAGCCCAACGAATCGTTCGAAAAGATGTACCAGAAAACTTAAAAGGGAAAACAATTTTTTCATTAGATATGGGATCTTTGATTGCCGGGGCAAAATACCGTGGAGAGTTTGAAGAACGTTTGAAAGCTGTACTAAAAGAAGTGAAAAAGAGTGAAGGTCAAATTATTTTATTTATCGATGAGATCCATACCATTGTTGGCGCTGGAAAAACGGAAGGCAGCATGGATGCAGGAAATTTATTAAAGCCTATGCTAGCTCGTGGTGAACTGCATTGTATTGGTGCAACGACACTAGATGAATACCGAAAATATATGGAAACGGATAAAGCTCTTGAAAGACGCTTCCAAAAAGTACTCGTTGATGAACCGACAGTAGAAGAAACCATCAGTATTTTAAGAGGACTAAAAGAACGGTTTGAGATTCACCACAGCGTAAATATCCATGACAATGCAATAGTCGCTGCCGCAACGTTATCCAACCGTTATATTACGGATCGATTTTTACCAGATAAAGCAATTGATCTAATAGACGAAGCCTGTGCAACTATCCGGGTTGAAATGAATTCAAGACCCACTGAATTGGACCAAGTTTCTCGCCGCTTGATGCAATTAGAAATAGAAGAAGCTGCGTTGAAAAAAGAAAAAGATGATGCCAGTATGCGGCGATTAGCGCTTATTCAAGAAGAATTATCTAATTTGCGTGAAGATGCCAATCAGTTGAAGATGAAGTGGGAGACAGAAAAAGAAGAAGTAGCTAAATTACGTGATAAACGTGCTGAAATCGAAAAGGCGCGTCATGAATTAGAAGAGGCAGAAGGCAATTATGATTTAGAACGAGCCGCCGTTCTCAGACATGGACAGATTCCAGCCCTAGAGAAAGAATTGAAACTGCTTGAAGAGCAACAGTTGGCAGCTCAAGATGGTCAAGTCAGATTGGTACAAGAATCGGTTACTGAAGAAGAAATTGCAGTCGTTATCGGTCGAATGACGGGTATTCCTGTCAGCAAGTTGATCAAGGGAGAGCGCGAAAAATTGATGCATTTAGATGCATCTTTAAGGGAGCGCGTCATTGGCCAGGAAGAAGCGGTACAAAGTGTATCAGATGCAGTTATAAGGGCTCGAGCAGGTATTCAAGATCCAAATCGTCCGCTAGGCTCATTCCTCTTTTTAGGACCAACTGGTGTAGGGAAAACGGAATTGGCTAAAGCGTTAGCCGAAAACTTATTTGATTCGCAAGATCATATGGTACGGATCGATATGAGTGAGTATATGGAAAAACATACTGTCTCAAGGTTAATAGGTGCTCCTCCTGGATATATCGGATATGATGAAGGTGGGCAGTTAACTGAAGCAGTCAGAAGAAGTCCTTATACGATTGTTCTATTAGATGAAATAGAAAAAGCTCATCCAGATGTGTTTAACATTTTGTTGCAAGTATTAGATGATGGACGTCTGACAGATTCAAAAGGTAGAATGGTGGATTTTAAAAATACTGTTTTAATTATGACGAGCAATATTGGTTCTGATTTATTGCTAGAAGGTACGGATGAACAAGGACAAATAAAAGAAACAACTAAAGAGCATGTAATGTCACTATTGAAAATGTCTTTCAAACCAGAATTTTTAAACCGTATTGATGATACAATTCTATTTGCACCATTGGGCATAGATGTTGTGAAAAAAATCATTCTTAAATTGACGCGTGATTTGGCCTTGCGTTTGGCAGAGCAAGATATTGAACTGTCTATTTCAGAAGAGGCACAAGTATGGATAGCAGAAAAAGCTTATGATCCTATGTATGGCGCAAGACCGTTAAAAAGATTTATTACGAAACAAATAGAAACACCTTTAGCTAAAGGGATTATTTCTGGAGAAATCCCACCAAAATCTAGAGTTACGATTACGTTAAAAGCAAATCAATTATCTTATGAAACGGTAATTCTAGATAGGTAAATAAGTAAACAAAAAAAGACATTCTGATGAATGTCTTTTTTTGTTTACTTAAGTTTATTTAGTAGCATGTTCATGTCTTTGGTCAGGAAGACTTTTAGCAATCAAAATGACCATGACTCCGATAAATAAACCCATACCTGAAGCAACTACAAAATCATATGAACTGCCGGACAATGAACTTCCAATGTAATTTACGGCTTGTCCTATAAAGAATCCCCAAAATAAAGTTATTAGATATTTCATAAATTTGACCTCTCTTCTTTTACACATTTATTCTATCACTTTCAAGAAGTTTGTAAAGCAGAAGTTAATAGGATTTTTTTACAAACGTTTCGCATTAAAATGAGTAGGCAAGAATAAAAAATTCGTTTAGAAGGTTTGCGTATACGAATCTCAGAAGGGTATAATGGTAAATAGCGAGTTAGAATGGAGTGACAAAAATGTCATTTGTACAATTACAAGTTATAAGTTCTTATAGTCTGTTACAAAGTACCATTACAATTGAAGAATTAGTGATCAAAGCTAAAGAAAGAGGTTATCAAGCAATAGCCTTGACTGATCACAATATCTTATATGGGATGGTTGATTTTTATAAAATGTGTAAAAAACATCATATCAAACCTATCTTAGGATTAACATTGGATGTTGAAGGTATTATAAAAGAAGAGGAGAATCACTCGATTATATTGTTAGCTAAAAATGCTGCAGGATATGAAAATTTGATGACTCTTTCAAGTGAAAAAATGTTGTTAACTGAAAATAAACGATTAACGATCGAACAGATCAAACCCTACAGTCAAAATTTAATTGCGCTGACACCTGGAGAAACAGGAGAAGTAGAAAAGTTATTGCTCCAAAATGAAAAGGATTCTGCAGCAATAGTCGTAAAAAAATGGCAAAATATATTTCCAGAGAACCAATTTTATTTGGGAATCCAACTCCATCAAAATTTGGAATCCATTAAAGATGAGTTAAGCACATTAGCAAGCGGAACAGGAGTCTTAACCGTTGCATTACAAGATATTCGATACATTGATGCAACAGACGATTTTAGCACCCAAGTTTTAAAAGCAATTAACAAAGGCGAAATTCTCTCGCTTCAAACTGCAACTGGCGAATATTATTTGCCTGAAAGTAGTCAAATAGAAAAAATATTCAAAGACAACGGCTTAGAAGAGGCTGCTCAACGAACCAATAAAATAGCTGATATGATCGATGTAGAAATAGCATTGGACCAGCAATTGTTGCCGAAATTCCCTCTTGAAAATGAGAGAATGACAACTGAATTTTTAAGAGAACAATGCCTGAAAGGTCTGAATCTAAGAGTACCAAATTCAGATGAACGATATACTAAACGCTTAGATTATGAGTTAACGGTCATTCAAAAAATGGGATTTGAAGATTATTTTTTAATCGTTTGGGACGTAATGGCTTATGCTCATAAAGTGAAAATTGTGACAGGTGCAGGTAGAGGTTCAGCAGCTGGGTCGTTGGTTGCTTACTTGCTTGAAATCACGGATGTTGATCCAATTGAATATAATTTATTATTTGAACGGTTTTTAAATGAAGAAAGGTATACAATGCCTGATATTGATTTGGATTTTCCAGATAATCGACGAGAAGAAATTCTACAATACGTAAAAAATAAGTATGGACAAAATCATGTTGCTCAAATTGCTACTTTTGGGA
Source organism: Carnobacterium pleistocenium FTR1 (assembly GCF_000744285.1). Taxonomy (NCBI): domain Bacteria; kingdom Bacillati; phylum Bacillota; class Bacilli; order Lactobacillales; family Carnobacteriaceae; genus Carnobacterium; species Carnobacterium pleistocenium. Next base: position 1,613,165 of record NZ_JQLQ01000002.1, on the reverse strand, counting down.
CTTTAGCGGCTAAAATGGCTTTAAAAGATGTAGCGCGGGTATTTGGTCTAAGCCCTGCAGAAGCAAATGTGTGGTCTAAAGCTATTCCAAAAGTACTGGGGATCACGCTAGAAAAAGCTTATCAACTATCAGCGACTCTCAAAAAGTTAGTTGGAGAAAATGATGAAAACAAGCTCTTATTTGAAACGGCTAGAAGAATTGAAGGGTTACCGCGACACATATCAACACATGCAGCAGGTATTGTTATCAGTGATAAACCCTTAACGCAATATGTTCCTTTGCAACAAGGTGGGGGAGAAATTTTATTAACACAGTATCCGATGGGAAATGTGGAAGAAATTGGTTTGTTAAAAATGGATTTTTTAGGATTGAAAAATTTAACTATTATAGACAATGCGTTAAAACTGATTCAAAGAGAAACTGGAAAACGCATTAATTTGCTGAAAATTTCAATGCAGGACCAAAAAACGCTTCAATTATTTCGTCAAGCAGATATGGTGGGAATCTTTCAATTTGAATCTGAAGGAATTAAAAATGTTCTTCGTAGATTAGAACCCTCCTCGATTGAGGATATCGCAGCTGTAAATGCATTGTATCGTCCAGGTCCTATGGAACAAATCGATACGTTTATTAAAAGAAAGAAAGGCATCCTCCCAATTGAGTATCCTCATGAAAGTTTATCTGCTATTCTAGCGGTCACATATGGTGTAATGGTTTATCAAGAACAAGTTATGCAAGTGGCGGCAAAGATGGGTGGATACACATTAGGCCAAGCGGATATTTTAAGAAGAGCGATTGGAAAAAAACAAAAGGCAATTATTGATAAAGAAAGAAATCACTTTGTATCTGGTGCTAGTCAACTAGGCTATACTAAAGTGGTGGCCACGCAGGTCTATGATTACATCGAAAGATTTGCGAATTATGGCTTCAATCGGTCTCATGCCGTAGCTTACTCTTTTATCGCCTACCAGATGGCGTATTTAAAAGCACATTACCCCAACGCTTTTTTTGTGGCCTTATTAAATTCTGCTTTAAATAATTCAACTAAAATGAAGGAATATATTATTGAAGCAAAGAAAAGAACGATTAAGGTTCTTTCACCAGATATCAATGACAGTCTGAGTGGTTTTACATTAACTGGGAACAATATCCAGTTCGGATTTAACTCAATTAAAGGATTAAGAAGAGATATGATTGTCGAAATGATTCAAAAGCGAAAAAACGACGGGAACTACTTAGATTTAATCGATTTTCTTAAAAGAATAGATAAAAAATGGTTAAAGCCAGAATATATTAAACCGTTGATTTATGCTGGAGCATTTGATCGATTCGAGCATTCGAGAGGAACGCTTTTAGCCTCAGTGGAAGGAATTGTTCAAAGCATAAAAATGAGTGGAGAAAATATTAATTTATTTGAATTATTGAAACCTAAATATGAATTTGCTCCGGATCTAACAATAGAAGAAAAATTAGAGACAGAAGAGCAATATTTAGGAACCTATTTATCTGGCCATCCAACAGAAAAGTATGATCAATTGCGACAATGGAAACAAGTTGACTACATGAGTGAACTAACAGCTGGGAAAACTAGTAGTGTAATCGGAATGATAAAAAATATCCATAAAATCCGAACAAAAAAAGGCGAACAAATGGCTTTCGTGACGATTAGTGATACTTCTGGCGAATGCTCACTTACCCTTTTCCCAACAAAATATCGTCAGTTTATTGACTTGCTTACTAATGGAACGATTTTATATGTAACTGGAAAAGTCGAATCAAAACAAGATGGTCCACCGCAGATGATCGTTAATCAAATGGATGACGCTAATCAGATTGCGGATAATCATACAACTAAAAAATGTTTCATCCGTATACAAGTAGAACAGAATAATAATCAAATTTTAGGACAGATGAAAAATTTGATTATAAAATCAAAAGGGAATATACCGGTTGTTTTATTCTATATGCAAACAAACAAAAAAATTGTTTTAGCGGAAGAAAATTGGATCGATGACACTCCTGAACTTCTTGAACAATTAAAAGCACTTCTCGGAAAAGATAATGTCGTAATCAAAAATAATTGAATCTAAATGAAATTTTAGTAAAATACCATTTTAAAAGACAAAACGGTAAAAGAATGGTAGAATAGTAGCTGAGCTTATGTTTGTAAGTTTGAAAAAAGAATATTGTGCTAAGATATTAAGTTTAATGAGTAAAAAATTTTTTGAATGATTTTAATTGTGAATTGTTTAGAAAAGCTGATTACTTTAATCTATTTTATGAGGTGAAGTCAATATGAAACGCATTGCTGTTTTGACAAGTGGTGGAGATGCTCCAGGAATGAATGCAGCTATTCGAGCTGTTGTACGTAAAGGTCTTTATGAAGGTATGGAAGTATATGGTATTAACTATGGCTATGCTGGTTTGGTAGCTGGTGATATACGTAAACTAACTCGTAGAGATGTAGGCGATAAAATTTCAAGAGGTGGAACTTTTCTTTATTCTGCTCGTTACCCTGAATTCGCTACTAAAGAAGGTCAATTAAAAGGTATTGAACAACTGAATAAATTTGGGATTGAAGGCTTAGTTGTTATTGGCGGAGATGGTTCTTATATGGGAGCTGCTGCGTTAACTAAACATGGCTATCCAACAGTTGCATTACCAGGAACAATCGATAATGATATACCAGGTACTGATTTTTGTATTGGATTTGATACTGCTATTAATACAGTATTAGACTCTGTTGATAAAATACGTGATACGGCAACAAGTCATGTGCGTACTTTCATCATTGAAGTTATGGGACGTAATGCAGGAGATATCGCATTATGGACTGGTGTAGCAGGAGGAGCAGAACAAATAATCATTCCTGAAACAGAATTTAATATGGAAGAAATAGCTAATACGATTCAAAAAGGCCGTGAACGCGGTAAAAAACATAGTATCGTTATTCTGGCTGAAGGCGTAATGAACGGAAATAAATTTGCAGAAGAATTAGCAAAACATGGAGATTATCAAGCACGTGTTACTGTCTTAGGACATGTTCAACGTGGAGGTTCTCCAACAGCTCGTGACCGTGTTTTATCAAGTGTTTTCGGTGCCAGAGCAGTTGATTTATTGAAAGTTGGCAGAGGCGGTTTGTGTGTAGGTATCGTGGATAATAAAATTGTTGAAAATGACATTATTGAAACGTTAAATACTAAGAAACATATGCCTGATGTTAGTTTATATAAATTAAATCAAGAAATATCTTATTAATTAGATTACAAACTTTAAAAAATTGTAATAAAAATTGCTGTTAGGAGAGATAATAGAATGAAAAAAACAAAAATTGTATGTACGATAGGTCCAGCAAGTGAAAAAGTTGAACAACTGGTTCAAATGATAGATGCAGGTATGAACGTAGCTCGCTTAAACTTTTCACATGGGGACTTCGAAGAGCATGGTGCACGCATCATAAATATTCGTGAAGCTTCAAAACGTACTGGCAAAATGGTAGCTATTCTATTAGATACAAAAGGTCCTGAAATGCGTACACACAACATGAAAGATGGTCTTGTTGAGTTCGAAGAAGGAGACGTTGTTCGTATCTCAATGACAGAAGTTGAAGGAACAAGAGAAAAATTCTCAATCACTTATCCTGAATTAATCAATGATATAGAAGTAGGTACTCACATCTTACTAGACGATGGTTTAATAGATCTTGAAATAACAGAATTAGACCATGCAAACAATGAAATTGTTGTTTTAGTTCAAAATCCAGGAATACTAAAAAATAAAAAAGGTGTTAACGTACCAGGCGTATCTGTGAATTTACCAGGAATCACTGATAAAGATGCTGCCGATATTCGTTTTGGTCTAAAAAATGATATTGATTATATTGCGGCAAGTTTTGTGCGTCGCGCATCTGATGTATTAGAAATCACTCAAATTCTTGAAGAAGAAAACATGACTCATGTTCAAATCATTCCTAAAATTGAAAATCAAGAAGGCGTAGACAACATTGACGAAATCTTGAAAGTTGCAGATGGAATAATGGTTGCTCGTGGAGATTTAGGAGTTGAAATTCCTACAGAAGAAGTTCCAATCGTTCAAAAAGCACTTATCCAAAAATGTAATCAAGCTGGTAAACCAGTTATTACCGCTACACAAATGCTTGACTCAATGCAAAAAAACCCACGTCCAACACGCGCTGAAGCAAGTGATGTAGCAAATGCTATTTTCGATGGAACAGATGCTATTATGCTTTCTGGAGAAACAGCTGCTGGAGAGTACCCAATTGAAGCTGTACAAACAATGACTCGTATTGCTATACGTACTGAAGAAGCATTAGTAAACCAAGATGCATTTGCATTAAAAGCTTACAGCCAAACAGATATGACTGAAGCAATTGGTCAATCAGTAGGACACACTGCACGTAATCTAAATATCCAAACGATCGTTGCAGCTACTGAATCTGGACATACTGCACGTATGATCGCAAAATACCGTCCAAAAGCTAACATCGTTGCTGTTACTTTTACAGAACGTCAAATGCGCGGTCTTGCATTAACATGGGGAGCTTATCCAGTTGTTTCTGAAAAACCAGCTTCAACAGATGATATGTTCCACTTAGCAACTAAAATTGCTCAAGAAACTGGATTTGCAACCGCAGGAGATTTAATTATTATTACTGCTGGTGTACCAGTTGGAGAACGTGGCACAACTAACTTAATGAAAATTCAATTAATTGGAACTAAATTGGTTAGCGGACAAGGTGTTGGAACAGATGCTGTTATTGGTAAAGCAGTTGTTGCAGCAAATGCTGAAGAAGCAAATGAAAATGCTGTAGAAGGTGGAATTTTAGTTGTGAAAACAACAGATAAAGACTACTTGCCAGCAATTGAAAAATCAGCAGCTTTAGTAGTAGAACAAGGCGGCTTGACTAGTCATGCAGCGGTTATTGCAATTGCAATGAATATCCCTGTTGTCGTGAATGTTGAAAATGCTACAACAATTATTAAAGATGGTGAATTGATCACTGTTGACTCACGTCGTGGAATCATCTACCGTGGAGCAACAACAGCTATCTAATAAAAATCAAAATTTGAATAAACAAAACTCTCTTGAGGATTGATTTTGGATCTAATAGGGAGTTTTTTTTTGATTGATTGAAAGTTTTTAGTTTACATAAAAATATGGTAAACTTATATTGGACGTTTATCTACTTTTCTATTATGCTTTGCTTTTTCATATAAGATAAAGAAGATAAATCAATGAATTGAAAAATCACTTACTATTTCTAAACTTATGGAGGAAAAAAATATGAATCAATCATTAGGAACAATCATTATTGGACTTGTTACAGATGTAAATGATACAGCATTTTTTGTACAAAAAGATGGCGTAACCTATCAACTGACTAAAACTGAAGGTATGGAGTATAAATTAGGCGATACAGTAGAAGGATTTGCCTATATTTCAATGGATAAAGATTATATGTTGACACAAGAAATACCTAAAGTACAAGTAGGTCATTTCGCGTGGGGAACGGTTATAGACACAAGAAAAGATTTAGGTGTATTTGTTGATATTGGCTTGCCGGATAAAGAATTAGTTGTGTCACTTGATGAACTACCTACGATTAAACATTTGTGGCCTAAAAAGGGCGACCGTTTATTGATAACTATACGAGTAGATGATAAAGACCGTATGTGGGGAGAACTAGCTAGCGATGAAGTGTATCAATCGATGGCAAAAAAAGGAACAGAAGAATTGATCAATCAAAATATCAAAGGAACGGCTTATCGTTTGAAAGTTATTGGAACATTTATTTTAACCGAAGACGACCAAATTGGCTTTGTTCACCCTTCAGAACGCAAAGATGAGCCTCGCTTAGGAGAAGTTGTATCCGGACGTGTTATCGGAGTAAGATCAGATGGCGTGATAAATGTTTCTTTAATGCCACGAGCTTATGAAGCAATAGGTGACGATGCGGCAATGTTAATGGCAATATTAGAACGAACAAAAACGGGTAGTTTCCCATATACTGATAAAAGTTCTCCAGATGATATTGCAGATCGCTTTGGTATCAGTAAAGGACAATTTAAACGAGCAATTGGAAATTTAATGAAACAACGTTTGATCGTGCAAGAAGATGGCGAAACAAAACTTGTTGAACCTTTAGTGAATCTTGAAAAAGAAGAAGGAGAAGAAGAAGATTAAAAAATTAATTGTATAAAAGAGGGCAGTTCACAAAGTGTTCGTGCTTTCTTTTTTTACATCGCTAAAATTGATTTGAGGTGATAAAACATGAATGAAGATCTAGAAGAGTACCTTCGTTTTCTTACCATTGAACGTGGACTTTCAAAAAATACAATTGAAAGTTACAAAAGAGATATCAGACAGTACCTTGCTTTTATTTCAGAAAGTAAGATAACCGAATGGAATCAAATCGATCGGTATACTGTGTTATCCTTTTTACAAAAGCTAAAAGAACAAAAAAAAGCTGCTGGTACCATTATTCGGATGATTTCTTGTTTAAGACGGTTCCATCAATTTTTAAAACAAGAACAACTGTCTAAAGATGATCCTATGCTGCATATCGATACACCAAAAAAAGCACAAAAATTACCAAAAGTATTGTCTATTAAAGAGGTTGATCAATTAATAGAAACACCCAATACCGGTGAAACACTAGGTTTAAGAGATCGAGCAATGCTTGAAGTGCTTTATGCAACTGGATTACGCGTATCTGAATTAACAGAGTTAAAGTTAGATGATCTACACTTATCACTTGGGCTGATTCAAACAATTGGTAAAGGCGATAAAGAAAGAATCATCCCTTTAGGTGATATGGCAATTGAATGGATCGAAAAATATCGACGATATAGCCGGTCAAAATTAGAAAAAGAAAGCCACCGTTCGCCTTATCTATTCCTTAATCACCATGGCCGAAAATTGACCAGACAAGGTGTTTGGAAAAACTTAAAGATAATCGTAAAAAAAGCTGGAATAGAAAAAGAAGTGACACCCCATACTTTGCGGCATTCATTTGCTACGCACTTATTAGAAAACGGGGCTGATCTTAGAGTGGTGCAGGAGTTGTTGGGTCATTCAGACATCTCTACAACTCAAATTTACACACATATTACGAAACAAAGAATGTCGAGCGTTTACAAAACTTATCACCCTAGAGCTTGAAAATAGTCGGAATGTAGAGTTTTGCTCGCTTTATTAAGTGCTTTTTAATATAATGAGAATGTAGAAACCTATAATTAGGAGGATGAAAGCGAATGTCATACAAAAGAATACATTTAATCGTTATGGATTCAGTTGGTATTGGGGAAGCTCCTGATGCTGATAAATTTAATGATTTAGGGAGCGACACACTGGGACACATCGCTCAAGAAGTAGAGCTAACGATACCACATCTTGAACAATTAGGATTAGGAAATATCAAGCCTTTAAAAGGTGTTCGCAATGTTGTGGACAGCTTGGGTTATTATACAAAACTTGAAGAAGTATCTGTTGGTAAAGATACAATGACTGGACATTGGGAAATCATGGGTCTAAATATTCAAACGCCATTTCGTGTTTTTCCTGAAGGTTTTCCAGCTGAATTATTAAAACAAATTGAAGACTTTTCTGGCCGCAAAGTTGTGGGAAATAAACCTGCTAGCGGAACAGCTATTATTGATGAATATGGCAAACACCAATTAGAAACGGGCGATATAATCATCTATACCTCAGCAGATCCTGTACTACAAATTGCTGCACATGAAGAGGTGATACCGCTAGAAGAATTGTACCGTATTTGTCAATTTGTAAGAGATATAACGAAAGATGATCCTTATATGATCGGTAGAATTATTGCGCGTCCATATATTGGTGAACCAGGTAATTTCACAAGAACAAGTGGACGACATGACTATGCGTTAAATCCTTTTGGAAAAACTGTATTGAATTACTTAAGTGAAGAGGGCAAAGAAGTTATTGCAATCGGTAAAATCAATGATATTTATAATGGAGCAGGAATTACAGAGTCTGTTCGAACAGAGCACAATATGGATGGTGTAGATAAGCTGTTAAACGTTATGGATAAAGAGTTTGAAGGTATCAGCTTTTTAAACTTAGTTGATTTTGATGCTAAGTTTGGACATCGTCGTGATGTTTTGGGCTATGCTCAAGCAATAAATGAATTTGACACTCGTATCGAAGAAATTGTCGGGAAATTAAAAGAAGACGATTTGTTATTGATCACAGCTGACCATGGAAATGATCCAACAGCTCCTGGAACAGATCATACAAGAGAATATGTTCCTTTGCTCGCTTATTCTCCATCTATGCAAGAAAATGGTAAAATACCACAAGGGCATTTTGCAGATATCGGAGCCACTATTGCAGAAAACTTTGGTGTTCAAGATACCGGTCTTGGTAAAAGCTTCTTGAAAGAATTAAAGTAAAAGAGGATAAGTAAACGGAGGATGGTTATGACTGTAGCACTTTTAAAAAAAGTAAATGAAGCAAAAAATTATATTATAGAAAATGGTATTCAAGATATCGAATTTGGTTTGATTTTAGGATCGGGCTTGGGTGAATTAGGAGACGAAGTTGAAAATCCAATTGCTATTTCATATAGTAAAATTCCACATTTTCCAGTCTCAACGGTAGAAGGACATGCTGGACAATTAGTATATGGTACGCTTGGTGGTAAAAAAGTAATAGCGATGCAAGGTCGTTTTCATTTTTACGAAGGTTATTCCTTAGAAGAGGTAACTTTTCCAATACGTGTAATGAAAGCTCTTGGCATTCATTCTTTGATCGTTACCAATGCTGCTGGCGGAATCAATACTGATTTCACTCCTGGTGAATTAATGATGATCACGGATCAAATCAACTACACAGGAACCAATCCATTAATTGGTCCTAATGATGATGCAATGGGACCACGTTTTACGGACATGAGCCATGCTTATGATCCAGCTTATCAAGAGATTGTCCGTTCAGTAGCTAAAAATATGGCGATCGACTTGAAAGAAGGAGTATATATCGGATTTTCTGGTCCGACCTATGAAACTCCTGCTGAAATAAGAATGGTTCGTTTATTTGGTGCTGATGCGGTTGGGATGTCTACTGTCCCTGAAGTTATTGTAGCAAAACATGCGGGTATGAGAGTAATCGGTATTTCTTGTATTACCAACCTAGCAGCGGGGATGCAAGCAAATTTAAATCATAAGGAAGTTGTAGAAACAACTCAACGCGTTAAACACACTTTTAAAGCTTTAGTAAAAAATATTCTTTCCGAAATATGATCTATTAGACTCTAAAGAGAAACTGTGAAAAAGCTATGGTTTACTAACCGTACTTTTAAATAGTTTCTCTTTAGTTCATCGTCCATTTTTTCGTTATATAAATAGATTCTTTAAAATTATTGATACCTCTACATATGGTATCAACCTATATTGAGAAAAGCTTTTTTTTGTGTTAAAGTAGGTAAAGCAAAAAACAAGAGAACCTGAAATGGGGATAGTCGATTGATGGACAAAAGATTACTGACCGGAACAATGAAAATAAATCAAGACAACCATTTAGAAATTGGGGGAATAGACACAGTTTCATTGGTTGAAGAATATGGAACACCTTTATATGTCTATGATGTCTCTCAAATTAAACATAGAGCCCAAGCTTTTAAAAAAACTTTCCAAGATAGAAATGTTTCTGCTCAAGTGGCCTATGCAAGTAAAGCTTTCTCTTGTTTAGCTATCTATCAACTAATGGCTAAAGAAGAGATGTCTCTGGATGTTGTTTCCGGGGGAGAACTATACACGGCTATTCAAGCAAATTATCCGAGTGAAAAAATTCATTTCCATGGGAATAATAAATCTGATTCAGAGATTATTGCGGCATTGGATTATGGTATTGGCTGTTTTGTAGTTGATAATTTTCACGAATTAAAAAAATTAAATGACTATACACAGCAACGCAAGGAAAAGGTATCTATTTTGTTGCGGGTCACACCAGGTGTTGAGGCTCATACCCATGATTATATAACGACTGGACAGACCGATTCTAAATTTGGGTTTGATCTAAATAATGGTCAAGCTCAGCAAGCCTTACAATCCGCCCTAGAGATGCCATATATCGATACGATGGGTCTCCATTGTCACATTGGTTCACAGATCTTTGAAACAGATGGATTTAGTTTAGCTGTCGATAAATTATTGATGCAATCTAAGAAATGGCAAGAATTATTTGGTTTTCATTTACGCGTGCTAAATGTTGGTGGAGGTTTTGGTATTCGGTACACGTCAGAAGATGAACCATTGCCAATTGAGGATTATGTGAATAATTTGATTGACGAAGTTCAAACTGTTTCAGCAAAGCTTCAATTGCCGATGCCTGAAATTTGGATTGAACCAGGACGTAGTTTAGTTGGGGAAGCAGGTATTACTTTGTATCAAGTCGGTTCGCAAAAAGTCATACCAGATGTTCGAAATTATTTAGCTATTGATGGAGGGATGTCTGATAACATCAGACCGGCCCTATATGATGCGAAGTATACTGGTATTCTAGCAAACCGTGTAGAAGATAAAGTGGAAGAGACCTATTCTATTGCTGGAAAATGTTGTGAATCTGGGGATATGCTGATATGGGATCTTCCATTGCCAAAAGCTGATGATAAAGATGTCTTAGCCGTTTTTAGCACAGGGGCATATGGGTATGCAATGGCTAGCAACTACAATCGTATTCCAAGACCACCGGTAGTATTTGTTGAAAATGGGCAAGCTTTTTTAGCTATTAAGCGAGAAAGTTATGCGGACTTGATGAGATTAGAATGCTCTCTTTATTAATTTTAAATAAGGTATGCGTTAACATTAAGTTGTTGCAAACTTATAGCACTAGGAGGAGAATATGTTACTCGATTACAAAAATGATTATGAAAAAATTTCAATGGGATTGCTTTCATTCATTCCAGATTTAAAAGATGTTGCGCGTTTGAAAGATGAAATGGAATGGTATCAAAATAAAGAGAATCATAAACTTTATTTATGGAAAAGCGAAGAAACCCAAGATATTATAGCTGTAATAGGTGTAGAAAGTGCAAACGATATGATTTTGTTAAGACGTATCTCAATTAATCCTTCATTTAGAAATGAAGGAATTAGCTATAGTATTTCTGAGGCATTAGAACGTCAATTCCCGCAAAAAAAAATAATGGGAACTTTGGAAACAGCCCCTTTAGTTGCTAAATGGGAACAAGAAAAAAGTAAAAAAAACGAGCAGCAAGAGTTAAGTGCTGATGGAAATAGCGAGGATTAAATGTCATCTGATATAACGATAAAAATTGATGCATTTGAAGGACCGCTGGATTTATTGCTACAATTGATCAAACATTTAGAAATTGATATTTATGACATTCCTATTGCTGACGTAACAGCTCAATATTTAAATTATATTCGAGCAATGAAAGTGTTACAGTTAGATGTTGCCGGTGATTACCTGGTTATGGCCGCAACTTTAATGGCCATAAAAAGTAAATTGTTACTACCTAAACAGGAAATAGATGTAAGTCTAGATGATGAAGACTCTTACCAAACGGGTGAGGATCCTAGAGATGCATTAGTAGAGCAGTTGTTAGAATATCGAAAATTTAAAACAGCAGCAGCGATATTGAAAGTAAAAGAAGAAGAACGAAGTCAATATTTTTCTAAGGAACCAGCCAATCTAGAATTGTTACAAGAAAAAGTCCCTCTTGAACCTCTTCAAATCAGCACGTTTGATTTAGTGGCTGCTTTTCAAGAAATGTTTAATAAAAAAGTGAAAAAAATACCTTTACAAACAAAAATCAAAGCAGAAGAAACCTCTATTAATGAAAAAATAGAATTTATTATGGGGAAATTAAGAAGCGTAAAAAAAAATCAGGGTATTTTATTTACTAATCTTTTTGACACTCCAACAAAAAATGAAATGATAACGACTTTTATGGCTTTACTTGAATTAATTAAAGAAAAAAATGTATTTATTCAACAAAAGGTAACTTATGGAGATATTATCGTCTATCCATCAGTGATAGAAGAAATAGGTGATGAGTAAAATGGATGAATTAGCAGCAATTGAAGCTCTTCTTTTTGTAGCGGGAGATGAAGGTCTGTCTTTAGAGGAAATCTCTGTTTTGCTAGAGTGTTCGACTCAACAAGTTTACCAATTTCTGATGCGTCTCCAAAAAGAATATGAAAGTTTAACATATAGAGGGTTGATGCTTATTGAAGTTGGAAATCAGTATCAATTAGCAACCAAAAAAGAGTATGCTGATATTATAAAGAAATATGCTGTTTCACCTTTGACAACAAATCTTTCACAAGCTGCGTTAGAGACACTTGCGATTATCGCTTATAAGCAGCCTTTAACACGAATGGAAATCGATGAAATACGCGGTGTCCAAACAAGTGGAGCGCTACAAAAATTAACGCTTAGGGGTCTTGTAGAATCAAAAGGCCGCGTAGAAGGTCCAGGAAGAGCTATTCTGTATGGGACATCAGCGTATTTCATGGATTATTTTGGACTCAAAGATTTAGATGATTTACCTGAAATAACCGATTTAGAAACAGTAAATAATGAAAAAGAGTCTGATTTATTTTTTGAACGTTTTAATCAGCAATTTGAAGATGAAAAAAATAGAGTATATTGAGGAGAAAATATGGAAAGATTACAGAAAGTTTTAGCGCATGCCGGGGTAGCTTCACGACGCAAATCAGAGGAACTTATTTCTAAAGGCCACGTTAGAGTAAATGGAAAAGTTGTTAAAGAAATGGGAATTCAAATTGGAAATTCTGATGTAGTTGAAGTTGATGGAGTTCCAGTTTATAGGGAAGAACCGGTCTATTTTTTATTGAACAAACCTAGAAACATGATCACAGCCGTTTCAGATGATAAGGGACGTCCTGTGGTAACTGATTTGTTTCAAAATATTGAGCAACGTATTTACCCAGTTGGTCGCCTGGACTATGATACAACAGGAGCATTGGTATTAACAAATGATGGGGAACTTTCCCAATTATTAATGCATCCTAAGCACCAAATAGATAAAACATATGTTGTTAAAGTAAAAGGCTTAGTAGACAAAAAATCACTGAATAGACTTGAAAAAGGTATTGTTATTGAAGGTAAAAAGACAGCACCAGCAAAAGCAAAAATCCTTTCATCAGATCGTGCTAAGGATGTTACTATGGTAGAATTAACTATACATGAAGGCCGTAATAGACAAGTTAAAAATATGTTTCAAGTTATTGGACACCCAGTAGAAAAATTAAAAAGAGAGTCTTATGGTACGTTAAATTTAGATGGATTACAAACAGGTGAATGGCGTGAGTTAAAAACGTTTGAAATTTACCAGTTACGTAATTCAGCGATACAAGAAGAGACGACTGAATAAGCAATCTAAAAAAATAAAATGTGCGACCCCCAAAAAGTTGGACCTAAAAATCTAATTTCAGGGGGTTTATTTTTATAGCTGAATAAATTTTATTCGAGTAATTAATAAGTTGATTACTTTTTGTCTTATAAAAGGATCATACTAGAGACGTTTCATCTTTTAAACATGGAATCATTTGAATTAGTTGAAAAATGGAACAAATGTTGTGTATACTAACACTAGGATTGGTATCTTATAAAAAAGACCTAATGTAAATTGATGGGGTGTAAATAAATGGAAAATGAAGTAATACATTTGTTAGTAGTAGATGATGAGGACCGAATTCGCAGACTATTAAAAATGTACTTAGAAAGAGAAAATTATCTTGTATTTGAAGCAGATAATGGGGAAGATGCAATTAAATTGGCTTTAGAGAATGATTATGATTTAATTTTATTAGATTTGATGCTTCCTAAGATGAATGGGATTGAAGTGGCTGAGAAAATACGTGAAACAAAGAATACTCCAATTATGATGTTAACGGCTAAGGGAGAAGAAGTAAGCCGAATAGAAGGATTTGAAGTCGGTGCGGATGATTATATTGTGAAACCGTTTAGTCCTAGAGAAGTGGTTTTAAGGGTATCGGCTATTTTAAAAAGAACCCAAAGTACCAAGCCGAAAGAAAAGGTGAATCCCAATTTAATTGAAATGCCGCATTTTGAAATAGATGACCAATCTCACCGTGTTTTGGCAGATGGAAATCCAGTCAACCTAACGCCTAAAGAATATGATTTACTAGTATATTTAGCTCAATCTCCTGATCAAATTTTTGGAAGAGAACAGTTACTGCGCGAAGTATGGAAGTATGAATTTTTTGGTGATTTAAGAACAGTAGATACCCATGTTAAGCGACTGAGAGAAAAATTAACGAAACACTCAGAGCCTGCTGCCAAAATGATTGTAACGGTTTGGGGACTCGGATATAAATTTAATTCTTTTCCAGAAGAATCTGAAAAGTAGGCAAAAATATGTTTAAACTAAGCAGTTTAGTTACTCGTACATGGCTAGCGACAATGTTGGCTATAGGATTTTGTTTTTTCATCTCCACTCAAGTATACGGAATGATTTATAAAAAAAATATAGAAGACAATTATATAAAGGATTTTGAGAGTTCTATCAATTCTTTAATTGATATCCTAGAAGAAGATCCAAATTTTCTAATAGAAAATATTGATAAACTACAAGCTTATGATTCTCACTTATCTTTGATGGTGAAATTAGGAGATGAACCTCCGATTTACTCTTCAAATAATCATTTAGATGACCAATTAAATAACTTTAATCAAGTTAAGTTAACAAGTAAAGTTGAGACTGCTCTAGCAAGTGGTGCAAATTTTTTAATAGTAGATGAACTCAAGTTTGACAGAAAGATAAATACACCATATATTTTAAAAAGTCAAAATTTCGACTCAAATGGTCAAAATGGCCAGCTTTATATTTATGGCGATTTATCATTTTTAAGTAGCACATATAGTAGAATGACAACGTGGTCAGCCATTAATGGTATTTTTTATATCGTTGTAGGAATCCTGTTATTTTACTATTTCCAACGTAGAATGGGAAAACCATTAACACAATTGAGAGATATAGCCTATGACTATGCCAAAAATGACTTTTCTAAACAAGCACAGTCGAATTATAAAGATGAGTTAGCTCAGTTAGCCTTAGCAATGAATAAAATGGGGAAATCATTGGAAGTTACAGGAGCAGCAACTCGCCAAGAAAAAGAACTGTTAGAAAATATTGTTACCTCTATTTCTACTGGAGTGTTGTATTACAATCAAGATAAAACCTTATTAATGTCTAATCCACTGGGAGACGAATTTTTACAACATTCGTACCGAGCCAATCGATTGATGAAAGCGGTTATACCTGAAGCGTTAGAGTATCGAATCGATGCTGTTATAAGATTTCCAGAGAAAGTAAGCTTCGAGAATAATATTGAAGATTACTATTACAAGATAACTTTAATACCTTTATTTGATGAAAATCTAGAAAGTGTACGTGGTGTATTAGTATCTATTCAAAACATAACAAAAGAAAAACGACTTGATATTATGAGAAATGACTTTATAAATAATATCTCTCATGAATTGCGAACACCTTTAGTTATGATACAAGGATATAGTGAAGCTATCTTAGATGATGTGGCTGAAACTCAAGAAGAAAAAAAAGAAATGGCCAAAATAATTGGAGAAGAATCCATTAGAATGAATCGTATGGTGAATGAAATGCTCGATAGTTCTAGGATGGAAGCCGGTTTCATCAAGTTGACAAAGATGGATGTTAATTTTGAAGATTTTTTTGAAAACTTATTTACTCGGTTTGCTACTATGTCTGAGAAAAATAATATCCAATTGAATTTGAAAATTGATCCAAATTTAAATTCATATTTTATGGATGAGGATAAAATGAATCAAGTATTTGTAAACTTGATCAATAATGCTATTAGACACACTAGTTTGGTAGAAAAAGAAAGTAAAAAAGTAGAAATTTTGGTTCATTTAGATAAAATTATGGATGAAGTTTTAATTGAAGTAGTCGATAATGGAACTGGAATTTCAGAAGAAGACATTCCTTATGTGTTTGATCGCTTTTACAAAGCGGATAAATCTCGCATGGTTATAAAAGGAAATAAAGTGGGAACAGGCATTGGTTTATCAATCGTAAAAAACATTGTGGAAGCACATAGTGGATTTGTTGAAGTTAAGAGTAAAGTAAATGAACAGACGAGATTTATTATTCATTTACCCTATTTAGATTAATATACTAATTAAAAGTAAGGAATATGTTGATTTTTATTTTCTTATGTTATACAATGAACTTGTTAAAAAAAATATAAAGATTCGTCTTCAGGGGCAGGGTGAGATTCCCGACCGGTGGTATAGTCCACGAGCTAAATAGCATTATTTAGTTGAACTGGTTAAATTCCAGTACCGACAGTAAAGTCTGGATAAAGAAGATGGAGTTTATTTGAATAGGTATCATTGTTCAAGTGCTCTGTTTAGTTATCTATCTGAAGATAACATAGACGAGCATTTTTATATTGTTTTTTATTTGAATAGACTCAGAAATGCCTAGGCTGATGAATCCTTTTAGGAGGATTTTTATGCAAACTAGTAATACAAAAAAAATGGTGGGAATCGCCATGTTGGCTGCTTTTTCAACCATTTTGATTTCATTTGGCTTTCCAATAATTCCAGGAGTTACTTTTCTAAAAGTAGACTTTAGTGACATTCCTGTTTTGGTTGGTATGTTTTTATACGGTCCAGTTGGTGGAATAATGATTGCGTTTATTCGTTCATTGCTTCATTATATCCAAACGGGCGGTGATGCAGGATATCCTATTGGGGATACTGCAAGTTTTATCGCTTCAATCGCGTATACATTACCGATTTATTTGATTATGAAGTCTAAAATTCATGATACAAAAAATATTATTTTTGCAAATGTGATTGGAACTGCATCATTAACAGTCGTTCTATCAGTTGTAAATTATTTCTTATTGCTTCCTTTATATTTAAGATTATTAAACTTTAGTGTAGGACCTATTAGTGATTATCTATTAATGGGTGTTATACCTTTTAATATAATAAAAGGAGCAATAGTAAGTGCTGTATTTATTTTACTATTTGCAAAATTAAAAACTTGGTTATTTCGTAATCAAATGACAAAAGTTAGTTTTAAATAAAAAAGAAACCTAAAAATTAAAATGGACCCTATAGAACGGACACTAAAAAAAGTGCTTTCTATAGGGTCTATTTTTTGGTTCTCCGCCAAACGGTAAGGATGCTTTAAAAAGAAATTTTTTTATGATGTAACGTGTTTGCTTGTGTAGAGCCAGTACACCTGAAATGGTGTTCTAGAAGGTGTTTTAGAAGGTGTTCCAAGAAGCAGACCCAATGTCCACTTTGTCATGACTGTAGTTGCTTGAACTACGTACAAGCATGATCACTGACCATCTTGCGCTTTTTCTCGCCCCAGGTGCCCCTAGCACTTGAGGCTTCAACCACTGGTTAGTAATTTATAGTGCTTAAAGATTCCTTAAAAGCATTCATATAAACTGTCAAATAACCAAGCTAGATAGGAAATTTGTTATTAATATTCTTTTAAATTTAGAAAAGAATTCCCTAAAAACAATTATTTTTGGTATATTAGATTTAATGATAGATATATTCTATTAAAAAAATTTTATATGTAATCAGAATGTGGGTGAATGTCTTGGAACAATCTTTATATAGCCAGTATTTCTGTCTTTCATTATATTCTAAAGATCATCCTGTTAAACCTTCAACGCTATACCATATTTTAACTGGGAAAAGAACGGCCTCGATTTTATTCAAGGCTCATTCTTATCATATGATAAACTTTTTTTCGATTTTTCCTCATTTACAGCGTGGACAATATGATAAAATGATTCAACGTTTTATTGCCAAAGGGTGGATCAATTCAAAAAAAACCAATGAAGATCTTTATCTTTGTGAAAAAGGAAAGAAAGAAGTAGAAAAATATTTTTCGAAACATTTTTATCCAATAAATATAAATCAAATGACCCAAGGAAAACCAACTAAAGAGTTTTGGAAAAAAATCTTATTTTTGACTCAAGTTCTTTCGGAATTACGGTATAAAAATAACTATTATTTGCCCATTGAAAAAGAATGGAACAGGCAACTATGGGTGAAAAATTGGTTGAAAAGGAATTCATTAGAAAAACAAGAACTAGCTGTTTCTTTTGGAAAAGAATGGATTCAACTGCTAAAAGAACTGAATACGATTGATGCAGAGATAATCGTATCACAATTAACAGGTCATGAAAAATTTGGTAAAACCAGTGCTCAATTAGCAGTCAAATATGGAGTTGAACCAATTGAAATAGCCTTTTTACTACAACGTATTGTTATTCAGTTAATGAATAAAGTAAACGATAAAAAAGAAAATTATCCATTATTTTATTTTATTTATCAAGAATGTGTTAGAGATCGATTCAGCAGTCTAAGCCAAAGTACCAAATTAACGGCTCAATATTTGGAAGAAGGACTCTCGATTGAAAAAATTGCTATGAGAAGAAAACTAAAAATCAACACTATTTCAGAACACATTATTGAATTAGCCATTATTTTTCCGGATTTCAAGGTATCTAGTTTTATACCGCAGAATGAGTATAAACAACTAAATACCTTGTTTAATAGTGATGAAGAAATAACGTACAAGGAATTGTTAATCAAGATGCCTCAAATTCCTTTTTCGTGGTATCGCTTAGTTCAAGTTGAGAGGAGTCGTACTTTTGGACAATAAAGATCTCATAAAAAAGAATTTAGAGACCTATTTTGGATATACCTCTTTTAGAGACGGACAAGAAGAAGCAATTTTAGCAGCTTTAGGAGGTAACCATACATTGGTTATGTTACCAACAGGGATGGGAAAGTCCATTTGCTATCAATTGACCGGTTATTGTTTAGAAGGTTTGGTTGTGATTGTTTCTCCTTTATTATCTTTGATGCAAGACCAAGTAGAACAATTAAAATTAGCGGGTGAAAAAAGAGTTGCTGCTATCAACAGCTTAATGGATGCACATGAAAAAGAATCAGTATTAAACCATCTTTCTGAGTATAAATTTATCTTCCTCTCACCAGAAATGCTTCAACAGACTTACGTCATGACTTGTCTAAAAAAAGTTTCTATTAGTCTTTTTACAATTGATGAAGCTCACTGTATTTCTCAATGGGGATTAGATTTTAGGCCTGATTATTTAGATTTAGGACTTATTCGTAAGCAATTAAATTTCCCTTTAACAATGGCGCTAAGTGCTACAGCTACGAGTCGTGTTAGAGAAGAGATTTTAACATCTTTAAAAATTGATAATGAAAATACCAAGCAGATTATCTATTCGGTCGATCGGTCAAACATTGCTTTTTCTACCGTGATTTGTG
This sequence comes from Carnobacterium pleistocenium FTR1, assembly GCF_000744285.1. Classification (NCBI taxonomy): domain Bacteria; kingdom Bacillati; phylum Bacillota; class Bacilli; order Lactobacillales; family Carnobacteriaceae; genus Carnobacterium; species Carnobacterium pleistocenium. The sequence continues at coordinate 1,593,782 of NZ_JQLQ01000002.1, read as the reverse complement.
AACATGATAAGAATCAGCAACTAATGAATCAAATTCAAAAATTAGAGAAACCAGGAATTATTTATTTTTCTAGTAAAAAAACTGCTGATGAAATTGCTAGATTGATTCGAAATAAAACGGATATTGTTGCTGAAAGCTACCATTCAGATGTAGACTCAGAGGATAAAATTAAAATCCAGCAGCAATTTGTTCATGATGAGATCGATATCATCTGTGCAACAAGTGCCTTTGGAATGGGAATAAATAAAAGTAATATTCGATTTATCATACATTACCATTTGCCAGGTAGCCCAGAGGCTTATTTACAAGAGATTGGAAGATGCGGTAGAGATGGAGAACCTAGTCTAGCACTTTTATTATACGAACCGGGAGATGGCATGATCCAATTCCGTTTACAAGAATATACCTTGCCAACGGTTGACATGTTGGAATATAGTTACAAAAAAGGAGAAGTATTAGAAGGTAGTTGCAGCCCTACACAAAAGCAATTAATAGAAAATTATTTAAAATCTAATTTATCAATTGAAACAGCCAAAAATCAAGTAAAAAGTAGAACGGTTTATAAACAGCAACAATTATCCTACATGGTAGATTATGCTGAAACATCAAGTTGCAAAAGGGCCTTTCTTTTACATTATTTTGATGAAAAAGTAGAAAACAAACCAACTCTTTGCTGCTCTAACTGTAATGTAGGAATTAATGAATTTTATAAGGAAAATGATTTGAAAGAAAAAAGACTATCCGCAAAAGAAAAAAATGCAGAAGAGACCTTAAAGGAATTATTTTTAATTAGAAATTAGTAAGACAATTCTATGTAACAATGATATAATAATAGTGATTTTGGTTTTAGGAGGAGTACTAAAAATGAGTAAAAAAAATTCGAAAAATAACCCTAAAAAGGAAAAAGCATGGAATCGTAAATTTGATGATGATGATAGTTTAGTAGATGATAAATATTCTAGAACGGCAAGAAAAAATGCGAAGAAAAGTGTGCATCCGGTTATAACTTCATTATTGATTTTTTTAGCATTAGTTATTATCTTACCGTTATTAGCGTATTTTTGGTGGTCCAATGAAGATTCTGAGACGACTCAAACGCTGAGCTCTTCTGAAGAAAGAATGATCATTACAGAAAATAGCAATAGTGAGGTAAGCAGTTCTGAAGAATCTGAATCTGAAGAAGAATCTGAAGTTTCGTCTGAAAGCGAAAGTATTGAATCAGAATCTGAACCCGAAAGTGAAGCAATAGTGCCAGAAGAACCAGAGTCTCAAATAGTAGAAGAACCGGTTGTTGAAGAAGAATCTGAATCTGAAGTGGTGGAAGAAGAAGCCATGAATACTTATACCGTTCAAGCAGGAGATAATCTTTATCGAATCGCATTGAACCATAATATGACAACTGAGGAATTAAAATCCATAAACGGAATATCAGGTGATTCGGTCAGTGTAGGAACTGTTTTAAAAGTAAATTAAACAGTAGGTTATACCTTATCTTTAAAGTGGATGCTAAATCTACTTTTTGGAGCACAGTTTAAAATAATCATTTGGATATAGGAAAGGACTGGGGTGGTTTGCCCCAGCCCGTTTTTTACATAAATAAGAAAGTAGGACAAAAATTTGGAAAAAACAATAAAAATTGCAATCGATGGGCCGGCATCTGCTGGGAAAAGTACGGTTGCTAAGGTAGTAGCGAAAAAACTAGGGTACATTTATTGCGATACTGGAGCAATGTATCGTGCGTTAACATATCAAGCAATCGAAAAAAATATAGCAGTAACCGATGAAAAAAGACTAGTAGAGTTGTTGAAAGAATTAACAATCTCTTTTGAACCAAATGGGGACAATCAAAAAGTGTTTGTCAATGGTCAAGAGGTTACAGAAACGATTCGATTGCCAAAAGTAACTAATTTAGTTTCCGCTGTTTCAGCACATGGTGAAGTTAGAACTGAGTTGGTTAAACGACAACAAGAAATAGCTGCACACGGTGGAGTCGTTATGGACGGGCGAGATATTGGGACTGCCGTATTGCCAACAGCAGAAGTTAAAATATTCCTTGTAGCAAGTGTAGATGAACGAGCGCAAAGACGTTATAAGGAAAACATGAGCAAAGGGATAACAACTTCATTAGAAATCTTGAAGCAAGAAATTGCGGATCGAGACTATAAAGATTCTCATCGTGAAGCATCACCGCTTATTCAGGCTAAAGATGCCATTCTTTTAGATACAACTAGTTTATCTATTGAACAAGTTGTTGGAAAAATTAGCGAAATTATCCAGAACAAACTTACAAAATAGAGTTCTTTTTTGGTTTTCAGCCGTTATTGTGGCAATATTTTGTTATATTGGTTAAAATACAAATAGAAAGAATTTTATTGGCTAGTTATAGGAGGGCAAACATATGACGGAAAATGAAAAAAACCACGAAGTCGAAGAACAAGAATCAATGATGGATGCAATGAACAGTGTTCAAGAAATCAATATCGGGGATATTGTCAAGGGTGAAATCTTAACTATCCAAGATAATAAACAAGCTATAGTTGGTATTATCGGTGGCGGAGTTGAAGGGGTCATTCCTAATAATGAATTGTCAGCTGCACCATTTGAGGATGTTACAGAGATTGTAAATGTTGGAGATATCGTTGACTTAGTAGTGATTAAAGAAATTAAAGAAAAAGAAAATGGCAGTTATCTGCTATCTAAGCGTCGGATCGATGCTAAAAAAGTTTGGGAAAAGATTCAAAAAGAATTTGATGAAGGAACGATTATTGAGGCGCCTGTTAAAGAAGTAGTAAAAGGTGGTTTAGTCGTAGATGTCGGAGTCAGAGGATTTGTACCCGCTTCTATGGTAGATGTCCATTTTGTAGAAGATTTTTCTAGCTATAAAGGACAAACATTAAAATTCAAAATCATTGAGATCGAACCAAGTGAAAACCGCTTGATTCTTTCACATAAAGCAGTTGTTGAAGCTGAAAATATAGAAAAGAAAAAAGATTTATTGAGTCATCTGGTTGAAGGCGAAATTGTAAAAGGGAAAATTGCCCGTTTAACAAATTTCGGAGCATTTATTGACCTTGGTGGAGTAGATGGGCTTGTCCACATCTCGCAGATTGCTTATGAACATGTCAAAGATCCTTCAGATGTACTAACTGTTGGAGAAGATGTTAATGTTAAAGTTCTTTCTGTAAATGAAGAAGAAGGTCGCATTTCACTTTCCATCAAAGAAACATTACCTGGACCATGGGATAGTATTGAAGAACGTGCAGAAGTAGGTTCTGTTTTAAACGGTTTAGTTAAACGTCTAACAAGCTTTGGAGCTTTTGTTGAAGTATTCCCAGGTGTTGAAGGACTCGTTCACATTTCACAAATTTCACACAATCATATTGCAACTCCACATGAAATTTTAAGTGAAGGTGACGAAATTAAAGTAAAAGTTTTAGAAGTAAATCCAACAGATCAACGCCTTTCTTTAAGTATCAAAGCTTTAGAAGAAAAGCCTAATCAACCAAAAGAGAAACAAGGTGAAACAAATTACGATATGCCTGAAGAAGATACCGGGTTTACGTTAGGCGACATTCTTGGAGATCAGCTATCTGATATCACAACAGATGAAGACAATTAATAACTAATTTAAAAAGGATATGTGAACAATTTTTGTTCTCATGTCCTTTTTTATGTGAATTTTAATGAAAATAGATCAAATGAATAAGGTTTTTATGAGAGTTTGCCTTATTCCTTAAGCAAAAGCTTGCATGTTTAAAGGTATTTCTATAAACTTACAAGAGAATAAAAAAAAAGGAGGCAAAAACAATGGCAAAACCAGTTGTAGCCATCGTTGGTCGCCCTAACGTAGGAAAATCAACTATTTTTAATCGTATTGTTGGAGAACGTATCTCAATTGTAGAAGATGTATCAGGGGTAACTCGTGATCGTATCTATGCACCAGCAGAATGGTTAGGAAAAGAATTTAATGTGATTGATACAGGCGGGATCGATTTAGGTGACGAACCATTTTTAGAACAAATAAAACACCAAGCTGAAATAGCTATGGATGAAGCAGATGTGATTATTTTTATCACTAGCGTAAAAGAACACATTACTGATGCAGATGAGAATGTAGCAAGAATTCTTCATCGCACGAAAAAACCAATATTGTTAGCAATAAACAAAGTGGATAACCCAGAAATGCGTAATGATATTTTCGATTTTTATGCTTTAGGATTAGGGGAACCTTTCCCAATTTCAGGAAGTCATGGTTTAGGAATTGGAGATCTATTAGATGCGGCTATTAGCCATTTTCCAGATGAATCAGAAGAAGAATATGATGATTCTGTTATAAAATTCAGTTTGATCGGTAGACCGAATGTTGGGAAATCATCTATTATAAATGCCATGTTAGGAGAAGATCGTGTAATCGTTTCAGCAATCCCTGGAACAACTCGTGATGCTATTGATACTTCTTTTGTGGGTCAAGATGGTGCTGAATTTGTTATGATCGATACTGCTGGAATGCGAAAAAAAGGTAAAGTTTATGAAAACACTGAAAAATATAGTGTTTTAAGAGCTCTTAGAGCTATTGAACGTTCAGATGTTGTATTGTGTGTACTGAATGCTGAAGAAGGTATCAGAGAGCAAGATAAGAAGGTTGCTGGATATGCTCATGAAGCTGGAAAAGGTATTATCATTGTCGTAAATAAATGGGATACTCTTGATAAAGACAACCATTCAATGAAAAAATTCGAAGAACAAATTAGAAGCGAATTTTTATACTTGAGCTATGCACCAATTATTTTTGTGTCAGCTCTAACGAAACAACGTCTAAATAAGCTTCCTGAAATTATTGAACGCGTAAGTATGAATCAAAACTTACGTATTCAATCAGCTACCCTTAATGAAGTCATATTAGATGCAGTAGCAATGAACCCAACTCCAACAGATAAAGGGAAAAGATTGCGTATTTATTACGCTACTCAAGTAGCTGTTAAGCCGCCAACTTTTGTGGTATTTGTAAATGAACCGGAAATGATGCATTTTTCTTATGCTCGTTTCTTGGAAAATCGTATTCGTGATGCCTTTACTTTTGAAGGAACGCCTATTCATCTAATTATAAGAAGAAGAAAATAAGTATAAAGAATTATTAATAAGCTGAGCATTTTAACATAACTTTCAAGGGGTTTCAAATAATTTGTTGAATATTTGAAAAATGCTTAATAATATCTCTTAATGCAGTAAAAATCATTGCAGTATCAGTATTTGTGTGATATCTTTTTAAAAGAAATGTCATTTAGAACTACTAATATTGCATTTCGTAATAATTCATTTTTGGGCCACTCAAAAATGTCTAAATGATGTTTATTTGCTTATAAATAATGCATCAATTCTTCTTTCCGAGGGAGGTGAAATACACATGGCTAACAAAGCAGAATTAATCGAAAATGTTGCAACTTCAACAGGTCTTACTAAAAAAGATGCAACTTCAGCAGTAGATGCTGTTTTTGAATCAATTCAAACTTCATTAAGTGAAGGAGAAAAAGTTCAAATTATTGGTTTTGGTAACTTTGAAGTGCGCGATCGTGCTGCACGTAAAGGTCGTAACCCTCAAACAGGGGAAGAAATCCAAATCGCTGCAAGTAAAGTACCTGCATTTAAACCAGGTAAAGCACTTAAAGACGCAGTTAAATAATACAGCACTAAAAACCCTTGATACGTCAAGGGTTTTTGCTGTTTTATGAGATAAAATAATTAAGAAATAGCAAAAAAATAGCTTTCTACAAACCGTTCGATTCGAGTTGATCAATGATGTTGGTTTTCATTTGGCTTGTAACGTGGGTATAAATACGATTGGTGATATCCGCATCCTCGTGGCCAACTCTATCCATGATTGCTTTCAAAGGTATGTTTTTCTCTGCCAATAAGGAGACGTGAGAGTGTCTGAAGATGTGAGAGGATAATTCCTTGTCTTCTAGTCCAACACGTTCTCCTGCTCGTTTTAGAGCTATATTGAAAGAGTTATTTTGAATTGGGGTTCCACTTTTTGTAACAAAAATATATTTTCCTTTCAAAAACTGCTTATTATCTAAATTAGCTAATTGATTTTCTCCGAAAGATTGCTTCACTAATTCGGACGTTCTGGAAGTTATCGAAATATCTCTCATGGACTTCGCTGTTTTGGTGGGTCCTTTTTTTGCGTTTTTATATCCTTTGGTCCTGTCTATGGTACCTGTAATTTTAACAAGCTTATTTTCTAGTTCAAAATCTTTCTCAGTAAGTATGACCGCTTCTCCGAATCGCACTCCAGTTAAATACATAAATTCTGCTAATCTCGCTAAACGATAAGTAGAAGGTCTTCTATAAAGTTCGCTCAAAAGAGATTCAGCTTCGCTTTGTTCAAGGAATTTATTTTTAATTCGTTGTATATCCGCAAATGTTTTAGTGCGTTTATTTAAAACAACATTATCTAACGGGTTTTTATCAATGTACTCCATCAGGTGTGCATACTTAAAGACTAATCCTAAAGTCGATTTAAAAGAAGATATATATTGATCTGAAAATTCTAATTGATTAAAAAATTTCTGGAGAAACTTGGTATCGATTCTGTTAATCAATATATCTTTTTTTATATAATTTAGTACGTGTTTTTTTATAGAGTCATAAACAACGATAGAAGAGGGGCGCAAAGAACGGATATGAGTTTTATACCATTCTTCATAAACTTCATGGAAAGTGATTGATTGTTGTTCTTTTGCATCTAAAGCCTTTGCTATTTTTTTATCTAATATTTTTTGAGCTTTTTTTCTAGATTGAGAAGAGTCAGTGATAAGTCTTACTGATTTAGTTTTATAGTTTTGAGTATATGGATCCTTATATCTCTCAAAATATTGAAAGTTACCATCTTTTGTTTCTTGAACCCACATTAATATCGACTCCTATTTTCATGTTTAAGTGATGCATGCATCGTGTTTCCTTCTTCGTTAATCCACATAGCATCATCATTGTTAAAATAAATATCAGGGTAGATAACTCCAACATCTTTTAATTTGTTCCACACTGTCTGATTAAGAGGACCATCATCATTCCTAGCAATAGCCAAATGGATGCCATCCTCGTAATAATAAGCGAACATCGTATATTCGAAGTCTATTTCAAATACCCTCAATTGTTCAGAACCTATAAATTCCGAAGTTTTTGTACAAAAATCCATCTCTTTTAATGAATTATCTATGATTAACATAAAAACTACTCCTTTTGTGTATTTTTTTACTAAAAATACGAACTTATGTTCTTTTTAATTAAAAAAAGAAAAGCCTTAAAAGGCATTTCTTAGTAAAATAGATTATTATCTATTCTATAGATTTAATAATTCAGCTTTCTTTTTATTAAATTCTTCTTGGCTAATAATGTTCAAATCAAAAAGCTCTTTATATTCTTTTATTTGATCAAGGAAACTTTTTGAATCGTCTACTAGTATGGTATTTTTAGGTTTTGTAGTTTTAAAATTTATTAATTGAGCATTTTTTAAAGAGTCACAGACAATTTGTATGCTAAACTCTTCTGAAGTTTCAACATTTTTAAATCTTAGAGTTGCAATACTAGGAACTTCTACTTGTCTTTGAGTTTCAATAGACTGTGAGCTGTCTTTAGTAACAGAACTATTTTCACCTTTTTTCTTATTTTTACCTTTTCCACCAGCATATGCACCGACTACAGTTCCTACACCAGGAAATAATAAAGTTCCTAAAATAGCTCCGCCAACAACTTTACCCGATTTTCCTTTTTGTTTTGATTTATCTTTTCCCTTAGTGGAAGACATCCCATTTTGTCTTGATTCAACTACGGTATTGTAAACGGGCCCATCAAAAGTATATTCAAGGTATTCAAAATAAACAGGATTTTTTTTATTGAAATAGATTAAACCATCTTCATTTTGTTTCATTTCTCCTAAACCGGTAAAACCTACACCAATTTTTTCTCGTCCACTTTTAATTTGCAACATTGCTTTATTAACTACAATCATTTGAAAGCCTCCAATTTTTTATTTAATAAAAATGTTATCTTCAATCTAAAATAATAAAAACTTATTCTAATTTGTCTAGCAATTTGTATATAATGCCTTATCATATATTCCACATAATAAAATATCGAAATTGAAGCGATTAGTATTAGACTCAATAGCAAGAAGTACTTAAAAAATTCTTCTTGAATAAACTAATTTAAGCTTTCTATAGTATAAAAATCTAATTCTTCAAATGTTTCAGAATCATAAACAAAAACTTCAATCGGTAAATTTTCATCCTCTAAGTAATATGCATAACTTACCTCAATAGTCTTATGTGGTAATAGTTCGTTAGATAAGTCATTATGCTTACCCACCATCATGTTATAGGAATCAGTGTCATCTCCAAATGCATCTAGCTCATAATAGGTATTATCTAAGAAAACAACTGAGGTATCTGTAGTTTGCTGCATTGAAATGTAATCTGTAAGTATCTCAAATGGGACAATATTATCTTCAGCTGTATTAGTTAAATCAAAAGTAAGGTAAACACCTTTAGAATCCTCTGAAGGACTCTGAATTACTTCAGCTTGTTTAAATTTTAATTCAAATACGTCAGAAGATAGGGTGCTGTCATTCGATATAACAGAAAAACTATCTGAGGTCGCTTCTTCGTTTTGTTCCATCCATTCTGCTTGTGTAAGCTCACTTGAGGACGATTCGATAGTTTCTTCTGATATGGTTGTTTCAGTTTCCACTGGAGATTCTGCGGTATTGTTGCATGCAGCCAGAACAATACCGCTTAAACCAATTATTGATAATATTTTAATTTTTTTCACTATAAAGTTCCTCCTAGATAATTTAAGTTGAATGTCTTATGTACTACAATAGTTATTTAAAATAATAAAAAATTAAAAGAATCTTTCTAAGTCATTAGGTAGTCCTAGTGATTCTAATAGCTGAAATTTTGTATATAATTCTTTGTCATCTATCCCACTTAGTAAAACATCAAAAGCGAAGCGGTTAGCCTCATACTCTATAGAAGGAATAAAAGATCCTTTAGCAACTCTGCGTAGAAAAGGGGTATTTATCCCACTATGTAATCTAACATGCCCTAGTTCGTGAGCGATTACAAATTCTTGAACGTTCTCTTCTAAAGCTTGATTTATGACAATAGTATTGATTCGACTTTTTTTAACCGTAAATCCCCAGGTATCGTCGCTCAAATTTAAATAGATGACTTCACATCCGCAAAGCTTAGCTAGTTTAGAGGGGAGAGAGGTATTATGAATGTTAACAACTTTATTGGCTTCTCGGCTTACAAAGTCTTCCATATTAATCACCACTCTTTTTTTTATAGTCATTTCTAGTAAATTTCTTTTTAGCAGCACGTTTACTTATTTGTAGAGCAGTTTCTAAAGCAGCAGCTAAAAGTTCTTTGTCTTCATCTGACATTGGTTCCCCGTAAAAATTAATCTCTGCGTCTGTATTCATTCCATCCAACATATTCTGTACCTCAACAGCTATATCCTTTGTTTCTTTATTTGTTAAATTATATGGGTCTCGGTTAACATCTGTACGTCCTCGTAAATAATCTAAAGATACTCCAAAATAATCAGCAATTGCATTCAACGTATCTGGATCAGGAGATCTGTTGCCAGTTTCGTATCCCGAAACTGAAACTTTAGAAACATGAATTATATCTCCGAGTTCTTGTTGAGTCATTTTTTTCGCTTTTCTTAGCTCTTTTAAACGTTGACCAAATTCCATGTTACCACCTCGCTTGATTATTATATTAACGTTAACTAGAAGTTAACACAAAGAGAAATAAAAAAAGTTAACTAAATGTGTATTTATGTGTTGACAATTAACTATTAGTGAATTATAGTTAACTCAAGGTTAACAAAGGAGGTGCAAAAAGAAATGTCTTTAGAAAAATTAGCCGAAATAAGAAAACTAAAAGGTTTGAGTTTTAAAGAAGTAGGGGAATCGGCTGGTATTACCAAAGAATACTATTGGATGATTGAAAACGGTCAAAGAGGACTGAGTTATCCACTAGCTGTTAAGATTGCTGCTGTTTTTGAAATGAAACCTGATGATATTTTTTTACAATCCGAGTTAACTAAATCGGAACTTAATGATGAATAAATTAACTTATAGTCACAATTTTTTCTTCTTAAACTTAATCTTAATGTTAACTCATAAGTTACAGGATTTAAATACTTGAAAATACGGAAAGTGAGGAAGAAAAATGAACGAACTTCAGATTTTTAATTTCGGACAACAAGAGTTAAGAACTCAGTTAATTGATGGTGAACCGTGGCTTTTAGGAAAAGATGTTGCAGATAGCCTGGGATACCAAAACGGTAGTCGAGATATTAACAGACACGTGGACAATGAAGACCGGAAAATTATTACCATTTTCGACGGTAACCAAAATAGAGAAATGATTTTTATCAATGAATCCGGAATGTTCTCGCTAGTTTTTGGATCTAAGTTGAAGGTTGCTAAAAAATTTAAACGATGGGTAACAAGCGAAGTTTTACCAGCAATCAGAAAAACAGGTTTCTACCAATTACCAACGGAACCAGAAGATATCATGATTGAAACTTTAAAATCTCAAAAAGATATTAAAGCGAATTTGAAATTGGTGCAAGATGATGTCGAGGATTTAAAGCAAGAAATCAACTTAAGTCGGTCGCAAAAACATCATTTGGCTGCGAAAGTTCGAATAAATGTTTACAACGCTTTAGGCGGTAAAAAAGCACAATCTTATAACGATAGAAATTTAAGAGCAAGACTTTACAGTAATCACTGGAGAGAAATAAAAAATTACTTTGATGTAGAAGCTTACGAAGAAATACCAAAACTAAAATTTGATGAAGCTGTCGAGTTCGCTGAATTATGGGAGCCATCTACTGAATTAAAAATGTTAATTAAGGAAAAAAATAATCAGATACCATTAGTAATTTAAAAAAATAAAAGGAGGAAATAAAAAAATGACAGTTTCAAGAACAATCGGAAGCCAATTAAAGAAAGCAATAAAAAGAAAGGATATGTCACAAGTTCAATTATCAGTACAAATCAATCGGTCTGCTTCTACGGTTAATTCATATCTTCAGAACCAGCCAACACCTATCGAAGCGATTCAGGATATAGCAGAGGTCCTTAACGATTCAATGCTAAACCAAAATTTATCAAATGAATTTTTCGGGACATTACCTGCTATGGAAACAATCGTTTACCAGGACAATCCTCACGTTTTAGATTTTCTTCAGCAACAAGAAGCGAATGAAAGAAAAACTAAAAAAGAAGTTGCGCTAAGATCTTTGAGCAAAAATGATCACTGCCTTACTCGAGAAGACCTAGATATCATTAAAAGTTATGCGAACGAATATTTAGATGAAATGTTACTCGAAACAAGACTAGTAATGTCTATGTTAGCAAAAACAGACTTATCTATCATGCAAGCTGTTAGCAACAGAAAAAGTTATTGGAAGATGCAAGGATACCTTGGTGAGGAAAGAAACTAAGAAAAGGAGTGTTACTTATGAAAACACCAACCATTAAAGAATTAATTGAAATTTCTGAGAACAAAAATGTCGAAACTGAATGGGACAGAAAGAAGGAACTTTTAAAACGATTTAACGGATTGTCTAGATCATCACTTGATAATTATCAAAATGAAATGGAGGCTATTCCAGAATTTTCTGAAGGAGTTATCAAACCAGGTCATTCAACTACTTTTATCAATATCCATACTTTTATCTGGTACCTAAAGTGGAAAGAAGCTAATCGTTACTTGAGTAAAAAAATATCTCCAAAAGAAGTCTTAGAGGTTCGTTCATGAGCTTAGAAAAAGATTTAAATAATTTCAGAGCAATCCGTGAAAAACAAATCGGAGCATTAGAACAACAATGTTTTGGAATTTCTGCAGCATTGGATAAGAAGTTGAAAGTTTTGTCTAGGAAGATTGACAGAGCAACCATCAAGGAGGAAGTAGTTTGTTGGAGGGCTTAATTTTAGCACTAACAGGTTTATTCGTAATAATCGGATCTATTTGCTGGTTAGTATTAGTCACCATATTAGTTACACAAATAAAGGAGGAACAATAATGTCAGCAGAAACAGTCAAAAGACTCATTTGGGCTTCAAATATGTATTTTTTCGGAAGTAAAAAGATTAACAAAAAAGACTTCATTTGGTTTTACGGTTTCTTCGGAATACTAACAGTAATAGCAATGATCTCTTTAGTAGTTAAAGGAATTATATGGGTGGTTTAAATGGAAAATAACCATGCAACTGAAATCTCAAAAGCCCTCAGTAATGTTCCTAACGAAGTCGCATTGATTGCTTTAACTGACATAGACAAAAGAGTATCTGATTGGTTAGCAAGTGGAGGTGATCCGGATGCTCCATATATTCAACAACAAGTTAATTATGCAAAAAGACTATCTCAAAGATTTGGAACACAAAAAAATCACTGACCGCCGGCAAGCAAAGTCAGTGACTCGAGTAATATCATTTCTTATATTTTAACATAAAAAAGGGGAGAGCACATGAAAACTATCACGATTAAAAACATGAAAATGCGTAATTTCAAAGGATTCAAAGAATTTGAATTAAATGCTAACGATACCGACTTAACGATTTTTGGCGAAACTGGTTCAGGTAAAACAACTGTATTCGACGCTTTCTGGTATGTGTTATTCGGAAAGAACTCTCAGAACAAACAAGATTTTCCATGGAAGCCCCTGGATGAAGACAATAATCCGCTTCATCATTTAGAAACAGAAGTTGAAATGATTCTCACGGTAGATGAACAAGAATTAAAACTGACCAGGATGACTAAAGAAAATTGGACTAAAAAGCGTGGTTTCGAAACAAGCAAATTTACCGGGCATACAACCACCTACCGTGTTGATGATTTAAAAAAGTCTAAGGCAGACTTCAACAAAGTTGTTGCTGAGTTAATTGACGAAGAATCATTCAAACAGCTTACAAATATCTATTATGTACCGGAAGTTATGGATAAAAAGGAACGTCGGAAAATGTTGTTCGAATTATCAGGAGATTTAAGCGATCAAGCTGTAATTGAAAGTGATGAAAAATTGGCTCCTTTAACTAAAATGCTTGAAGGAAGGTCTATCGATGACAAACGTTCATTAATCTCTGAAGAGGAAACTAATCTTAAAAAACAAATAAAAGAGATTGCGATTCGTATCGATGAAGCAGATCGTTTTAGCGCTGCATTAGAAAGCTCATTAACTGGTATTGACAAAACAGAGTTAGAAAAACAAAAAGAGGCACTGCAAAAAGAGTTGCTTGAATTAGAACAAGAAATATCATCTTTTATCAACGGCAGCTTCATATCAAATAAACGTTCAGAAATACAAACAGAGCGCGCGAAATTAGAAACAAAAAGAAGCGACTATCAAGTCAATCAAAATAAAAAAATAGACGGTCTTCAAAAAGGAAAGCAAGAATCTTTTGATTTGGCCATGGATGCACAAAACGCATTTCTGAAAGAAGAAGAAAAAATAAATAAATATCAATCAGAGATAACGATAAAAGAAACCTCTATCAATTTAATCAAAGAAGACCAAGAAAAACTAAGAAACGAGTTCTTTAAAGTTCGTGATGATGCATTCCCAAGTTTTGACGAACATAAAACCACTTGTCAATTTTGTGGCCAAGAGTATCCTCCGGAAGAGCAAGGTAAAATTAAAATAAGCTACGAAACTGAAGCTGCGGATTTCAATGTTAAAAAAGCTCAAAAGCTTGAAGAAATAAATAAAAAAGGTGTTACTTTAAATGAAAATAAATCCCTTTTAGAAGCTGAAATATCTGATTTTAAAACAATTTTAGAAGTTAAAACTGCTTATAAAAAAGCTGAAAAAAAACGTGATGATTTAAAAGCACAATACGAAGCGATTCAAGGACAAATCAAAACGATTCAATCCGCTGCTATTCCGTTTGAAGATACGAAAGAATTCGCAGCTATCGACAAAGTTATTAAAGAAATTGAATTAGAAGTTGAATCAGCTAACCAATCATCCGAAAGCGAACTGCTCATTAAAAAAACACGATTGAATTCTTTGAAAGCAAAAATTGAAGAAGTTAGCGACACTCTTTACCAATTCGTGATGGTGAAAAAACAAGAACAACGTAAAGACGAATTGATTGCAGAAGAAAAAATGAAAAGCGTCCGTTATGGAGAACTAGAAAAACAATTGTTCCTGCTAGATGAATTCGTTAGAACTAAAGTCGCTTTATTAACAGATAAAATCAATAGCCAATTTCAAATTGTTGAATGGAAGTTGTTTGACACAGCTATAAATGGAGGCCTAGAAGAAGTTTGTGAGCCCACGGTTGAAGGTAGACCATTCACCGGAGGATTGAGCAACGGAGAAAGAATCAATGCTGGTGCAGACATCGTAAACACGTTATCAAGAATGAAAGAAGTAAAAGTTCCGATATTTATTGATAACGCTGAAGGGGTTACGAATTGGAAAGTCGAAGTTGAACCACAACTAATCCAACTAATCGCTATCAAGGATCAAAAAGAGTTGAAAATCGAATCTAAAGAGATGGCAGGTGTAGCTTAATGAAACTATTTGAATTCAACAAAAAAATAGAGTCTCAATTCAATGAATTTGGGAGAGTCAAAATGTCTTTAAACTCTCATGTCAATAAAACTCATTTAGAAGTTGCGTTCCTTCAAGATGAATCAATTCCATTCTCTCCGCCGGTGCCAATTGGTGAGCATTTCATAGCATTAATAGACTTAGAGTCGTGCCACGGTTTAAAAGAGTCAAATTTTGATAACGTTCCTGAAAAAATAAGAACTGCAGTATTTGATACAGTAGTTGAATTTATTGCTACACCATTAGACAGAAGATTTTAAAAAATAGGAGGAAAATAAAATGGCAAACGAAAACGCATTAACTAAACCAATGGAGTACGAAGTTAACGGAAATGAAGTGAAATTGAGTGGAAATATGGTGGCTCAGTATTTAACTAGAGGTAATGGAGCTGTATCGGAACAAGAAGTTGTAATGTTCATGCAATTATGCAAGTTCCAAAAATTGAATCCATTCTTAAATGAAGCATATTTAATCAAATTTGGTAGTCAACCAGCGCAAATCATTGTGTCAAAAGAAGCGTTCATGAAACGTGCTGAATCACACGCTCAATACAGTGGATTAGAAGCTGGAATCATCGTAGAACGCAAAGATGAACTGACTGAAATTGAAGGAGCGGTGAAGCTTAAAAGTGATGTGCTGATAGGCGGATGGGCTAAAGTTTATCGCAAAGATCGTGAACGTCCAATCAGTGTAAGGCTTTCTCTTTCTGAATTTAGCAAAGGTCAAGCAACGTGGAAAGATATGCCTTTGAACATGATCCGTAAAACAGCAATCGTTAACGCTTTGCGTGAAGCTTTTCCGGACAATACCGGAGCTTTATATACAGAAGAGGAAAGCGGCGTTAATGAAGGAGCAGACCTATCCGGACAAGCCCAACAAGAGATTGACAAAAATGCTAATAAGCAAGTTATCGATTTTGAAGAAAAACCAAATAATATTAAAAAAGCAGATAAATTAGATAAAACAGAAAAAGAAGATGAAAACAAAAATGATGCATCCGAGTTTAAACAAAACGCTTTGTTCGATTCAAAGAACCCACCTTTACAAGATGAACCAGTATTCTGATCATGATTAAAGTAAATGTTTACGGCTCTAATAGTGATGGGAACTCTTATGTTATATCTGATGGTGAGAGATCCTTAATGTTAGAGGCTGGCATAAGTTTAAAAAAGATGAATGAAGTTGATTGGCAGTCTGTAGATGGCTGCCTGATTACTCACGAACACGGTGACCACAAAAAATACGTAGACCAAGTTATTAAACAGACTGGAATGAACGTTTTTTTAAGCGAAGGCACACAAGGAGTATTGAACCTGCCTAGTTATCGGTCAACTATTTTAAAACCCTTAAAGCAGCAAAATATTGGCAGTTGGGAAGTCCTTCCCTTTGATGTAGAACACGATGTGAATGAACCACTTGGATTTTTCATTAAATCAAAAAACGATGATCGTTTATTATTCGCGACAGACACTTTTTATGTCAGGTACAAATTTCCAGGCATTACACATTTAATGGTCGAATGTAATTATTCGTTAGACATCCTGGATAAAAACATAGCTTCAGGACGTATCGGAGCCTATCGAAAAAAAAGATTGTTAAAAAGCCATTTTGAATTAGAAAATGTAAAAACGTTTATTAGGTCGAATGACATGAGTCAGCTGCAAGAGGTTTGGTTGCTCCACTTATCCGATGCTAATTCAGACGCAGCACGCTTTAAAAAAGAAATACAAGCAATAACCGGAGTTCCGGTTTACGTCGCTTAGGAAGGAGCGGTATCAATGGCGATTTATAGACAGATTCAAATTAGCTTTTGGCAAGATGAGTTAATCATTGAGTTGGATCCTGAAGAAAAATACTTTTATCTCTATCTGATGACCAATGACAAAACGACTCAATGCGGAATCTATAGAATCAATAAAAAAATCGTTGCATTTGACACAGGTTGGTCAATTGAAAAAGTCGATTTGATGTTGAACAAATTTATCAATCACGGACGTATTGAATACAACGATAAAAATAAAGAAATATTTCTAAAAAACTGGTTGAAATTTAATAAAGGTACTTCTCCAAAAGTTGCTACGGTTATAGATAGAGAATTGGTAAATGTAAAAACTACTAAATTCCTTAACGAAGTGGTCGAACAATGCAAAAGCTATAAATACCCTATCAAAACAAAAAATATAGAGTATCCATACAGTATCGATAGTGGTTCTGAAATTGAAAATACAGTACCGATAGGGGTCGGCAATAAGAACCAGAACCAGAACCAAAACCAGAATAATAACCAGAACCAGAATAAAACCGAAAATGATGATGTTGTTCCTGCTGGTCCTAACGCTCATGAATTTTATCAAAATAACTTTGGAGTAGAAAATTCAATCACTTCTCAAAATATAGAGTACTGGATTGATGATCTAAGCGAAGAGTTGGTTATCGAAGCGATGAAGAGAGCAGCGCTAGACCAAAAAGGCTATAGATACGCTGAAGGCATCATGAAAAACTGGGCTAAAAAAGATATCAAGAATATGGACCAAGTCAAATCTGCAGATGTATCTTTTGAGAATAGCAAGAACAAGTCTTCTTACGGCAATCAATCCACTAGAAAAGAAACGTTACCTGATTGGGCAGCAGAAGATAGTCAACCAGTTAAAGAGACTCCTATGAGCGATGAAGAGAAAGCAGCGTTCACGGAAAGACTTAAAAAGATTCAGAACTTTGATAAAGAAAAAGAATCAAAAATAGAAGATACACTTCATGGATTTAAAGTCGGACACTAGTGACTGTTAAATCCTTCCAGGAGGCAAACGATGCAAGTTACTGCGGAAATTTTGATAAAAGAATTAAAAAAATTCGACAAAAACAAAAAAGTTTTTATACCAGGTGTATTGATCACTGAAAAGTTTCTTTATATCGACGATGATTTTCATATTGAAGAAATGCCAGGAACTTCAGGAAGCAAAGAACCAAGCTTGGTATTTGTACCAACTGAATACAGTAAAAATCGTAAAGAAAATCTTCATTTTGTAGAACAAATAACATTATTCTAGGAGGAAATGTCATGAGAAACACGCTAGGAGATTTAAACAACCATTTATATGCTCAATTAGAACGATTAGGGGAAGAAGATTTGATAGGCGAAGCTTTGACCGAAGAAATTGGCAGAACTAAAGCTATCACGTCCGTAGCTACTCAAATCATTAACAACGGATCATTGGTATTGAAAGCTGAAACATTCAGAAATGAGTTTCCACATTCTGAAAACGTCACACCAAAAATGTTGGAGGGCTAACATGACTAAGCTGCTGAACGAAACACAAAATCGTTTTTTTTCGAGAAAATGCTTTCGGCACACCTAGTCAAAAGTTAGCAGACATGATCAATGAAAAATTTGGTTTAAATCTGCAAGCAAGCCAGGTTAAAAGTTACAAAAGAAATCATAATATTGCTAGTGGTCTTACTGGTAATTTTGAGAAAGGTCACGTTCCTGTAAATAAAGGGAAGAAGTTTCCTGGCCAAACGAACAAAACATCATTCAAAAAAGGCCAAGAGCCTCCAAATAAAATGTCGGTAGGGTCTGAAAGAGTTAATGGAGATGATTACGTCGATATCAAAATAGCTAACCCTAATATTTGGAAGGCAAAGCATAAAGTGATCTACGAAGAGTTTTTTGGAACTATAAAAGCAAACAACGTAGTCATCTTCGCGGATGGAGATAGGCGTAACTTTGATATCGATAACTTAATTATGATACCTAAAAACAAGCTATTGGTTATGAATCGATACCACTTGATTAGGAATAATTCAGATATGACTAGAACAGGCCTAATTATCGCAGATATTCATATGAAAACAGCTGAATTATCAAGAATGAAGGGAACAGCCAAATGATTATTGCTGTGTTAGTAAACTTAGTCGCAACATTTTGTTTCGGATTTTCTTCAGGAAAAAGGTTTATTACTAAAGGGCTAACGCTAAGAGTCGCACAACTCATTAAAGAAGGCGACGACGAAATGGCCAATGTATTTATAAAACTATTAAAAGAAAAGGTGGATAAATAAATGAACTTAGAAAATAGTATTCAAGACGTCATCACTAAAAAAATGCAAGACGGAACAATTGAAAAAATAGTATCAGAGAAATTAGAAGAAGGAGTAAACAGTGCTTTAGATCAATTGTTTGGTCGTTATGGTGACGTGACTGAAGTAATTCAAAAGCAAATTAAGTCAGTTATGGTTCCTTATTTAGAGAACCGAGATTACTCAGAATACATTGTTAAATTAGATGATGTGATGGTCAAAGTGTTGAAGGAAACAACGATAGATAACAAAAAAATACTTAAAAATTTCAAAGGTTTGATTACTCCGGTCGCTGATTTAGAAAAGGAAACTACGGTAACTAAATTATTTGGAAAGTGGATTGAATACGTTTCTGGAGACGTTGATACATCCGGTTTAGAAATTGATTATGACGATGAACCTTGTTACGTAAACGTTCCAGTAAGCGCGCGGTTTGAAAAAGATGAAGCAGGCCGTTCGTGGAGTTCGATTGAACGCGCAACCTTAATATTTGAATGTGAACATGATGAAAAAATGAATGTATTAATACCTTTGTCACGCTGGGAAAAATATTCAAACGGTACCTGGGATATTGATTTCAAATCAACTAGCGATTTAAATAGCTTAAGACATTTAAACGACTTCGAAGTATACATGATGAATCTAACTCAAGCATACGTCAAATTAGAAGTAGACGAGGAAGATCTTGATGAAGACGTTGAACCGGAAGAAAAACCAGAAGCTAGCTTTAATTAAGGAGGTAAATTAAATGAAAGCTTACATCATAGCAACATTAAACAGACCATATATGGTTCCAGCTCACGAAAATATTTTTAAAAGTTTAGGAGGTAAGAAATATGAAAAAAAGTAAGCAGAATAAAGAAAACAGACACAGTGGGTGCCTGATGCAAAAAGATATCAAAAAAAAATTATTAATACAATTAATGAAGCGCTTCAGGTTAAATTAGATTAAAAACATATTAAGTAAGGTTTAAAAACAAATTTTTAGAAAAGCAGAACCTAAAGGTGTAGTAGTAAGAACACCTTTAGAAATGGCTATTTGACTTTTCTTTAAATTTTTATTTAATTGATCATCATCAAGTTTTAAATTTTTTTTTGCTTCCTCTCTACCCGAGAAATCTACGTATTTTGCATAATCTTTTCTAATAGCTTCAAAACTGTTATTTTCTTTTAAATTCAAATAAAAATTATTATTAGAAAACTTATCATATTCTGTCTCATCAATTAACCATTTATCATTATTTATTTTTATAAGACCTAATCTTTCTAGATTAATAATAGATATAGAGTGCATGTTGTAGTTGTTACCTAGCTCCATAAAGAATAATTCAGAATTAATTACTTTGTTCTCAAAAGAATCATGGGTAATTTTATAATCAACAAACGGTAAGGCTTTTTGTTGGCTAAATAATGCAAAAATGTCTGCATCATTTGGTGACATTTGCTTAATTATTTCTACGAATGAATGATGAATGGTTTCATTTTTTCTTTGGTCTAAAGAAGAGGAAATTAAGTTAGCAAACATTTTACGAATTTCTTCCTCATCTATATAAAATCTTGAGGCTTCAATCGCAGGTCCTAAAATACTAATAGGTGGTTCTTGTAGATGTTCATCAGGAATATCAGTTACTTTTTCGAAAATTTCTGATTTAAGCAAATTTACTTTTTGCTCTTGAGCAGCTACTAATAAAGCTCTTTCTTCAGAAGATTTATGGCCATACTTAACATACCACCAATCATTTAATGTTTGCATTGGTCCAGAAAAAAGTTGAGAACCAGTATTTGTTGCAAGAGAAGTTCCAAATGCTGTTGCCATCGTTAAAAGTGTAGGATCCATCTTCTACCTCCAATATTATATTAGTTTTATTATCTACTATATCACAATAAATTGTGTACAAAAATAAATACTGAATTCAATTAATTGATTGAGAGAGGGGTTTCATAATAATGTTATGGGAAGTAATAGAAAAAGAGATTAATAAAAAACAAATAAGCATTTATCAACTTACAAAGAAAGCAGGGTTAAGTGTAAACTGCCTTTATCACTTAAAAAGTGGAAGAACGAAAGATATGTCATTTTTAAATATGTGTTCTATTGCTGAAGTTTTAAATGTGAGTTTGGATACATTTAATATAAAAAAGGGAGGCAACGATGAATAAATTTATCCCTAAAAATTACGCAAACGGATCCCGAACAATATCTAAGCCAAAAGAATATTTTAAAAAGACTCGCAATGATAAACAAATAGCTGGGGCTTCTGCAAAAAAGAATGGCCAATATTTCGAAAGCGTCATAGAAATTACTTGTCGCTACTATAAGCAGCACCAGATAGCGGATATCCAAAAGACGCCAGAGCCTATGCGTATTCTTGAAACATTGGATAAATCAAAAGGAATATTTAAAGCAGTGTTTGAGAAACAAGCACAACCAGATTTTAAAGGCGTTTTAAAAGGTGGCCGTACTATTATTTTTGAAGCCAAACACACGAACGGAAAATCAATCGCACAAGATAGATTAAGCCTCGAACAAATTGAAAACTTTACAAGTCACCATAAATTAGGAGCCGAATGTTTTGTGCTAGTTAGTTTTGAAATGAGAAACTTTTATAAGATCCCTTGGGAAATTTGGAGAGATATGCAGTTCATCTTTAAGAAAAAATCAGTCAATCAATCAGATATTAAAGGTTATGAGGTTGAATACATGAACGGCATTTTAAATTTCATCTAAAAAGAGATATAAATAAAAATTACAGAAGAACCAAAAAAATGGAATATATTAAAAAATGAAAAGGTGGTTAGGTAAATGAAGAATGATAATTACTTGAGTTACAGTTCAAACAGTCGTGATCAAGCAAGGTTTGATGCACAGATTAAACATGATCAATTTAAAAGGAAAATAAACGAACGTCCAAAAAGAAAAAATAAACGTAAAAAGTAGGAGGGTATAAATGATTAATAATGTGGTGCTGGTTGGACGACTAACGAAAGATCCTGAATTAAGATACACATCAAGTGGAACAGCTAACGCAACAGTTACTTTAGCTGTAAACAGACAGTTTACAAATCAAAAAGGAGAAAAGGAAGCAGATTTCATCAATTGTGTCGTTTGGAGAAAAACGGCAGAGTCTTTAGCAAATTATACAAGCAAAGGTTCGTTAGTAGGAATTGAAGGAAGGATCCAAACTCGTTCTTATGACAATCAACAAGGACAACGTGTATATGTTACCGAAGTAGTGGCAGAAGTCATCAGTTTCTTAGATGCCAAAAATAGCCAAAAAACAACCGATACAGAGCGACAAGCTCCTGCTCAGACAAATACCCAAAACTACAATTCAAACCAGACAAGCTCAAATTATTCAAGGCCAGAAACGAAACCATACTCAAAGGATGGAGTAGCGCAGCATGATATATCAGATGATGATTTACCATTCTAATAAATCTCATATAAGGAGTAATTAATTATGAAGACGAGAATAGATAGAAAACATGTACAATTAGCTCAAAGTACAAACTTTATTGATGAATATCAGCCCAATAAAAATCAAAATGTAGCAGATGATTCAGCATTTATCAAAAAGATGAATGGAATAAAGTTTAATGAATTTACTATCGGCCAACATAAAAGAGTTTATAGAATTGCTCTTAGGGGGTTAGGTTTAAGAAGAGCTATCGATAAAGAAATAGCTCTTCAAACAAAAAATAGAGCGGAAATTGCTCATGAAATGGTCATGAATTCTGACTCGTCCATCCTACATCATGAATGGCATAGTATAAATAACATAATAAGAGTACTAAATTCTTTAGTTAAAGATAACAACCAAGTTGGGGGTTAAATTAAATGGATTTTACTCGAATGGAATTGGAAGATTTAAAGCTAACTGAAATAAAAAATGGTATAATAGTTTTAACAAACGGCATAGCAATGCTTAAGGAATTGCCTGATTACGGTAAATCAACTGTAGAGGTACTTACTCATGAAGGAAAAGTTACTTATATTGAAGACCTAACAAAAAAGAAAATTAAAATATAGTCTGACTTGACATACAAGAGGACATTTAACTTTAACGTATTAATTTACGTTGGGTTAGGTGTCCTCTTTTTTTGTAAATAAAAAAGGAGGTATATTTATGTGGCATTATGCAGATGAGTTATCAGATGAGTATAAAAAAGGACTCAGGGAATTGCGTTTGGAAAGAATGAAACGAAAGTCCTTTAAAGATGAACTAAAACTATCAAATAGGATTGATGAATGGACGAATGATATGGAAGTTGAATTAAGAACAATTAGTGGAATGATTAGTGATATGGAGTATGCTATTTCTTGGTTAGAAAACGCTAGAGAACCTGGTTTGAAAAGAGGTATTACAAATAAATCAAGATATCAAAGAACAGAGTTATGGGCAGAAATAGATATTCTTTCAATGAAAGCTTATCGCATGCAATCAACTGTTGAAGGTAGAGAATTGACTCTTGAAGAAGATACTCGGATGAACGAGATATTAGATTGTTTGTCAAAACGTGAAAGAGAAGCTTATAGATATATAATGGGTGAAGGACATACTTATGCTGAAACAGCTTATTTTATGGAAATCACAAGGGGAGCGGTACAAATGTTAGTGAACAGAGCTAAATCTAAAATCCAAGACTGTTTAGAAACGGGAAAAGTTCAGACGACTCTTGTATTTGCATGAAAATATTTTTTACTTTTGTAATACAAGTACCACCAACTAATAGAAGTAGCGAATTCGCTTAAGGTATACTTTCTATAAATACTTATACAAGAATAATCAATAAAAGAAAGATTTAAACTAGATATTCTTTAATGTGAAAATAAATTAAGAGAACATCATAAAATTGACAGTGCAATCAATTTTAAGGTAAACACCTTCTTTATAAAAATTCTGCATTAATTAGTAGGATTTTTTGTTATAATTGAATTAAAAGGAGGGATAATATGAAAGAAGAAGAGTTGAAAAAAGTAATTGAAACATCAGGGAAAAAGTATTCCAACGAAGAAAAAAGTATAAAGCGACCCACAACTCCAGGAAAAAAGGTTCCTGATAGATTACCTAAGAAAGATGATAAATAATGTCAGATTATGTTTCTTTAATAACAATATCAGGAATTTTAGGATTAATAAATTATTGGGTTTTTAGCGCAATGAATTTATTAGATTTTTTTGACCATAATGAATCAGACGAGAAAATTAGTTTGATTATTGGTCTAGGAATGATAAATTTTGTCATAAACGACATACTTATCTACTTGTCGAAAGATAAATGGCTTCTTGGTTTATATATTATCGCATCTTTTAGTATTGCTTTTTTTATTGAAATTCTATTATTTTTTATTCTTAAATGGATTAGTGGTTTTATCAGAAAACAATTCTTTAAGGATAAAAAAAGTATACGTTCGTACTCAACGGTTATAAAAAATTTATTAGAAGAGGATATTGGTTCTGATAAAGAATTATATGGATATATATATGATTTCAGTGATAATATTATTGAACATGGGAGAATAAAATATTATGCTCCCAACAATAAAGAAGAACATTCAATGGCTATCCAAATAGACCCTGGATCTGATAAAATTGAAACTGATTTTAAAAAATTAAGACCAGAATTACCTATTGATAAAACTATGGATGTTTATATTAACTTTGAACATCAATACAAATTGTACATTTTTATAGAAGATAAAGCAGAAAAAGACTCCTGAAAAAGGTCTTTTTTTTATGTCAAAAATAAGCTGAGAAAATATCGTGAGAGTGGTGGTAGATGATTATGAGTAAATTAACAATAAAACAGAAGAAGTTTGCTGATGAGTACATCATCAGTGGAAATGCAACAAAAGCAGCTATTATAGCTGGTTATAGTAAAAAGTATGCTAATACTAATGCTAGTAAATTACTACAAAATACTACAATAAAAACTTATATAGAAGAACGGCTGAAAGAAATTGATTCAGAAAAAATTGCTGATCAAGCTGAGGTTCTTCAATATCTCTCTTCAATCATGCGAGGAGAGCAAAAAGAACAAACGTTGAGAGGACTAGGTGAAGGCTATCAACAGATTGATGATATAGACGTCTCTGCAAAAGATCGAATTAAAGCCGCAGAACTCATCGGTAAGAGATATGCACTGTGGACCGACAAGCAAGAAGTATCTGGTGATCTATCTGTGATTTTCGTTGACGATATCGGAAGTGATCCAAATGGCGGTTAAAAAGGTATCTGAGTTTTTGCCTAATGCTTTTCATAAAACGTGGAGAGCAGCTTTAAATTCAGACATATTGAACATTGTAGAAAAAGGTGGGCGTGGTTCTGGTAAATCTTCGGATGTTGCTCACATTATTACTCAATTGCTTATGAGGTTTCCAGTCAATGCTATTGGTATCCGGCATGTTGATAATACTTTGGAGCTATCAATATTTGAGCAAATGAAATGGGCTATAAGTGAACAGGGTGTATCGCATTTGTTCAAGGTCAACAAGTCACCGATGAAAATAACTTATATTCCACGTGGGAATTACATGGCATTTCGTGGTGCGCAGAACCCAGAACGTTTGAAATCTTTAAAGGATGCAAAGTTTCCTTTTGCGATTGGATGGATAGAAGAATTAGCCGAGTTTAAAACTGAAGATGAAGTAACGACTATTACCAACTCTCTTTTACGTGGAGAATTAGGTAATGGTCTTTTTTATAAGTTTTTTTTTACTTATAATCCGCCAAAAAGAAGACAGTCTTGGGTGAATAAAAAGTATGAGACATCTTTCCAGGCAGCTAATACACATGTTCATCATTCAACTTATTTAGACAATCCCTTCATATCTAAGGCTTTCATCAATGAAGCTGAAGCAACAAAGGAACGCAACTTAAAACGATATGAATGGGAATATTTAGGCAAAGCAATTGGTTCTGGAGTTGTTCCTTTTGATAACCTACAAGTTGAAGCTGGATGCATTACAGATGAAATGGCCGAGAACTTCGACAACATTAGAAACGCAGTCGATTTTGGTTATGCTACGGATCCTTTAGCATTCGTTCGCTGGCACTATGATAAAAAGAAGAATGGCATCTATGCAATTGATGAATACTTCGGACAGAAAATTAGTAATAGAGAGTTTGCTAAATGGCTTAAGAAGAAAGGCTATCAATCAGATGCAATGTTTGCTGATTCTTCAGAGCCTAAGTCCATCGCTGAACTAAAGACTGAACACGATATAAAACACATCAAGGGAGTAAAAAAAGGCCCTGATAGTGTTGAATATGGCGAGGAATGGCTAGATGATTTAGATTTCATTTGTATTGATCCATTAAGAACACCAAACATTGCTAGAGAGTTCGAAAACATCGATTATCAAACGGATAAAGATGGCGATCCTAAACCTCGTTTAGAAGATAAAGATAATCACACAATTGACAGTACTAGATACGCTTTTAGTGAAGATATGAAAGCACCAAAAATTGCTGTAACAAGTAGCAAGTCTAAATACGGCATAAGATAAGGAGGTAAAGCATGGCAATAGCAATTGATAGAGAGTTAGCAGGAGAGATTAATAACCCTTCTGTTGCAGTATTAAAGTACTGTATAGAGCAACACCAAAAAGAATTAGAACGACTTGATAAGCTATCTGACTATTACGATGGCAAACATGAAGTTTTAGAACGGAAATTAGACAACGAGAATACCAAAAATAATAAAGTGATGGTCAATCATGCTAAGTATGTGACTGATATGAATGTTGGTTTCTTAGTAGGTAATCCAATTTCTTATTCATCTGGAGATAATAAAAACCTCGACTCAATACTCGAGTCTTTTGAAGAAATGGATATCGTCTCTCATGATACTGAATTAGAGAAAGATTTATCTGTATTTGGTATTGGATTAGAACTTATTTACCTAAGGAAAGTACCTGGTACGGAAATTGAAACTGAAATGATGATTAAAGCAGTTGATCCAAGAGGTATCTTCTTAGTGACTGATGATACGATTGAAAAGAACCCTTTGTTTGCGGTCCATTATTATAAAAAGTATGACCTAGATGGAAAAATGACTGGATGGCTTTTAAATATTTACACATTTAAGGCAATTATCACACGAAAATCAAAGGACTTAACCTTATCAGAATCAACTATAGTTAAGGCATTACCTCAATACTTTGGTGGTGTTCAAGTCATAGAATACCGGAACAATGAAGAGAAACAAGGCGATTTCGAGCAAGCTATCTCTCTTTTTGATGCTTATAACGTTCTACAAAGTGACCGTATCAGTGACAAGGAAGCATTTATTGATGCATTGCTTATTATTTACGGATTTAAGCTAGAAGGAAACATTTCTGATGGCTTGATAGAGGCTCCAGGTAAAGGAGAAGATGGTGCAGGCGCTGAATGGCTCACTAAAACATTTGATGAATCCCAAGTCCAACTATTGTCTAAATCAATTGAGGACAACATCCATAAAGTAACTTATGTGCCTAATATGAATGATGAAAAATTCGCCGGCAATATCAGTGGTGAGGCCATGAAGTACAAATTATTCGGCTTACTCCAGTTAATGTCAATCAAGTCTCGTTACATGACTAAAGGTTTACGCCAACGTCTTCAATTAATGGCCAACATGATGAATGTCAAAGGCGGCAATGTTGATGTAAGTGGTGCAAAGATTAAAATCAAACCTAATCTACCAATCAACACAAGTGACATCATTGATCAAATTGTTAAAGCAATTGATATTTTACCTTTAGAGACACTTCTTTCTTGGTTGCCTGATATTGATGATCCAGGAGAAGAAATCAAGAAGTTAATCGAACAAAAGAAACAAAACATAGAGTTAGCTAATAAAATGGGCGGTGAAGGTGCAAGTCATGATAATTTAGATAATGAACCAGAGGAGGACGAAGATGAAGTACCAGAAGATTAAAAAGGTAACAATTGATGCTATTCAAATTCAAAGCCAAAATATCAATGAAGTAATGGTATTCGTTGGTAGTGAACCTTTAAATGCTGAAGAGTTTGATAAATTCATAGATGAGATAGAGTCTAAAGGTATTTATGTTCAAGCGCTCGATGGAACAAAGAAAGCCTCTATTGGCGATTACATTGTTAAGACTGAAGAAGGTTACAACGTTGTGAAAGGCACTTTATTTGAATCTATGTACGAGAAGGTGTTGGAATGATTCAGGCCGTATTTCATAAAGACAAAGAAGATAAGATAACTTCGTTCAAAGTAGAAGGACACGCGGGTTATGCTCCTTCTGGACGTGATGTTGTCTGTTCTGCTGTTTCTGCACTAGTTGTTGGAACAGTAAATGGATTGGAAGTGTTAACTGATGCGACTTTTGAAACATCAGTCAGCCATGGATTCACAAAAGTGAATATTAAAGAACCAACCGCTTATAGTAATGTTCTTTTAAACTCGATGCTGCTTTCGTTGGAAGGGATACAAGAAGAGTATCCTGAAAACATTGAAGTTGAAATTAAATAACTTTATTTCTTTTTATATCTATTAAAGATATAATTTAGAAAAAGGGAGGTTAAATGATGTTTTTTTCAACGGGAGATATTAAAGAAAAGTATGAAATAATTGATGTTATAATGACTCATAGTCAAAGTGAGTCTGGATTTTTTAAGCAAGCAAATTACAATGAATCATTTAAAAATGTGAATGTTTCTTTAACTCAGCTCGTTACGGGTTTAGGAGCAGATGGTGTAATTAATCTAAACTATGAACCACAGATGCTGCTAGACAGCAAACGAACATATGCTGGGATATTTGTTACAGGAACAGCAGTAAGATTAGTTAATTAAAAGACCTCTAACCAGGTCTTTTTATTTTACCCAGAAAGGATAGTGAGTGAATGGCAAAGAAGAAAAAGAAGCTACCTTACTGGGATAGACGAGCTATTGATCAAGACATAAAGGTCCACGAAGAATTGAATGCAGTTGAAAGTAAGGTAATGAAGTCTTATCAAAAAGCTCAGTCTTATTTATCGGATGAAGTCAAAAAGATATATAGACGATACCTTACAAAATCAGAATTATCAAAAGATGAAGTCAAGAAAGTTCTTAATATGTCCGTTAATCCAAATAATATTATTGATCTGCAAACAATAGTTAAGACAGTTAAAGATGTTGATATAAAGAAGCAAGCCCAAAACTATTTAACCGGCATGGCCGTAAAGAGCCGTATCACTCGTCTAGAAGACTTAAAGGCAAAGTCTTACCTGGTATCAAAACAAGTGGCAGATGTGCAACTTAGTCGGTCCACTGATTATTATATCGATGTAATCAAAGAAGCCTACAATCAAGCGAGTGCTGAAGCGATCATAGGAAAGTCTGAATCAGCTTTACGGTTGTACGATGATGGCAAATATCCGACTTATGTATTCGAAGATGACAAAACGTTTATTGAGATTGCTGATACGAAAAATGGCAAATCAGTTAAACGTATTGAGATTCAAAGAGATGAAGTTATTCCAAAGTTTAAAGAAATGTCTACTAAGCAAGTTCGAAACGTTCTTGATACGAGATGGCAGGGATCTAACTACTCAAAGCGTATTTGGGATGATACAGATTTATTAGCTAAGAAATTAGAAGAACTCTTCACTGTTGAAGCGATGACTGGTATGTCAGAAAGAGACATGGTCAAAGAAATCCAAACGGCTTTTGATGTTTCTAGAGGAGTAGCTAGACGTTTAATCAGAACGGAAGCTAATTACATGGCTGGTCAAGGGAAACTTAAAGGATGGATAGCACAAGGCGTTGAGTATTATGTCATTGTGGCTACTTTAGACTTAAGAACTTCTAAGATATGCCATGAGCAAGATGGCAAGAAGTATAAAGTATCTGAAGCAAAGGTAAATATCAATTATCCTCCATTTCATCCTTGGTGTAGATCAGTTGTGAAAGCTTGGTTCAATGAACGAACTTTAAGTGCTAAACGAATTGCTAACGATCCAATTACTGGTGAACGCTTTGAAATATCGCATGCTGACTCCTACAAGAAATGGGAACAGATGCTAATTGATAAGCATGGTAAAGAGGATTTACAGATTGTCAGAAAGAAAGTTAAGAACTTTAATGCTGATTTAGAGCAGTTTAACCGTTATAAGAAAGCATTAAATGTTGAGGACTTACCTAAGACATTAGATGAATTCCAGGATATTAAGTATTCAGATTCTGTTAAATATGAGGAGCTTAAAAAGAAATACCTGCAATTATTCAAGAAAACTGGTTAGGAGGCTGTTATGGACTGTGTAATTGAAATATCCGTAACCGACATTGAGCCAATGTCTGATTTTATCCAGGACATGTCTGACATAGTGGGTTATTTGAGGTATAAAGCGAACCCTTCAGTAATGGAATTAAAAGTTATTGAATCATATGATTCTTTTTATAACCAGATTGACAAAGACATAGATGGAAAGCCAAATCTACAATTACTGAGAGGTGATTAAATGATATTTGTAAGGTTGTTCATTGCATTAATAACTTTTATTGCAATGTTTGGTGTAATTGGTGAAAGAGAAAATGAACAGTTGCGTTCAGGAATGGTTATAATTGTTTGTTTTGGACTTGTTGCTTTGTTAGGAACGTTATTATTTTAAATTTAAGTCGCTACCAAAATGGTAACGGCTATTTTTATTGTCCTTTTTCTTGTTGCGGACGCTATAAAGAACAATAAGAAAACAAAAGTGTGTGAGTGTTTAATAACTTATATCTGAAAATGAAATACGGTGTGTGTGGGCCTTAGGGTGTTCATGGGGCGTGAGTAGTTGGTGTGAGGGTAAATGTTCATGGGCTAAAAAGGAGAGAATTACAATGCAAAAAATATCATTAAAAGAAAGTCTATTAAACAGCAAAAATTTGATGCCTTTAAAACTCCAACTATTCGCTGAAGGTGACGATGCAGGAGCAGACCCAGGTGGCGATGGCGGTACAGGAGAATTAGGCGGAGGTAATCCGGGATCTAATGGTGCAGGCGGTGGCGAATCTTTATCATTTTCTTCAGAATCTGAACGTGATAGTTACTTTGATAAACGTACAGCTAAAGCAATAGAAACAGCCAAATCTAACTGGGAAAAAGAAACACAAACTAAAATTGAAGCAGCTAAAACGGAAGCTGAAAAGATGGCCGAGATGACTGCTGAACAAAAAGCACAACATAAAGAACAAGAACGACTTGATGAAATCAGCAAGCGTGAAGCAGATATCACTCGTCGTGAATTACGTGCTCAATCATTAGAAAAACTAGCTGAAAAAGAACTACCAAAAGAACTAATTGACGTTGTAGTCTTTACTGATGGTGAATCTTGTAATGCTTCTATTGATGCGATTGAAAAATCTTTCCGTAAATCAGTTGAAGATGGTGTAAACAAACGTTTAGCTCAGTCAGCTGAAATTCCTGGTTCGGGTGGAAGTTCAGCTAAGTTAAGTGTTGGAGAAACGATGGCCAAACAATTGAATGAACAAACAAAACCAGCAGCTAAATCACTTTGGGATTAAGAAGGAGGAAATAAATAATGGTCTATGTAGGAAAAAAAGAAACAGTAGAAGAAATTAACTTTTTAGGAAGTGCCCATTTTATCAGCTTCACTAATCAAGCAGAAACAAGCATGGTAGAAACTGCAGGAGCAGATGGACGTAAAGTATTGCCTGCTGGAAGTATCTTCCCAGCAAACGACGCAACAGCAATAGGTATCACGATTAATCCAGTTGATGTAACTGATGGACCTCAACCAGTAGGAGTTATCGTAGAAGGATATGTAATTGCTGAACGGTTACCAGTTGAACCATCTACAGAAGCAAAAACAGCTATGAAAGAAATCAAATACCGTTAAAGACGGATTGAAGGAGGAAATGAAAAATATGAAGAAAAACCGATTTTATCAAATTAATTTACAACGCTTTGCTGCAACAAGTATTTTAGATTTATTTAACCAACGTGAAGTATTAGATTACACAAGAAATCGTGAGTTACCAGTTTTATTAGGTGAAACATTATTTCCTGCTCGTAAAACACAAAGCTTAGAATTAGAACAGATCACAGGTGGTGGAAGTTCACCAATCATTGCTTCTGTTCATGCATTTGACACTGAATCTGAAATTGGTTCTCGTCAAGCTTCTAAGGCAACCCTAGAATTGGCATTGATTAAACGTAAAATGCAATTAAAAGAAAAAGATATCATTGCTTTGGAAAATCCGCGTACTCCAGCAGAACAACAATATCTTATGAGTCAAGTGTACAACGACATTGACGTATTGGTACGTGGGGTTAATGCTCGTACTGAATTAATGCGTATGGAAGTATTGGCCAATGGCAAAATTACACTTAATGAAAACGGATTGAATGCAACTGTTGATTACAATGTTCCTGCTGATCATAAAGAAGCATTAACTGGTACAAGCATGTGGACAGATCCTTTAGCTAAACCGCTTGAGGATATTGATCGTTGGTCTGAGGCAATGGATACTACTCCAACTCGTGTATTAACATCTAAAAAAATCTTGAATGCTTTGTTACGTCATCCTCAAGTAAAAGCTTCTGTGTTTGGTAGTGATACTGGTAAAGTGTTAACTCGTGCCGAATTAGACTCATTTATGCAATCTAATGGTATGCCAGTTATTCGTACCTATGATGAAAAATACCGTAAACAAAACAAAGATGGTACTTACACAAAAGTTCGTTACTTCCCTGAGAACAAGTTCGTTATGTTCAATGACGACTTACTTGGTGAAACTATTTACGGTCCTACAGCAGAAGAAATTCGTTTGTCTCGTGATCCTTCAATTGATACTAGCATGGTTGAAAATGTCTTTACTGCTGTTTATGAAGAAGGCGCTGACCCAGTATCTACATGGGAAAAGGCTGTTACCGTTGCATTACCATCATTTGCAGCTGCAGATGAAGTATTCCAAGCTCAACCAATTGCTTAACTAAAAGGAGGAAACGAACATGATTGTTAAAGTTAAAGATGTTGCAGTATTTCATGAAGGGGAACGTTATGAAGTTGGAAAAGAATTAGAAATTAAGAAAGAGGATCATAACGATTCTCTTTTTTCTATTGTTAAAAAAGAATCAGCTATTGATCAAACTGATTTAAGTAAAATGAAAAAAGAAGAATTGCAGGTCTTACTTGATGAAAAAGGAATTGAATATGAAGCTGCAGCAACTAAGAACGATTTGCTTTCGTTATTAGAATCTATTAAATAGAAAGGTTGGTAATACATGGGTTATAAAGTTATAAATGCATTTGTTGATCACAATGATAATGATCGTGTGTATAAGGAAAATGATGTGTTTCCTCACAAAGACAGCAAAACAGAATTAACAAAAGAATGGTTAGAAGTACTTTCTACAAACAAAAACAATTCTAAGGTTCCATTTATCATTGATGATGCTACAAAAGAACCAGAAGAAGATAAACCTCTCAGTAAATACACAAAAGATGAATTAAAACTTTATCTAAGCAAACAAGGTATTGCTTTTGAAGAGGATGCCAAAAAAGATGATCTATTAGCACTTGCTAAGGTAGATGAAGAATAGGAGCGGTCCTATTGGCTGAGAAATATGATTCAATTAAGCAGTTTGAAATACTGTTGAGACGTTACAAAGAAATTGAAAAAGATTCAGATGAAGCAGTGTTATTGAAAGATGATTTTAACGATGCTGAACAAGAAGCTTTGAATTATTGTAACCGAGAAGAATTAGTAATCGGAATGGCTAGCAGTGTACGAGATTTAGCGAAAGTAAGGTTTAATCAAAGAGATGTTGAAGGAGAGACAGGCCGTTCTGAAGGTGGTGTCTCTCAATCTTTTGAAGAAGGCATCCCTAAAAAGATTCGTAGTCAATTAAACAGCTATCGTTTAGGGAGAGCGAGGAAACTTTCTTGAAACTAAGAGAACGTGACCTTTCTACTGTCTATTTAAAGCGATGGCAAGAACTTGAAGATGATGAGGGTAATTCTATTAAAGGATACCCTGAAGAAGCTATAGGTGTAAGGATGAACATACAAAGCGCAGGTGGTCAAATAGCTGCAACTCTTTATGGTTCAGAGCTTCCTTATGTTAAAGCTTGCAAGTATCAAGGAAATGTAGGTATTCGAGAAAAAGATGGTATCTGTTTATACGTTGATAAAAAGGAAAAGCCTGACTATGAAGTGATATCCATTCAACCATTTTCTACGCATTTGAATATCACTTTAAAAAGGATTTGATGTAATGGGTGTTGAGATTAGAGGTCTAAGTAAATTCAATCAGCAAATGAAATCAGTACCTAAATTGATTTCTAAGGCAGTTGAAGGAGCAAATGGAGAATTAGTCGAGTTGGTTCAAGGAGACGCAGAAAGCAACCTTGCTTCAAGTGTGAAACACGGAAGCGGCGAATTAGTAGGAAGTATAAAAACAGAAGTCGCTAGTGATGGTAAAGGTAAAAGCACTGGCCATGTATGGACTGATAAAAAGACTGGTGTTTTTAGAGAGTTTGGTACAGGACCCAATGGTGAAGCTTCTCAAAAGGATTTACCTGAAGGTATTCATCCTGTTTACACTCAAACACCATGGTTTTTCCCTGTTGATTCTGTTGATCAAGATCTAACTGCTCTATACGGAATGTTTAAGATTACGATCAAAGGAAAAGAATACTACAAAACTAGTGGACAACCGGCTAGACCTTGGTTATATCCAGCATTGAAATCAGGAACAAAAGATTCAGGAGAAATCGTTAAAAAACATGTACAAAGCAATATAAGAAAGGGGCTTAGATAATGGATGTCATCAACATTAAGCCGATTATCGTTGGTTTATTAAAAGAAATACCCGAGATTAAGAAAGTGGCCACGGAATACCCAGTGATTTGGACGACATTTCCTGCAGCTATCTATCGTACAACTCAAACTCCTTATGCTATCGATGCGGATAAGAATGAGATGCAGACATTATGGACAGTTACCATTGATTTATATGCTGAGACTAGTTTAACGGCTATTCATTCTAAAGTATCTGAGAAGATGAAGAGTATCGGATTTATTGGTAATGCAGTAGATTCAAACAATGCTTCTCTAATTAGAGTCGCGCGAGAGTTTAAAGCAATTGTAGACAATGAAGAAAGACGAGTATATCAACCATAGAAATAAGAGGAGGAATATTAAATATGAAAAAATTATTGTTAAATAGCACAGGATTGGAAAAGATGAACATTCAATTGTTTGCAGATGATCCTGCAGGTTTATT
The DNA here is from genome assembly GCF_000744285.1 of Carnobacterium pleistocenium FTR1. Taxonomy (NCBI): domain Bacteria; kingdom Bacillati; phylum Bacillota; class Bacilli; order Lactobacillales; family Carnobacteriaceae; genus Carnobacterium; species Carnobacterium pleistocenium. Next base: position 1,558,836 of record NZ_JQLQ01000002.1, on the reverse strand, counting down.
ATCAAAGGGGTCAACATTAGGTTATAAACCATCGGGATCCGCAGAAGGAACTTATACAACTATCGGATCTGTTACTTCGATTCCTGACATTGGTTCAGAACCAGAAAAAGTTGATGTTACGACTTTGGCAGATGGTAATCGTAAATACATTAAAGGATTACAAGATCAAGACAATTTAACATTTGCTTCTTTATATCGTAAATCTATCTTTAATACTTTAAAAGCTGCTGAAAAAACGGATACTGTTTATGATTGGAAAATTTCTTATCCAGATGGCACATCATTCACATTCACTGGTAGCTTCTCACTAATCTTCAGTGGAGCTGAAATCAATGGAGCGTTATCATTCTCAATTGTAGTCGTAGTTTCTAAAGGTCCAGACTTTGTACCGTCACCAACGGCTTAATCAAATTTAAAACAGAAAAATCACTATGAAGGCTAGTTAAATCTAGTCTTCTTTATTTTTATATAAAAATTGGAGGAAATTATACATGGCTACTTTATTGAAAACAAAGAAAGTTTATTTTGGTGGGAAAGAACTCGTTTTACGTTTAGATGGTAAGACAATTGTACAAATTGAAAACAAATTAAATAAGAACTTAATAGGGCTATTTGTTGATAACGGAAAGATGACGTTCCCTAAAACTGGTGAAATGTTATTGATTTTACAAGCTGCTAATACTACACATGGCATAAAAGAATCAGACATGTTTGATCTGCTAGATATTTATTTAGAGGATGGTAATAGTACTACTGATTTGATGACTACTATCCAAGAATTATTGGAAGAATCTGGTTTTTTCGGAAAGGAAAAGACGGAAGAAGAGAACCAAGATGGGGGATTAGTACTTCTGGAAGAAGTAGAGGAAATGGAAGAGACAAGCACTCTCCTGGACTAAAAACTTACGATAGAGCGACTGATTTATTAAATGAGATGGAACCTAAAGCAATTGACTTTGGGATTCCAGCTACTGAATTTTGGATGATGACATTCGGAGAAATAATGTCTCAAATAGAATCTAATCAACGTAAACGTGAGATTGAGTTGAAAGAAAAAGCTTTGTTTGATTACAAATCAGCTCAATTGAATATGTATGCCTTTAATGATCCTAGTAAGATGCCTGCTGCAGAAAAGCATTATCCATTTTTAGTTGATAAAGAAATTAAGAAAATCGTACAACCTGAGCCAGATTTAGAAGATTGGCAGTCAGACAAATCATTAATGATGCAACAAGCAATGCAGTTTAAGGCTACTAGAGAAAGAAGAAACAGGAATGGAGGTGAGTAGATGGATTTAGAGACACTGCAAGTTGTTCTTGAGATGAATGTTGAAAAGGTTCAAGCAAGTATTGATAAAATATTACCGTCAATTAACAACATGATGTCTAAAATTGAACGTGTAACTGGTAAGTCAATGGACCAAACTGAAAAGAAAATGGACATTGATAAAGGTACAGCCAATGTAGAAAAACAATTAGTACAAATGAATAAAATTGTTGAAAAGCAGTTGGCTTCAACAGAAAAACTTGTTGAACGAATGAGCACTAATACGGGTAAAAATTTGTCTAAAGGATTTGCAAAAGGCAGAACTCAAGTGAACAAAGATGTGGATGCCCTTGTTAAAGATATCAACGCAAAAATGATGCAAGCCAAATCTCAACAAGAAAAACTAGCTTTTATTAAAACGCAAAGACAAACAGCATCCAGTATTGGTGATACAAGTGGTGTTATTCGATTTGATGAGCAAATAGCGAATGCACAAGCCGCAATGACACGTTACCAAACGTCTGCAGAGAATTTAGCACGTAGTATGAGGCAAGAGTTCATTTCACTACCTAAGTCTTTAGAAGGTATCTCTACTGCAATGAATAAGAATGAAGCTCAAATAGAGAGTATGCGTTCAAAAATTAAAAATCTGCAGGTTACTTACAATGATCAATTAAAACCAAAAGGAAGTTTTAGCGAAGGATTCAAAGGCGGAGATGAGACAAAATCATCTACTAAAACTGCATCGTTGATTGAAAAGCAAACAATAGCAATGAATAAACTTATTGCACAAAATGACGGACTTCAACAAGCTTATGCGAAAACTCAGGACCGTGCAAAAGCATTGAGTCCTATAATAAGCAAATTGAATACCAACTTAGGAGACACAAACGGTTATACAGCCACAAAAGAGAACGTAAAAGATATAGGGACTAATTTTAAATCAAGTGGTGGAAAACTAGCGAAATTCGGTAGTTTATTTAGTGGTTTAGGAAATAAGATGAACAAGAGTGGTCCTAAGATGAATAAACCTATGAATTCTATCAACAAAACTCTCTCATCTTTTGTTAGACGACTTTTGATTGCTGGATTAGCTTACAAAGCTTTTGCTGGCATGGCTTCTTATATGGGTAAAGCGGTCTTGTCAAATGAACAGTTCTCAAAATCACTTAACGAAGTGAAAGTTAATCTAGCCACTGCTTTCTTTCCGATTTATCAAGCTATAATGCCGGCTTTAAATGCTTTGATTGCTTGGTTAGCTAAAGCAACTGCTTATATGGCTTCTTTTATTGCTACTTTGTTTGGTACTACTTATAGTGCTGCTAAAAAAGGTGCAAATGCATTGAATGAAAACATAGCTGCTATGAGTGATACTGGTTCAAATGCAGATAAAGCAAAAGAAAAAGTAAAGAAATTCCAAAACGTATTAGCTGGATTCGATGAAATTAATACACTCGATTTTAAAACAGATACAGACGATGAAAGTTTAACTGGTAAAGGTCCAGCAAACGGCATTAATTTTGGGATAGCTGATCCTGGTATACCTGCTTGGGTTAATACGTTTGCTGATCGATTTAAATCGATTCTAAAAGATTTATTTGCCCCAATTAAAGCAGCTTGGAATAAACATGGCCAAAAGGTTATGGATGCCTGGAAATATGCTTTAAGTGAAGTAGGAGGATTGCTTTCTTCTATTGGAAAAAGCTTTATGGAAGTTTGGACTAATGGAACTGGAGAAAGATTTGTTGGTAACTTATTGATTCTACTAGCTGATGTATTAAATATTATTGGAGATATTGCAAAGGCATTCAAAGATGCTTGGAACGATGATAACCGAGGTACTAATCTCATTCAGTCTATATTCAATGCATGGAACGGCGTGCTTGAATTGCTACATGAGATAGCAGATTCATTTAGAAAAGCTTGGAATAACGGTAACGGAGAACGTATTGCTGCTAATATATTAGAAATTTATACAAATATTTTTAATACGATTGGAAATATAGCAGATGGACTGAAAGAAGCTTGGCTTGAAAATGATAATGGCTACCGGATATTTGACAATATTTTAGGTGTTGTCGGAGGTTTACTCGAGGATATCAAACAGATGTCAAAAGCTACTGAAGAATGGGCTGATAAATTAGATTTCACACCATTACTAACTTCGATAGCTGGATTGTTTAGTAATGTCAGACCAATAATTAGTACTATTGGTGATGCATTGAGTTGGTTATATGAAAAAATACTCCTTCCAATAGCTAAATGGGCTATAGAAAATGCATTACCAGTGGCAGTAGATGCTATATCTGAAGCATTTAGATTTTTAGGTAACGTTATTGAAAAAGCGAAACCCGTTCTTTCTTGGTTATGGGAAAATCTATTAAAACCAATGGGAGAATTTGCAGGAAAACGTTTAGTTAGTGAACTTGAATCTATTAGAGATGCATTTAAATTTCTTGCTGATGCAGTAGAGGACCCTAAAAAAGCTTTCTCAGATTTATCAGACAAAGCCAAAGAAAAGTTCACGGATTTAAAAGAGAAGTCTGGTGAAATTTGGGGGAAAATCTCAGAATATATTACTGGCGGATCAAAAGAAGCCAAAGACAATGTGAAATTGAACTTTGATGAAATATCTGTAAAAAGTTTCAGTGTTTTTTCTGGTGTAGGTGAGTTAGCTTCTAAAATTTTCCCTAAATTGAGTAAGACAATTTCTGATAATGTTGGAGCTGCTAAAAATGCAGTATCAACAAAATTCAGTGAAATGTACACAGCTACCAGTAATTGGTTTGGAAAAATAGGAGCCAAAACAAAAGAAATTTTTGATGCTGTAAGTTCTAAAGTTTCAGAAAAAGCTAAATCAGCCTATGATGCTGCTTCAACAAAATGGAAAGAATTATCTTCAAACACATCTACAAAATGGGAAGAAATACGTTCAGCAACTAGTACAAAATGGTCTGAGACCAAAGATGCAATTTCAAATAAAGCTTCAGAAGCAAAGAATAACGCTATAAGCGCCTGGTCTATCATGAAATCTAAAACAAGTGAATACATGGATGGTATTAAAGAAAATTCACGAAAAGGTTTTGATCAAGTCGTCTCATGGGCCACTGGTTTAGGCGGGAAAATAGCTGAAGGTTTAAGAAAAGGAATAGAAGGCGTTAAGAAAGCAGCAAAAGAAATGTCACAAGGTCTAGTAAACGTACTTGGAAAAGGTGTTAATGGAACGATTAAAGGGGTCAATTGGGTACTAAGCAAGGTTGGTTCTGATAAAAAATTAGCTGAATGGAAGGTCCCAGAATATGCTAAAGGAACAAGCCGACATCCTGGTGGTCCAGCGTTAGTTAATGACTCAAGTGGTTCAGTATATCAAGAAGCCTACGAATTACCAGATGGTACTAGAGGATTATTCCCTAAGATCCGAAATATGATGGTTGATATGCCAGCTAATACAAAAGTATTAACTGCAGCTAGAACGGTTAAAGAACAAATACCACACTACAAAAATGGTGTTGGAGATTGGATTAGTGAAAAATGGAACGGTGCTAAAGAAATGGCTGGAGATGTATGGGACTATGTCAAAAAACCAGAAGAACTTGTTAAAAATGCTATTTCTAAGTTTACAAATTTGAGTAAAGCAAAAGACCCTGGTGTATCTATTGCAAAAGGAGCTATCGCTACTGCTTCATCTGGAGCTATCCAAATGGTTAAAGATGCTTTTGCTTTTGATAACGGAACCGGTGGAATTGATTTCAAAGGTTTAACAAAGACTTCTGATTTTGGTTACCGTATACATCCAATTACTGGTGTACGCAAACTACATGCTGGTGTCGATTATGGCGGTGGACAAGGTATTGGTCACCCGATTCATGCTCAAGCAGGTGGTAAAGTAACGGCTGCTGGTCCTAATGGAAATGGATTTGGAACAATGGTTAAAGCTTCTAAAGGAGTTTATGATTATATTTATGCTCATTTATCTAAAGCGTTAGTTGATAAAGGAGACAATATCAAAGCTGGTCAAAAGATTGGTTTGATGGGTAATACTGGAGCAAGTACTGGTCCTCATGTCCATTACGAAGTTCGTAAAGATGGTAAACCTATTAATCCTTTATCTGGTACTGGTGGTGAATCGAATAGCCCACAAGGAAGTGGAGTAGCCAGATGGACCTCTACAATCAAACGTGCTTTATCAATGAATGGATTACCATCAACGGCTTTATATACAAATGCATGGCTTAAACAAGTACAATCAGAATCTGGCGGTAATGAAAAAGCTATCCAGGGAAACATTGGAGATATAAATAATAAAACTGGTGACTTGGCCAAAGGTTTATTACAAACAATTTCTTCTACATTTAATGCCTATAAACACAAAGGACATAACAATATTTTTAATGGATATGATAACTCTTTAGCAGCAATTAACTATGCTAAGAGCCGTTATGGAGCCAAGAAAATGTTGAATGTTATCGGTCATGGCCACGGTTATGAAAATGGAGGTTTAATCTCAGAGGAGCAGATGATTAGAGTTGGTGAAGGAAATAATGATGAAATGGTTATTCCTTTAACCAAACCAAGTCGTGCGCTTGAACTGATAGGACAATCATTAGATTACCTAGGTATGGACTTTGGAGATTTAACAATGCCAACGGCCTTACAACCTTCTTACGAATCGTTTGCTTTTGATGGTGGAACTTTTGAAGGTTCTGGAAGTAGTGATCAATTTGAAAGTATGGCTGATTCAATGAGCAATGCAGTTAAAAAAGCATTTACTATGGTTATGGGCGAGAAACAAAGTTCAAATAATGATAGTGGACCTATTGAAGTCACAATGGTTATCGATTCGGATACTTTCGGAAAAGTAGTTGTAAAAAGCGTTAATAAACTAACAAAGAAAACCGGAAAACCGCAAATTATTATGTAGAGAGGGGGTATTTTTTTGGCTGGTTCATTAGCAATAAATGGTGTTACTGTAAAGCAACCTAAATCATTCAATTTTGGTGTGATGGACCTAGATGGAGAATCAACTCGTAATGCAAAAGGGAAAATGACAAGAGATATTATTCGTACTGGCATTCGTAAAATGGAATTAGAATGGGGTTCGCTTAGTGATGGAGAAATATCCTCTATTCTACAAGCGGTTAATACTTCTTTCTTTTCGGTTACCTATCCAGATGCTTTAACAGGTGGACAAAGAACGGGAACTTTTTATGTAGGTGACCGTTCTGCTCCATCTTATTCTTGGAATGACAAGTACAAATCAATGAAGTGGGAAGGTTTATCCATGAACTTCATTGAACAGTAGGAGGTGATGTTATGTGTTAACAGTAAGTAATGAATTAAATAATGCGTTTATGAAAGCAGAAAGAACCATTTATGTACGAATAAAGATAGGGAATCGAACGTTTGATAATGACAACGTTGTTTCTATCGAATATGATTCTGGAAGTTTATCTGGTGAAATTTTTGCTATCGGTTCAACTTATTCAAACTCTATCAAAATCACATTTAGTGAACTAGTAGAAGGTTTAAAAGAATTAGATGAAGTGTCCTATGAAATTGGTATTAAATTATCAAGTGGTGCGATTGAATACGTTCCTATGGGTATTTTTATTATCAACGATGCAATAGGTATGGATCGAAATAATAACAAAACAACAATTGAGTGTATGGATAGAATGATTATGATGGGCGGCACTTATGTGTCGTCTTTAACTTATCCTGCAGCCATTCGTGAAGTAGCTTTAGAGATAGCAAATAAATCAGGTTTGGTAGTTGATTCAACTTCTTTTGAACGATTAAGTGCTGATAAGATAGCAAAACCAGAAGGCTATAATTATCGTGAAGCGATTGGATTAATTGCTCAATTTGAAGCAGGATTTGCAACATTTAACCGATATGGAAAGTTAGAAATTAGAACTTTATCTGATCCAAATTTTGCAATACCTCCAGATAACTATTTTTCAAAAGGTCTCGTAAAAAACGAGGTCTTTTTTCGTTTAGGTGGAATTAGTTGTGTAACAGATTATAGTGATGCAACGATACAAAGCGGAAATACAGCTGGTAATCAAGTAGTTTTAGAAAATAGAATAATGACTAAATTATTATTGGATAAAGTATATCAAAAGATACAAACAATAAATTATTATCCTTTTTCATTAAATTGGCAAGGTAATCCAGTTTTAGAAGCTGGTGATTGGGTTGTAGTAGAAGATTTACAAGGAAATAAATTCAAGACACCTAACCTTAATTACTCGCTATCATTTAGTGGTGGATTAACGGCTAAGAGTAGCGCAGAAACAACAACGCAATCCGATGTGACTTATGGGTACAAAAGTCAGTTACAGCAAAAAATAGAATGGATTTATGCGCAAATTGATGCAGCCGGTGGAAATCTTATTTATGAAGGCATAAATGAGCCGACAAATCCTAAAGAAGGCGATTTATGGTTCAAAATTATTGGACCAGATAAACAAATCCTTATTTTTAAGAAAAAGGCAGATGGAACTTTATTTTGGGAACCTCAGATTTCTACTGCAGATATAAACAAAGTGGCAGAAGAAGTTAATAAGATTATTGATCAAGCTGACAAAGACCGAACAAAAGCAGAGCAAGAAATCAGCCAAGCCCTCCTTGATGCCAAAAACTACACTGAGATAAAGGCTCAAGAGTTTGATAACCAATTACTCATTGTTAATCAAAACGTTACTACAGCTACTAATTCAGCTAATGCTGCAGTACTAAAAGCCGATAAAGCAATTGAAGATGTCGGGTTTTTAAAACCGGATGTCGCTGCCGCAAAAGCAAACGCAATTACGGCAATTCAATATGCTGATACTGCAACACAAAATGCAACAACAGCTATTCAAAACGCTAAAACTGCCTTAAATTCAGTTGCAACATTGTCACAGGAAGTTGAGGTTACCATTACAAATATTAATGGTGAATTGACAAGAAAAGTATCTCAAACAACATTCAATACACTAAACGGAACCGTCGGAACCCACACAACACAAATTGGTCAAACGCAAAATGCCCTTTTAGCGAAAGCGGAAAGCAGTTTAGTCAATACAATTAAGGGAACAGTAGATACGCATACAACACAAATTAAGATTGTTTCTGACGGTTTAGAGGTAAAGGCTGAATCTAGTCTGGTTAATACTGTAAAAGGTACGGTGGATAATCACAGCTCATTAATATCGACAAACTCACAAGCGATTAGCGCGCGACTAACATCTGCACAAATTGAAACGCTATTGACTGGAAAGCAGTACGTTAATCAAACAACACTAGCTGCTACTTCTAGTGGTTTAACGGCTCAAATCACGCAAGTGAGTACTGATTTAAGTAACCTTGATTTTGATGGTAAAGACTTGATAAACAGAGATACATTAAATGAAGGTTATTTGATAAAAACCGGTGAACTTAGAGTTGACACCGCTTGGGTATATACCGACTATATACCAGTTGTAAGTGGTGATACATTATTGGTAAGCCCTAACTGGATAAATTTAGGTATTGCGCCATCAACTGTTTTTTATAATTCAAGTAAAATATTTATTTCTGCAGTAGATAGAGTTGAAGGGCGATATATTGTGACTGTATCTGAAACTGGTTTCGTAAGATTCTCATTTATGAAAACAAACTTAAATATAGTTAAACTTCAAAAAGGAAGTGTCGGTTATGCAAGTAATCTTGAAAAATTTACAACATTAAACGCTACAGTCGATGGTATTCAAAAAACTGTTGGAACAAAAGCTAGTCAAACACAAGTAACGCAACTGGCAAATCAAATTAGTACAAAAGTAGAATCGACAACTTATACTTCTAAAATGACACAATTAGACAGTGCAATCAATTTGAGAGTTGTTCAAGGTGATGTAACGGCTGCTATTTTGGCTGACAAAACTATCATTGATAATAGGAATGATAATCAGTTGCCGGCTTGGTATATGTCAAACTATCCAAAACAAACTGTAGAAGAATTTAAATTAAGAAATGTTATAGGTGCTCCCGGTTCAGCAACATACGGTCATATGACAACTAAAGTGCCGTGGAAGGATACTGCAGGAGGATCACTAACCCAAACATTTTCTTCAAATGACGGTATATTTCAAAGGCAAGGTACGACTTCTTGGGGTGCTTGGGATAAGATTGCAGAAACCGGGAAACTTTTATCACAAATAAACCTTTCAAGTGAAGGTATATTGATTCAAGGTAAACGTATTCAGTTAGATGGTGATGTCACTATGACAGCTGCTTTTGTAACTAGACTAGATGCATTAACATTAACTGCTGTTTATGCAGATATTGCTACATTAAAAACTAAAGTTTTAACAGCAGACGTCATTACTTCTACTCAGCTAAAAACTGATACAGCTTTGATTACTAAACTATTTGCTACAGATGCAAATGTAAATGTGTTAACGGCTAAATCATCATTTATTAACTCAGTAAAAGCGATAGACATAGCAGCGGATCGTATTACTGCTGGAACATTGAATGGGGCGAATGTAAATATTATCAATCTAAATGTTTCTAGTTTGGTGGGTAATATTTCAAGTTTTATTCAATCCTACTGGAATGGAATAAGTACTTCAGTAAGTATTGATAATACTGGTGTGTTAGTAAAAAATAATACGAGCACCGTTACTGCTAGACTTAAAAATGGTTTTATTGAATTTGGTGATAATACGTCAGATATTGTAGGTGGTATTTCTACTGCTGAAATTTACGACCAAGACACCTATTACAAAGGCGCGACTATTTATACAAACTATGATAAATTTTTTGCCATTAATAAAAAATGGGTAAGTAATGGAGCTTATGAACCCGTAATCAGAACCGCTATTCGTTCGAAAGGTTTAGACATATTCGTCCCTACTAACATGAACGGAACCCTTAACATGGGTGGAAATGAAATCCACAATACAGATAGGCTTTATCTAGGAAATACTACACAAGGTATTTTTAGGAATGCAGTCGAGAATGGAACACTTATGATTTCTGCTGGTGGTACTAGAATTGCAACTGGTACTGGTTTGGGTTCTTATGAAACACAGTTAAGAATAAATGCTTCTGCTGTTACGGTAAGCCCAGATTTAATTGTGAATGGATTTTCTCAATTTTATAAAACTATGAATATGAATGGTAATCAGATTCATGGAGTCGATAGATTATACTTGAATGGAACAACTAATGGCCTTCAGCTTTCTGGATCACGACCAATGTTAAATGGTAGTACAGGTGTGTTCTTAGCTTATAACGGAGCTATGAAATTAGATATCTTGAATACCGTTATTAGGGCATATGCTACACTAGACATGAACGGAAACTCATTAATTGGCAACTCGGATAGAAGACTAAAGAAGAATATTGTCAACTCTAATGATCAATCATTAGAGTCTATTAGTCGTTGGAGATTTGTTAATTATGAATGGATTGATACTAACAAACCCAACGGTGTACATTTAGGGGTTATTTCGCAAGAAACGCCAGAATTATGCGTATATGACCAAAAACGTGACATCTACAGTATAGATTCTAGTAAACAAATGATGATGAACAGCCATGCTATTAAACAGTTAAATCAAAAAGTTGTTTCTATATCAAACATTGCTAATGCTAGTAACACACTAGCAAGTAGGGCTTTCTCAGAAATGCAACAGTTAAAAAATAAAGTCACAGAATTAGAACTTAAAATAAAAAAATTGGAGAGTGCAGCATGAAAATAAAAAACAGTGAACTAAACTCAGTCATTACATTTTTAGATGGAATAAAACTAATTGGTGAAGCAAGTATTGGACGAACAAAATTAAAAGATGGATTATCTTTTTTAAACGAGGCATACGGTAAAGATCAAACGATAACTATTGATGAATTTGACCAATGGGCAGATGAGTCAAAAACATCATTCAAAACAACGAACGATAAACTAATGAAAGCAATTAATAAACTAAACAATAAAGAGGTAACCATAAACATTGATGATGTGCTATTTATAGATGATTTAAAAAAGGCTTTAGATGATTATAAAGGTGAGTTAGAGGGTAAAAACGCTGATGCATACGCTATGTTGGTACTGGAATTTAAAGAAAATGAAAGTAAAAAAGAGGAGGTAAAATAATATGAATGGAATCGTAGGAAATCAAATCAAATATATTTTAGTACAAACGAATACAGTAGAGGGCAGTACTGCTCCCCAAGAGGCTATGTTCTACAACGAATATAACAATACCTTAACTTCTTCAGGTGATATTAATACGGCTACTAAATTCAAAGAAGAAGACTTGGAAAAAGTACAATCAATTGCTAGTCTACAAACTCAATTAGCTGCTTTGTTTGGTAAATCTATTAAGTATGAAGTTATTAAAGAAATGATTGAGCGATCTGTAGTCGAATAAATTTTATATTCATAGTATGTAATGTTAATCTTTTCCGATATAATGTTATCAAATTATACCGGAGGTTTATATACTATGAGTAATAATGAATTAGATAAATTTAAAGGGTTTAACAAAATTTCAAAGGGAAATCAGTTACCTAAGCCAAAACTTGATAATATAACTTTATCAGGAGAAGAAATAACTGAAGTTACAAAAAAGCAGACTGTGAAACTCTTAATAGATAAGGGTTTACTTTTATTTGGTCCGTTAGGAGAGGTCGCATCAACAATAATAGGATGGAATGATAATATGAATGATGAGATAGAGAAAGTGAAAGAAAAGAAACTCCTATTACAATATTTTGAAAAGACAGATGAACAAACTGGAACAGTAGATAAATTAACAAATTTTGTCACAGACCCATATGGTTTCACTATTTTCAATAAGATTTTAAGTATTTTAAAAGATACACCTCCTGATTCAGAGCTTGCTGATCACTTGTCAACAGTTCTAAAAAATGTAGTGAATAGTGAAGATTTCGAATTATTGTTTGAAAGTCAAAAGTATGTTTTAACACAGATAGAAAAATTAACTCCTCAAGCTTTAACTATAATATCTGACATGGTTTCTTGGCCATTAATAAAAATTAATGCTAGTACATCTTATACAAAAAAAGTAACCTCCGATTACCATGAAGAGTTTACAAAAGAATATTGTAAAGTTAAAAACATTAAAGATGAATCAAAAATAAAAAGGGTAGAACACTCAATTAGAGAATTGCAAAAAGAAGGATTGCTAGAAGCATATGATAAAGATGGTCCGATAGAGTGTAGATTAACTTCAATTGGTAATGAAATTTATCAATATCTAAAAAATTAGATTAGTTTAAAAGGCTGTCCAAATTCACAGCCTTTTTAAATTACTTAAGAGTAGCTAGAAATGAGCACCCTGTAATGACGTATATGCTATTGAAGATCAAATTGCTGCAGAAATAGCTGAATAATAATGTATACATTGATTCTTTAAATAATAATTATAAAAATAGGAAGTGTGATATTTATGAGTTATGAAGAGTATACAAGGCAAGCACTACCAGAAAGAAAGTATAGAGAATTAATTGGAAGTTCAATAAGTGTTTTTAATTCAAACAATAATTTTATAATTGAAAATATTCTGAATAATGATCATAGCAAGGAGTACAGTTGGCACCAACTTATAGATGTAACTTCTGGTCAGTTAACTAAACCAATTAAAGAAACGATAACTAAAATTTCGGATACCAAAATAAGTAATCTATTTGCAGATGTTGTTTTAATGAGAAATAGAATTATCCATAGTTTTCAAATTACCGATACAGATGGTACTCAAAAATTAGCTACAAAGGAAAAAAAGGGCACACAATTTGTGATAACTGAAGATTATCTTTATAGGTTTATTAAAAAGAACGAAGAATTGAGCATCCTTTTACATGCCTTTAGAGGATTCTAGTTTGAAAAACTTGAACGGTCGAATAGACTATTTATAATTTATTAAATGAAGAGGGACCAGAAATGGTCGCTCTTTTTAATTTGAAAAAAGGAAGGTAAGGAATGGAAAATACAAGATTAAAAAAAGAATTGATTGTAGCAAAAAACAAACGACCATCAGATTTTTGGGGATTTATGGTTGCATTTACCAGCATTCTTCATGGATCTTTTTTGTTTAAATTTGTTGATTATTTAACCGCAAATGCAGAACCTTATTTGAGTGGACTACCAGGAAGATGGATTGGATTAACTCTATTAATAGCTGGGATTATAAAACTAATAGGGGTGTTGATAAGCAATAAGCATCTAAAAGAGTGGTCAATATGGGTCTTAAGCGCCATATGGGGAGGGTTATGGATGGTCAGCTTAACATTCGCTTTTGGAACAGGTTATCCAGACCCTTATCATACATTCATGTTTTTTGTATTCGTTGCTTGTTTGAGGGTCTCTTTGAAAGGAGACTATAAATATGACGTTTGAACAACTACTTGTTTTATTGATTGGAGGAGGAGGAGCTGCTGGTCTTTTATCTGCATTCTTTACACGTAAGAGTGGAAAAGAAAAGACAAATATTGATTTACTAGATCGAGCGTATAAAGAAATTGAACGGATTGATAAAAAACTAAAAGAAGCTTATGCAGAATTGGAACTGGAAAAAGGAAAAAACGAGAAATTAGAAACAATCATTGAAGACATGGAGAAAGACAAGTTTAATTTAGAACAAATAATTATCAAATTAAAAGAAGGTAGGGATAAATAATGGAACAAATACAAACGGCTCTTATTGGAGCGTTAGGAACTATAATAGTTAGCTTGATTGGAGTCATTACCAAAAAGGTAGTGGCTTTTTTAGATGAAAAAGGAATCAATGAAAAACTTAACCGGAAACAATATCTAGTGGATATTGCCGTTAATGCTGCTGAACAGATTTGGCAAAATGAAGATGGATCAATTAAGTTGGCCAATGCTCGTAAAGAAGCAATTAAATTGTTGAATGAAAATAAAATTAACATTACAGATGTGGAATTACAAAACTTAATTGAAGCATCTGTAAAGGCTATGAATGATGCATTTAATAGCACTAAAGTCGGAGTTATTGAATTAGAGAAAGTGGGGAAAGAATAATGGTAGAAATTATTAATAAAAATGTTGCTGGTGGAATTGCTGGTAGACGATCTGGAAACCCAAAAGGAGCCGTAATTCATAATGATTATGGTGCCATGACACCTAAAGACTATGTTTCATGGCTTGCTAAGCGCAAAGCTAACGGTCAATTGAATTTAGGGTTTGCACAATACTATATTAATCGTGATCAAATAGCTAGAATTGAAGATACTTTTAATAAAGCGTGGCACACAGCAACCAACGAAGGTAACGGTTGGTTCTTAGGTTACGAAGTTACACAAAGCTTTGGTGATGTTGTGACGGATGCTGAGTTTATAGAAAACGAAAACATGACATTTATGCAAGTAGCTGAGGACTTCCATTTTTATGGTTTGAAGCCAAATACAACCACAATCAGACTGCATAAACAATTTTCAAGTACGTCATGCCCTCATCGTTCGTGGGAATTGCATGGGTGGTCAAATAGTTCTGTACAAAATTACTTTGTCAAAAAAGTTAAAGAATATATGAATTTAGGGAAGACGGTGGATCAAATGATAAAAGCAACAAATAAAAAAGTGGTGATTATTGCTGGTTCTGGTCATATTGAAACAGAAGGCTGGAAGACAATGAATAATTTAACTGTTGGAATGACGGGTAAATCTAGAAGATTAGAAGCATTCAATTTGATTGTTAAAGTGGATGGTAAGCCAGTCAATGTCAAAGGTTCATTGCATATTGAGGATTTAGGTGATGTAACAAACAACACAAATTTGTTTGGAACAATGGGAATCTCTAAGAGAATTGAATCGGTTAAACTAAACATAGATGCAGCTATAGAATACCGAGTTCATCAGCAATCCTCTGGATGGTCTAAATGGACTAAGAACAATCAATGGTGTGGTATTAAAGGAAAAAGAAAACGAATTGAAGCGATTCAATTTAGAGTTGTTCAATAGACACAATAAAACCCTATCTCTTAATTGAGGTAGGGGTATTTTTAGGAGGGTTAAAATGGTGTGTTTAAAGGATTTTATACATTTAACTCAAGGTGAATTACTAGTAAAGTATTGGTGGGTATGGCTAATCATTATAGTTATTGTAGTTGTTTATGAATTATTCAAAAATAAAACTGACAAATTTTGAACCTAAGTCACTTACAGCAAAACTTTGATCAATATAAGCACCTTGCCCACCTGACAACAGCGTCCCAAATACTAAGTCTAAAAGACCGAAATCTGATAATCTATTTATATTTCCTGTCACAATATTTATATTGCTTTTGTCCTTCTTATAGAAGTCGCCATCGACCACTTTTTTATGCTCATTTTTATTAGAACTGAACAAAATATTTAATTCCAATTCAGTTAAATCAGGTAATAGACGTATAAAATATTTTTCTTCATCAAACGAATCGTTATTAAATCTAAACAGTACATTTTTAAAAGCTTTTTTATAATTATCAATTTTAGATTGAGATGAGGCTTTTTCAACTTCATCATTTATTGACTCTAAAATACTAATAGCTTCATCAGCATTCTCAGTCTCATGAATGACAGGTAATTTTTCTTTCATACTACCAATCTCTATGGATATTTCTTCATAAAATCTTTCCACTCTCTTAAATCTTTTCTCATTTTTGGCTCCAAAATATAAGGTTTGTAGAGCTCCACCAACAGTAGGAATACTACCTATACCTGCTTCGATAATAAGATCCCTTCGATCTTTCCAGCTTAACTTTTCATCATTATCCAAATTAACAACTCCTTTATATTTTATTCTACTTTATTAAACAAATATAAGGTAGGCAAATTATAAATAACCCTATCTCTTGATTGAGTTAGGGTTATTTTTTTGTATATTTTTTTACTAATTAGAAAGCAACATTGTTTGCATTCTTATTCCTTTGTGATTAGCTGAAATTAAATATGCTGTTTCATTTAATTGAGGTGGCTTTTTTGTGTTAAAATAAATAAGAGCCCCACCGTGGAAAGTGCAAGAGCTCATGGATTGTTCTATCTGCTTGCAGCATACCACATCCAGATAGAATTTACTGGAGGAATGATTGGGAAATGTATAATAATAGCCATCAAATATTAATGGGTAATTTACTAAAAAACCTGACATCACGCACTAAAAGTTATTTAATAGAAAATAAAAGTTACTTAAAGGAACTTGATTTTGATATTAAAGCAGATTCTTTAGGGATTGATATTATATTTGCTAAAGAAGATAATAACTTTTTGATAAATTTTAACAACGAAGATCGGCTTTCTTACAATACATTTGATACCAATCCGTTTTATATACGTGTAGAAAATGCAGGAATTGCGAGGTTATCAAATGTTACTATAAATAATGTTACAATTGATAAAGGATTTATAGTAGGAAAAGTACACTACAACTTTTTCTTACTTCATACAGAGAAATTTATGGATAGTTATATATACTCATTGGATAATCCAATTATCGATAAAAAATATAAAATTGAGATTCTTAATCAATTTGAATCTTTGTTAAAGGAGAATCCTAAAGAACTTAAAATCGATAAATTCATAGAGAAGAATCCTTTCATATTAGAACTTTCTCTTCATTTAACTGATTTGCAGCATCAAGTAACATTATTAAACATAGAAGAAGAATTTGAACAAAACTTAAGACCTGATGTTATCGCTTATAAACCTTTAGACAAAAGATGGTATATTGTAGATTATAAAAGAGCTGAACGAAGTCTATTAAAAAATTCTGGTAAAGTCAGAAGCGGTTTTCTTGCGGAAGTTAATTCATTAACAAATCAGCTGAGTGATTACATTGACTATTTTACTGCTTCTAAAATGCAAACAAAATATATAAAAGAAAAATATGATATTCACATAAAATATCCTAAAGGAATAGGAATAATCGGAGATTTAAACCCAAAAGATGAAGAAGCTTACTTGAAAGCCACAAGAAATTTACCTAGAGAAATAGAAGTTTATCCATATAATTATATGGTAGATGAATGCAGAAGGGTGCTAGCTTTTAACTAGATAGGAGGGGTAAGGTGGAAAATTCACTTAGGAAAAAAAGAGTTGAGGAAATAAATGAGATTTATAAAAATGCTAAAAAGCTTAGTGACGAATTAACGGAAACTGGAGAAGACGATACTTTCACAGCAATTATATTGACTAGCGCGACTATCTATCTCCGAAAAGCGTATAAAGAAGCCCAGCATGAAACAAGTATATAGGAATTGAATTTCTTAATAATGTAAACATAAAAATGCTAAAAGCCCTGTCCGTAATTGGATGGGGCTTTTTTTGTATTAAAACATAGTTTTCTTAAAAGGCAGCCGTCTTCCTTTATAATCCCATAATTGCCCTATAAGAGTAGGCTGACTGTCAATTTTATATTCTTGAATAATCAGTTGCTTACGTTCGTTAATCGTACAGTCAACAGTTAAACCAGTACTATTTTCAACCTCGTAAACAAATTTAAAAGCTTTACGTCCAGCAATCAAGCAGTTATGGATTTTCCCATTTACCTCTAAAGCAATGTAGCAAAATGGATATCCTTGTTTTGTATTGATCACTTTGACATCTGAAACCACTTTACCAGTAAACATTGCAGTGTTCATAGTTTCTCATCCTCCACTTCGATAGTAATGATGATTGCATTAACTCCAAAAGGTACGCCATCCATTCGATACTTGCCAACTTCACCCATGTGTATGAGTTGCAGCATAGCTGAGTATTTAACTTCATACTCTTTAATCTCAGGATGATAAACCTTGTTAGTTATGTAATCAAATTGTTTTTTGTCTGGATACTCTTCTTCAAAAATCATTACTTTTTCGTCTGTCATCATATAGTTTGGGTTGAATTCTTGAATAGTTAACTTTTTCATATCGCTCACCTCGTACTTATTATACGAACGTATGTTTGTTTTGTAAAGCGAACAGAATAAAAAAACTCCCACAAAAGTGAGAGTAGAAAATATGCTTATATTTCATCGAAAAACTCTTCAACAGATTTTACTTTATTTAAATATTCATTGATTAATGAATCAGCAAGATGTCGCGTATCATCAATAGTACGGCAATGGTAGGTAGTTGAATCTTTTTCATAGCTAACAATCACGTATGGCAATTTTATAACGGATCTAAATGCCTCTATTTTCAATCTTTCATGCTTAAAGCAACTTATACTGGTATCTGGTGGTAAAAATTCTATAAATGCTTTCATTCAAAATTCTCCTTTAAATGTGATACTTATAATATACGCAGATTAATTTAAATGATTTAATTATGGTATAATCATTTCATCGTCCTACTCACTGATAATATTTATAAATAAAGTTTATATTTTCTTGATTAAAAATTGAAAAAAAAAAGTGCAAAAAAATAGCATTTTAAACAACCGAGTTTAAGTCAGCTGGGTTTAAAAAATCATTTTAAAAGCTTTTAACCCCTTGTATAGCTGTAATTTAGGCGAGTGTGTACCTATGTGTGATTCGGTTATCAAAAAGACGCAGTTAAATAAATTACAAAATAAGAAAAGGGTTAGTGCCTTGCACTAGCTCTTTTTTTATTTGGTTGTAAACAAGCTACGGTGGGTTCTAATCCTATTGGTTTGTGGTAAAATAGAGTAAATAAAAGATCGTTAAATGGAAGAGGTTTTTAGACATGTCATATGGACAAATGATGATTGATTCACTTAAAGAAAATCAATTGGATGAAGCAATGAATTATTTTGAAGAAGCTATAGCTCAAGATACAGATGAAGAACTTTACAATTTATCTGACTCTCTTTACCATCTTGGTTTCTTAAATGAAATAAAAAAAATAAATTTGCATTTACTTGAACGTTATCCTGAAGACGATGAATTAAGGGTAGGTTTAGCAGAAATAGCTATCGAAGCTAATGAATTGGAAGTAGCGATGGATTGGTTATTAGAAGTTTCAGAAGAAAGTACTGTTTATCCGCAATCTTTGCTCGTTTTAGCTGATTTGTATCAAGTCCAGGGTCTTTATGAAGTGAGTGAGCAAAAGCTGCTCAAGGCGAAGGAAATCATACCTGATGAGTCAGTTATTGATTTTGCATTAGCAGAGTTACATTTTTCGATGGGGAAATATGCTCAGGCGCTTCATGGCTACGAAGAATTGATGACCCAAGGCCTCACGGAATTTTCTGGTATTAATCTTGCAGCTCGTTGTGGCAGTTCTTATAGTGCTCTGGGTGATTTAGAACAAGCTATTTTATATTTAGAACAGAGTTTAGAAGAAAAAGAAAATATCGATACATTATTTCAACTAGGATTTTCCTATCTGCAAGACAAACAATACCGTCGTTCAATTGAAATGTTGAATAAACTAAAAGAATTAGATCCGAATTACACAACTTTATATCCTTATCTAGCTAAAGGACTAGAAGAAGAAAACGAACTAGATAAGGCTTTAGAAGCCATCACAGAAGGTCTAAGAGTTGACCAATACAACTACGAACTATTCTACTATGGAGCGGATATAGCGATTAAATTAGAAAATAATGAGTTAGCTGAAGATTACTATTTAAAAGCGATTCAACTTGTCCCAGAAAATTCAAGTATTCAACTAGCTTATACTAATTTATTGCTGCAACAAGAACGCTACGATGAAACCGTCGAGTTAATCCAAAAAATCTTGATCCAAAATGAAGTTGATCCTCAATTTTATTGGAATTTAGCCTTAGCAAATGAAGGATTAGAAGAATATTCTGCAGCGGGAACGGCCTATCAAAAAGCATATCCAGCATTTCGAGGGAATAAGGATTTCTTGAAATCTTATATTTATTTTCTGCGAGAAGAAGGAGAGCGTGTAGTTATTAAAGAGGCAATAAATGATTACTTACTCCTTGAACCAGCAGATGCAGAAATATTAGAAATTTTAGAAGAAATAAATAGCAACTATTAATTGATTAAGTTATAATGAGAAAAAGAGTAAGATAGGGAGGTTTTTACATGAACATCCAAATTTCTTTAGAAGCTAAAAAAATTTTTCTTAGCTGGTTTTTAGACCGCTACCAATTGAAAAGAAGAGAATCTATGTGGATCCTGAACTACTTACTAAACCATGATATTGTATTAAATAAAGTTCATTTTGTTGAAGCCGTTGAAAAAACTCCAAGAGGTATGATGATGTCCACAACTGAGATGGGAAGCGAACCATTTTTATTTTATAAAAATGGTACAGTATTTAGTGATCCAGAACAGGCCTTCCATGAAGTTAGATTAAATTGGCAAGAAGAAATGTATATTGAATTGATTTTTTCAAATCCTTGGAAATCTGCCGAATACCTTACTGTATTAGAAGATAATCCTTATTTTAAATGGAATGAAATGATTAGTGGGAAACTAATTGAGGAAGTTGAATTAGCCCTAGAAACTTTGTCATTAACTGAACGCAAACAAAACACGTTGCATCAAATTGATTTATCTTTAGAAGAAGACGATCGAGAAAAATTTATTCAATTGTCTAATCAACTAAAAAAAATTGAAGATGATTTAAAGAATGAACAAAAAAAGCCAAACCATTGATGTGATGTCCTCAAAATTAGAAAAGTTAGCTACTTTTCTAATTTTGGGACGTATGACACATCAAAGGACGGCTTTTTTTTTGAAAAGAGGCTGTTTAGGTTTAGGATCAAACGAAAAACCTTCGCCTAAAACTTCATGTACTGTTAAAAGGGAAAGAAAAGCTTTTGGATCTATTTCGTGAATAATTCGTTTAGCTGTTACAATTTCATGACTGCCCAAGACACAATATAAAACTTTTTTTTCTTCTTTTGAGTAGG
The DNA here is from genome assembly GCF_000744285.1 of Carnobacterium pleistocenium FTR1. NCBI lineage: Bacteria > Bacillati > Bacillota > Bacilli > Lactobacillales > Carnobacteriaceae > Carnobacterium > Carnobacterium pleistocenium. The sequence goes on along the minus strand of NZ_JQLQ01000002.1, from coordinate 1,537,749 downwards.
CACCTTCAGCTTTAAAGAAGGTTACTCCTCGTTCCATTTCTAGCATAATGTTTTCAGCTATAATATCGTTTCTATCTGAGATAATTAGCAACCCTCTGGCAGCATAAGAACCATCTTGCATAAAGTCAACGATTTTAGAAAACACATAGGAAGCAAGTAATGTATACATCATATGAGGCAAGTCAATATAAGTAAGCGATAACGTTAAGATGAAGATATCAAAGACCAGTAATGTTTTACCCATTGAAATACCTTTTTTCTTTTCAAGAATGCGGGCAAGAATATCACTTCCACCGGTAGTTCCACCAGAACGATAAATCATGCCGCTGCCTATTCCGCCGCATAAACCAGCTAAAATTCCAGCGATGAAAAGATCATTATCTATATTAATTGCAATAGACGTTCTTTGCCAAATAAATAAAAAGAAAGACAACATAGTTGTGCCATATATCGTATAAATCAGTGAACGATTGCCTAACAATTTCCATCCAATCAAAATAGTTGGAATATTTAGTAATAATGTAGAAAGTGCTGGATCGATTTGAAACCAATACCTTAATAGAAGGGAAATCCCTGTCATTCCGCCCTCGGCTAATTCATTTGCAATGTTGATGTAGACTAATCCAAATGCATAAAGTGCACAGCCAATTGTTATAATAAATAAATCTTTTACTGTTACCTTTTCGTTTATCATACCGTCACTCCAAACTTTATTTACTTTATAAATAATACATTTTTTTTTGAAAACAAGCAACAAGTCTTGCAACCTTCTCGCTTTTTGGTAGACTTAGAAGGTGAGATATCGGTTAAACGAATAATTGGATAGTCGATTAGCATCGGTAATCAATAAGATAAAAAATTTAATTGGCGGTTGAAAAACCGTTTGAAAGGAAAGAATAAAATGATTAATATTGTTGTTGCAGGTTTTAAAGGTAAAATGGGTTTAACAGCCACACAGATGGTAATAAAAAATGATAAATTTACATTAGTGGGTGTCCTTGACCCTCACGCTTCTGAAAAAAATCTAAATGAAATAAGTGAGTTTTCGACAACTGATGTACGTGTTTTTCAAGATAAAGAAGAGTTAGTGAAAGAAATCCAAGCAGATGTGTGGATCGATTTCACTATTCCCGCTGTTGCTTTTCAAAATACTTGTTTTGCTCTAGAACATGGGATCCGTCCAGTAGTAGGGACAACGGGTTTTGCAGAAAGTGAAGTTAAAAAAGTCCAAGAATTAGCGAAAGAAAAGAATGTCGGTGGATTGATAGCCCCTAATTTCGCAATAGGAGCTGTTTTGATGATGGAATTTGCGGCTAAAGCAGCTAAGTATTTTCCAGATGTTGAAATAACTGAGATGCATCACGATAACAAATTAGATGCTCCAAGTGGAACAGCGATAAAAACAGCTGAGATGATTTTCGCAGAACGTGGATATCACTTACAAGGAAATCCAGAAGAAAAAGAAACAATCAAAGGGGCGCGTGGCGCAGATTACGAAGGGATAAAGATTCATAGTGTACGATTACCAGGTCTAGTTGCCCATCAACAAGTTCAGTTTGGAAGTGTCGGTGAAGGGCTGTTGATTCGCCATGATTCATTTGAACGTTCTTCATTTATGACAGGTGTTGCTTTGGGCTGTGAAAAGGTCATGACTTTAAATGAATTAGCTTATGGATTGGAAAACATTCTATGATTTTGTTAGATGATCAGTTTAAACAGGCTTTACCGATCATTGATAAAATACAAGAAGCTGGATTTGAAGCTTACTTTGTTGGTGGAAGCGTCCGTGATACATTATTAAAAAAAACAATCAACGATGTAGATATTGCCACTAGTGCAAAACCTGATGAAATTAAGCTTATATTTCAAAAAACAATTGATGTAGGAATTGAACATGGGACTGTAATGGTTTTATGGAAAGATGCTTCTTATGAAATCACAACTTTTAGAACAGAATCAACGTATCAGGATTTTAGACGTCCGGATAATGTTGAGTTTGTTCGTTCGTTAAAAGAAGATTTGAAGCGTCGTGATTTCACCATAAATGCTTTAGCTATGAATAGAGATGGTCAAATTATTGATTATTTTGATGGTCAAAATGATTTGAAAAAGAAAATGATTAGAGCTGTTGGTATCCCTGAAGAGCGTTTCTTTGAGGATGCTTTGCGTATGATGCGTGGAGTACGTTTGGTTAGTCAGTTGGATTTTGATATGGATAGTGAAACTGAACGAGCTATCAGAATGAATCATGCTTTGCTTGAGAAAATAGCCATTGAACGAATTCAAGTTGAGTTTACAAAACTTCTATTAGGAAGTGGAAGAAAAAAAGCTTTAGCGTTATTTATTCAAACTAATTTATTTTATTATTGCCCAGGATTGAAGTCTTATAAAAAAGAGTTAGAAGAACTAGCTAAACTAGAATGTATGATCGATAATCGAATCATTGCTTGGACGTTATTGATTCATTACTTAAGAATACCAACTACAAAAGCGGAACTATTTTTAAGAGAATGGAAATGCTCAAAAAAAGAAATCAATCAGGTGCAATCAGCTTTATTCGCTTTAGAGTATCGCTTGGAAAATAACTTTAATCGTCAAGTCCTTTATCAGGTAGGATTGCAAATAGCTTTGGATGTTGAAACCATGATGGAATGTCTAGAGCATCCAGTTAATTTTGAGTCTGTTCATTTGTTAGATCAGGAACTGCCAATTCATAGTAAGAAAGAAATAAGGATAAACGGCAACGATTTAAAGGATATGTTAGACAGAAAGCCTGGCAAGTGGCTGGGGGATTTGATGATTGAAATAGAAGAGGCTATTTTAGCTGGAAGTCTGCTTAATGAAAAACAAGCTATTTTTGATTGGGTTTCACATTATTATAAAAAATGAGATTGAAGAGTTAACTACTTTTAAAATAAGTAAGAAAAAGGTTTACTAACTAAAAATAAGTTGCTATACTTAAAAAGTAAGTTATTTTAAGGGGGATTTTAAATTATGGAAAACGAATATACAAAATTATTAGAAGAACGCCGTTCAATTTATTCTTTAGGAAAGAATGTTACTTTATCTGAAGAAGAAATCACTGGATTTGTAGCGAAAGCTGTTAAAGAAAGTCCATCATCATTTAATTCACAAACTTCACGTGCAGTTATATTATTTGGAGCTGCTCATAACAAACTTTGGGATATTACTGAAGAAGCTTTACTTAAAGCAATTCCAGCAGGACAAGATGTGACACCAACTAAAGAAAAATTAAATAGTTTCCGTGCCGCATTTGGAACAATTTTATTCTTTGAAGATACTAGTATTGTTAAAGCTTTACAAGAACAATTTGCATTGTATGCAGATAATTTTCCTGTCTGGTCTGAACAATCTACAGGAATTGCACAACACTCTGTATGGACAACATTAGCTTCTGAAAATATTGGAGGAAGTTTACAACATTATAACCCACTAATCGATAGTGCTGTTCAAGAAGAATGGAACATTTCTGCAGACTGGAAACTAACTGGACAAATGCCTATTGGTTCTATTGAATCGCCAGCTGGTGAAAAAGAATACATGGATGATTCTGCTAGAATTCTTGTATTTAAATAATAATAATCAATTAAAATAAGGCTACATCTAAAAAATAGAGAAATAGAAAACTTGGTGAGTTTTCTATTTCTTTATTTTTTTTGCTATATTGTTAATAAATTCACAAAATATAAACAAATTTATTTACATTCGTTTATTTTATGGTAAGATGAATTTATCAAATGAATCACAAACTTTTTGATTAAGAAAAGAAAAAGGGGAGAAAATAAAATGAAAAAAGAAGTTATGGCATTAAAAATAATGTTTAAAAATGGTGAAACTTGGACAATCAATAAAGGCTTGATAGGTGATTTGTGGATTAAGCACATTGCAAAAAGTTTTGGACGAATCGGTAATAGTGATTTTCAAGAAATCTTCCCTTGTGAGTCTCTAAAAATAGAGATTTTCCCAGAAGCGGATAGAACAAATTCAAGTGACATTAATTTAGGTGGCCTAGAAACGGGTATGTTTGAACGTGCTGTAAAAAATCCAGATATTGAAAAAATGGATATTTTGTATAAAGACGGTGAAAAAGCAGATTCTACAGATGTTGTTGCTGAAGAGACTGTTTACTTTCCTTATGAAGCAATAGATTCTGATCGAATTGACAATGCTCATCAAAGTTCATTTATTTCAAAAGAAAATAAATTGTATATTGTTATTGATAAAAACAAAACAGCAAAAGAAATTTATAAAGAAAAATTTTAAGATTTTTTAATTGTTTATACACTCAAGAAAAAATGGAATCTAGCCATTTTTTCTTGAGTTTTTTTGTTTTTTTTTAATCTTCATAGTATGATGGTAGAGAAGATATTATGTCTAAAGAATTAGGTGAAGAGAGTGAAAAATAAAGATACATATGCCGTGGTAGATATTGAAACAACAGGCGGTAATGTGGCTAGCGGAGATCGCATGATTCAGTTTGGATGTGTTTTAATAGAAGATGACCAAATCGTCCATCGGTTTGCAACAAATATCAATCCTTTAATTACGATTCCAAAACAAATTGAACATTTAACTAATCTGTCAAACAAATCGGTTGCACTTGCTCCATATTTTGAAGATATTGCAGCAACAATTTATAATTTATTAGATGGATGCATTATCATTGCACACAATATCCAGTTTGACTATGTATTTTTATCAGGTGAACTACAACGTTGTGGGATGCCTCCACTACAAAATAAAGGAATCGATACTGTTGAATTAGCACAGATATTATTGCCTACTGAATCCAGTTACCGATTAAATGATTTAGTCAGCAAATTTAATATTGAACATACTAACCCTCATCAAGCGGATAGTGATGCAGCTGTTACGGCAGAACTTTTTCTTGTATTAAAACAGAAGTTGAAAGAATTGCCATTAGTTACTGTAGAAAAGATGGTTGAACTATCAGAAAATCTCACAATGGAGACCGGTTACTTTTTCAAAACAACGTTAGCTGAAATGAAAAATAATCGTTTATCACTTTCTGAGTCGCTCATGATAAAAAATGGGATTGCTTTAAAGATAAAACAACCTATCTTCGAGCAAAAAAATTATCGCGAAGATGCCCATTACCCAACAACTGTTAGTAATAAGGAACAGTTGTTTCAAACAAAATTGACAACTAGAAATCAACAAATAAAAATGATGGATGCTGTTTATGATTATTTTACAAGTAATGAAACAAGTCACTTTGCGATTGAAGCAGCAACCGGAGTTGGGAAAACCTTAGGATACTTACTGCCATTAGCTTATCTGGCCACTATTGAAGATCCAGTAGTCATCAGCACGTATACGACATTGTTGCAAAAACAATTATTAGATAAAGATATCGTTCAACTAAATACGATTTTACCTTTTACGGTACAGGCTGCTATTTTAAAAAGTAAAAATCATTACATTCACTTAACAAAGTTTGAAGAGGCGTTAAAAGATTCTGTAGACCAAAAAGTAGAAGTGATTTATAAAATGAAACTATTAACTTGGTTGACTGAAACCGAAACTGGAGATCTTGATGAATTAAATTTAACCAATTATAATCATTTATTTTGGAATAAAATCAGACATCGTGGTTGGTTGACTAAACATGAAGATGATCAATGGCATAATGAAGATTTTTATTTGCATGCGCAATATAAAATTAAGCATGCCAGTGTGATCATTACCAATCATTCTTTTTTATGTCATGATTTAAATCGCAAAGAAAAAGAATTGCCAAAGATTAAAAAATTAATTATTGATGAGGCACAACATTTACCAGATATAGCGATGGAAGCTTCAAGTGAAGTTTTTGGGTATTACCGAATGCAACAATTAATCAAACTAATTGGTCATGCTTCAGATGAAAAAAGTTTTTTAGGAAGAATCACTCAGTTGAGCCAACAACTGTCTAAAATCAAACTTTCTTATATAGAAAATATGGAAATGAATCTTTTTTCATTAGAAGATGAATTAACTGATTTTATTTATCAATTGTTGGTTTATTGCAAAAATACAGCCGGTAATGAGCTTTATCAACAAGAGCAATTGGATATTCAATTCAATAGAGAGACGCAGTGGAACTTAACTTTAAAAAAATCTTCAAAAAAAGTTCTCGCGTTGATGAATGAAATCAGCTATTTAGGTTTTGAATTAGTTAACCAAGGATTAAATGAAAGTCATCAGTTAACCCAAAGAGAACGTTATTTATTAGAAGATTTTTTTGATGTGATTGAGACCTTTGAAAGTCAGAAAGATATTTTCAATGCTGTATTTCAAAAAAATGAAGAGAATGAAGTAACGTGGTTTTCATATAAAGAAAAAAGCCCTAAAAATAGTTTTATGATAAAGCGTTCAAAAGTGGATAGTAGTAAGTTTATAAAAGAAAATTTATTAGATAAAACAGCTTTTGTTTTATATACAGGAGCTACATTGGAGATCAACAGGTCCTTTAGTTATTTTGAAACACAATTAGGGGAAGAAAATTTAAAAGAATTAATTATTGAATCTCCTTATGACTACAAAAAACAAGCAAGACTTTGGGTTCCTAAAGAGCTGAAATCAATTAAAGAACTATCAAAGAAAGACTATGTTCATATGATTGTTGAACAAGTAGAAAATATTATTAAAAATTCAACTGAAAATACGATGGTTTTATTTAATTCTTATGAGATACTTCAAGAGGTGTATTTTGCACTCCAACGAAAACCGACGGCTGCTGGTCGAGAATTGTTGGCACAAGGTTTTTCAGGAAGCCGTGAACGGATCTTGAAACGATTCTTCAGATCTACAGGAGGTATTCTATTAGGAGCAGATAGTTTTTGGGAAGGCGTCGATTTACCAGGGAAATCACTAAGCATTATTGTTATTACCCGACTGCCATTTGAATCTCCAGACAGGCCATTTGTAAAAGTTAAACACCGTTATCTGGAACAAAAGCATCTAAACCCTTTTACTATCGACTCATTGCCAAAAGCTACTTTACGTTTAAAGCAAGGTTTTGGAAGACTGATTCGTTCTGAGAGTGACAAAGGCATCATGATTGTGTTGGATAACCGGTTGATTCAAACAAGTTATGGCAAGCAAATCATAAAGTCACTTCCCAAAGGACTACCAATTGAAGAAATAGCTACAAAGAATATCGGTAAAAAACTACAGCAATTTTTTAATTCTGAAGAGAATAAAGACAACTAAAAAAGTCGAGTTTATACTAAATCTCTCAGTAAAGAAGATATATTTTCTGTTATAATAAACTATTGAAGGCGACGATTAAGATGGTACTAAAATAATAAATTATAGGTAGGGATATTCATGAAAAAAGCAATACTCATCACTTTAGCAGTTGTCATGTCTGTTGTCCTTGTGTTTTCAATTACCCTTTTAATGATCAGTCAAGATCCTATGAAAGATGCAGAAAAAGAAACGACAGCCATTGCGAAAGAAACTGCAGGGCTAGTAACAGTATCAGATTTTTATTGGTATAATCGTAGTGAAACTTATTTTTCGGTTTTTGGATTGAATGAAACGGATGAAGAAATTATGGTGATTGTTGCTAAAGATGGCGGAAAAACAATTATTCTAAATCAGGATGAATTTATTACAGAACAAGAAGCTAAAGAGTTGACACGTGAAGATAAGGGGTCTGTTGACATTCTTGAAGCTCGCATTGGACTTGAAGGAGAACTTCCTATTTGGGAAATATCTTATAAAGAGGAAAATGGACGACTTGGGTATTATGTTCTGACCGCTAAATCGGGCGAATGGGTGAGCGATATCGAAAATATTTAAAGATTCTTTGAAAAGAAACGATACACAGCCCATTTTTCTTGTATAATAATTAAGGCAGTAAAGAATAAGTGAGTCATCAAAATTTATTTAAAGGAGTTTTAAACTGTGAATCATATTACAATTGTCGAGTCTAAGAATCATGTTGGAGAAGAAGTAGAAATTGGAGCGTGGGTAGCTAATAAACGTTCAAGCGGAAAGATTGCCTTTTTACAATTACGTGATGGTTCTGGATTTTTTCAAGGAATCGTTGTAAAAAGTGAAGTTGAAGAAGAAGTATTTCAATTAGCTAAATCGTTAAATCAAGAAACTTCTATTCGTTTGACTGGTGTTATTCAAGAAGACAGTCGCTCAAAATTTGGTTATGAAATAGCTGTTAACTCTATTAAAGTAATTGGAGAAAGTCATGATTATCCAATCACTCCAAAAGAACATGGAACAGAATTCTTAATGGATCATCGTCATTTATGGTTGCGTTCTTCTAAACAACATGCCATTATGCATATTCGAAATGAAATTATTCTTGCTACTTATAATTTTTTCAATAAAGAAGGATTCATCAAAGTTGATCCACCAATTCTAACAGCCAATGCTGCAGAAGATTCAACAGAACTATTCCACACACAATATTTTGATCAAGAAGCTTTTCTTTCACAAAGTGGTCAATTATATATGGAAGCAGCAGCAATGGCATTTGGCAAAGTCTTTTCTTTTGGTCCAACTTTCAGAGCTGAAAAATCAAAGACTCGTCGTCATTTAATTGAATTTTGGATGATTGAACCAGAGATGGCTTTCATGGATCACGAGCAAAGCTTAGAAGTACAAGAAAAATATGTCGCGTACATTATTCAAAGTGTTCTTGATAACTGTGATGATGCTTTAGATGTATTAGAACGTAACAAAGAAACGTTAAAAAAATACACTGAATTACCTTATCCTAGAATTTCATATGATGAGGCCGTTAAATTATTGAATGAAAATGGATTTGATGATATTACTTGGGGAGATGATTTTGGTTCGCCTCATGAAACCTTTATCGCAACTCAATATGACAAACCGGTCTTTATCTTAAATTACCCTAAAGCAATAAAACCTTTTTATATGAAACCACATCCTGATCGTGATGATGTTGTATTGTGTGCAGATTTAATCGCTCCTGAAGGTTACGGAGAAGTTATCGGCGGAAGCGAACGTGAAGTTGATTTTGAGGCCTTGACACAACGCCTTAAAGACTTTGGCTTAGCTGAAGAAGATTACGCATGGTATATGGATTTGCGTAAATATGGCAGTGTGCCACACTCAGGGTTTGGTCTAGGGTTAGAACGGGCTGTAACTTGGATTTGTGGGACTGAACATATCCGTGAATCAATTCCATTCCCACGTTTATTAAACCGTATTTATCCATAAAAATAGGACTACAGTAACTTGAGTTTTCTTAAGTTGCTGTTTTTTTAATCGTATCAGCTAAAAGAAAAAACTTTTTTTTAGAGCAGCAAGGAGGGGGAAAATATGAATAATCATCTTTTGCAAAAATGGCTTAAAGCAGGAAATACCACGGTATCAAATATATTGTTAACTTATTATAGAGAAGTGGGATTAACTAGTGAACACTTGATTCTAATCTTACAATTGAAGTCATTTATTGATGCTGGGAATGATTTTCCAGACATTGAAATTATTTCAAAACGGATGCAACTTCCTTCTGCCGATGTATTTCAAATGATTCATGAACTGATCAATAAAAAATTGATCAGAATTGATACAGAAAAAAATAATGATGGAAAAACACGTGATAGTTATCGACTAGATTTACTATGGGATAAATTAATATTAGTTATTTCGCAACAAGAAAACCAACAACGTTTTGAAAAACAGCATTTATCTGAACAGGAATTATTTCAATTGTTTGAAGCTGAATTTGGTAGACCGTTGTCCCCAATTGAAATGCAAACAATCGGTATGTGGTTGGATGAGGATCATTATGCGATTGAATTGATTGAATTAGCCTTAAGAGAAGCTGTTTTGAGTCAAGTATACAATTTGAAATATGTTGACCGCATCTTGCTAAACTGGGAAAGAAAAAACATTCGTACGAAAGATCAAGTTGATAAAGAAGCAAATCGACGAAGGCAAGGGAATGCTAAGCCAAAAAATTATTCGATATCTAAAGAACAGACAACAAAAGTACCGTTGCATAATTGGTTGAATAATAATGATCATTCTTAATGAGGTGGAAAGGTATGTTGTCTAAAAAAGAAACGATGCAACTAGTTGAAGCGATGGGGGAATTATTTCCTCATGCGACATGCGAATTAAATTATAGAACCCCTTTTGAACTATTAATTGCAGTGATGTTAAGTGCTCAAACGACAGATATCTCTGTTAATAAGCTTACTCCAGCGCTTTTTGAAAAATATCCTACAATTGAAGCATTTGAAGCTGCACCAGTAGAAGATATTATGGAACAACTGAAGACAATTGGCTTATACCGTAATAAAGCTAGATTTATTAAAGGGTGTTGTCATAAATTGCTTACCGAATTTAATGGAGAAGTTCCTCAAAAGCGTCATGAATTGGAGTCCTTACCAGGAATAGGAAGGAAATCAGCAAGTGTGGTCTTAAGCGAGGCCTTTAATGTGCCTGCTATTGCTGTAGATACTCACGTTGAACGTGTAACTAAACGATTGGGTATATGTCCACCAAATGCTACTGTTCGTGAAGTAGAGGAAGTTCTAATGAAGCAAATTCCTAAAGACAAGTGGAGTATTGCTCATCACTGGATTCTTTTTTTTGGACGCTATCAATGTATAGCTAGAAGTCATGATCACAATATATGTCTCCAGTTGTTAAAAGCAAATGGACCAATAAAAGTATAAAAAAAAGCAAGATGAAGCGTATCTTAGTAACAGATACATCTCATCTTGCTTTTTTTGTTTAAAACTTGAATTTTTAATTTAATAGGAAATCCTTTTATTCTGCTGGAGCAGAACTAGAAGGATTTGATTCAGGTGTCGAAGAGCTGCTACTTGAAGGAGCACTACTAGAAGAATCGCTGGTAGAAGAAGAACTTTCAGGTTGACTACTGCTGGAAGCAGCACTGCTACTTGATGACGAACTTTCGCCGCCTTCTTCTTCAGGTTCCTCCTCAGGCTCTTCTTCTTCAACTGGTTCTTCTTCCTCTTCTTTAGGAGGGATAAGAACGCTTGTTGAAGCGGCTGGTCCGGTATTGCCCTCGGCTTGTACAGCGAGAGTAATTGGGGTTTCACCAACAGGAGGGCTTTGAATAATATAAGAAAGATCATTAGTTGAATAAGACTCAGAGCCGACAGTTAAAATGTAAGAAATACCTTCTTGGGAATAAGCATTCCACTTGATCGATAAAGCATCCGTTTCTTCACTGTAGGCAGCTGTTAAACCTGAGGGAGCTTCTAATTCGAGTGATTCTTCCTCGTCATTTTCACTTTCTTCTTCAGAGCTTGGTGCTGCTACAGCAGTGGGCTGCGTTCCTTTGACAAATAATTCGTTAACAATGTTTTCTTTTGGAGTACTTGAACTTGCAAGTTTTGCAGGCATTGAGCCTTTTTCAATTGCAACTTCTACAACGGAACTTGGTTTTTCCCAGTCACTAGATTCAACAGATGCTGAAACATAAGACATCAATGCTTGATAGATTTGTTGAGGCAACAAACGCTCACTTCCTGCATTGTCGATTGAATCAAAATAGTCATCTTTTCCTACCCAAACGGATACTGCGTAATTAGTAGTATAGCCTGAATACCATTTATCGGGTACACCATCAGCTGGAATATTATGTTCTATTTTTTTATCATCCTCATAGTTAGTGGTTCCCGTTTTTCCAGCTTGTGGAATCCCGTTTAGCCCCACTCGAGCAGCATTATTTGAAGCTACATCTTTTAACATATCTGTAACCATATAAGCTGTTGAATCAGCCATCGCTTTAGTAGACTCAGGTTGAAGGTCAATTTCTTCACCATCCTCTAAAACGACTTTTGAAACGGTGTAAGGTTCAGTGTACGTTCCGCCATTTGCAAAAGTCGCATAAGCACCAGACAAAGCAACTGGCGTAATGTTTCCAGTGAAACCATTTGACTCAACTAAACCATCAGAATCAGGGTTCAAAGTAGACGTATTGATTCCAATATTGGTTAGAAATTCATCTACTTGGTTTGTTGGTACGTCTTTATAAACTTTTGTTGTAGGAACGTTTCGTGAGTCAACTAGTGCTCGACGAATACTGATCTGACCTTCGTAATTATTATCATAGTTATTGATAGGTGTTCCATCATTAAAAGTATAAGGTTCATCTACTACTTGTTCATAAGTAGAGTATTGCAAATATTCGATTGCTGGACCATAAGCAGATAATGGTTTGATATTCGATCCAACGCTTCGGTTTAATTCAGTAGCGTAATTTGTTCCTAATTGTACTTCTTGATTTCGCGCACCACCTAATGCTTTTAGTTGGCCAGTGTTAACATCTACTAAAGAAACACCCGTTTGAATATCGTCATCTTCAATTAAGACGTATTCATCTGTATTTACAACATCATACAGACGTTGCTGTGCGTCCATATCTAAGTTAGTGTAGATAGTTAAACCCGATGTATACGGATCTAAATTTGTTTTTCTTTCAACTTCAGCTAGTACTTCTTTAACGTATGGATCGAAAACAAGTTGATTCGTTTCTTCTTCTCCAGAATGGCTGATCAATCCTTCTGAGACATCAACAGCTTTAGCTTCTTGGGCTTCTGAAGCGGTAATAGCTTCAGTTTCTAGCATCATATCTAAAACTAAATTGCGGCGTTTTGTTGCATCTTCAGGATTAGTAATAGGGTTATGGGCATTTGGAGCTTGAGGCATTCCAGCAAGCAACGCAGCTTCGGGTAAAGTTAATTCAGCTATTGGTTTACCAAAATAATATTCGCTAGCGGTGCCCATCCCATATTTATTGTCGGACATGTACACTTTATTGATATAAAAAGTTAAAATTTGATCCTTGGAGTATTCTCGTTCTAATTGAAGAGATAACCAAGCTTCTTGTGCTTTTCGTTTTAGCGTTTGGTCTTGCGCCCCTGTAGAAAAGACAGAAAGTTTAATTAATTGCTGAGTGATGGTACTCCCACCCTCAGAAGCAAAACCATCCGTTACATTTGCGACAACTGCTCCTCCAATGCGGATAGGATCAATACCGATGTGGCTGTAAAAGCGCTGATCCTCAATTGCAATAATAGCATCTTTTAGAACTTGGGGTATATCGTTTTCTGTAACCATTTCGCGATCTTCATTGCCAAGAGTCAAAAATTCATTTCCTTCCGCATCAAGCAATGTCGATGAAACCGTATCGGTTAAATTAGCTTCGGTTAAATCAGGTACTGAGGAAACATAATAAGCAAATAATCCCATGCCTCCAATTAAAGTTGCTAAAATTAAAAGCAATATTCCAATAAGTGCTTTTTTCCAAATAGAAGAAGAGGATTTTTTGCTTTTCCTTCTCTTTTTTGAATGGTTTGATTTTTTCGTTTGTTTGTTTGATACACGTGACATTTCTTTTTTTTCTGGCATAATTAAATCTACTCCTTATTTCTCTTGTTGGATAAAAATCACAAATTATTTCCTCAATAGATGAACGAAACAATTATTTTTATGTCGATTTATCCTTATTCTTACTAATTAAACGATCCACGATTTCTAAATAAGGAATACGTGGCGAAAGTTCATAATACATTTCGTACCCTTTTTTTTCAAGTTCTTTTAATGGAATTGATTTTCTTCCATCTTTTTGTTGATCATTCCAATAAACAAGTAAATATTTTGCTTCTAATAAAAAAAGACGCTCACTTATCGTAAAACGCATGATTACAAAACAAATGGCTTGTTGATCTATGCATTGCTGCATATGGATAATTTGATGTTCATGAAAATTTTTCAAAGGAAAAGAAAGCTTGTTTTTCGTTTCCTTTGCCTCGAAATCCAAGTAATGACCTTGATAAACGCCGTTGTAATCTGTTGTAGATGCATGCCTAAAGTAGGCTTCTTTAATAACGGCGGCACTTCTTTTAGGATAGTCTACTTTAACGATTTGAACAGGGGTGGGTTTTTTATGAATAACCGCATTTCCTTTTGCTAAATAATATTGATTGCTTGCATTCAAATCTTCTTCTAAGGACATCCCTCGTTTGCTAAATGAGGTCAACTGATTAGTTAGTTGCTTTTTTGGTGAAGATTTGTCACTATGAACATAGGTTTTACCATTAGGATATCGTATCGTCAATTGAAATCACACTCCTAAATACTATTATATCAAATAAAGACCTTTAAAGAAAAGGAGAATCAAGTGAGTTTATGAGAAATTTATACATTAGTGGCTACCGAACATTTGAACTTGGCGTATTTAAGGATGATGATCCCAAAGTAGCGGTAATAAAAAAGTGTTTAAAACAAGAAATTAGTCAATTTATTGAAGAAGGGGTTGACTGGATTCTAACAAGTGCTCAATTTGGAACGGAACAATGGGCAATCGAAGTAGTTGACGAATTGAAAAAAGAATATCCAACGATTAAAATAGCTGTTATTTTACCTTTTCTAGAATTTGGATCAAATTGGAATGAAAAAAATCAAAGTAAGCTGGCTTCATTGAAAAAGCTAGCTGATTATGTTGAAGCAACCTCACATAAGACGTATCAAGATCCATCCCAATTGAAGAATCATCAAGCTTTTTTATTGGAACATTGTCAAGCGGCGTTATTAGTGTATGATCCAGAGTTTGAAGGAAAAACAAAGTTTGTCTATCAAGCCTTAAAAAAGAAACAAGAAACGATGGAATTTGAGTTGAGATTGATAGATGTAGATCAACTACAAAACAGTAGCATTGAAGAAGAATACGAATGATTCCTCAAACTTTTTGATCTATTTATTCTTGAAGCGGCAAGATTATATAAAAATAAGTTTTTTTTTTTGTATATCTTTGGTATAATAAGAAATATCGAGATAACTAGAATAATGTTTTGTTAGAAGATGAAGCAAACAAAGAGGTGTAAACATGGCAAATAGATCTTTAACAACAAAAGATATTCTTCAAAAAGAATTTAAACAAAGTATGCGCGGATACAGTCCGACTGAAGTAGATGAGTATCTAGATGAAGTGATTCGTGATTATGAATCATTTAATAAAGAACTTACTCAAGCAAAAGCTGAGAATGATCGCTTATTAAGTAAAATCGATGAATTAACAAAACAAGCATCAATTTCTCAACCAAATTATTCTTCTCAACCTAATAGTACGGCAACTAATTTTGATATCTTAAAACGTCTATCTAATTTAGAACGTCATGTATTTGGTTCAAAATTAGATGAAACAGAAGATGAACTTTAATCTTCTTATGTTAAAAGAGTCAAATTAACGAGTATTAAAAAACATTTGTAAATTTCGGGTAATTGCGGTTTAGCTTGACTAAACTGAGGAAAGTCCATGCTCGCACAAGCTGCGATGCTTGTAGTGTTCGTGCCTGGCGAAATCATAAGCCAGGGCCTTCATTTAATTATGAAGAGACGGCAGAAAAAAGAGCTAAGGCTGTAAAGCTATGCTTGAGTATTCTTGAAAGTGCCACAGTGACGAAACAATACGGGAAACGGTATTGGTGGAACGCGGTAAACCCCTCGAGCGAGCAACCCAAACTTTGGTAGGGGCACTTTTCCTAGGGAATTGAACCGATGGAAGAGGCAGTAATTGCAGACAGATAATTACCTCCGGATAAAACAGACCCTGACTTTTTATCTGAGACAGAACATGGCTTACAGAAATTTACAAATTCAGGTATAGAACCCTCCTTTTAGGAGGGTTTTATATTTTATTTAAAATAATAATTAAAAAGAAAAGAATTGGAGAAAACACATGAAAACATTTAAGCTTGTTGCAACAGCGGCCAGTGGCATAGAGGCCTTAGTAGGAAAAGAAATTAAAGATTTAGGGTATGAATGCCAAGTAGAAAATGGGAAAGTCTTTTTTGAAGGAACTGAAAAAGATATTGCTAAGACAAATCTTTGGTTGAGAACGGCAGATCGTGTCAAAATCATTGTTGGTGAATTTGATGCTTATGAATTTGATGAGTTATTTGAAAAAACAAAAGCTTTACCATGGGAAGACTTATTACCGATGGATGCTAACTTTCCTGTAGCAGGAAAATCAATCAAATCAAAATTATACAGCGTATCGGATTGTCAAGCACTTGTGAAAAAGGCGATCGTCAATCGATTGAGTGAAGTTTATCACCGTAATACACGTTTACCGGAAACAGGTTCTTTATATCAATTAGAAGTAGCCTTATTGAAAGATAAAGTTACCTTAACATTAGATACAACCGGACCAAGTTTATTTAAACGAGGATACCGTACTGCTAAGGGTGGAGCACCATTAAAAGAAAATATGGCTGCTGCTCTGGTTCAATTAACCAATTGGCGTAAAGATCGTCCTTTCTATGATCCTGTTTGTGGTTCAGGTACAATCGTTATTGAAGCTGCATTGATGGGTCATAATATTGCACCTGGATCTAATCGCTCATTTAGTTGTGAGGAATGGGAATGGTTTGATCAAAGTGTCTTTGAAGAGGTTCGGGCTGAAGCTGAAGCTGCTGTAGATTACGATATCGAACTTGATATTATGGGTACAGATATTGATGGCACTATGATTGATATTGCCAAGACGAATGCAGATGAAGCAGGAGTAGGAAGCAGTATTACATTTAAACAAATGCAATTAGCTGATTTTACAACTGAAAAAGAATATGGGGTTATTTTAGCTAATCCTCCCTATGGAGAAAGATTAGGTGAAGAAGAAGAAGTTCATAAACTTTACAAACAAATGGGTCAAGTATATCGTCCGTTAAAAACTTGGAGTAAATATGTTATTACAAGTGATTTAGCTTTTGAAACATTCTACGGAGAAAGAGCTACTAAAAAACGCAAACTATATAATGGAGCCTTAAGGACTGACTTATTCCAATTTTGGGGTGAACGTCCACCTAGAGCACCTCGTAAATAAAAATAGCAGCCATAAGAAAAGTTTCTTTCTTATGGCTGTTATTTTTTTGAAATTACTTTCTGTAAGGCTTGTTTAGCCAAATGATCTGCACCTTTGTTATGTGATTCAGGAATCCATTGAATAAAAAAAAGAGGAAAATAACTTAATTTTTCTTGAATAAGAAGCAGGTAACTTTTGAAAATATCCTTCTTTACGTAATTTTTTTTGATTGCGGATGCTAATAATTTGCTATCAGTGTACATCATTAAAGTTTCATGGTTCAACTGATGTTCAATTAAGTAGGTGAGGCCCTTCAAAAGAGCTTCAAATTCAGCTTCATGATTGCTTAAATTACCTTCAAGAGGAAAAGATAATTGATTGTATCTATTTTCATTGCTGATTACAATTCCTACACCACTAGGTCCAGGATTGTTTTTTGTAGAAGCATCGGTATACATTTTAATCATATCTACTTAGCTCCTTTCTTTTGAATGGGTTTTTAATTTAGGATATGTTAAAATAATAGTACTTTTATAAAGTATAAGGAGTGTAATATATTGGATGATAATTCTCATGTGAAATTTTCTCTGTCATTAGAACCTGCTTTTCAAGTTATTTATTGGTCCATTTGTTGGCTAGTTTTTTTTTCATTGCTTATTTTATTTTTGGAAACTCAAACTATTAGTCTAATGATTATTATTTTGGTCATTATTTTTGGAGTACTTTTATTTTATGGATTTGGTTCTACCTTAAGAATAGAAAATAATAACTTAAAAAGCAATTATTTTAGAGGTATCAAAAAAGAATGTATTTCGCTTGATGAGATAAAAAAAATAACCTTTTCTACTAAAAGAGAAATCAGTTTATTTACTAACCAAGATAGAAAAGTTTCCTATATTTATTTAAATACGAAAAATAAAAAGAAATTTTACAATTACTTGAAAAATAAAGCACCGCTGATTCAATTAGAAGAGCTCAGTTTACAGTGAATTGGGTGAATTATACAGGTTTAAATACCTAAAAGACGGTATGCTTAATTTAAGCATATCGTCTTTTAGGTATTTTTAGTAATCATTAAATTAAATGAGTCGAACTATTCAAGGACAATAACATTAGTTGCTTGAGGACCTCGGTTGCCTTCTAAAATTTCAAATGAAACATGTTGTCCACTAGTCAAATATTTAAATCCTTCGTCGCTAACAATACCCGTAAAGTGAATGAAAATATCTTCGGTTTCGTTATACTCAATGAATCCATACCCTTTTTCGTTACTGAACCATTTGACTATGCCATTTTCCATTTACGAAACCCTCCTTAATGAACTTATCAAGTTAGAGCCTGTCTGTTTCTTTAAAAGCAATAAAAACAAAGGACTTAGTACTATTATAGAAATAATTTAGCTATCCGTCAATTTTGTAAAGCTTGAAAATTAGAATAGGAATAATCTGTTAGATTTTTAAGGAAACAAATAAATTTTTTTAAAATAAAGCAAACGAAAATAAGGTTATAATACGACAATTATCTAAAGCCGTCGTTACTCTTGTAAAGAATTTAGAATTATTTAAAAAACGATTAAATAAAACTTAATTAGGGCAACCTACAGATATTATGGATAAAAAATGGTAGAATGTCTAAGATGAATTAAAATGTTTAATAGAGGAAAGTGGAGATAAGCGATGAAAGAATTAAAAGTACAGAATTTAACAAAAACATATGGGGAAAAAGTATTATTCGATGATATCAGCTTTTCAATTATGGAAGGTGAAAGAATCGGTCTAATTGGTGTAAATGGCTCTGGGAAAACTAACCTACTGAATGTGATCACTGGAAATGATACGGGTGAAAAAGGCAGTATTCAAAAACAAAAAGATTACACTATCAGTTATTTGATGCAAGAACCAGATTTAAATCCTGATAAATCCGTTTTCGATGCTGTTTTTGAAGGAGATTCTCCTATTTTAGCAGCTGTTAGAAACTATGAAAAAGCATTAGACTTATTGATAGCAGATCCAATGGATGAAAAATATCAAAACAGATATTCTAGGGCTGAACAAGTAATGAATGATGAAAATGCTTGGATAGCTGATACAAATGCAAAAATGATTTTGAGTAAATTAGGTCTCACCAATTTAGAACAATTGGTAGGAACTTTATCTGGTGGACAGAAAAAACGAGTGGGTATAGCGCAAGTGTTGATCCAAGAACCTGATTTATTGGTTTTAGATGAACCAACCAACCACTTAGACTTTGAGACGATCACTTGGTTAGAAGGCTATTTAAGCTCTTATAGAGGAGCACTATTACTTGTTACTCATGACCGTTACTTCTTAGACCGAATTGTTAACCGCATGATTGAATTGTCTCATGGAAGTGCGACATTTTATACAGGGAACTATGAACAATACGTTATCGAAAGAGCAGAGAGACAAGAAGCAGCAGTAGTTGCTGACCATAAGAGAAAACAAATGTATACAAAAGAATTAGCATGGATGCGTACAGGTGCAAAAGCACGTTCAACAAAACAACAAGCTAGAATCGGACGATTTAAAGATTTAGAAGACAATTTGAATCAATCTAATTTAGACGAATCAGTCGAAATGAATTTAGAAGGTTCTCGCTTAGGAAAAAGAGTATTCGAGTTGAAAGATGCGTCGCTTAATTTAGGTGGGAAAGTAATTCTGGATCATTTCAACATGCTGATTCAAACGAAAGATCGAATTGGGATCAGTGGTGAAAATGGAGCTGGTAAATCAACTTTCTTAAATACTTTAGCTGGACGATTCCCATTAGATTCAGGGGAAATAGTTGTAGGAGAAACGGTGAAAGTTGCTTATTTCACGCAAGTTATTGAAGAAATGGATCCTAATAAACGTGTGATTTCTTATTTACAAGAAGTTGGAGAAGAAGTTGAAACCACCAATGGTGAACGAATCAGTGTAACAAATTTATTGGAACAATTTTTATTTGAGCGACAAACACATGGTACTCTTATTGGGAAATTATCCGGTGGCGAAAAAAGACGATTGTATCTATTGAAATTATTGATGCAGCAACCAAATGTATTGTTGCTTGATGAACCGACAAATGATTTAGACATTGCAACGTTGACGGTCTTAGAAGATTACATTGATACTTTTCCTGGAGCAGTGATTTCAGTTTCCCATGACCGTTACTTCTTAGATAAGACAGTTGGAAAATTACTAATATTTGATGGCAATGGAAAAATCAGACCATTTTATGGAAGTATTACAGACTATATAGAAGAAGAAAAAGAGAAAAAGCAAGGTCGTTCTGTCCAAAGTAGCGAATCAAGTGCAAAAGTTGACACACAACCGGAACAACCCACTGAGGATGGAAAAGTGAAATTAACATTTTCAGAACAAAAAGAATGGAGCACAATTGAAGAAGAAATGTTTCATCTTGAAAATAAAATAGAAACTGTGAAAAAAGAAATGGCAAAATCTGGCAGTGACTTTGGTCTACTACAAGAACAACAAGAGCAATTAGCAGCTTTAGAAAAAGAGCTAGAAGAAAAAATGAACCGTTGGGAATATTTAAGCCAATATTCAAATGATTAAGTTATAGGAGGTAAAGTCGTGGAGTCAGAATATTTAAATTTAGGAAAAAAAGTTTTAGAAGAAGGTCACAAAAAGACAGACCGAACAGGAACAGGAACCAAAAGTCTTTTTGGTTATCAAATGCGCTATGATCTTCAAAAAGGTTTTCCTTTGCTAACAACTAAAAGAGTGCCATTTAATTTAATCAAAAGTGAATTGCTGTGGTTTATTAAAGGAAATACAAATATTCGCTATTTATTACAACATAATAATCATATCTGGGATGAATGGGCTTTTGAGCGTTTCGTAAAAAGTGACGATTACACAGGACCAGACATGACTGATTTTGGCAGAAAAGCTTTAGTTGATTCTGACTTTAACGTCATTTATCAAGCCGAAAAAGAAGTTTTCTGTACTCGTATTTTGGAAGATGAAACATTCGCTGCTAAATATGGGGAGCTTGGCAATGTGTATGGGGCGCAATGGAGAAAATGGAAAACAACTCAAGGTGAAACTATTGATCAATTAAAAGAGGTTATCCAGCAGATCAAAACAACGCCAGACTCAAGACGGTTAATCGTTTCAGCGTGGAATCCAGAAGATGTACCTAATATGGCATTGCCTCCTTGCCATACACTCTTTCAATTTTATGTTGCTGATGGTAAATTAAGCTGCCAATTGTATCAAAGAAGTGCAGACATCTTTTTAGGTGTTCCTTTTAATATTGCGAGTTACGCTTTATTAACCCATCTGATTGCTCTTGAAGTTGGATTAGAGGTTGGAGAGTTTGTCCATACTTTGGGAGATGCACATTTGTATTCAAATCATAACGAACAAATGGAAAAACAACTAGCTAGAGAAACTAAAGGCTTCCCTTCATTAGTATTGAATCAATCAAAAACAAGTATTTTTGATTTTGAAATGGAGGATATACAAATCGAAGGATATGATCCACATCCTGGAATAAAAGCTCCAATAGCTGTGTAATAAAAAAAGAAAGTAGGTAATGATATGATTGCTTTTTTATGGGCTCAAGACAAGAATGGAGCAATAGGATACCAAGGAACTTTGCCTTGGTCGTTGCCGAATGATCTGAAATATTTTAAACAGATGACAATCAACAATGCTGTTGTCATGGGGAGAAAAACATTTGAAGGAATGAATAAACGTTCTTTACCTAACCGTATCAATATTATCCTCACCACTGATCCTAATTATCAAGCTGAAGGGGTCAAAATTATGCACAGCCGAGAAGAGGTACTCGATTTTGCTAAAGAATATCAGGGAGATACATTTATCACTGGCGGTGCAAATGTTTTTGATTTCTTTATGGATGATGTAGATATATTACACCGGACCTTGATTGACGGCGAATTTAAAGGAGATACGTTTATCTCTGAAATAGACTGGACAAAGTGGAAACTGGCTAAGACAGAAGTGGGTATGCTTGATGAGCGCAATAAATACCCACATGTATTCGAAACGTATGTACGAAATAACGAATAAGTAAAGACACTCAAGCTTTTTAGATAGAAATGTATACGTAAAATAGAGAATCTGGTATACTATTTTCATATATTAACCAGTAAAGGAGTTTTTCTTATGAAAAAAGGACGGTCAATTGTTGGTATCTTCCTTTTTTTTAGTATAGTCAGCCTTCTTATAGCTGGCATATTAATTTACCTAAATCAAACTAATGGATCTAATGATGAGGAAAAAGTGGCAATAAAAAAAGAGTCAGTCCACATCGTTGCCATAGGAGATTCTTTAACTGAGGGTGTCGGAGATGCTACGAATACTGGTGGTTATGTTCCTGTAGTTGCTGATTTATTAGAAAAAACGGATGCTTATGAAGAAGTAACCACAAGTAATTATGGGAAAAACGGAGACCGAAGCGATCAAGTTTTGGAACGTTTTCATGAAAATAAGTCTATCCAAGAAGATATTGCATCTGCCGATATAGTTGTTCTCACTGTAGGTGGAAACGATATCATACAAACCTTCAAACAATTTTTTTTAACCGCTACGGAGGAAAGTTTTATCTCTCCTGAAAAAGCTTACCAGGTGAATTTAACTGCCCTTTTAACTGAGTTTAAAAAGGAAAATTCTGAACTTGAATTATATGTTTTTGGTGTTTATAACCCTTATGATATTTATTTTCCTGAGATACCTGAAATGCAAAATATAGTAGAAAAATGGAATAAAACCACTCAAAAAATAGTAAATGAAACGGATAATGCTACTTTTATTTCTACGATGAACCTATTTAATCCAACATTGAAGCAAGCTGAGCTGAAAAACTTATCGCTAAATGAAGAAAATCCTAGTGGAACAGAAATCAATAATCCTTATCTATATGAAAAAGATTTATTTCATCCTAACGAAGACGGATATAAATTGATGGGAGAGACATTGTTTCAAGCTATTGAAGCTGAATAAAGAGGAATCTGAAGAAAGTAGAAGGGCATTTTTATGGAGATAAAAAGAAAGCAACAAAAGAGAGAATTGAATGGATGGAAGTGGGCTTTTCTTGCGCTGCTTTCAATTATTATTGGAATGAGTATCTGGTTTTTTACTCAGCTGACACCGGTTGTTATAGGTGAACCAAACCTAGAGACAAGAGACAGTGAAGAAGAAGCAATGTTTCAAGTATCTGCAGAAAAAGAGGATATCAATCAATTGGTAGCCTCATATCTTAAGAATGAAGAAATAGTAGAAGGTCCTGTCAATTACCAGTTTACATTAGAAAATCAAGCTCGATTAGTTGGAACGTTTCAACTATTTGGTCAAGATGTACAATTCCAGTTATTTATGGAACCTTTTGTAATGGAAAATGGCAATCTCCAATTTAAAGCGACTAGTCTCTCCATTGGGAGATTCAACGTACCCATTACTTTTGCAATGAATCAAATTAAAAATCAATTGAATCTTCCAGAGTGGGTAGCCATCGATAGTGAGCAAGAAACAATTGTATTTAATCTGAATGAATTCACTTTAGCTAGTGGGATGCATTTTTCGGTCGATAAAATTGATTTAGCTGAAAATGATATTCGAATCAATGCCTATATGCCAACCAAATAGGCATAAATATAAACAAGAAAGGATGAGGTTTGTGAAAGATACTGCGATATTTGCGGGAGGATGTTTTTGGTGCATGGTTTCTCCGTTTGATGAACAACCAGGAATTGAAAAAGTAATTTCAGGTTACACCGGAGGACATACTGTAGATCCTACTTACGAAGAAGTTTTGACCAAAACAACAGGTCATACTGAAGCTGTTGAAATAACCTTTGATTCTTCTGTTATTTCTTATGAACAATTGGTAGACATCTATTGGAATCAAACGGATCCAACAGATGCTATGGGTCAATTTCAAGATAGAGGAGATAATTATCGTCCTGTTATTTTTGTATTAAATGAGAATCAAAGAACGATCGCAGAAAAATCAAAACAACGATTAATTGCTAGTAAAAAGTACAAAAAAACGATTATTACCGTTATTGAAGAGGTCCAGCCTTTTTATCCAGCTGAAGAACAGCATCAAGAGTTTTATAAAAAAAATCCGGAAAAGTATGCTCAAGAGCAAGAAGAGCGACTGCACTACCAGCAAAGTAAAAAGTAAAGAAAGGAATTAGCTCAATGCAACGGCCATTTTATCATTATTTAATGACTGAAAGAGATCCACATAAAAGAGATGTCGTTACCTTGTTCGCAAATGCTGTTTATTTAGATGATAGTTTTCCTAAACAGTCAGAAGATTATCATGAAATCAGTCATTATTTAGAATTAAATGGCACATATTTAGAAGAAATGACAACTTTTGATAAAGCTTGGGAAATCTATTTAGACAGAGACAACTAAAAGCAATTAACCGACAGAACAAATAGGAGGAACTAATCATGAGTATACACATTGAAGCTAAAGAAGGTCAGATCGCCGAAACGGTATTGTTGCCAGGAGATCCATTAAGAGCAAAATACATCGCAGAAACCTTTTTAACAGAGGTAGAACAATATAATCGCGTGAGAAATATGTTTGGTTATACTGGGATGTATAAAGGGCGCCGTGTTTCTGTTCAAGGAACGGGTATGGGAATCCCTTCTATGATGATTTATGCTGAAGAATTGATTACGGGTTATAATGTGAAAAATTTAATACGCGTAGGAACTGCTGGCGGGATGCAAAAAGATGTTAAAGTGCGTGATGTCATCTTAGCTCAAGGTGCGACAACTGATTCAGCTATTGTAAAAAATACATTTGATAATCAAGTTCAATTTGCTCCAATTGCTGATTTTGATTTACTAAGAACAGCATATGAGATTTCGATCGAAAAAGGCATGAAAGTTAGAGTAGGAAATGTCTTATCCGCTGACCGCTTTTACAATACTGAACTAGATAAAAAGAAATTGGCTGATTATGGCGTATTAGCTACTGAAATGGAAGCAGCTGGTTTATATACAGTAGCAGCTAAATATAACCGTCGCGCTTTAGCTATTTTAACGATAAGCGATCATCTGATTACGGGAGAAGAAACGTCTTCCGATGAACGTGAAAAAACATTTAATGATATGATGGTCGTTGCGTTGGAAACAGCTTTAAAATTCTAACTAAATGGTTAAATAAGCATGAATCTTGGGTCAAATTGAAAGCAGAGAGGAACCTTGAAATTGGAGAATGAACCAAAAAAAGAAAAGAAACAAAAAGGAATCAAACCTTGGACTTATGGCGCTTCTCTCCTAATCGTTGCTGCACTTTCAATTGGTGGGACCGTTGCTGTTTTGAATGCCAATGATGATACAGACGGACAGGTTCAAAATCAATTAAGTTCTTCAGAATCTTCAGAAGCTAGTGTAGAAATAAATGCAGAAGATTTTGAAAAAATACAGGCAGTTTATGATACTTTGATGACGGATTATTATCAAGGCGTTGAAGAAGAAACCTTAATTGAAGGTGCCATTACTGGTATGACCGAAGCTGTTGGAGATCCATATACACAATACCTTGACGTAGAAGAATCATCTTCCTTAGATGAAAGTATTTCAGCATCTTTTGAAGGAATCGGTGCAGAAGTGATGATGCAAGGAGATAATGTTATGATTGTTTCTCCTATTGCCGAATCACCAGCCGAACAAGCCGGATTACAACCGAACGATATTATTTTAAAAGCTGATGATCAAGAATTAACGGGTATGAATTTAAATGAGGCTGTCTCGCATATTCGAGGGGAGAAAGGTTCTGAAGTTACCTTGACTATTAGACGTGGCGAGTCCACTTTCGAAGTGAAAGTAATTCGCGATACGATTCCTGTGGAAACAGTTGTTTATCAGCTAGACGAAGCAGACCCAACAATTGGATATATTGCCATCACTAGCTTTTCTTCACCGACGTACGATGATCTAGTGGCTGCTATAGAAGATTTAAGGGAGCAAGGTGCGGAGTCCTTTGTATTTGACGTCCGACAAAATCCGGGCGGTTTATTAGACGCAGGGTTAAATATTTCTAATCTGTTTTTAGAAGATGGGGATACTATTTTACAAACTCAGGAAAAAGATCAAGAACCTGTTCCAATTGTTGCTGATGACGCTACAATGGGTGATTTTAAAGTTACTGAGCCATCTGTTTTATTAGTGAATGAAGGAAGTGCTAGTGCCTCTGAAATTTTAGCAGGTGCAGTTAACGAATCTGGTAATATCAAACTAATCGGAACGCAAACATTTGGTAAAGGAACGGTCCAAAATGTAGCGCCATTTGAGGATAGCAGTGAATTGAAGATAACGATTGCAAAATGGTTGACACCAAGTGGTAAATGGATAAATGAAGAAGGAATTATGCCTACTATCGAAGTGGCTTTACCAGAATATGCAAATTTATTGATCATTGATAGTTCAAAATCTTATCAATTAGAAGATGTTTCTGAAGAAGTTGAAAACTTAGAAAAGGTGCTCGATGCCCTAGATTACTCTGTAGGAAATAGCGATGGATATTTTGACAAATCAACTCAAGAAGCCGTTCAACAATTTCAAACAGACAAAGATTTACCTATCGATGGTGTAGTAACAGGTGAGACAGCTACTCAATTGGTTGAATCTTTAAGAGAGCTGATTGATGAAAATGATACGCAATATGAAGCAGCGATAAAAGAGTTGCAATCAGCTGAATCTAGCAATTAAGAAACGAATGTTTTACAAACTAGAACCGGTTAAACTTACTAAGGAAGAGAGGTAGGAATTTTCTATCTCTCTTCCTTAGTAAGTTCGGCTTTAAATAAGTAGGTATTTTTAAAATTTTCTTGTATGATAGAACAAATAGATTGGTTTGGAGCGAATGATATGTGGAAAGAGTCCTGGAAGGAGTTTTCTTGGAAATGGTTTAAGGCAATAGTATTAGCTGGATCGATCACTATTTTATTGCGAAATTTTATCTTTATTCCTATGACCATTGAAGGTTCATCTATGATACCAACCTTTCAACCAGATGATCAAATTATTGTCGAAACAATATATGCTATAGAAAGATTCGATCTAGTTGTATTTCACGATTCGTCAAACCGGACTCTTGTAAAAAGAGTGATTGGTTTGCCAGGAGAGAAAATCCGATATGAAAATGATCAGCTCTATATAAATGATAAGAAAATTGAAGAAGATTTTTTAGACAACGATTTAGTTAATAACGCTGGAGGGGTTTGGACTTCTGATTTTACTCTAGAAGAATTGACCGGTGCTCAGACGATACCAGCAGATGAATATTTTGTGTTAGGTGACAATCGTAGATCAAGTAATGATAGCCGGTACTTTGGAAATATTCCACTAGATTCGATTATTGGAGAAACTTCCTTTACCTACTACCCTTTTAATCGCATAGAAAATGTCCAATAATTAAATAAAGAAAGTAGGGGAAAGCAGTTGAGTAAAATTAATTTTTCTGATGGTCGAAATCAACCAGAAAGATCTTTTGAGCCTAGAAAGTCACGTCATTCTTCTTCAAGTCAAAAACGCAAAGAAAATAAAAGTCTTGGAAGTGAAATTTTAAGTACGCTACTATATTGTGTAGTAGCATTGATTATTTTTTTTCTTATTCGAAACTTTTTATTCGCTCCAGTAAGTGTAGATGGCGAGTCGATGGTTCCTACTTTAGAAGATCAGGATCGCTTGATCTTAAATAAAATCAATAATATAGAACGGTTTGATATCGTTGTTTTCCCTGCTCCGGATGAGCCTGAAAAACAGTATATTAAACGCATTATCGGTCTTCCAGGAGACTCTATTCGTTATCAAGACGACACTTTATACATCAATGAAGAACCCGTTGAGGAAGATTATTTGCAAAGCTCCATTGAGGAAATGGCTATCGGAGGCAACTTTACAGAAGACTTTTCATTAGCATCTAAAACAGGTGTAGAAACGGTTCCTGAAGGAAAATACTTTGTTATGGGAGATAACCGTCAAAATTCAAAAGATAGTCGTATTTTTGGGTTCGTAGATGCTGCAACTGTAAGTGGAACAGCTTCTCTACGTATTTGGCCCCTTAGAGAAATTGGTTCTATCGATAACGATTAAAAAAGAAAT
This sequence comes from Carnobacterium pleistocenium FTR1, assembly GCF_000744285.1. Lineage (NCBI taxonomy): Bacteria > Bacillati > Bacillota > Bacilli > Lactobacillales > Carnobacteriaceae > Carnobacterium > Carnobacterium pleistocenium. Next base: position 1,509,763 of record NZ_JQLQ01000002.1, on the reverse strand, counting down.
AAGAAAAAGACTTTAAGCAAGCTGTTCTTTTTTTGTGTAAATAGAAAGGTGAAAAAGTATGAACATTCAATGGTTTCCAGGACATATGGCAAAAGCGAGACGCCAAGTAACAGAAAAAATAAAACTAGTAGATATTATATTTGAACTAGTGGATGCAAGAATTCCACTATCAAGTCGTAATCCAATACTAGATGAAATAATCGGTGAAAAACCTAGAGTCATTATTCTAAATAAAAGTGACTTAGCTGATCCTATTCAAACAAAAAAATGGGTAGCGTATTTTAATGAGCAAGGAATAGCAGCGGTCCCTATTGTTGCGCAAGAAGGTAAGGGCATGAAACAACTTATGGAAAAAGCAAAAGAACTTTTGCAACCTAAATTTGATCGAAGAGCTGCTAAAGGTATTAAGCCTCGTGCAATTCGAGCAATGAGCATTGGGATTCCTAACGTTGGGAAATCGACCTTGATCAATCGTTTTATAAAGAAAAATGTTGCCATAACAGGGAATAAACCGGGAGTGACAAAAGCACAACAATGGCTAAAACTAGGCAAAGAATTGGAATTACTCGATACCCCAGGTATTCTTTGGCCAAAATTTGAAGACCCAGCAGTCGGCGAAAAATTAGCATTGACAGGTGCAATCAAAGATACCATTTTACAAATGGATGAAGTTGCGATGTATGGAATCGGTATAATGAAAACTTATTATCCAGAAACATTTGCTAAACGATTCCTTCTAACTAAAGAAGAATTAGAATTAGGAACACCTGAACTATTAATGCTGATTAGTGAACGAAGAGGTTTTCGAGAAGACTACAGCCGCGCAGCAGAAATGTTGATCTATGAAATTAGAAGTGGTAAAGCAGGACGATTCACATTAGATATTGCTCCGGTTTCTTTACCTAAAGAATAGGAGAACAAGAGTGGAAAAACCAGTAACTATTTTGGCAATTAAAAAACTTTTAACAACAATCACTGACCCGGCGGATGAACGATTGGCTCAAATCATGAATGATTCACGTAAAGGCGTGGTAAAAGCTTATCACACTTGGGAAAATCAGTTAAAAAAACAGCAATTGATTCTTGAAAAACAACAAGAAATGCTCCAAATCGAGCACTATTTTTGGGAAAAGGGAACACAATACATTGCTGGAATTGATGAAGTAGGAAGAGGGCCATTAGCTGGACCAGTTGTGGCTGCTGCTGTTATATTACCAATTGATTTTGCTGTGTTAGGGATCAATGATTCTAAGCAATTATCTAGTACAAAACGAGAATTATTATTCGACCAAATAAAAGAATCAGCTATAGCTATTGGTATTGGTATAAAAAATCACCAAGTGGTTGATGAAGTAAATATATATCAGGCAACTAAATTAGCAATGATCGAGGCCGTTCAGCAGTTGCCCCAACAACCTGAACAGCTATTGATTGACGCCATGCATTTGCCTACCAGTATACCTCAAGAAAGTTTTATTAAAGGAGACGCCAAAAGTTTGTCTATCGCTGCGGCCAGTATCATTGCCAAAGTAACAAGAGATAGAATGATGGCTGACTACGACGAGGTATATCCTGGATACGGTTTTTCTGAAAATGCCGGTTATGGAACTAAAGTGCATTTAGAAGGCTTAGAAAAACATGGGGTATGCCCAATCCATAGGAAAACATTTGCTCCCGTAAAAAAAATGCTACAGTAATAAAACTCTTTAAATCACCAAAATAAAAACAAAAAACGAATGAACAGGAGTATGCTCCTATTCATTCGTTTTTTGTTATTGGATATGGCTACGATATAAACCAATGACTTTACCTAAAATGCTGACTTCGTTAAGTAGGATAGGATTCATTGTATCATTTTCAGGTTGTAATCGATAATGATCTTTTTCTTTATAAAATCTTTTACAAGTCGCTTCATCATCAACAGTCATAGCGATGACAATATCGCCATTATTAGCTGTGCCTTGCTTGCGAATAATAACCTCATCGCCATCAAAAATACCTGCGTTGATCATACTTTCTCCTCGTATGGTCAACATAAATAGGGATTCATTTTCAAATTGTAAATTTGGTGGAAGTGGGAAATAATCTGTTGCTTCTTCTACTGCTAAAATAGGTTCGCCGGCTGTTACAGTTCCTAATAAAGGAATTTTATCTAACGCAATACCTAATTTACTTAAACCTAATGCTGTTAATTCAATTGCTCGTGGTTTACTAGGGTCTCGTTGAATATAACCATTTTTTTCTAAGCGAGAAAGATGCCCATGTACTGTTGAGGTTGAAGATAATGAGACAGCAGTTCCAATTTCTCTAACAGTTGGAGGGTATCCCTTCAATTTAACTTGACTATAGATATATTGCAAGACCTCGACTTGTCTTGATTCTGGATTTTTACTCATAATAGATATAAACACCTCGTTTCTTTTTTTATCATTTTAAGATTACCATATATGGTATAACAAATCAAACAAACGTTCGTAGATAAAGAGGATAAAAGAATGTTTTTTTTAAAGAAGTTTGTTACAATTGAACAAGAAAATAAAAATAATGTTGGAGTGATTAGATGTTGCCAAAAGAACAAATTGAAAGAATAAATGCTTTAGCTAATAAATCGAAAACAAAAGGCTTAACCATCCAAGAACAAGTCGAACAAAAAAAACTTCGTGATGCTTATATTGAAGCTTTTAGAGGTGGAATGAAAAACACAATTGAGGGTGTGAAAATAGTTGATGAAGAGGGCAATGATGTAACTCCTGAAAAATTGAAAGAAATACAAAAAGAAAAAGGCCTTCATGGCAGATAAGAACAAATAAATGTTCTTGAATGTGATAAGTATTAGATACTCCCAATCGTTAACAATCGTTTCGTGAAAGCGTTGCACTTAATCTGGAATAATAGTAAACTAAAGGAGTATTAAAAGAGAGTTCAAATCGAAAGGATGATTTTTTTGTTTGATAACACAGATCAATTAGCAGTAGCTACAATTAGAACACTAAGTATGGATGGTATACAAAAAGCCAATTCGGGACATCCAGGGTTACCTATGGGAGCTGCACCAATGGCTTACACATTGTGGACAAAACAATTAAAAGTAAATCCAAAAAATGCGAAATGGTTCGACCGTGACCGTTTTGTTTTATCAGCTGGGCATGGTTCAATGTTACTTTACAGTTTATTACATTTAGCTGGATATGACGTGAAAATTGATGATTTAAAACAATTCCGCCAATGGGATAGTAAAACTCCTGGACATCCAGAAGTAAATCATACAGATGGGGTAGAAGCAACGACTGGTCCTTTAGGACAAGGAATTGCAAATGGCGTTGGGATGGCAATGGCAGAAGCTCACTTAGCTGCCACTTATAATAAAAAGGGCCACACCATCGTTGATCATCACACCTATGCTCTATGTGGAGATGGTGATTTAATGGAAGGTGTTTCAGCCGAATCTGCAAGCTTAGCTGCTCATTTGGAGCTCGGAAAATTTATTGTTCTTTATGATTCAAATGATATTTCTCTAGATGGACCAACATCTAAAGCATTTACTGAAAATGTTGGACAACGGTTTGAAGCTTATGGTTGGCAACATATTCTTGTCAAAGATGGTAATGATTTAGAAGAAATCAACGCAGCAATCAAAGCTGCAAAAGCTGAAACAAAAAAACCTACTTTAATCGAAGTTAAAACAGTTATTGGTTTTGGTGCTCCTAACGCAGGAACACATAAAGTCCATGGTGCACCAATTGGAGCAGAAGGAATTACAGCTGCTAAAAAGGCTTACGGATGGGAAAATGTCGACTTCTTCGTTCCTACTGAAGTAGCGGATCGTTTTAAAGAAACAATGGTAGAAAAAGGTGCTAAAGCTGAAGAAGAATGGAAAACAGCATTTGAAGATTACCATGCTGAATATCCAGAATTAGCTGAACAATTTGAATTAGCTCTAAGTAATGAATTACCAGCAAATTGGGACGCTGACTTGCCATCTTATGATGTTGAAGATAAAGCATTAGCTTCTCGTGTTACAAGCAGCCAAGCTCTAAATGCAATTGCAAAAAGAGTTCCTTATTTATGGGGCGGTTCTGCTGATTTGTCTTCATCAAATAATACAATGATATCAGATGAAAAAGATTTCCAAGCTGGTCAATATGACGGAAGAAATATATGGTATGGTGTTCGTGAGTTTGGTATGACAGCTGCTATGAACGGAATTGTCTTACATGGTGGTACTAGAACGTATGGTGGAACATTCTTCGTATTTACTGATTACTTGCGTGCGGCTGTTCGTTTAGCAGCTATTTCTAAATTACCGACAACATACGTGTTCACACATGATTCAATTGCTGTTGGAGAAGATGGTCCTACTCATGAACCGATAGAGCAATTATCTAGCTTACGTGGTATGCCTAACCTTTCAATTATCCGTCCAGCAGATGGAAATGAAGTTGTTGCTGCTTGGGAATTGGCTCTAACGTCGACAGATCACCCAACAATGTTAGTCTTATCTCGTCAAAATTTACCTGTATTACCTGGGACTAAAACAGGAGCTCGTACGAATGTTGCTAAAGGAGCTTATGTCATTTCAGCTCAAACTGGTGAAAAACCAGAAGGTATTTTATTGGCATCTGGTTCAGAAGTAGCTTTAGCTATTGAAGCTCAAAAAGCTTTGAAAGAAAGTGGACAAGATGTTTCAGTTGTTTCTGTCCCAAGTTTTGACTTATTTGAAAAACAAGATTCAGCTTATAAAGAAAGTGTTTTACCAAATGAAGTTCGTAAACGTGTATCTATTGAAATGGGTGCTACATTTGGTTGGGAACGTTATGTCGGCCTAGACGGAGCTTCAGTTGGTATCGATAAGTATGGTGCAAGTGCACCTGGAGATACTGTTATTAAAAATTATGGTTTCACAGTAGAAAATGTTGTGAAAACATTTAATAACTTATAATATTAGGCCCTGTAAGTTGAACTTCACACTTGCAGGGCTTTCTTTTGGATATTTTTTGGTGAAATATGTCTTTTTAACGAAAGAAATAGAATTTTAGTTTATTTTTATACTATTATTTAGTACAATTAAGTCTTGAGAGGTTTGAAAGGAGTGAATAAAAATGAATTTAGGTCTTGCTATTTTTTTAATTATATTAGCTTTGGTTGGTGGAGCTGTCGGTGGATTCTTTATCGCTAGAAGATACATGATGGATTATTTCAAAAAAAATCCACCTGTTGATGAAAACATGTTGCGTATGTTAATGATGCAAATGGGACAAAAACCATCAGAAAAGAAAATTAAACAAATGATGTCATCAATGAAAACACAAACAACCAAGACAACAAAAACAAGTAAAAAGAAATAGTCGCATACACTGGCCTATGAAAATCAAAAGGTGCGCACAGATAATTATCTGTGCGCACCTTTTGATTAAATAAGGGTAAATAAGGGGCAGCAAAAAAGTGAAGTTTGTTAATAAAGGTATGGTATTTTTTGTTTTGGTTGTAAGGTTAGTCATTAAAAGAAAACTTAGTTGCTTTGATTCAACCCTTAATTTCTTCACTAAAGCCCCTCTTGGTGTAAATTACTAAGCTGTAGGAGAAAGTGAAAGATTTGCGAGCGGCTTTAAACATAATTGGTAAAACTCAAAAGAGTACCTTAAAAGTAAACGTGATAAAGATAGTTGGTAGAGAAGACAAGAATTTTGAAGAGAATAGCCAAATGACATAATAAATTTTTGGAAAGTTGTCTCAATCAATCAATAATGAAAAAAGCGAAAAGTCATTAACGACTTTTCGCTCTTTTTATTATTTTGTACGATCGTATTTAAATGAAGGGTCAATTTCTATATCCAATTGATCAAAAGCTTGTTGCATTTGTTCGTCGATCATTTTTAAATTTTCTTTTGAAAGTTTAATTTTAGGATCTATGTTGATTGGATCTCCAAAACGAATGGTTACTTTCTGTCGTTTTAAAATTCCAGCTAAAGTTATAGGTCCTTGATAGACTGCAGGAATGATTGGAACACCGCTTAATTTAGCAATCGTAGCTGCTCCTCCTTTTATTTCGTCAGAATGCCTTGTTCCAGTTGGGAAAATCATAAGACTCAAATTTCCGTTCTTCAGGATTTTAACAGGTGTTTTAATAGCGCTAGGCCCTGGATTAGCGCGATCCACTGGAAAGGCGTTGGCATGTCTAATGATCCAACTTAAGATAGGATTCTGGAACAATTCTTTTTTTGCCATAAAAGTAAAGGGTTTAGGGCTAGCCGCTATAGCTAGGTAAACAGGATCAATCCAGGTTCTGTGCGGTGCTACTAAGATGTAAGATGTATCAGTTGGCAACTTGGTACGATTTTCATAATGTGCATTGCCATTTAAAATGGCTAACAGAAAACGCAAAGTGCCACGTAGAATTCTATAAAACAAATTTATTCAACCTCTCATTAGTTCAGTTTTCTGAAGCATTTTTTATAATAATAGTATGATTCATAACTGATATTTTAGCAAGTTATTTTTAATCTATCCAATAACTAATAAAAATGTGCAGGTTATTTGTGGAAATAAAATAGCAGAATCGTTTAGACTTAAAAGAAAAAATTTTCTTTTTTAGCTATAATGACGTACAATAGAGAGATAGAAAAAAACGCGCTTTTAAAGAAAAAATTATGAAAAGCAAGAAAGTAGGGGAATGTTGAATGAAATGGAGTATACCAGAACGCGTTATTGAGCAAGGAAGACAATATGTTGCAGAGAAACGCGTCCTTTCAGTCAACTCATTTTTAGAAAAAAAAATATGGTCCGCCGAAGTTATGGGAAGTGATATTTTTCATGTTGAATTAGACGGTTCTACAAAAGAAGATGATTTTTGTGAATGTCTTTATTGGAAAAATCACGGATACTGTAAACATACAGTTGCTGTTGAGTTGGAGTTGAGAGATAGAAAAATCAGTCGGGTCATGACAGCTGAAAATGCTAAGCAAATTGCTGTGGATTCTCCAAATCCTGGTCAGGAGTTAACAGAGTCATTTACTCGTATATTCTTAAATGAAAATAGAAAAAAAACGACTATCTCTAAGCAAAAACAGTCATTAAAATTAGAATATAGAGTTGAAATAAAACCAATGACTACTGCACTTATAAGGTCCTCATTTGATGTGTTTACTCTCAGTCTTAAAGCTGGAATAGACAAGATGTATATTGTGAAAGATTTACCTTTATTTTTAGAAAGTTTTATAAAAAAAGAAACGGTTGAGTTGAAAGCTGGTCAAGAAATCAATTTTAAAGATGTCTCTATTGAACAAGAAGATAGTGAAATCTTAGAAAATCTGCATAAGCAGTACAAATCTATTCAATTGATTTCTGGAGAGTATAAAGATGCAAAATCACTTTTAACAAATAACCGTTATTTGATTCTAATGACTGCCTTAGCAGAAGAAACTATTCAAAATTTACAAGACAGTGGGAATTTACAATTTATTACAAAAGCAACCACGTACAAGACAATGATGTTTGTGGAAGAAAAAATGCCTTTTTCTTTTGAAATCTCACAAAAAAATAAAACGGTCACTTTAGCTATTACAGGTTTAGCAGATAGTCACTTGAAAGAATACGATTGGTTTGTATCAGATAATATTGTTTTTCAACCTTCTTTAGAACAAATGCGTGCTTATCGTCCGTTGCAACAATTTTTACAACGGTATGATGGCGATAATATCATTATAGAATCTGCTGATATGCCTGATTTCACAGCTTATGTTATGCCATTGCTTGTGAAGATAGGAAATGTCTCTATTGATGATCAATTAAAAGAATCTTTTGTACAAGAACCTTTATTAACATCTATTTATTTTGAGTACCATAACGAGGCAGTACATGCCACAGTTGAGTTTAATTACAGATATATGATTTTATCAACGGATCCCTCTAAAAATCAGTTGCCTGAAGAAGGCGTTCAAATTATTAGAGACAGTGAAAAAGAAATGATGATCATTAATCAATTGACTGGGTTTGACTATCATCGAACAGAAACTAATTATGCTAAACGAATGGTTCGTGATGATGAATTTTATACATTATTCACGAAAGAAATCCCAACTTTAGAGTTGGATGCCACGGTATATGTAGATGATTTGTTAGATAGTATGTTTTTAAATCAAATAGATCCAGAAACAATCATCGATGTTCAAAAGGAAGGTTCATTTTTAGATGTCCGTTTTGACATCAAAGGAATCACTCCTGAAGAAGTAGATGATGTGTTAAAAAGTTTAATGGAAAAAAAAGCTTTTCATAAATTTGACAATGGAACCATTCTTTCCTTGGAATCAGAGAGTTTTAAACAAGTAAGTGATGTACTAAATGAGTTGAGAGTTACCAAAAAATTTCAAAATGGTGGAATTCAACTCCCTAGCTATCGCGGACTTGAATTAAATGAAAAAATTTCATTGGATGAAAAAACAAAAGGTACTGTTTCAAAAAAATTCAAAAATTTAATTCATGATTTGAATTTTCCTGAAGAGTTCGAAGCTGAGGTCCCTAAATCGTTGAATGCAGATTTAAGACCTTATCAAAAAACAGGATTTCAATGGTTGAAAATGTTATCTAAATATGGATTTGGCGGTATTTTAGCAGATGATATGGGGCTTGGGAAAACAATTCAAGTAATTACTTATATGTTATCTGAAATAGAGGAAAAAGGAGAAAATGATCCTTTCCTTATCGTTGCCCCAGCTTCATTGATTTATAATTGGCATTACGAAATTGAAAAATTTGCGCCATCTATTGAAAGTATCGTTGTTTCTGGCACGGCTGAAGAAAGAATGCAATTAGTTGAAAATGTTAAACCAAATCAAGTTTTGATTACATCTTATCCTAGTTTTAGACAAGATGTCGTCCATTATAAACGTTTCCCTTTTAGTACGTTGATTTTAGATGAGTCACAGATGGTTAAAAATCATAATACTAAAACTTCTCAAGCATTAAGAGATTTAACTATTAAAAAAAGATTTGCTTTAAGTGGGACACCTATAGAGAATAAAATCGAAGAATTATGGGCTATTTTTCAGCTAATCATGCCTGGTTTCTTTCCTTCAGTTAAAAAATTCAAAACTCTTCCAAATGAACAAATTGCTAAAATGATTCGTCCCTTTGTACTAAGACGAATCAAAAAAGATGTTTTGAAAGAACTACCTGATAAAATTGAAACCAATTTATATAGTCAAATGACTAAAGAACAAAAAACAGTCTATCTTGCTTACTTACAACGAATCCAAGAAAGTGTAAACAGCATGAATGGAGCAGAATTTAAAAAGAATCGGATTGAAATCTTAGCTGGGTTAACACGTCTAAGACAAATTTGCTGTGACCCTAAATTGTTTATTGATGATTATGAAGGCGACTCAGGGAAACTTGAGCAGCTAAAAGAAACGATCCAAACTGCAAGAGAAAATGGCAGACGTATTTTGATCTTTTCACAATTCACTTCAATGCTTGCAATTATCGAAAAAGAATTGGCTGAGCAGGAAGTAGAAACATTTTACTTGAGTGGCCAAACAAAGCCGAAAGAACGAATTAAAATGGTTAATCGATTTAACGCAGGAGAAAAAGATGTTTTTCTTATCTCACTTAAGGCTGGTGGCACAGGTTTAAATCTTACAGGTGCAGATATGGTCATCCTCTACGATTTATGGTGGAATCCAGCAGTTGAGGAACAAGCGGCTGGACGTGCTCATAGAATTGGACAGAAAAAAGTTGTTCAAGTCTTACGGTTGATTGCAGAAGGAACGATTGAAGAAAAAATTGATCAATTGCAACAAGAGAAAAAAGCATTATTTGATCAAATCATTACTGAAGATGGCTCTATTCAAAAAGAAGCAAGTCAATTATCAGAAGATGACATTCGTGAAATTTTGAATATTGGAATGTAGTCAGAAATAAAAAACGATAGTTAGACTTGATATTTCTAATTATATGATATACAATTATCTACGGTGCTAAAAGCACTGAAAATTATTTCACACTTCAAAGGATGTAAAGGACGGTGCTTGATTAGTCAAGTCTCCTTACAGTTGAATTTGAAGGAGGAAAATTAAAACCAATGGAGGAAATATATTATGGCAGTAATTTCAATGAAACAATTGCTTGAAGCAGGAGTACATTTTGGTCACCAAACACGTCGTTGGAACCCAAAAATGAAACGTTTTATCTTTACAGAAAGAAACGGTATCTACATCATCGACTTACAAAAAACAGTTAAGTTAGCTGATACAGCATACAACTACATGAAAGAAGTATCTGAAAATGGCGGAATCGCTTTATTCGTTGGTACTAAAAAACAAGCACAAGAAGCTATCAAAGATGAAGCAACTCGTGCTGGACAATACTTTGTAAACCACCGTTGGTTAGGTGGAACATTAACAAACTGGGATACTATCCAAAAACGTATCAAACGTTTGAAAGCTATCAACAAAATGGAAGAAGACGGAACTTTTGATGTCCTTCCTAAAAAAGAAGTTGGGATTTTAATCAAACAACGTGACCGTCTTGAAAAATTCTTAGGTGGTATTCAAGATATGCCAAGAATTCCAGATGTATTGTTCGTTGTTGACCCTCGTAAAGAACGTATTGCAATCCAAGAAGCACACAAATTAAACATCCCAGTAGTAGCAATGGTTGATACTAACTGTGATCCAGATGAAATCGATGTTATCATCCCATCAAACGATGACGCTATCCGCGCTGTTAAATTGATTACTTCAAAAATGGCTGACGCTATGATCGAAGGAAATCAAGGTGAAGATGAAGTAGTTGAAGAAACATTCACACCTGAAGCACCTGTAGCTTCTGAAACAGCTTCAATCGAAGAAATTGTTGAAGCCGTTGAAGGAAAAAACGCTGAATAATTAAATTATTAACACTAAATAAGGCTGTCTCGAGTAGGGAGAAGTGAAAAGCGACTTTTTGCGAAGCGGCGTCATTTCTTTCTTGACGGGTCAGTCTTTTTTTGTGAAATTTTATCTAAAAAAAGAATAATGAAATTTATTAGGAGGAAATATAGAATGGCAAAAGTAACAGCTCAACTAGTTAAACAATTACGCGACATGACTGGCGTAGGAATGATGGACGCTAAAAAAGCATTAGTTGCCGTTGATGGAGACATGGACGCTGCAGTAGATCACCTAAGAGAAACCGGTGGAGCAAAAGCTGCTAAAAAAGCTGACCGTATTGCTGCTGAAGGTTTAGCTGGCGTATACGTAAACGGAAATATTGGTTCTATTACTGAAATAAACTCTGAAACTGACTTTGTTTCTAAAAACGTACAATTCCAAAAATTAGTTAAAGATGTAACTGAAGCAGTTGCTGCAGGAAACCCAGAAACAGTTGAAGACGTTAAGGCTCTTAAAGCAGGAGACGGCACGGTAGCAACTGAGCTATTAGCAGCAGTAACTAAAATTGGTGAAAAAATTGAATTGCGTCGTTTCTCACGTGTTGAAAAAACTGATGCAGATGCTTTTGGAGCTTACATCCACATGGGTGGACGTATTGCTGTATTAGTCGTTCTTGAAGGAACTAATGACGAAGAAGCTGCTCGCGATGTTGCTATGCATATCGCAGCTAGCAATCCAAAATATGTTTCTAGCGATCAAGTTTCTCAAGAAGAAATCGACCATGAAACAAAGGTTTTAACTGAACAAGCTTTAAATGAAGGCAAACCAGCTAATATCGTTGAAAAAATGATCACAGGCCGCATGAATAAATATTTAGCAGAAATCAGTTTGGTAGATCAACCATTTGTTAAAGATCCAGATCAAACAGTTGGTAAATATATCGAATCAAAAGGCGCTGTAATTAAATCATTTGTACGTTTTGAAGTTGGCGAAGGAATTGAAAAACGTGAAGAAAACTTTGCTGAAGAAGTTATGAATCAAGTTAAAAAATAGAAATCTTATTTAGAAAAGGAACGCAATTGTTGCGTTCCTTTTTTATAGTGTTTTTTATTTGAATTGGGTACTACTGAAAGTTAATTAAAATATGGGACAGAGGCATATTTAAGAAAGAATTTTGCCTAGCAATCTTAATAAATAGAACCAGTACACGCTCTATCTTTTAATGAATTTTTCATCAGAGTATGGTAAAATAATAAAAGTGAATGAGCCAATGGAGGGAAAACTTAAATGATTGAACCAAAGTATAAACGTATCGTTTTAAAATTAAGTGGGGAAGCCTTAGCAGGGAATACTGGATTTGGAATAGAACCACCAACGATAAAAGAAATTTGTAAAGAAATTAAAGAAGTAAAAGAATTAGGTGTAGAAATTGCCATTGTTGTTGGTGGCGGAAATATTTGGCGTGGCCAAGTTGGTTCTGAAATGGGAATGGAACGAGCACAAGCAGACTACATGGGAATGCTTGCTACAGTAATCAATGCTTTAGCACTACAAGATTGCCTTGAAAATGAAGGAGTACCAACGCGAGTACAAACTGCAATCGAAATGCGTCAGATTGCTGAGCCGTATATTCGTAGAAAAGCAGTACGTCATTTAGAAAAAGGAAGAGTAGTCATCTTCGCTGGTGGAACTGGAAATCCATATTTCTCAACAGATACAACTTCTGCTTTAAGAGCAGCTGAAATTGAGGCCGATGTGATATTAATGGCTAAAAACAATGTTGACGGTATTTACTCAGCAGATCCAAAATTAGATAAAACAGCAACCAAATTTGAAGAATTGACACATTTAGAAATCATTAATAAAGGTTTGCAAGTGATGGATACGACAGCAAGTTCTCTGAGCATGGATAATAATATTCCATTGGTTGTCTTTAATTTAAATGAAACAGGAAATATTAAACGTGTTGCACTAGGTGAAACTATTGGAACAACTGTTAGGGGGAAATAATTATGACAAATGCAATTTTACAAACCACTAAAGAAAAAATGGTCAAAACGGAAAATGCTTTACAACGTGAACTAGGAATGATTCGTGCTGGACGCGCAAATGCTAGTCTATTAGACAGAATTAGTGTAGTCTATTACGGAGCACCTACACCGTTAAAACAATTGGCTCAAATTTCAGTACCCGAGCCTCGCGTTCTAATGATCACACCTTTTGATAAAACATCTATTTCTGATATTGAAAAGTCAGTTATGCAAAGTGATATTGGAATCAGTCCAACAAATGATGGAAATGTCATTCGCTTAGTGATTCCACAATTAACTGAAGATCGCCGTAAAGAATTAGCAAAAAAAGTGGGTAAGGAAGCTGAAAATGCTAAAGTTTCAGTTCGTAACATTCGTCGTGAAGCAATTGATGAATTGAAAAAGGCTGAAAAAAATAATGAAATCACTCAAGATGACTTACGTACTTTTGAAGAAGATATTCAAAAAATCACAAATGAGAGTGTTAAAAATCTTGACGTGATAGCTGCTACTAAAGAAAAAGAACTATTAGACGTATAATTAGTTGAAAAGCAAAAAAAGGATTGGGATGCATTATTCCAATCCTTTTTTGCGTTTACATAATCGTGTGATCGAGTGAGTTTAAAATTAAATCAAAGTGAGCAGCTTTATTTATTAAGTGTTTTTAGATCTTTAATTTATGAAACCGTTTTATAATATGTTAAAATTTGAATGTAAGTTAAATACTAAAATCCTTCAATCTTTACGTTTAACACAAGTTGAAAAACTGAGTAGCTAGATTAAATTAAGAAGGGAGGTTGGGTATAAGAATTTATGACTAAAAATTACGATAAATTGATATCGTTTATATAAGTAGAATTAAATTGATTATGGGGGTCGAAAGAAATGAAAAAGCGATTTAAATTGACATCCTTACCATTTCTTATCTTAACTTTACTATTGGTAGGTTGTAGTTCTGATAGCAGCTCGTCAGGAGAAGAGGAAATCATTGTTGATTTTTTTAATCAGAAAATAGAAATCAATGATCAATTAGAATCACTAGCAGAAAAATATAGTGCAGAAAATCCGAATGTACAGATTCGTTTTACAACGGTTGGGAGCGGAGACGGAGCAGCAGCTATGCAGGCAAAATTTGCTTCAGGAGATGAGCCAGCAATTCTGATGTTAGGAGGACTGCCAGAGATTGAGCGTTATAAAAACACTTTATTAGATGTATCTGATATGGCTGCAGCCACATCAACTATAGAAGGTCAACTTGATGGAGGAACAATTGATGGTGTTCCTTATGGTATTCCAATGAACAATGAAGGTTTTGGTTGGATGTACAATAAAGAAATTTTTGAACAGGCTGGGATTGATCCAGAGGAAATTCAGTCTTATTCTGACTTCGTAACTGCGGTTGATACATTAGAAAGTCAAAAAGAAGATTTAGGACTAGAAGCAGTATTTGCATATAGCGGGAGTGAAGATTTTGTTACAAATCAATTTTCAGCTAATTTTACGGCACCAGAATTCGATAATAATATTCTTACAGCATACGAAGCTACTGAATTAAATTGGGAGTATGGCGATAAGATGAAGGCTTACACAGATTTAATTATTGAACATACTGTTCAGCCAATTCTAACTGTTGACTATAGTTCATCTGTTGAGGATTTGTTCATTAATGGACATGTCGCAATGGTTCATCAAGGGAACTGGATCGTTCCTACACTAAATGGATTAGATTCCGAATTTGCAGAGACGAAACTAGGGATTCTACCGTTGTTCGTTGAAAGTGATACAGAAGGCAAACTTGTTGTTGGAGCTCCTTGGTATTTAGGAATCAATAAAAATGTAGATGAAGAAATTGTAACAGAAGCTGAAAATTTCCTGGATTGGATGTTTACTTCTGAGATTGGAAAACAAACCATTGTTGAAGATTTGCAGTTTATTCCTGCTCATGAAGGTTTTGATATAGACAGCATCAGTGATCCTGTCTCAAAAGAAATCTACCAAGCATTGTTGGACGGTGAGACAACTGCAATGGCCCACAAACAATATCCCGATGGGTATTTTCAAAATGTATTACATCCTGAATTCCAAAGATATTTAAATAACGATATTACTTGGGATGAATTTGAACAAACAACTTCAGAACAATTTTCTAGTATGAAGCAAGAGTAAGGTCAATAGAACTTAATTACTTTTAGTTATGAGGTAGATTCAATTATTTAGTGGAGCTACCCATAACTATTTACAACGTATAGGTCACTAAGGGGGGAATAAGATGAACAAAAGAAAAAACACATTCTATTATTGGGCTTTTTTATTGCCTTGCTTGTTGGCACTATTCTTTATCATCTTTTTACCTTTAGTTTACGGCATCTATTATTCTTTTACTGATTCGGATGGTTTTCAATCTACTTTTATTGGATTAGAAAATTACACAAGAATTCTTAATGATGCTCAATTTTTAAAAAGTCTTTCATTCACCTTCAGGTTTACGCTTGTATCAGTTATTGGAGTCAATGTTATAGGTCTAGGTTTTGCCTTATTAGTTACACAAAACTTGGGTAAACTAAGTACTGTTTTTCGAACCATCTTTTTTATGCCAAATCTTATCGGTGGAATTATATTAGGATTTATTTGGCAATTTGTATTTATCAATGCCTTCGAAGGAATTGCTGAGTTAACAGGTATAGAATTCTTTAATGGTTGGTTAGCTGATGCTACAACCGGATTCTGGGGACTAGTTATCTTATTTTTATGGCAAATGAGTGGGTATATCATGCTGATTTATATTTCTTTTCTAAATGGGATTCCAGCTGAATTGTTAGAATCTGCTGAAATAGATGGAGCAAGCTCATTGCAAAAGTTTTGGAAAATAAAATTTCCAATGGTGGCACCAGCATTTACGATCAGTTTATTTTTAACTCTTTCAAATGCATTTAAAGTTTACGATCAGAATTTGGCTTTAACAGCTGGAGGACCTTTTGGATCTACTGAGATGGTTGCAATGAATATCTACAATACAGCTTTTGTATTATTTGAACAGGGGTATGCACAGGCAAAAGCCATTATTTTCTTTGTCATTGTAGCTATTATTTCAATTGTGCAAATTTATGTCACGAGAAAAAGGGAAGTGGATCTATGATGAAATCAACTAAAATGACTAGAAACCTAATTTTCTTTTTAGCTGGAGTACTTTCGTTAATGTGGTTGTACCCCTTTATTTTAATATTTATTAATTCTATTAAAACTAAAGGAGAGATATTTTCTAATACGTTATTCTGGCCGGAAAATTTAACGACTGAAAATTATCCAGCAGCATTTGAGGATTTGGATTACGTTAAAAGTTTTTTAAACTCGTTCGTGATTACAGCAGTGAGTGTGGTACTTATTGTATTTTTCACTTCAATTGCCGCATATGCGCTCTCTAGAAATAAACGAAAATCCAGTTCAATTATTTATTTTTTGTGTGCGTTAACTATGCTGATCCCATTTCATTCTATCATGATACCCTTAGTTGAACTATTTGGAGAAGTTAATATGCTGAATCGGACAGGTTTGATTTTTATGAATTTAGGTTTTTCTACTAGTTTGTCTGTTTTTCTTTTCTACGGAGCATTAAGGTCTATTCCTCAATCCTTAGATGAAGCAGCAATATTAGATGGTGCAAGTCCTTTTCAAATTTTCAGGTATATTATTTTCCCGTTATTAAAACCCACAACAGTAACCGTTATCATTTTGAATACAATAAAGATTTGGAATGATTATTTGTTGCCATCTTTAGTGATCAATAAAGATGGTATGCACACAATACCGTTACAAATGTTTTATTTCTTCGGTCAATACACAAGACAATGGCACCTAGCTTTAGCAGGACTTGTACTGGCTATCCTACCTATTATTATTTTGTATATGTTTCTTCAAAAGTACATTATTAAAGGCATCACAGAAGGAGCTACAAAATAAGAATCACTTACAAATAAAAAGGGTGGTTGTCCTTTTAAAATGGACAGTCACCCTTTTTAGCATAAATAGTCTCTAATTAAGCTTTTTCTTTGTTTTCATCCATTAACAAGTTAGTTAGTTTGCTTACTACAGCAGAAATGATTAAACCAACTATAAACTTTTTGATCATTCTTTTCATTTTTAGAGCCCTCCTTAAGTGACAAACGTTGTGTAGACTATTATAGCATCTTTCATTTTTAGAGCATACTAAAAGGCATTCTTTAAGTATAAAAAGACTACTAGTATAGTTTATACTTAAAATTTAAAAAGCAAACATTGTTCATTTCTTAAATATTTGCTAAAAAAGTTATTTCTTATTGAATTTGATAGGTTTTTACCCCCTTTTTTGCTACAATGAATAATGGTGATTTACGAAGTGGAGGGAAATACTTGAAAGGCTTATTTAATAAAAAAAATCGAAAAATAAAAGAAAATACAACTGTTTCTTTTAATATTGAGGAAACAATTCCACAACATATTGCAATTATTATGGATGGAAATGGACGCTGGGCTCAAAAAAAATTTATGCCTCGAATCGCTGGTCATAAAGAAGGAATGAATACTGTAAAAAAAGTAACCAGAAGAGCAAGTCAAATCGGGGTTAAGGTACTATCTCTTTACGCATTTTCAACTGAAAATTGGAAACGACCAGATGATGAAGTGAATTTTTTAATGCAATTACCGGTTGATTTTTTTGATACTTTTGTACCTGAATTAATGGAACAGAATATTAAAGTACAGGTCATCGGTTTTACAAATGAATTGCCAAAACATACGCAGAAATCTGTTGAACAAGCAGTATCTGATACTGAAAAGAATACAGGTATGGTATTAAATTTTGCGCTTAATTACGGAGGACGTAGTGAATTACTTGAAGCTTCAAAAATACTCGCAAAGAAAGTTAAAGCGGGAGAAATCGATGTAGAAGATATTACAGAATCTTTATTTGAAGAATCTTTAATGACACATTCCTTAAAGGAATATCAAAATGTTGATTTCATGATTCGCACGAGTGGCGAAGAGCGAATCAGTAATTTTATGTTATGGCAAAATGCCTACAGTGAGTTTTATTTTTCTCAAGTGCTTTGGCCTGACTTTAACGAGCAAGCCTTAGAACAAGCTATAGGAGTTTATCAAAAAAGACACCGACGTTTTGGTGGATTATAATTAAGTTAGGAGGAAATCTTAGTGAAACAACGCATTATTACGGCAATTATTGCTCTTATACTTTTTGTTCCAGTAGTTTATATGGGTTCTTGGATTTTAAAATTGGTTGTTGCTGGATTGGGGATAATCGCACTATTTGAACTATTTCGAATGAAAGGTAATAACATTTTTTCATTTGAAGGTATTATTTCTATTTTAGCTTTACTAGGATTATTGTTACCATATGAGTTATCAATGATTTTACCAACATATATGGATACACAATTAATTTTGTATCTTTTTGTATTATTATTATTAGTCTGTACCGTATTCTCAAAAAACAATTTTACGTTCGATGATGTTGCGGTTTCAGTTTTAGGAATAATGTATATAGGGTACGGATTTAGATTTTTATTGTTGACAAGGCAATCTGGATTAGATTTATTATTATTTGTTTTGTTTGTTGTTTGGGCAACAGATATAGGAGCTTACTTGATTGGAAGAAAATTAGGCAAGCGTAAATTAGCTCCTTCTATCAGTCCTAATAAAACAATTGAAGGAGCTCTAGGTGGTATAGTCATGGCGCTGATCGTAGCTTTCATCTATTTAACCTACTATCCACAAAATTACAATACAGGTTGGATGTTAGCTTTAACATTTGTTCTTTCAATAGCTGGCCAGTTAGGTGATTTAGTTGAATCAGCATTTAAACGTTATTATGATGTGAAAGATTCTGGTAAATTGCTACCTGGTCACGGTGGGATTTTAGATCGGTTTGATAGTTTATTATTTGTTTTGCCGATTCTTTATTTCTCAGGGTTAATCTAAGCTAAATATCGAATGAAAAAGTAGTTGTCCTTTACTGTGATGACTACTTTTCGCTTATCAGTAATAAATTAATAAGTCGATTGGTTATTGTACCTAAATTATGATAGAATTAGACTTGTTTTGTACGTATTAGAAATCAGCAAATCAATCATAAAATTCAATTTTTAAGAGCAGTACTTTAAAAGCAGAACAAAGGAGAGAGTATATGATCACTACTATTATTACTTTTATTATAGTGTTTAGTATTTTAGTCATTTTTCACGAATTCGGACATTATTATTTTGCAAAAAAAGCAGGGATCTTAGTTAGAGAATTCGCAATTGGGTTTGGCCCAAAAATATTTTCCTATCGAAGGGGAGAAACGACATTTACGATTCGCATCTTACCTGTGGGTGGATACGTTCGTATGGCTGGATATGAAGAAGAAACAGAAATTAAACCAGGCACACCTATTGGATTGTTATTAAATGACACGAATGAAGTGACCTTGATTAATAATTATAAGAAAAAGCAATTGTTGAATGCAGTTCCAATGGAAATTAGTTCGATTGATCTAGAAAACGAATTATATGTTGAAGGCTTTTTAGCAGGAGACGAAACGAATCTAGTTCGCTATCCAGTACTAAGAAATGCAATGATTATTGAAGAGGATGGAACTGAAGTCCAAATTGCACCGCTTGATGTTCAATTCCAATCGGCTAGTTTGCCAAAAAGAATGATGACCAATTTTGCTGGACCGATGAATAACATTATCTTAGCCATCGTTGCATTCATTGTACTTGCTTTTTTACAAGGGGGCGTTGTCAGCCAAGAAAACACACTAGGTACGATTGTGCCAGATAGTGTTGCAGAAGAAGCAGGCTTAAGCGAAGGCGATCGAGTGGTTCAAATTGATGATGAAAAAATTACTAACTGGCCTGAAATGGTGGAAATTATTCGAGTTAATCCTGAAAACGAATTGATTTTCTACATTGAATCAACGGATGGAACTGAGAAAATAGTGCCAATAACACCCGTTGCTAGTGAAGCAACAGACGGGACAGAAGTCGGTCAAATTGGTGTCCAAAATGTGTTGAAAACTTCATTATGGGATAAAATCAGTTTTGGTTTTTCCAAAACTTGGTCTTTGATGACGCAATTATTTACAATACTTGGTTCAATGTTTACAAGTGGCTTCTCAATTGATATGTTCGGTGGTCCGGTTGCTATTTATGCAACAACAGAATCAGTGGTTCAAGTGGGACTTATAGGCGTGGTCAATTGGCTAGCGGTTTTAAGTATTAATTTAGGGATCGTCAATATGTTGCCTATCCCAGGTCTTGATGGTGGGAAATTGCTATTAAACATCGTAGAAGGTATCCGAAGAAAACCATTAAGTGAAGAAAAAGAAGGTATCATTACTTTAATTGGGATCAGTTTGTTACTATTGCTGATGGTATTAGTTACATGGAATGATATCCAAACGTATTTCTTTAATTAAGAACGATTAAGTATAAGACGAAAATGAATTTAACGTATCAAAAAGGAGATAGTAAATAATGAAACAATCAAAAGTATTTATCCCAACGCTAAGAGATGTACCTAACGAGGCAGAGGTTTTAAGCCACAAAATGTTATTAAGAGCAGGATACATCAGACAAATTTCAAGTGGTGTATATAGCTATTTGCCATTAGCAACTCGAGTGATCGAAAAAATAAAAAATATTATGCGTGAAGAATTCGAAAAAATCGATGCTGTTGAAATGCTAATGCCTTCACTATTGCCTCGCGAATTATGGGAAGAGTCAGGACGTTATGAAACGTATGGCGAAGACTTGATGAAACTACAAGATCGTCATGGTCGTGACTATCTCTTAGGGCCTACACATGAAGAAGCCTTCACAACTTTGATACGTGATGAAATTACATCTTATAAACGTTTGCCGCTCTCATTGTATCAAATCCAAACAAAATTCCGTGATGAAAAACGTCCTCGTTCTGGATTGTTAAGAAGTAGAGAGTTTATTATGAAAGATGCGTATTCTTTTCATGATAGTTTTGAAAGTCTAGATAAAACCTATCAAGATTTTGAAAAAGCCTATACGAGAATATTTGAACGTTGTGGTCTGGATTTCAGAAATATCATTGGAGATGCAGGCGCAATGGGTGGAAGTAATTCTAAAGAATTTATGGCACTATCAGATATCGGAGAAGACACGATTGTCTACTCAGATTCAAGTGATTATTCAGCCAATTTAGAAATGGCTACAAGCTTCCATATGCGTAAAAAATCACTCGAAGGTGAAAAAGGATTGGAAAAAGTTGAAACACCTAACAGTAAATCCATTACTGAAGTTTCATCATTCCTAGAAATAGAGCCTGAAAAAGTGATGAAGAGCTTATTGTTCATGGCAGATGAAAAACCTGTTCTAGTTATTGTTCGAGGCGATCATGAGGTAAATGAGGTCAAATTGAAAAACTATCTTGATGTGACCTTTTTGGAATTAGCAACTGATGAAGAAACGGTAAATCATTTGGGAGTAAATGCTGGTTCAATCGGACCGGTTGGGATCAGTGAAGAAATCAGAATTATCGCAGATGTTTTTGTTCAAGATATGGTAAATGCTGTAGCAGGAGCCAACGAAAATGGCTATCATTACTTAAATGTAAACTTAGAACGCGATTCAAACGTTGAAGTATATGTTGATTTACGATTTGTTCAAGAAGGTGAATTGTCTCCTGATGGACAAGGAGTCTTAAAATTTGCAAAAGGGATTGAAATAGGACATATTTTCAAATTAGGAACCCGTTATTCTGAAGCGATGAATGCTACGGTTTTAAATAATAATGGACGTTCTATTCCAGTTATCATGGGTTGTTATGGAATTGGTGTCAGCCGATTATTATCAGCGATCACAGAGCAACAATCGAATGAGGAAGGCCTAAACTGGCCGAGACATCTTTCACCATACGAACTTCATTTGATTCCTGTTAACATGAAAGCAGAAGATCAAGTCAATTTATCAAATGAATTGTATAGCTCTTTACAAAATGCTGGATTTTCTGTTTTGCTTGACGACCGTAATGAACGAGTGGGTGTGAAATTCAAAGATTCAGATCTAATTGGATTGCCTATCCGTATAACAGTAGGTAAAAAAGCTCAGGAAAATATCGTTGAATTGAAACTTAAAAAAACCGGTGAAGCTTTAGAAGTACGCACGGATGAATTAATAGATACATTAAACATTCTATTAAGTTCTATCTAATCGCACAAAAATACTACTGTGAAAGGAGTTCAAACAAGTACGTTCCTACACTTGTCTGCACTCCTTTTGCAATTGTTTAGTTTGGCTCTTCGTCAAATGGTGTGGATGAATTTTACCAAAAGTGGGTATATCATAAATAGTGTTTGTAATCCAAAAAAATTTCTTATAGAATAGACGGTTTTGCTTGTGAAGCCATGGGGGATCTATTTGAAGCATTGAATCTAATGAACGGCTACAAGTAAATCCTATTCCTCCAGAATTTTTGGGTGAGTAATTGGATTAAATTTAGCAACACTATATTAGATGTATCTTAGCAAGTGAAAGGAGCTTCTCATGAGTTTAAACCAAGAAGAATTATTTCAAAAATTACTGGAACAAGTAGGTTTGCAGCATGAAGAGCGCTATAAAGAATATTTTTCGCAAGCAAAGATTTTAAAAGTCACCGTTCATAAACTATCAAAATCTTGGAATTTTCATTTGCAATTCCAAGATATTTTACCTTTTGAAATCTATCAAAATCTTTCAGAAAAAATGCAGTTGGCTTTTCATTCAATTGCAAGCGTCCAAGTAACTATCGAAACCTTGCAGCCAGTGCTAACAATTGAAAAATTGGAACATTATTGGTCTGCTGCAGTCAAGCTAAGTACAGTCTCTTCACCGATTTGTGACAAACCCTTCAGAGAGCAGTTTCCACTTTTAAACGGGAAAAAAATTCAATTTCATGTTGAAAATGAAATTGTAAAAAGTCATTTAATGAATCAGTACCTGCCTCCTGTTGAAGATGCGTATGTTTCTTTGGGATTTCCAAAATTTAAAATTGAGCCAGTTATTGATGAAGAAGCACATTTGAAAAAAATAGCAGAATTCCAAATAAAAAAAGAAGAATCAGAAACACTATTGGCAATTCGGGCGAATGAAAATATTCAAAAAGCCGAACAAGAAAAAAAACAAAATAAAAATCAAGTTCAAGCGCATAAAGGGCTGGTCGTTTTAGGACGGAAAATCACAGCAAAAGAAGAAATTAAACCGATGGATCAAATTATCGAAGAAGAGCGTCGTGTAAGCATTGAAGGGTATGTATTTGATGTTGAGGTACGCGTATTAAGATCTGAAAGACAATTGCTGATTTTAAAAATGACTGACTATACGTCTTCTTTTTCAGTGAAGAAATTTTCGAACACTCCTGAGGACGAAGCAGCCTTTGCAGCAATCAAAAAAGGGATGTGGATCCGAGCAAGAGGAAGCGTTCAAGAAGATAATTTTATGCGAGATTTAGTATTAAATGCGCAAGATATTACTGAATGGGAACATGAATCACGTAAAGATACAGCCCCTGAAGACAATAAACGTGTAGAGTTGCACTTGCATAGCAATATGAGTCAAATGGACGCAATTGATACTGTTACAGATCTAGTCGATCAAGCGGCTAAATGGGGACATAAAGCAGTTGCAATAACGGACCATTTTGGTGCTCAATCATTTCCAGATGCATTTCATGCAGGTCAAAAGAATGGGATAAAGATTCTTTATGGAATTGAAGCTAATATTGTTGATGATGGTGTACCGATTGCATATAATGCTGAACATATTGAATTGACTGATGCTACGTACGTTGTTTTTGACGTAGAAACGACCGGTCTTTCAGCTGTATACAATTCCATTATTGAATTATCTGCAGTTAAAATGCATAAAGGAAATATCATTGAGTCATTTGAACAATTTATTGACCCTGGTCATCCGTTATCGCAAACTACAATCAATTTAACCGGTATTACCGACGAAATGGTTCATGGTTCAAAATCTGAAGAAGAAGTTTTGACTTTATTTAAAGCTTTTGCTGGAGAATCTATTCTAGTTGCACATAATGCCAGTTTTGACATGGGATTTTTAAATACGAGTAATGCTAAATACAACATACCGGATGCTGTAAATCCGGTCATTGATACGTTGGAATTGTCACGCTATCTACATCCGCAATTTAAGGGTCATCGTTTGAATACATTAGCAAAAAAATATGGCATTAATCTAGAACAACATCACCGGGCTATTTATGATTCTGAAACAACGGGACAGTTGTGCTGGATTTTTCTAAAAGAGGCTAGAGAAGAGCATGATATGCATTATCATGATCAGTTGAATGATCATATTGGAGAAGGCGATACTTATAAAAGAGCTCGGCCATTTCATGCAACCATTATTGCGACTTCTCAAGCAGGGTTAAAAAATCTTTTTAAACTGATTTCTTCATCTATGGTTGATTATTTCTTTCGAACGGCACGTTTGCCACGCTCTGAATTAAACAAACTTAGAGAAGGCTTAATTATTGGAACAGCATGCAGCCAAGGAGAAGTTTTTGAAGCCATGATGCAAAAAGGGTATGATGAAGCAAAAAACAAAGCGAAATTTTATGATTACATTGAAGTTATGCCAAAGGAAGTTTATGCTTCGTTGATTGAAAAAGAGTTAGTGAAAGATGAATCAGATTTGGAAGAAATCATTCGTAATCTGGTTAAAATTGGTAAGGAGCTAGATATTCCAGTAGTTGCAACTGGAAATGTTCACTATTTGAATCCTGAAGACCGTATCTACCGTAAAATACTGGTCAATTCCCAAGGTGGAGCGAATCCTTTGAATAGATCTGAGTTACCTGAAGTACATTTTAGAACGACAACAGATATGCTCGAATCTTTCTCATTCTTAGGAGAAGAGACAGCTCAAGAAATTGTAGTCAAAAATACCAATAAAATTGCGGATATGGTGGATGATTCCATTACACCAGTGAAAACAGATCTTTATACGCCTAAAATTGAAGGATCAGAAGATGAAATACGTCAATTGAGTTATGATGAAGCACATCGATTATATGGCAATCCACTACCAGAAATTATTGAAAAAAGAATCGAAAAAGAATTGAACAGTATTATCGGAAATGGTTTTTCGGTTATTTACTTGATTTCGCAAAAATTGGTTCATAAAAGTATGTCAGATGGCTATCTAGTGGGTTCTCGAGGTTCCGTTGGTTCTAGTTTCGTCGCAACAATGACTGGAATCACAGAAGTAAATCCTATGCCGCCACATTATAGTTGCCCTAATTGTCAGTATTCTGAGTTTTTTACTGATGGATCAGTGGGTTCAGGTTATGATCTTCCGGATAAAAATTGTCCAGAATGTGAAACCCGTCTGCATAAAGATGGACATGATATTCCATTCGAAACCTTCTTAGGCTTTTATGGGGATAAAGTGCCAGATATTGATTTGAATTTCTCAGGCGATTACCAATCTAAGGCACACAATTACACAAAAGAATTATTTGGTGAAGAAAATGTATTTCGTGCTGGAACAATAGGTACCGTAGCGGATAGGACGGCTTTTGGTTATGTAAAAGGGTATGAACGCGATAACAGTTTAACCTTACGTGCTGCAGAAATCGATCGCTTAGCAAAAGGATTTACAGGAGTTAAAAGGACCACCGGTCAGCATCCCGGCGGTATTATCGTTATCCCTGATTATATGGATGTATATGACTTTACGCCTATTCAATTTCCAGCTGATGCACAAGATTCAGAATGGAAAACGACTCACTTTGATTTTCATTCTATTCATGATAATGTCTTGAAATTAGATATACTGGGTCATGATGATCCAACCGTTATTCGAATGCTGCAAGATCTATCTGGGATCGATCCTAAAACGATCCCAACCGATGATCCGGAAGTAATGAAGATTTTTGGTGGTACTGAAGTTCTTGGCGTAACCCCAGAGCAAATCCAATCGAAAACAGGTACGCTAGGTATTCCAGAATTTGGTACGCGTTTTGTAAGAGGAATGTTAGAAGAAACGTTGCCGACAACGTTTGCTGAATTGTTGCAAATATCAGGATTGTCACATGGAACGGATGTATGGTTAGGAAATGCGGAAGAGTTGATCCGGATGAATGATATTCCTTTGTCAGAAGTAATCGGTTGTCGTGATGATATTATGGTTTATTTGATCCATAATGGTTTAGAAGATGGGTTAGCTTTTAAAATTATGGAATCCGTGCGTAAAGGAAAAGGAATTCCGGATGATTGGCAAAAAGCGATGCGCGATGAAAATATACCAACGTGGTACATCGAATCTTGTTTGAAAATCAAGTACATGTTTCCTAAAGCCCATGCGGCTGCTTATGTGCTGATGGCTTTACGTGTAGCGTATTACAAAGTTCATTTTCCAATTCTTTATTATGCTGCTTACTTTTCCGTACGTGCAGATGACTTTGATTTAGTAGCTATGGCGAAAGGGAAAGAAAGCATAAAAGTAAAAATGAAAGAAATCACTGATAAAGGGCTAGATGCTTCAACTAAAGAAAAGAATCTTTTAACTGTTTTGGAATTAAGTAATGAAATGGTTGAACGGGGATTTAATTTTAAAATGGTAGATTTAGCAAAATCAGATGCTTCCGATTTTGTGATTGAAGGGAATTCACTTATTGCCCCTTTTAGAACGGTACCCAGCTTGGGAGCCAATGTCGCCAAGCAAATTATTGAAGCGAGAAATGATAAACCGTTCCTTTCAAAAGAGGACTTAGCTAAAAGAGGAAAAGTTTCTAAAACTGTTATTGAATATCTAGATGAGAATGGAGTATTAAAAGGATTACCTGATGAAAATCAATTGTCTTTATTTGATCTCTTTTAATTATTTATTTTCTAACTAGCTAAGCTGGAATACTTTTTAAGCTGAAAAGCAACTGGAAAGACTTATTTAATGGTGTTTTGTTGCTTAATACTCGGTTTTATGGTATTATTTATTTGGATTTAGATATTCTGTTGAGAGTGAGCGGTAACGCTCACTCTTTTTCGGCAGTAAGTTAGAAAACTAACTATAAGGAGGCGAAAAAGTTGAGTAATGTTATAGAAGCAGTAACTGAAATCGTGCAACCTATTGTTGAAAGAAATCAGTTTGAATTAGCAGATATAGAATTTATCAAAGAAGGCAAGAATTGGTTCTTACGCGTTTATATTGACAAACCTGAAGGAATTGATTTAGAAGATTGCGCATTAGTTAGCGAACAAATAAGTGAACGAATGGATGGAATTAGCCCAGATCCTATACCGCAAGCATACTTTTTGGAGGTTTCATCACCTGGAGCTGAAAGACCACTAAAAAAAGAAGAAGATTATATAAACGCAGTTGGAGAATACATTCATGTCTCTTTATATGAACCAATAGATGATGAAAAAACATATGAAGGCATACTAAAAGAAGTGAATGATGAAACGTTGACGTTGACTATTCGCGTTAAAACGAGAGTAAAAGATATCGAAATAAACCGAAAAATTGTTGCAAAGGCTAGAAGAGCCATTCAATTTTAATTAAATGATTGTTAGAGATAGGAGAGAAGTTAAAAATGAGCAAAGAAATGTTAAATGCTCTTGATGCTTTAGAACAAGAAAAAGGAATTTCTAAGGAATTCGTTGTTGAAGCATTAGAAATTGCTTTAATTTCAGCTTACAAAAAAAATTATGATCAAGCACAAAACGTTGAGGTTGAATTTGATTTAAAAAAAGGGAATATTCATGTTTATTCTGTTAAAGAAGTTGCAGATGTCGTTTATGATTCTCGTTTGGAAGTAAGCATTGCAGAAGCTTTGGAATTAAATAAAGCCTATGAGTTAGGCGATAAAATTCGTTTTGAAGTAACACCAAAAGACTTCGGGAGAATTGCTGCTCAAACAGCTAAACAAGTAATCATGCAACGTGTACGAGAAGCTGAAAGAAATATTATCTACAATGAGTTCATTGCTTATGAAAATGACATCATGCAAGGTATTGTTGAAAGACAAGATCACCGTTATATTTATGTTAATTTAGGGAAAATCGAAGCTGTCTTATCTAAACAAGAACAAATACCTAATGAAGTTTACAAACCTCATGATCGTATAAAAGTTTACGTAACAAAAGTTGAAAATACGTCAAAAGGACCACAGATTTTCGTTAGTCGTAGTCATCCTGATTTATTGAAACGTCTATTTGAACAAGAAGTTCCTGAAATTTATGATGGAGTTGTCGAAATCGTTTCGATTGCTAGAGAAGCTGGAGATCGTGCTAAAGTAGCTGTTCGTTCTAGAGATGAACACATTGATCCAGTTGGTACATGTGTTGGGCCTAAAGGACAACGTGTACAGGCTATTGTGAATGAGCTAAAAGGCGAAAACATGGACATAGTAGAGTGGAATGCTGATCCTGCAACTTATATTGGAAATGCGTTAAATCCTGCTCAAGTCGTCAGTGTAACGTTTAACGAAGCTGCCGGAAGCTGTTTGGTAGTAGTACCAGATTACCAGCTGTCTCTTGCTATTGGTAAACGAGGTCAAAATGCTCGATTAGCGGCTAAACTAACAGGATACAAAATCGATATTAAATCTGAAACTGATATGGCAGCTATAAATATGGCTAAAGAAGAAGTTGGATTAGAAAAAGATGTTGAGTATGCTGAAGTCATTGAAGCTATTGATAGTCAAGAACAAGAAATGAATGAAGAAGAAATCATTGAATCTGTTGAAGATCTAGATACTCAATTTGACGAAATCTCAATCGATGCTGACGTTGAAGAAGGAAATTTAGATGCTGAA
Source organism: Carnobacterium pleistocenium FTR1 (assembly GCF_000744285.1). Taxonomy (NCBI): domain Bacteria; kingdom Bacillati; phylum Bacillota; class Bacilli; order Lactobacillales; family Carnobacteriaceae; genus Carnobacterium; species Carnobacterium pleistocenium. The sequence continues at coordinate 1,481,043 of NZ_JQLQ01000002.1, read as the reverse complement.
GCAACTGAAGAATTGATTGAATTAGCTGAAGAACGAGATAACCTGGAAGACTAACAAGAGGTGAAGATAATGCCAAAACGTAAAATTCCTATGCGAAAATGCATCGTTTCTAATGAAATGAAGCCTAAAAAAGAGATGATTCGAATTGTTATCAATAAAGAAAATCATGTATCTATCGATCCAAGTGGAAAATTGCCTGGGCGAGGAGCTTATGTCTCGATTGAACCTGATATCGTACAATCTGCATGGGACAAACATGTGCTTGATAAAGTATTAGGTACAGCTCTAAGTGATGTTTTTTACCAAGAATTATTGGATTATGTTACGCATCAAAAAGCTAGGATGAGTTTATGATAGAAGAACAAAAGGTATTAAATCTTTTAGGCATGGCAATTAGAGCTGGAAAGCTTACAACTGGAGAAGATTTAAGTCTAAAAGAAATTAGAAATTTGTCTGCAAAAGTTGTTATTGTAGCAACTGATGCAAGTGAAAATACTAAGAAAAAAATCTCGGATAAATGCAATTATTATCATATTCCTTTTATAATTCACTTTACGAGAAGTGAGTTAAGCCAAGCAATAGGAAAAGAACGAACAATTTGTACCATCACGGATAATGGCTTTGGAAAAAAATTCCGAGAATTATTATCAATTTAATTGGAGGGGAATATCATGGCTAAAAAACGTGTATATGAATATGCCAAAGAATTAGATGTACCAACTAAAAGTGTTATTGATAAAGCAAAACAACTTGGCATTGACTACAACAGTCACATGTCTTCAATGGAAGATAAACAAGTTGAACAGCTAAATAGCTTTTTTGTTTCAGATAAGAAAAGTAGTGTAGCTCCTAGTAAGAGTGTCCAAGAAAAATCAACAGGTACTTCAAATATAAAAAATCAAAAAGGTGGTAATCCTATAACGAATCAGAAGAATCAATCCAATCAACCAAGCCGTCCAGCGGCGAAAGAAAATCAAACTAGTACAAATAAACCAACAACAACTAATAACAAACCAGCAGCAACAAACAAACCAGCTGCAACAAGCAGACCAGCAGCAACAAACAAACCAGCTGCAACAAACAAACCAGCAACAAATGCTCCAGCTGCTCAAACAGGGGCAACTGGTCAAACACCACAACGCGCCGCACAAGGGGTCAATAAGAGTAAACGCTCAGGTAACAGACCTTTCAATCGTGGAAGCGTAGGAACGCATGGTGGATTTAATAAACGTAAGAGAAAAGGTAAGAAAGGTGAAACTAAACCTGTTGCACCTCCTGTAGCTCGTAAATTTAGAGAGTTGCCAGAAATACTTGTTTATACAGATGGTATGACTGTAGCAGATATTTCTAAAAAGATTTACCGTGAACCTGCTGAAATCATCAAAAAACTATTCATGCTAGGTGTTGCAGCAACTTTAAATCAAAGTCTAGGTAAAGAAGCTATTGAATTGCTAGCTGAAGAATATGGCATTAAAACAGAAGAAAAAGTTCAAGTAGACGTTTCTGATTTAACTGCTTATTTTGATCAAGAAGTTGTTGAAGAAAATCTTATGGCTCGTCCACCAGTCGTAACAATCATGGGACACGTTGACCATGGTAAAACAACATTGTTAGACACCCTTAGAAATACGAAAGTAACGCAAGGCGAAGCCGGCGGAATCACACAACATATTGGTGCTTATCAAGTCAATGTTGATGGAAAAATCATTACTTTCTTGGATACACCAGGTCATGCTGCGTTTACAACAATGCGTGCTCGTGGAGCAGATGTAACGGATATCACAATTATCGTTGTAGCTGCAGATGATGGCGTTATGCCGCAAACAGTTGAAGCTATCAATCATGCTAAAGCCGCAGAAGTTCCAATTATCGTAGCGGTCAACAAAGTTGATAAACCGGATGCAAATCCTGAACGCGTAATGCAAGAATTAACTGAATATGGTTTAGTTCCAGAAAAATGGGGCGGAGACACTATATTCGTTGAAATCTCAGCATTATTAGGACAAAACTTAGAAGAATTACTAGAAATGATTTTACTTGTTGCTGAAGTTGAAGATTTAAAAGCAGATACTAAACGCTTAGCAATCGGTACAGTTATTGAAGCAAGATTAGATAAATCAAAAGGTCCAATTGCAACCTTGCTTGTTCAAGGGGGAACATTGAACGTAGGAGATCCAATCGTAGTCGGAAATACTTACGGACGTGTTCGTGTAATGGTAAACGAAAAAGGTCGTCGCGTAAAACATGCTGGACCTTCTGCTCCAGTTGAAATCACAGGATTGAATACTGCTCCTCAAGCAGGAGATCAGTTTGTTGTCTTTGAAGATGAAAAAACTGCTCGTGCAGCAGGAGAAACACGTGAGAAGAAAGCAATGGCTGAGCAACGTTCAGTAACGAATCGTGTAACGATCGACAATTTATTCTCTAGCTTGCAAGAAGGAGAACTAAAAGAAGTCAATGTTATTATAAAAGCAGATGTACAAGGTTCTGCAGAAGCATTAGCTTCAAGTTTACAAAAAATTGATGTAGAAGGCGTACGTGTGAAAATGATTCACACTGCAGTCGGAGCAATTAATGAAAGTGACGTTACTTTAGCAGCTGCAAGTAATGCTATCATTATTGGTTTTAATGTTCGTCCAACTCCACAAGCTAGAGTTCAAGCTGATCAAGAACAAGTTGATATTCGTTTGCACCGTATCATATACAATGCAATTGATGAAATTGAAACAGCTATGAAAGGTCTATTAGACCCTGAATACGAAGAAAAAATAACCGGACAAGTTGTTGTTCGTGAAACATTTACAGTATCTAAAGTTGGTACGATTGCTGGTGGATTTGTTACAGATGGTACTATCAAACGTAGCAGCGGTATCCGCTTAGTTCGTGATAATATCGTAATCTTCGAAGGCGAATTGGCAAGTTTGAAACGCTTTAAAGATGACGCTAAAGAAGTGAAAAAAGGTTTTGAATGTGGCTTTATGATCAAAGATTACAACGAAGTTAAAGTGGATGATGTTATTGAAGCTTATGAAATGGTTGAAATTAAACGTAAGTAATACGTAAGAAAGAAGGGTTAAACATGGCAAATCACAGAATTGGACGTGTTTCACAAGAAATTCAAAGAGAAGTAAATGATATCTTGAAGAAACGTGTGAAAGATCCCCGAGTTGCTGATGTAAATATAACCGACGTACGTGTAACCGGTGATCTTCAACAAGCAACTGTTTTCTACAGTATTTTATCTGATAAAGCTAGTGACCGTGAAAAAACGCAATTAGGATTAGATAAAGCTTCTGGCTTAGTTAGAAGTGAATTAGGCAAGCGTTTGACGCTTTATAAAACACCAGAAATAAGTTTTGAACGTGATGAATCTGTTGAATATGGAAATCGTATTGATGAATTGTTGCGTAATTTAAATAAAGACTAATAAAAATCTCGTTTTAACCTCCAAAGGGTAACTTTTGGGGGTTTTTTTTAACTAGAAAAAGTAAAATACAATAAATAGAGAAGTCCATTAAAGTTTAAATAATTGTCTGAGGTGGTATAATAAGAGTGAAAGGAGAGCTAGGAACCTAAAGTGAAAATGCATTGAAAAAACTTACTTTAAAAAATAAAGGGGTGAGTAACATGCGGTTTAGAATTGGATTGGCTAGTCTTCTACTGACACTCATGCTCTTATTCAGTTTAACTTTCGCTTTACCGGTCACTGCTGCCAGCTCTCAATATATAACTAAAGGGAATACAACATCTAAAATAGTCGCTCTTACGTTTGATGATGGTTCAGATGGTAAAAATATTCCTAAAATTCTACAGATCTTAAACACGAATAAAATCAAAGCTACTTTTTTCGTTACTGGTAAAGCAGCAGAAAATCATCCGCAATTAATCAAAAATATTGCTGACCAAGGTCATCAATTTGGCAATCACTCATATTCTCATCCTGATTTTACTAAAATAAGTGCAGCTCAGATCAAAACGGAATTAGATAAAGGGGAAGCTGTTATTAAAAAGATTAGTGGAAAGACTACTAAACCCTATTTTCGTGCACCTTTTGGCTCAATGAATGCAACTTCATTGTTAACAGTTGGTAATTTAGGCTATACAAAAACGATTGGTTGGACAATTGATACAGTCGATTGGAAAGGGGTCTCTTCTAGCGCAATCACGAGTAAAGTTGTAAATAACGCAACTCCAGGAATGATTGTTTTGATGCATGCAGGAGAAGGTGCTACAGGTACCCCAGGAGCACTCCAAAATATGATCAACCAATTGAAGGCTAAAGGATACAGCTTCGTTACAATCGGGCAAATGTTGTCTACTAGCACACAAACAGCTACTAGCGGTCAACACATTGTTAAATCCGGTGAGACTTTAACTAAAATTGCCAGTCTTTACGGAGTAACTGTTCAACAATTGGCAACAGCTAATAAATTAACCAATATAAACGTGATTCGTGTCGGCCAACTTCTTATTATTCCGACTACTAACTATACCGTCAAAGCAGGTGATACCTTAACCAAGATTGCTAAGTCATATAACGTAACCGTTCAACAGTTAGTGTCGGCCAATAAATTGACCAATCCTAATATCCTAAAAATCGGCCAAATCCTAAAGATTCCTGCTAAAACAGGAACGACTGTTCCCAAACCGGTACCAACCACCGTTAATTACACGGTTAAGTCTGGTGATACTCTTTACAGTATTGCTAAAAGATATGGTGTGACCGTTCAATCGATCGTCACAGTAAACAAATTGGCTAGTGCAAATATAATAAAAGTTGGTCAAGTTTTAAAAATCCCCACAATTTGACAATGCTAGGCAATAAAATAATGTAAGGATAAAACATACAACTGATTTTTGTTTGTATGTTTTATCCTTTATTTGAATTCTTTACTCTTTAACTTTTTATCTACACTGACTACTTAAAGGAGGATGTTAGATGTCGGATTTTTTGATAACTATCCAAACAGAAATAGGAATACCAAAACTTTTATTTGATAGTTGGACACCAATTATTAGAATCATTTTTTCAACAATTATAACTTTCATATTGTTAATGGCCAGCTTAAGGATTTTTGGAAATAGAAGTGTCTCAAACATGAGTATTCAGGATATGATCACTTCGTTTACGATAGGATCAACCATATCATCTACTATGATTTTAAAAGACGTGACTATAGTGAATGGATTTTCAGCTATTATAGTACTTTTATTCTTGCAATTTTTCGTTTCAAAAATCATTAGTAAATGGTCTTTTTTTTCAAAATTTATCAACCCGCCTCCAAAAGTTTTATTTTTAGAAGGTGATTTCTTAGAAAGTAGCATGAAAAAAGTCGAGTAACTAAAGAAGATATTTATGCTGCTATTCGAACCCAAGCTAGATGTTCTTCAGATAAGGTTTTTGCGGTAGTGCTAGAATCTAATGGAAATCTCTCAGTTGTTACAGATGTGAGTCTAGATTATGAAGGAGAGATCAGGAAATATTTAAAATGAAAAGGGTCGGGAAGAAATTTTTCAATCCTTTTCCTATATCAGATAATGAAAAAATTGAACTTTTAAGTCTCTTTTTTACTCCTAAAATTAAATAGATATAAGGGTGTTGGCTACTCCTAATTAAGTATAAACCTTCTGTTGGTTGGCTAATAAACGGTTGAGGGGACTAGGACAATCTAGGCTTTCATTTATCACGTATAGAACTCCGCATTAAAAAGAGAAATGTCATCATAATGTAGATATCCTAATATTGTGGCTAAAAGTACAAACATAATCGCTTAGTTGTCTAATTCTTTTTTGGATAATCGAGAGGTAGACTCTTTCACTGTTTTAATAGTCCCATTTATAATTCTCCTAAAGCACCCTATTTAACAGCAAATTTCCAATTGAAAACTAGCGGAATTTAGGGTTTTGTCTTTTTTAGTGACTGACGAATTTTCTGAAATTGTGGTATACTTGAAGAGTTGAAAAATGGAAGGTTGGGATCAAGTAATGGAAGGTATTCTCCCTTTATGGAAAGAACGTGGCATGACTAGCCATGATTGTGTATTTAAACTTAGAAAAATATTAAAAACAAAAAAAATTGGACATACAGGTACTTTGGATCCAGATGTCGACGGTGTATTGCCTATTTGTGTTGGAAAAGCTACAAAAGTTGTGGAATATATGATGGAAACAGGTAAAGGTTACATAGGCGAAATTACACTTGGCTATTCAACAACCACAGAGGACCGCAGCGGTGAAATCGTTGAGCAAGTCGAAGTGCAAGAAATACCAACACTAATTGCTATTGATGCGGCTATGAAAAACATGGAAGGAAAAATCACTCAAATTCCACCAATGTACTCAGCTGTAAAAGTAAATGGAAAAAAATTATATGAGTATGCTAGAGCTGGCGAAACTGTTGAACGACCAGAACGAATTGCAGATATAAAGCAATTTAAACGAACATCAGATATAGTTATCGATAAAGAAACCGGAACCGTTTCTTGGAAATTTGAGGTAGCTTGTGGAAAAGGGACTTATGTTCGCACATTAGCTGTAGATTTAGGTAAAAAACTTGGGTATCCAGCTCATATGTCTGATTTAACACGTATACTTAGCGGAACGTTTAAAGCGAGTGACTGTTTAACGTTAGCCCAAGTTGCTGAAAAAATGGAACAAGAAGAAATCGAAGAAGCTTTATTTCCTTTAGAATTTGGTTTGAAAGAGTTGGCTTCATTCGCTATTGATGAACCTTTATGGAACAAAGTTAAAGACGGTGCGGTGTTGCCAATTGATACCATTCCAGCTGATTTACCTATGCCAGTAGTCTTTACTTATTTGCAAAAAGCAGTTAGTATTTATGCTGTTCACCCGCAAAAAGCAGATTATTTAAAGCCAATCAAAGTGTTACGGAATAATTTATAGAGGAGTTTTTACACTATGGAAATCATTAAACTGCACCATCCGTATCGAGCAAATGAAATTCCTGAAGACAAAGTAGTGTTAGCTTTAGGTTTTTTTGATGGTGTACACAGAGGTCATCGAGAAGTAATCGGCAGAGCAAAAAGTATTGCTGATAAAAATAATTTTAAATTAGCTGTTATGACGTTTAATCAACATCCTTCGATCGTTTTTAAAAAATTAAATCCTGATCAACATAAATATCTTTCGACTGTTTCTCGTAAAGAACAATTGATGGAGAAAATTGGTGTTGATTATCTTTATGAAGTAGATTTTACATCTGCATTTGCTGGATTGAATCCACAAGATTTTGTAGATCAATATATTGTTGGATTACATGCACAAACCGTTGTAGCGGGTTTCGATTATACTTTTGGTAAAAAAGAAGTCGCTTCGATGGCTCATTTACCAACCTACGCCAACAATCGTTTTGAGGTAGTAGTGATAGAAGAACAAAAATTACAAGAAGAAAAAATCAGTTCGTCACGTATTCGTTTGGCTTTAGAAATAGGAGATATGGCTGTTGCTAATAATCTCTTAGGTTATGCCTATGCTACTCCTGGAAGAGTCGTACATGGAGATGCTAGAGGAAGGTTGTTAGGCTTTCCAACAGCGAATATTGAGATTGAGAACTTTGTTAAACTGCCTCGTAAAGGGGTATATGTTGTTGAAATTTTAGTAGGCGGAATAGCCTATAGTGGAATGGCTTCAATTGGACACAATGTGACGTTTGAACCAAACCGCCCGTTAACAGTAGAAGTGTATATCCTCGATTTCAGTGATGATATCTACGGCGAGGAAGTAACGGTATTTTGGTATGATTATTTACGAGATGAAGAAAAATATGATTCGATTGATGCCTTAGTCGCTCAACTTAAACAAGATGAATTGGATACTGCCGCTTTTTTTGAAAAAAATAAGGACTTACCACCGAAAGATTAAAAGCTCTTAGTCAAATAGTGTGGATGAGTCTTACCAAAAGTGGATATAGGACAAATAGTGTTTATACGTCAAAAAAATTTCTTATGGAATAGACGGTTTTGCTTGTGAAGCCATGGGGACCACTTAAAGTCTGAAAACCACAGTCTTAAGGTTTTCAGACTTCAACAGTGCGTTAACGTGCTGTTGTTAATCGCATTGAATTCAATGCACGGCTACATGAAAATCCTATTCCTCTAGTGTTTTTAGGTAGGTAATTGAATTAAATCTATCAATTTTAAAAATTATAAACCCGAATTAAACGATTTATTCAAAAGTAACCGAATATCTTAGACAAGAAACAATTGTTTCTTGTTTTTTTTTGCTTAAAAATGATAAAACAATAAGCTGTTTGTTTTTCAAAATTATACTTTATATACATTTTTTATGAATAAACACGTATAATATACAACTTAATTTCAGATATAAGCTAAAAAATACAAAAAAAAGCATAAAAAAACATTTTGTGCTTGTTTTAATCTTTTTGCCATGTTAGGATACATTCATGCAATAAAATTAATCGGATGAGGTGTTTTTATGAATAAAGGAAAAGTAGTTTTAGCTTACTCAGGAGGATTGGATACTTCAGTATCCATTAAATGGTTGATAGATGAAGGGTATGAGGTCATCGCTTGTTGTTTAGATGTTGGAGAAGGAAAAAACTTAGAGTTCATTAAAGAAAAAGCGGTAAAAATTGGCGCTTCTGCTTCATATACGATTGACGCTAAAGAAGAATTTGCAAATGAATTTGCATTAGTTGCTTTACAAGCGCATACGTATTACGAAGGTAAATACCCATTAATTTCAGCGTTGTCTCGTCCACTGATTGCAAAAAAACTTGTTGAAGTAGCCATAAAAGAAAAAGCAGTAGCGGTAGCACATGGTTGTACAGGAAAAGGGAATGATCAAGTTCGTTTTGAAGTAGCTATCCATTCTTTAGCTCCTCAATTAAAAGTACTTGCACCTGTTCGTGATTGGACTTGGTCAAGAGAAGAAGAAATCAAATATGCTATTGAACATGCTATTCCAGTTCCAATTGATCTAGATAATCCTTTCTCTATTGATCAAAATCTTTGGGGAAGAAGCAATGAATGTGGCGTTTTAGAAAATCCATGGATCGCACCACCGGAAGTAGCTTATGATTTAACAGCAAGTTTAGAAAATACGCCAGATACTCCTGAAATGATTGAAATTGAATTTGTTGCAGGTGTCCCGGTAGCTCTTGATGGGTCAAAATATGAGTTATCCGATTTGATTCAACAGCTGAATAGCATTGCTGGCAAGCATGGAGTTGGACGGATCGATCATATCGAAAATAGATTGATCGGAATCAAATCGCGTGAGGTTTATGAAGCTCCTGGAGCAGTAACACTTATGACAGCTCATAAAGAATTAGAAGATTTGACTTTTGTTAAAGATGTAGCTCATTTTAAACCGATTATTGAACAAAAAATAACAGAAATGATCTATAACGGTTTATGGTATAACCCATTAACCGAAAGCTTGCTTGCCTTTTTGAAATCGACTCAAAAGTATGTAAATGGAACTGTACGGGTGAAATTGTTTAAAGGACATGCAATTGTGGAAGGTAGAAAATCACCAAATTCACTTTATGATGAAAATTTAGCAACGTACACTTCTTCAGATACATTTAATCAAGAAGCTTCTGTTGGATTCATTAAATTATGGGGTCTGCCAACAAAAGTTCATGCAGAAGTTAATAAACCAAAGGATGCAATCAAAAATAAGTAAGCGATAGAGAACGTACACTTAGGTAAGGATGGGATAACTACTATGAAAAAATTATGGGGCGGCCGTTTTGAAGGAGAAAATCAAAAATGGATCGATGAATTTGGTGCTTCGATTGAAGTAGACCAAGTTTTAGCTGAAGAAGACATTACGGGAAGTTTAGCGCATGTCAAAATGTTAGCTAAGACATCTATCATTCTTCAAGAAGAAGCAGATGAAATCGTCAGAGGGTTGTTAATTCTTTTGGGAAAAGCTCAAAAGAAAGAGCTGGTATTTTCTATTGAAAATGAAGACATTCATTTGAATATTGAAACGCTTCTCCATAAAGAGATTGGTCCGGTTGCAGGGAAATTACACACTGCAAGAAGCCGGAATGATCAAGTAGCCACTGATATGCATCTTTATTTGAAAGGTCAAGTTGGCGAAATTTCTGAATCTCTGATAGATTTAGAAAAAGTCATTCTGATAAAAGCAGAAAAACATGTTGAAACGATTATTCCTGGATATACGCATTTGCAACATGCACAGCCGATCTCTTTTGCACATCATTTGTTGGCATATTACAATATGTTTAAACGTGATCTAGAAAGATATCAAGATAGTCTGAAACGCATTGATTGTTCTCCACTAGGAGCAGCGGCTTTAGCAGGAACGACTTTTCCAATTGATCGTTTGTATACTGCTGAACAATTAGGTTTTAGTTCGGTTTATTCAAATAGTATGGATGCTGTGAGTGATCGTGATTTCATCTTAGAATTTCTATCGAACAGCAGTATATTAATGATGCATCTTTCACGTTTTTGCGAAGAGATGATTCTTTGGACAAGTCATGAGTATCAATTTGCTAGTTTAACGGATGCTTTCTCAACAGGCAGCTCGATTATGCCGCAAAAGAAAAATCCAGATATGGCAGAATTGATTCGTGGTAAAACAGGCAGAGTATATGGTAATTTATTTTCACTATTGACGGTTATGAAAAGTTTGCCATTAGCTTATAATAAGGATTTGCAAGAAGACAAAGAAGGTATGTTTGACACCGTCAAAACCGTTAAAGACTGTTTGGCTATCTTTGCTGGTATGTTGGAAGATATGGTCGTGCATGAAGAAAAAATGAATGAAGCGACAAAAAAAGATTTTTCCAATGCAACTGAGTTAGCCGATTACCTTGCTTCTAAGGGTGTTCCATTTAGAGAAGCGCATGAAATAGTTGGAAAACTTGTTTTGAAATGTTTGAAAAATGGCAGCTATTTACAAGATATTTCATTAGCTGATTTTCAAGAAGCAGCTCCTATTATTCAAGAAGATGTGTATTCTTTGTTAGACTCTCGCGTAGCGGTTGAACGCAGAAATTCTTTAGGTGGTACTGGTTTTGCACAAATAAGAATTGAACTAGAAAAAGCAAAAGTAGAGTTGCCGTTAAATTAGGATTACTTGTCTCATCAGGAAATGTATGTAGTTGATTCAACTCATCCATTAGTTTTAAATAGTTTTAAAATTTTAACCCCTAAATAATTAAGAAAAAGTATTAAAGATGAGTTAGTTCATTTTTAATACTTTTTTTCTAGGGTAAAATTGAATAAATCAAGCGGAAAATCAGTGTTTTGGCTAAACGTCAAAATTAGTCAAAAAAGTAAGCAAAAATTATTGACAGGAACAGTTATATTTGGTAAATTAATAAATGTATTAGCACTCAATAGTTTCAAGTGCTAAAAAAGAGGTGAGGCAACATGTTAACTGAAAGACAGATTTTAATTTTAAAATCTATCATTCGTTTATACACTTCACACGAGACACCCATAGGATCTAAAACTTTGATGAATGAAGCTGAAATAAATTTTAGTTCAGCAACTATTCGTATTGAGATGGGACGTCTTGAAGATTTAGGCTTCATTGAAAAAACACACTCCTCATCAGGTCGCGTTCCTTCACTAAAAGGCTATCGTTTTTATGTAGACTATCTGGTACATCCAGTAAAGATTCAGAAAAAAGAACTTGCAGTTATAAAAAATGCTTTAGGAAATCAGTTTAGACAGTTGGATGAGATTGTTTTCCAATCGGCTGAATTGCTTTCTCAGTTGACCAGTTACACAGCAATCACATTAGGTCCTGAAATCAAAGAGAGTATTCTAACCGGGTTTCGTTTGGTACCATTAAATGAGTATCAAGTCATGGCTATATTAGTTACAGATAAAGGCCATGTCGAAAACCAAATAGTGACTATCCCAAAATCGATGGATGTTAATGAGTTGGAAAAAATTGTTCGTATCTTTAATGAACAATTAGTTGGTCTTCCGTTATTGGAGGTATTTAAAAGGCTGAAAACCGAAATTCCTTTACTACTTAATAAGTATGTTAAGACAAATGAAGGAATCTTGGATATCTTTGAAACAGTCTTTTTGAAAGCTGGACAAGATAGGATGCATGTCGGTGGAAGAATGAATATATTAGATTTTTCGAATGAATTGAATGTCGAAAAATTCAAGTCTATTTATTCGTTAATGGATGGGACTCATGACTTATCTTCCTTAGTAATTCCGAGTACTACTGGAATTACCGTGAAAATTGGTACGGAGTTAAACAATGAGCTTTTCAATGAGTTCAGCTTAATTACGGCAAGCTATGACATTGAAGGATACAGTTCAGGTGTTATTGCATTGTTAGGTCCAACAAATATGCCTTATTCAAAAATGATTGGACTTGTGGATGTATTTCGAAATGAGCTTTCAAAAAAAATAATCGACTACTATGATTCTGTAGAAGATTAATCAAAAAGGAGCTGTTGATGTGTCTAGAAATAAAGATAAGAAGCAAGAACAAGAAGAAGTTAAAGAACCCACAACAGAATCAGTAGAAGAAACGGTAATTAAACCCGAAGAAACGACTGAATCTGTAGAAGTTGACCAACCAGAAGTGGATGAACTTACTGAAGCGAAAAAAGCTTTAGAAGAGATGGAAAATAAATATTTGCGTGTACAAGCTGAAATGGCAAATATCCAAAAACGTAATGCAAAAGAACGTGAAGATGCGGCTAAATTCCGTGCTCAATCTTTAGCAACTGAATTGCTTCCCGTTATTGATAACTTAGAACGAGCTATAGCAATTGAAGTGACAGATGAGCAAGGGAAAAGCTTGAAAAAAGGAATCGAAATGGTTAAAGATACCCTTAACACGGCACTAAAAAGTGAAGGGATCGAAATTATCGACCCACTAAATGAACATTTTGATCCAAACTTCCATCAGGCTGTTCAAACAGTTCCGGTTGAAGAAGGTCAAACAAGTGAAATAGTTGTACAAGTTTTACAAAAAGGGTATGATTTAAAAGGACGGGTATTACGCCCAGCAATGGTTATCGTTGCTCAATAAAGATTAAAACATGTTTTAAAAAATAATAAATAAATGAGGGATTTTATAATGGGTAAAATGATAGGTATTGACTTAGGAACAACAAATTCAGCAGTTGCAGTATTAGAAGGCGGAGTAGCAAAAATTATTCCGAATCCAGAGGGTAACCGTACAACTCCATCAGTAGTAGCATTTAAAAATGGAGAAATGCAAGTAGGAGAAGTTGCAAAACGTCAAGCTGTAACAAATCCAAATACAATTAGTTCAATCAAACGTCATATTGGTGAAGCTGGCTTCTCAGTTGAAGTTGATGGCAAAAAATACACTCCACAAGAAATTTCTGCAACTATTCTGCAATACTTGAAAGGTTATGCTGAAAGCTACCTAGGAGAAACAGTTGATAAAGCTGTTATTACTGTTCCTGCTTACTTTAATGATGCACAACGTCAAGCAACTAAAGATGCTGGTAAAATCGCTGGTCTTGAAGTTGAACGTATTGTAAATGAACCAACTGCTGCTGCATTAGCATATGGTTTAGACAAAACACACAAAGAAGAAAAAATTCTAGTATTTGACTTAGGTGGAGGTACATTTGACGTTTCTATTCTTGAATTAGGAGATGGCGTTTTTGATGTATTGTCTACTGCTGGAGACAACAAATTAGGTGGAGATGATTTTGATAACAAAATCATGAACTATTTAGTAGCTGAATTCAAAAAAGAAAACGGTGTTGACTTATCTAAAGATAAAATGGCCGTTCAACGTTTGAAAGATGCTTCTGAAAAAGCTAAAAAAGATTTGTCAGGCGTAACTTCAACACAAATCAGCCTACCATTTATTACTGCTGGAGAAGCTGGACCGTTACACTTGGAAATCAACTTAACTCGTGCTAAATTTGATGATTTAACTTATGACCTAGTTGAACGTACGAAAGGACCTGTTCGTCAAGCTCTTAAAGATGCAGGCTTATCTACATCTGAAATTGATGAAGTTATCTTAGTAGGTGGATCAACACGTATTCCTTCTGTTATTGATGCTGTACGTAAAGAAGCAGGAAAAGAACCAAATAAATCAGTTAACCCTGATGAAGTTGTCGCAATGGGTGCTGCAATCCAAGGTGGAGTTATCACTGGTGATGTTACAGATATCGTCTTGTTAGATGTTACTCCATTATCATTAGGTATCGAAACAATGGGTGGCGTGTTTACAAAACTGATTGAACGTAACACAACGATCCCAACAAGCAAATCACAAGTATTCTCAACTGCTGCTGATAACCAACCAGCTGTTGATGTACACGTTATGCAAGGTGAACGTCCAATGGCAGCCGACAACAAAACATTAGGTCGCTTCCAATTGACTGACATTCCTACTGCACCTCGTGGCATTCCACAAATCGAAGTAACCTTTGATATTGATAAAAACGGAATCGTTAACGTAAGTGCTAAAGACTTAGGAACTCAAAAAGAACAAACAATCACAATCAAATCATCTTCAGGTTTAACCGACGAAGAAATCGAACGTATGGTTAAAGATGCAGAAGCAAATGCTGAAGCAGACAAAGTTCGTAAAGAAGAAGTAGAATTACGTAACGAAGTGGATCAATTATTATTCCAAGTTGACAAAACTATTGGCGAATTAGAAGGTAAAGTTGACGAAGCTGAAGTTAAAAAAGCTGAAGAAGCTCGTGATGAATTGAAAGCTGCTGTTGAAGCAAACGATCTTGAAACAATGAAAACAAAACGCGATGAATTAAATGAGATCGTACAAGCATTAACAGTTAAATTGTATGAACAAGCTGCTCAAGCACAAGGAGAAGCAAATCCTGAAGGCTCAGAACAAGCACAAGATGGATCTGATGATGTTGTAGATGCTGATTTTGAAGAAGTCGATGACGAAAATAAATAATCTTTAACATTAAAGGGTGGAAGAGAAAAGCCGAGGCAAATTGCTTTTGGCTTTTTCTTCTAGATATGCTATGCTCATTAAGGCGAATTTGAGGATACATTAAAAAACTGTTATTCGTAACGATGGAGGGAAATCATGGCTAAAAGAGATTTATACGAAGTATTAGGCGTATCAAAAGGTGCTTCTGATGAAGAAATAAAGAGAGCGTATAGAAAATTATCAAAGAAGTTTCATCCAGATATCAATAAAGAAGCTGGGTCTGAAGATAAATTTAAAGAAGTTGCGGAAGCTTATGAAGTATTAAGTAATGCGGATAAACGTGCAGCTTATGATCAATATGGTCATGCAAGTACAGATCCAAACTTTGGAGCAGGTGGCGGCGGCGGTTATGGCGGCGGTGGCTTCGGAGGCGGCGGCTTTGGCGGCGGTGGCTTTGAAGATATTTTTGAATCATTCTTTGGTGGCGGTCGTTCACAAAATCCAAATGCTCCTCGTCAAGGAGAAGATTTACAGTACTCAGTGAATCTAGAATTCGAAGAAGCCATTTTTGGTAAAGAAACAACGGTCAGTTACAATCGTGAAGAAGAATGTAAAACATGTCACGGTGATGGAGCTAAACCAGGCACCAGCCCGGTAACGTGTTCTCGATGCCATGGTACAGGTTCATTAAATGTTGAACGGAATACACCACTGGGTCGAGTAATGACTCGTCAAACCTGTGATGTTTGTCATGGTACAGGTAAAGAAATTAAAGAACATTGTCCAACATGTCATGGTTCTGGACATACGAAAGACAAACATACAGTTAAAGTAACTGTCCCTGCAGGTGTTGAAGATGGAAATCAAATGCGCTTAAATGGACAAGGAGAAGCCGGAAAAAATGGCGGACCTTACGGAGATTTATACGTTGTTTTCCGTGTCAAAGCCAGCAATCAATTTGAACGAAATGGATCAGAAATTTATTACGAATTGCCAATTAATTTTGTCCAAGCTTCATTAGGGGATGAAGTTGAAGTTCCGACTGTTCATGGTAAAGTGAAATTAAAAATACCTGCTGGAACACAAACAGGAACGAATTTCCGTCTGAGAGGCAAAGGAGCACCAAAATTACGTGGTTCAGGCACTGGGGATCAACATATAAAAATTAAATTGGTCACTCCGAAGAATCTATCAAAAGAACAAACAGACTTGTTGAGACAATTTGCTAAAGCTAGTGGCATGGAAGTTGAAGAACAAGATGGTTCTATTTTTGATAAAGTAAAAGATGCTTTTAAGGCAGATAAGAAAAGGAAATGAACTGACTTTTTTAAATAAAGTATAGAGAAAGCCTAAGCACTAGCTTAGGCTTTCTTTTGGCTTAAAGGGATTTTCGTCAAATAGTGTGGACAAGTCTTACCAAAAATGGGTATAGGACAAATAGTGTTGATGCTTCAAAAAAATTTCTTATGGAATAAACGGTTTTGCTTGTGAAGCCATGGGACCACCTGAAGCCTGAAAACCACAGTCTTAAGGTTTTCAAGCCTCAGCAGCGCGTAATCGCTGAAGCGGTAATGCGCTGCTATTCGCATTGAATCCAATACACGGCTACAAGCAAATCCTATTCCTTCAGAATTTTTGGGTGAGT
This sequence comes from Carnobacterium pleistocenium FTR1, assembly GCF_000744285.1. NCBI lineage: Bacteria > Bacillati > Bacillota > Bacilli > Lactobacillales > Carnobacteriaceae > Carnobacterium > Carnobacterium pleistocenium. Next base: position 1,464,503 of record NZ_JQLQ01000002.1, on the reverse strand, counting down.
GATTGAATTAAATCTAGCAACACTAAAAAATTATCTCCTTAAAAGCTGGTTCCCTCTAAGTTTATTGTAATTCAGGGGTTTCACTGGTATAATTTACAATGACACTTTTCGGAATAAATAAAGAAGGTAGGCACGACTAAATGAATAAAAATGACTTAATTGAAAGACAAAAACGTATTCGAAACTTTTCTATTATTGCCCATATTGACCATGGGAAATCAACTTTGGCCGATCGTATCCTGCAAATGACGAATACCGTTGCTGATCGCGATATGCAAGCACAGTTATTGGATTCAATGGATCTTGAACGTGAACGAGGCATTACGATCAAATTAAATGCAATTGAATTGAACTATACTGCAAAAGATGGCGAAACGTACACCCTACATTTAATCGACACACCAGGACACGTCGATTTTACGTATGAAGTTTCAAGAAGTTTAGCAGCCTGTGAAGGAGCTATCCTAGTTGTTGATGCAGCACAAGGTATCGAAGCCCAAACGCTAGCGAACGTTTATCTAGCGCTAGATAATGATCTTGAAATCTTACCTGTAATCAATAAAATTGATTTACCTGCGGCAGATCCAGAACGTGTCCGTGCGGAAATAGAAGATGTTATCGGGATCGATGCTAGTGAAGCTGTTTTTGCAAGTGCTAAAGCAGGTATTGGGATCGAAGAAATCTTAGAACAAATCGTTGAAAAAATTCCAGCTCCAGTAGGCGATACAGATAATCCTTTAAAAGCGTTAATCTTTGATTCAGTTTACGATGCTTATCGTGGAGTGGTATTGAATATTCGTGTGATGGAAGGGATGATCAAACCTGGAGATACCATGAAGTTGATGAGTAACGGAAAAACGTTTGAAGTAGCTGAAGTAGGGGTCTTTTCACCTAAAGCAATCAAACGCGAATTTCTAATGGTTGGGGATGTTGGATACGTTACTGCAAATATCAAAACTGTCCAAGATACTCGAGTTGGAGATACCATTACGCTAGCAAATAATCCTGCTACAGAAATATTAAAAGGGTACCGTAAAATGACGCCAATGGTCTATTGTGGGATGTACCCAATTGATTCTTCTCGTTATGGCGATTTAAGAGACGCGTTAGATAAATTACAATTAAACGATGCAGCACTGCAATTTGAAGCTGAAACCTCTCAAGCGCTTGGATTTGGGTACCGTTGTGGATTCTTAGGCCTATTACACATGGACGTGATTCAAGAGCGCCTTGAGCGTGAATTCAACTTAGAATTGATCACAACAGCTCCATCCGTTATCTATCACGCAAACTTAACGGATGGCACACAAAAAATCGTAGCTAACCCAGCTGAAATGCCTGAACCAGGTGTGATCGAATCGATTGAAGAACCTTACGTAAAAGCAACGATCATGGTTCCAAACGACTATGTCGGAGCTGTAATGGAAATTTCACAACGCAAACGTGGCGACTTCTTAACGATGGCGTACCTTGATGATAACCGCGTAAACGTGGTTTATGAAATTCCACTATCAGAAATCGTCTATGATTTCTTTGATAAATTAAAATCAAGTACTAAAGGATATGCTTCTTTAGATTATGAATTGATTGGCTACAAACAAAGTAACTTGTCTAAGATGGATATATTATTGAACGGCGAAAAAGTAGATGCTTTAGGCTTTATCGTGCATAAAGACTTTGCTTTCCACCGAGGAAAAGCAATCGTTGATCAATTAAAAACAATTATTCCAAGACACCAATTTGAAATTCCTGTTCAAGCAGCAATCGGACAAAAAATCGTTGCGCGTTCAAACATCAAAGCTTTACGTAAAGACGTTACAGCGAAACTTTATGGTGGTGACGTAACCCGTCGTCAAAAACTATTGAAGAAACAAAAAGCTGGTAAGAAACGAATGAAACAAGTCGGATCAGTAGAAGTTCCGCAAGAGGCGTTCATGTCTGTTCTTAAGATGGATGACGAGTAAATTGTTGATATAACAGTAGTTTTATTGGAAATTTTATGACTTGATATAATGATTTGCCTACCATTTGCCTACCAAAATAAATTGGCTTTTCGTCAAATGGTGTGGATGAGCTAAATTTAGTTAAAAATAAAATCTGATTTAGGCAGCGTGAGGCAACGGACTCACGCTGTTTTTTAGTCTCTTGGCATACAGTGTGGTTAATTTCTTGCGTACCATTTGTTTTGAACCAAAATCAAAATTCGTGGGATGAGACAAAAAAATTTTCTTTAGCTTTGAAAATCGATAAAAACATTTTAATTTCGATAAACCGATCCGAAATTGAAAAATAACGACTAAAATAACTTGATATTTAAAAGTATGAATTATTCAGGTATAATTAGGTGGATTAGTTTTGTAGTTATAGGAGGATAACAATGGATATTGCTATTGTAGGAGCTGGAATTTCTGGTTCCAATGTATTAAAAAGTTTAATAACCCATCCGAATTTCCAAGCGGATGACTTAATTGATGTCTATGAACCCCGTCAGTCTCTAGGCTCAGGATTACCTTATGAACCAACTGATGACGAATCAATTATGTTAAACACCTCTTCGGATGTGTTGAGTGTGGATGAAAATAATGAATTAGATTTTACGGAATGGTTAGAACGTCATTTTAAAGAACCAACGAATTTTGAGCAACTCGTTTCACGGCCACATTATGGAAAATATTTAGTGGAGCGCTTTTCCCCATTCTATACGCACGAACAAGTACGCCACGTTCAAAATACTGTTGTTGACGTTGAAGTGCTAGATGCTGCAACAAAAGAACCAGCAGATGACACACAAGACGGCAATTTTGTGTACCGTATTAAAACGGAAGACGGCTGGCAAGATAGTGTCTATGATGCGGTATTCTTTTCAGTCGGACATCCTGAATACAATGATTTCTATGATTTAAAAGGTACTGAAAATTATATTCATAACCCTTACCCAATGAAAGAAAAATTGGCAAATTTTGACAATAATCAAAAGATTTCAGTTGTTGGAAGTGGTGCTACAGGTGTTGACTTGATGCGTTTCTTCATGTCAAATTATGAATTAGAGCAACCTCTAACATTTTATGATTTAAAAGAACCGTTTTACTGTGTAGCTATTCCTTATGAGAAGGATGATTTTACATATCATTTAACAAAAGATTGGGTGGAAGAACAAAAAGAAGTACACGGTGGGTTTATTCCGCTCCAAGTCATACTCGATACGATTAAAGATGATTTAAAACAAGAGAATGCTGAGCCTATGGCAGTTTATAATCGTTATAAATCAGGAACGCTAGACGTTTTCCGCAAAGCATTTGATATGAAAGACCAGGAATTGGCAGCTGTTCAGAAATACGCGGCTAATTCTGTTCCAAATCTTCCGCATTTATATAATGCATTGTCAGGTGAAGACCAACAAAAGTATATGAAAAACTATCATCAGATTATGTTGTTTTTCAAAACGAAAGTACCTTATTACAGCTATCAGTGGTTATTTGAATTAATCGATGCGGGTAAAGTAGAAACCGTTGCTGGTTTAAAAGAAGTAAATGTTTTAGAAAATGGACGCTTCCAATTTGTGACGGAGGATAGCAAAGCCGAAGCTGATATTGTCGTTAACGCGACAGGTTTTATAAACAATATTGAAATACTGACTAAACACTCTGAGTTAATTAAAAATCTGTTCCATCGCCGCTTAATTATGCCACATGTGAATGGGAAATTTATCTTAGTCGATTGGCCACAGTGTCGTGTGATTAACCAACAATATGGACGTATGGATAATTTATTCTTCCTCGGTCTATTAATTGGTGGAACACAACATGAGAATAATGATGCCGGGCAAACGATTCAGCAAGCCCAATATACAGCAAAAGCGTTTATGGACGAACGATAATTTAACAATGAAATGAGCTCAGAACCCTTTGTGGTTCTGGGCTTTTTTGTTCACATGCGTATAAATTTCGGAATGGCCGGATTATTGTTATATTAAGGGTACGCAAATGGAACAAGCTATATGAATGCAAGAGGAATTTATATGGAAATCGAAGGTTACGAAAAATTAACGCTATGAGGTAAAAAAGTATTCGATCGAACACATGTGGAGCATAAGAAAGTTGTAGATGACGAATCAACTCAACTGCTTGTATGTCATTCATATATTCATAAAATAAACTTTGAACTGGAACGGTTAATTCGTTTAGTCGGATAAGTTTAGTGTTCCTTCATATAGATAGTAAATTTCTAAAGTATCATTATTTCCTGGTTCCCAATAATATTTTTTCTCAGCTACGCGGGATAGACCTTTGTGTTCATAGTATTGATAATCAGAAGAATTGTCGGTAAACAAATAGAAATTTTCTGCTTGATGTTGTTTAAGGTAATCATAAAAATAATTATACAACAGTCCATCAATACAGCATAGTTCGAGGTCCTTCTTTTAAGATATCTGAGAACTTGACCTGTAATCCAATTGCAGCTAAAGCAGCGATCTCAAATTGATTGCTGATGACTTCCGAGCTGTGAATCATGAGGGAAGGCAAAGGCAGAAAGCTTCTAAGCACGAACAAAATGAAGAAGCCGATAATAAACCAAGGAACAGTCATTAGACTAGCATTCTTTTTCACTTCAGAAGTTGAGCTAGTAGTCGTTTTAGAAAATAGCGATTCTTCCTCTTGGGTATTTAATTTGCTGAAACATAAGGCTACACCAACAATGAGGAGAACTCTCATGAGTTTAAAGACAATGGACAAATTGGTTACGTCGACGCTGACCAGCTTTGCTGAAGCAACGACTTGTCCTATAGATTGGACCGTTCCTCCGATCAAAGCAGATGTTTGAACGACTTCATTTTGATACAGAATAGAAGAGAGGATAGGCAATAAGACCATCAATATCGTACCGATGACATTGACTATAGTAATAGACATGGCTTTATCTTTCTTATCAGCTTCAATCACCGGAGCAACGGTTCCGATAGCAGAAGAGCCACATACTGCGTTACCTGTACCCATCAATAAAGACATCTTTTTATTGAACTTCATAGTTCGACCAATCCAATAAGCAAATAATATCGTCAAGATCATTTGGAGAATCACAAAGATAAACCCGGTAGAACCAACTTGCTTGATGATCTGAAAATCTAAAATCATCCCATTTAATACAATCGACCATTCTAAGAGTGTTTTTTCAGAAAATTTAGTTCCTCTTTTTAAATAAGGTTTGTTCAAAAAGGTGTTTCCTAGAAGGATTCCTAAAAAAATGGCAATCAATGCTGCACCTATGTTCGGTATAAAATTGGTTAAATACTGACTAATGAATGAAATTATGACGCTGATCATTAAACCAGGTAAGATGGAACGATTATTTTTCATTTGAGGATACATATTATACCTCCTCCAATTTTTTATTTATAGGATTATCATATAAGGTAATTTGTATAAAATAAAATAATCATTTATTATATCTTTATAAGATAACCTTATGAAGGGGGTGTTTGAAATGCTAGATTACCGATACCAAATGTTTCTTAAGCTGACAGAAGAAATGAATTACACAGCAACAGCCAAAAGACTGCACATTACTCAACCCGCTGTCACTCAACACATCCAATATTTGCAACAGGAATTAGGAGTCGAACTGATTCGCTATGAAAACAGACAACTATCCTTAACAGCTAAAGGCAAGCAACTGCAAAAGGATCTTTATTTGCTGCAAAGAGAGATCAGTAAAGTACAAAAACAATTGGCCTCTACTGTAGAACGCACTACTCTTACATTTGGAGCTTCTTTGACAATCGGGGAATATATGATGCCGGACATCATTGAGTCGTATTTAAATCAATACCCAACACATGATATTTCGATGGTAATGGACAACACTCAACACTTAATCGAACTATTGGAACATGGGAAAATCGATTTTGCACTTGTGGAAGGAGAATTCAATCAATCTGTATTTGAATTTCAAAAGATTGCTGAGGAACCATTTATCGCGGTCTGTTCTGAGAAATGCTCTTTATGGAAAAAAGAACAAAGCATAAATAACTTATTTTCTACGACGATTTTGGTGCGTGAAGAGGGATCTGGATCACGGCGTATTTTTGAAGCAGCCATAAAAAATAAAGGAGTCCATTTAGATAGTTTTTCAAAAGTTATGACAATTGGAAGTATCGGTGCAATAAAAAAACTGGTGGAAAAAAATTTAGGTATTACTTTTGTGTATCGAAAAGCTGTTGAGGAAGAACTGAAAAACGGCATCTTAAAAAAGATTCCGTTAAGTGATTTTAATGTAGTCCATCCGTTTTATTTGATTTATTTGAAAAGAATTCAGTTAAGAGAAGTGGAAACAATAGAAAAGTTTTTAAAATTAATAGAATGAACAAATAAAAAATAAAATTTGAAAATTGATTTTACAATCGGAGGTACCTTAGTTTACTCCATAGTTAACCGAGTGCATATTGCACAAGTTTTTTTCTAGTGAATTAAAAATCCTTAAATTTAAAATTCCGGGTATTTAAAATTAAACATTAATTCTTATACATAAAGGCATCCTTTTGATAACCTTCCGTTAAAAATAATTTCTATACTATTTTTAACGGAAGCTTTATTTTTTTTTGAAATAAAAATTATGTTGCAAATTTGTAAGGTAGGTATCACTTTAAATGGATGCTCAAATTAAAAAATAATGTTCTTTTAGATATTTAAGTTGACGGGATTATTAAACTGTGCTATTTTTAAAACGTAATCATTACGTTTTAAAAAGAAAGGTGGACCATATATGCGAGTAAAAGTGATACTTGAATGTATTGAAACAGGTGAGAGGAATTATCACACAACTAAAAATAAACGAACTCAACCAGAACGGTTAGAGTTAATGAAGTACTCTCCTAAATTAAGAAAGAAAACTATGTATAAAGAAACTCGGTAGTTCACTTAGTTATAGAATTTTTATGCTGTTATGTACAAGTCTTTTTTTCTTATACATAAATCCAATTTATCTTTTTTGTAAATGCAAACTTAGAGTTGCAATAAGGCCATAAAGTAGAAAGTACGGATCATACAAACTGTTTATAAAAAGGAGAAATTTATGGTATACGATTGCGTGATTATTGGAGGAGGCCCTGCAGGTCTTAGTGCAGCACTTGTTTTAGGAAGAGCCAAACTTAATGTTCTTTTGATTGACAATAACGACCCGCGTAATAAAGTAACAAATGAATCGCATGGATTTATCACGAATGACAGTTTATCTCCATTCACTATTAGAGAAAAAGCAAAAAAAGACCTCCTGAAATACTCAAATATTCAACTGATATCTGACACTGTTGCCGATATTTCTGATCAACGTTCTTTTTTTATCATTGAAACGCTAAAAAATAAATTTGAAACAAAACGAATTATTTTAGCAACAGGCTTAAAAGAAACTCTTCCTACTGTTAAAGGGTTAGAGTCAGTATATGGCGATTTATTTTTTAACTGTCCTTTTTGTGATGGTTGGGAGTTGAAGGATCAGAAATTAGCTATCATTGTCGAACAAGAAGAACACTTATTACATTTTTCAACAATGATTTTTCATTGGAGCAAACAATTAACTGTTTTAACAAATGGTATGAAAGTTGCTGATTCTATTAAATCAATTCTTTCCAAAAATAAGATTGAATTGTTTGAGGATAAAATTGAATCCATTGAAAAAAAGGAAAGTAAAGGTAAAATCAATTTACACAACAGTCAATCTATAGAAGTTTATGGAGGATTTTTAATACCTCGGTTTGAATTGAATCTGGCTTTTACTAAAAATCTTTCGATAACATTAAACGATGCAGGCAGAATTCAAACGGATGAATTTGGAAGTACATCGTTCAAAAATGTTTATGCAGCTGGAGATAGTAATGCAACATTTGGAGAACAACTCGTTCACTCAGCAAGTTCCGGAAGTAAAGTAGCATCCGGAATCGTAAAAGAGATTGCTTTTGGGAACTTTATTACGAATGTATAAGAAATAAAGATCATTGATTATAAAATGGCTCTATTGGTTTATCAATTTTTAGGTACTGAATGTTAGATAAATAGGAAATGAGGAAATGAATAATGGCTAAAAAAAGTAAAATTGAAAAACATAAACGCCAACAAGCAACAGTTGAAAAATATACTGCTATTCGAAAAGAGTTAAAAGCAGATGGAAATTATGCAGCTTTACAGAAGTTGCCTCGCGATGCTTCACCAACTCGCTTACATCATCGTGATCTTACAGATGGTCGGCCAAGAGGTTACATGCGCAAATTCGGCATATCAAGAATTACGTTCAGAAATTTGGCTCATGCTGGACTTATACCCGGTGTAAAAAAAGCCAGCTGGTAATACTTTAGGTTTTAGTAAACTATTAAATAAAAAACGGCATCAACTAGAAGATATAAACAGTTACTAGTTAGCCATATTTAATGAAATTAAAGATTAGGAGAAAATAGGATGTCTGAAAAAGAAGATTTAGCGAGTGCTAGACGAAGAATGAAAAGTCCAAATATAAAAACAAAGAAACGTGCATTGAAAATTATTTTAGATGATAAAAGAAGAAAAAAAGGAATTAAATAAATTTTTATTCTGCATCGAATGTACGATCAAGCTAGATAAAAATTAGTTGATTCTAACTAAGAACACAAAAAAAAGCACCCGAAAAGTTAAATTTTTGGGTGCTTTTTATTTAATAATTAGAGTTATAGTAATTTTCGTGCAATAGATTTAATCGATGAAGTTTTATAAAAAGTAGCGAATTAAATATCTTTTCCTACTGTAATCCAATCTGCTTCATTAATTAAACTAGCATACCCTAATTGAAGTGTACTTATAGCGATTAAAGAAAAAACATCTGTATGCAAACCATCAAATGAGTTTGAAAACATTTTTTCGAGTCCATTTTTTGTATTTTGCTTATGTGTATTCACGTAACCATTAAGAAATAGAAGACTCAATTAGTTCAAGTTCTTCTCCATTAATAAATGTAATAACTAACTTCATGTTATTACATCTCCTTTCTAGGAGTATTGCACACAATATCAGAATTACGAATTATTATGACCTTTATTAAAAATTAAGTTGAAAAATATAGTCAAATTAGCCATATTCACAATAAAAATAGTTTGAAAAAATGTCATAAGTATTTTAGTTATTAGTCACTAATAGTTTTATTTAATTTTGTATTAAACGATTAGGTACATATCTATATTTATAGGTCTAATAGCTCTACTTTCTTTTTGTTGAATTCTTCTTGATTGATAATTTCCAAATTTAAAAGTTCTTTGTATTCTTTTATTTGTTCAATATTACTTTTATAATTCGACACAAGAGAGGCAGATTTAGATTTTGTAGTTTTAAAGTTTATTAATTGAGCATTTTTAGAAGAATTACAAATAATTTGTATGCTGAATTCTTCTGAATTTGTTACGTTTCTAAATTTTAACGTAGCTGTGCCAGGAACTTCTACTAGTTTTTTTGTTTTAACATACTGAATATTATCTTCTGTAACTGAATTATTTTTATCTTTTTTCTTATCTTTACTTCGTCCTCCGGCATAGGCACCTGCTATTGTACCTGGACCTGGGAATACCATCGTGCCTAAAATTGCTCCACCAATAATTTTTTTCAGTTTAGCTTTTCTCTTTGATTTATTTTTTTCGTTGGTAACAGACATCCTATGCTGTTTTGATTCAACAACAGTATTGTAGATGGGCCCATCAAAGACGTATTCAAGTAATTCAAAATAAACAGGATCCTTTTTATTGAAAAAGACTAAACCATCTTCATTTTGCTTCATTTCTCCTAAACCAGCAAAACTAATACCAACTTTTTGTCGTCCATTTTTGATCTGTAATAATGATTTATTAACCACAGTCATTTGATTCCCTCCAATGTTTTCTTTTGACACATTCGTTATTTAAAAGAAAAAAATTTAAAAATTATTTTAAATCACCAGGCAGCTTGGTTAAAGGATATATAGGAGTGCCGTTTCTGTTGTTTTCAAAATAAGAGAAGGAAACCCTAGTTGTTCTTACTGTTTTTGAGGAAGTATAAAATAAAGTGAAATCAAGAGTAGAATCATTATTGGAAATGAATAGAGAGTGATTTGGTATAATTTAGCTGTTTTCTTAGAAGTATCAGCCGGATTAAACATATTGAGTCCCATTTTGTATTTTTTAACAATATGGTAAAGAAAAAGTGAAAAAAACAATGACAACAAACCTGAGTAGAAAATCCAATTTGAATCAAAATCGGCAAATAATATCCAAGCGAACATTAAAGCATTACCTAGTGGATTGATCCATTCTGGTTTATTGTTTTTGTACTTAATAAACGAAATCAAAGCCCATATCAGCAAAATTGGAATAGCGATTAATGATAAAACATCTATAAACCTTTCCATTAAAGAACCTCCATAATGTTACTTTCACTGTGTTTATGTATGACATTTTTTCTCAGAAAATTATTCTGGCTCGTGTTCTATATCTTTTCTGTGTTAGTTAATTTATATCAGCCGTATGTGTATTTGCTAATAGTGTGCATATATATAACGTCTTTTATATAATTGATTTTAGCACTATAAAAGCACATTGTGTATCTGAAAATAGAAAAATACCTACTTTAGTACATAAAATATCTAATAACTATGATTTTTCGAAGATTAGTGTTGTAACAAACGATTCAATGGGGATTGAGATCAACATAAATGCAGAGAGGTGACGTGAAATAGTTCCTATCTAGTGTCAAAAGCGTATCGTACAAACCGTTCTTTTATGTGTGTATTTTCTAGTAGGCTAACTACATCGAGTTGAGAGTGCTTTCTGATATAGGCACCAGAAAGGAGGGAGAAATATGATGTATAACTATAGAGTTTTAATACTCCTTTTGGAATCGTTTTTTATATTAAATTAATTCATTAGTGTAGTAATTGATAATGAAATTGTTAGTTTAAAGAATATTTACAATGAAATAGTAAACTGCCTCGCACATGAAATGCAAGGCAGTCGATGAATCTATTGGTTAATTTACCTAGTGATTGATTTAGTTTGGTTGTTCTTCATAAGTGCCATCTTTATAAATTTTATATGTACCAGCAGTTCCAAAACCTTCTTACTATTGTAAGGATTAGCTTATTAATTTCAAATTAGAAGGGTCTCCACCTGATTCTAAAACTTCATAGACGATGTTTGCACTATCGGCTTCAATTCCAATTTCCAGGTTGTTCTTTATTAGAATAAAAGCTTCTTTTTCAGCATTGACGATACTTTCAGATGTACTTGGAGTACTTTCTGCGTGTTCTTCCAAGCTATTTGAGCTTGGTGATTCACTTTGTTTATCAGAATTCGATGTATCGCTTTGTGTAACGGAAGATCGTGAAGAAGCTTATCTATTTTCATTGCTAGTACCACATTAGAGTATAGCACTTCAAAAATTGTATTAAAAATATTGTAGAGTAATCAATTGATAAAAATATTTTGTTTGTTACTTCAAGGTTTATCCTGTATTATTATTCGAGAATGTAAATTCAATTATTGTGAAGATGGATTGAAAAAACGGAAAAAGAAGTTTCCTTTAATCAAGCAATTATTTACAACCTCTCAACGCACGTAGAGTGTGTATTAATAGGAACAAGGTGGTGTGAAAAGTGAACTCAAAAGAAAAAATGTTAGAGTTAATTAAAAAGAAACAAGAAGGTGGCGGAAAGTCTAAACAAGCCAACGCGCCAAAAAATGATTTTAAAAATATGCGAAAAGGTCCAAAGATTTTTAATAAGCAAACGGGCTTATAATTAAAAATATACATCCAAACAGGTAGCACCCCTAAAAAGGTTAGAGTGAAATCTAATCTTTTTAGGGGTGCTTTTCAGTGTGGATTATTAAGATAATCATTAAAATAATACTTTCTTATGAGGCATCCGATGGCCTTTGTAATCAAATGCCTGGCTAAGATAATTTGGAGGATTTGATACGTTAAATTTTTGTACGACTAATTGATTACGATTATTAATGACTGCTTCAATCTTAATTTCTGAACCTAGTTGCACCTCATAAACAAAGCCAAAAGCTTTTTTACCAGCAACCAGACAATTATATTTACGGCCATCTGATAGTAGAGTGAATCTGCATAGTGGTGTGCCGTTTTTTGTATTGAGCACTTTAACATCTGAATCAACTTTTCCGGTAATCATAGTGGTGTTCATAATTTTCCCTCCATTCATGTCAATTATAATCCGTAAGATGAGTCCATTTTTTTAGACTAATAAATTGAATGTTGCGAATCTCATCAAAATCAACTTTTGTATCATTTACATAGATACCCAATTCATCTCCACCAACAATAAGACCAACAACATCATCTTTATAACAGCCATTTTGATCGACTGCTTCGATTTGAATTGCAATGGATTTATTTTTTAAGATAGATTCATTCACTACTGAAGCAATTTCTTGTGGATCCATTTGTTGTTTTTGAGGATTGACCTCATGTCTTTCGTTTGTCAATTTTTCTTGTACAGCTGTATGTTCTGATAAATAGAACCCTGCCCATTTCTTTATGCCACGATCGTGGTATTCCTTATTTAAATAATTCATTGTATACCCTCCATTCCGCCAGCATGACCACCAACAAGAGAACTGCGGTTGATAGCTGTTGCGCCATCCATAAGACTACTAGCATGTACTAATGATTGAAAACCGTATTTATCTCTTATTTTATCCACTAGCAAATCTAATTTTTCATTTGTAATTTGTTCAGTAGGATTTTCAAATAAATCCAATTGGATATCACTCGTATAGACTAATTTTGAATACGTGATGCCTATATGCCGCACAGCTTTATCGTCTTCGTAATACTTATTAAAAATTTCAAAACAATAATCAACGAGCTTTTTTGTATTAGAAGTACTTGGTATCTTTAACTGGCGAGAAAAGCCAGATTGTTCTTCATACTTAGAGTAACTTATGGAGAGGCTGATAGATCCAGTTTGACAATGATGCTTTCTAATTCGAGTAGCAACTTGTTCTGCCATTTCACGGATAACAATCTTAATTTCTTGTCTTTTAAAATAATCTTTTTTTAAAATCTGGGAATTCCCGTAACTTTTTTCTAATGGTCGATACGAATCTCTAATGTCGCTGCGATCGATGCCCCAAGCGTTAGCATAAAGTTGTTCGCCAATAAGACCTAAAGAATCTCTCAATTGATAGAAGTTTGCGTGAGCTAAATCATAGACCGTCTTAATTCCTAAACTATTTAATCGTTTCTCGGTTCGACTTCCGATACCCCACATATCTGTCAGGTGTTCAATTTTCCAGACGGTTTTAGGAACGTCTTTGTACCGCCATTCGGTGATAAAATCTGAATTGTGTTTGGCTTCATTGTCTAAAGCAAGTTTTGCCATTAGCATATTATCGCCAATGCCAATCGTTACGTATAAACCGGTTTTCTTGAAAATATGGTATTGCATCATTCTGGCCATATCATAAGCAGTTTTTCGTTTGAAAAGTTTTAAACTCCCCCTAACGGATACAAATGATTCATCAATACTGTAAATATGTAAATCTTCATCGGAAACGTACTTACGAAAAATATCGTTGATTTCAGTGTTTTTTTCAATATAAAAGCTCATTCTAGGTGGTACGATGATCAAATCAGGATGAGGAGGGATCTCCCACTTTCGAGAAACGTTACTAATACCTAATAGTTTTTTGGCCATAGGTGAAGCAGCCAACACTAAACCACCAGAATTTTCTGCATTACTCATGACAACAAGTAATGCTTTAAGGGGATGCAAACCACGTTCCACACATTCGACAGAAGCGTAAAATGATTTAACATCGATGCAAAAAATATCATTGCTTTTTTCTTCAACATAATTGAATTCCATCATAACCCCTCCTTTCTATTTTCATTATACGAACATGTGTTCGTTTTGTAAAGCGAACACTCTCAAAAAAATTAGATCTGGAGAAAATTTTTATAACGCAAGTCGTTTTTTCCAGGGATCTCCATAAAAAAAGTTGTTTTTACTTGACTTGAAGTTAACTCAAAGGTGTATCCTAATAGATAAGTAATGAACTTAGTAAAATAATTTTAATTAAAGTGTTCAGCAATTAAGTAGAAATAATGTAAGAAGGGATTTAATCATTCGTGAAGGGGATAAAAAAATGGAATATACAAAATTAGGAAATACAGGTATGGATGTTTCAAAAATTTGTCTTGGGGCCATGAGTTTTGGGGATCCAGAAAAATGGATTCACAAATGGGTACTAAATGAAGCTGAAAGTCGTCCAATCATTAAACGAGCGTTGGATCTTGGAATCAATTTTTTTGATACAGCAAATATCTATTCACTTGGAAGAAGCGAAGAAATTTTAGGCCAAGCATTAAAAGACTATGCGAACCGAGATGAAATCGTATTAGCAACAAAAGTTCATGGACAAATGTTTGATGGTCCAAACGGCGGAGGACTTTCAAGAAAAGCTCTTCTTTCTCAAATAGACCAAAGTTTAGAGCGGTTGCAGACAGACTATGTTGATTTGTATATTATTCATCGTTGGGATTACAATACACCGATTGAAGAAACGATGGAAGCCTTGCATGATATTGTAAAAGCTGGCAAAGCAAGGTATATAGGAGCGTCTTCGATGTACGCTTGGCAATTTCAAAAGGCACAAAATATTGCAGAACAGAATGGGTGGACCAAATTTATCTCTATGCAAGATCATTTAAATTTGATCTACCGTGAAGAAGAACGCGAAATGTTACCTTATTGTTTATCGGAAGGTATTTCTTTGACACCCTATAGTCCTTTAGCTTCAGGACGATTGACTCGAGATTTATCTATTCAAACCAAACGTACAGAAACAGATAAAATCGCGCGTCTTAAATATGATAAAACAGCTGATCAAGATAGTGAAATTATTGGAAGAGTTGCGCAGTTAGCGGAACGTTACGATGTTAGTAGAGTACATGTGGCACTCGCTTGGCTTTTGCAAAAAGAGGGAGTGGCAGCACCGATCATTGGAGCAACGAAACTTGAACATGTTGAAACGGCCGTTGCTGCAGTTGATTTTAAACTTACCCAAAAAGATATCAGTTTTCTAGAAGAACCGTATATTCCACATGACATTGTCGGCTTCTCATAAAAAATGATTAACGTGTGAAAGTAAGGGAAATGAACTAAGGTAAAGTCAACAAGCGTAATGGCAAGAAGACCGTAATGCTAAAAAGATAGCCAGCATCTATTTATTTTGTAAATGGACTGAGTGGATCAAAAAATCCATGGATTAGTTTGATTATTTTCTGATTCACTTTTATTGACTTAGAGTGAACTCTAAGTTGTATGCTGTCATTAGCATTTAAATAAAAGAGGAGGTTATGATAGGTAGCATTGAAGGCATTAAAGAGGGTATCAGTCGGCGTTATATAAAGAAAAACAGGTAATTATTTATGAGAGAAGGAAAATAAATGTCAAAAGTTATTGTTATTACGGGAGCATCAAGCGGTATTGGAAAAGAAACGGCCTTGATTATGGCAAAAGATGGGGCCAAATTAGTTTTAGGTGCTCGTCGTGAGAACTTATTACAAGAAATCGTTAAAGAAGTAGAAGCATTAGGTGGAGAAGCTGTTTATGCAGTCACAGATGTTACAAAAGCTGACCAAGTAGAAGCTTTGGCAAAATTAGCAGTAGATAAATTCGACCGAATCGATGTTTGGGTAAACAATGCAGGTATCATGCCCCAATCGTTACTGAAACAAAAGAAAATTGAAGACTGGGATGCTATGATCGATATCAATATCAAAGGAACGTTATATGGTATCGGGGCTGCCCTTCCGTATATGGAAGAGCAAAAAGCTGGTCAATTCATCAATATCTCTTCAGTCGCAGGACATATGGCTCATGCAGGTAGTGCGGTTTATTCTGCCACTAAATGGGCTGTTCGTGCTATCAGTGAATCGTTACGAGAAGAAGCTGCGCAAGATGGATCAAATATCCGTGTAACGATTATCTCGCCAGGTGCGATCAATACAGAATTATTAAGTTCAGTGACAGATAAAGAATTCCAAAGTAACTTTGAAGACTTTTATAAAGCCTATGGCATCTCTGCTAATCGGGTAGCTTTAACGATCAAACAAGCGATTGATTTGCCCGAAGATGCTACTTGGAATGAAGTGATCATCCGTCCAACTAAGCAAGAGAGGTAACACTATAAAAACTTTTTAAAGTTTTGCATCTCTGATAGGTTTTTGTTACGCAATTAATCAATCGATAAAATTTATAGGAGGCACTAAATATGGAAACTGTTACATTAGCTAATGGCATAAAAATGCCGATTTTAGGTTACGGAGTATACCAAGTAGATGATTTAGAAGAATGCGAACGGGTGGTAAGTGAAGCCATTGAGGTAGGGTATCGCTCTATCGATACTGCGCAAGCTTATGGAAATGAGTCAGCTGTTGGGAATGCTATTAAAAACAGTGGGATCCCAAGAGAAAAATTCTTCATTACCACAAAAGTATGGATTTCAAATGCTGGCTATGAAAAGGCTAAAGCTTCTATTGATGAATCAATGCGGTTATTACAAACAGACTATTTAGACCTCGTTTTGATCCACCAACCGTTCAATGATTATTACGGTACTTACCGTGCGTTGGAAGAATACTATAAAGCTGGGAAATTAAAAGCTATCGGGGTAAGCAATTTTTATCCAGATCGATTTATTGATATTTCTGAGTTCAGTGAAATCCCACCAATGGTAAACCAAGTAGAAACACATGTGTTTAACCAACAAGTGGAAGCTCAAAAAATTATGGAAGAATACAACACTCAAATTGAATCTTGGGGACCGTTTGCTGAAGGTAGAAATGATTTCTTTAACAATGAAACATTGCGAGAAATTGGAGATAAATACGGTAAATCCGTAGCTCAAGTAGCTTTACGTTATTTGATTCAACGCAGTATTGTTGTCATTCCGAAAACAGTCACAAAGGAACGCATGATCCAAAATTTTGATGTCTTTGATTTTTCATTAACGGATGAAGATATGGCTACGATTCTAGAATTGAATCAAAAAGAAAGTTTGTTTTTCTCTCATTCTGATCCTAAAACGGTCAAATTTTTAACCGGCTTAGGCAAAAAAAATAAAAGTTAAACAACTATCAAATTAAAAAAAATTAAATCGTTCTCATAAAATTACTTTGAAAGAATAAGTAGATTTCACTATCTATTTATTCTTTTTTTTGCTAATATAGTTACCTGTGGTAATTATATTAGGTAATTTAATTTAAGGAGGAAAGAGTAATGGATAGTAAACTATCTGAGGAATATATTGATGCCTGTTTGAACGCAAAACAAACGTTACGTTTTTTACCTGAACCGCCTCCGGAAATACAAAAAAGACATATTTATATTATTAAAACCTTGTACAATTTGTCAAAAAAATTAACGGAAGTGCGTGTAAGTGACGTTGCTGAGGAAATTGGTTTAACGCTGCCCAGTATTACGAAAAACATCGCTTTGCTAGAAACGTTAAGTTACATCAAAAAAGAACCGAATGCAGCAGATAAGCGAGTAGTAAATATTCGATTAACCGAAAAAGGGTTATTGTTGCATCAAGAAATTGTGTATGACTTTCACTATAAAAATGGTCAAATTTTAAAAGATATTCCGGAAGAAGATATTCGTTTGACGATAAAAACGATTTACCGGATATATGCTTTAATGGAGCAGGCGCATTCGCTTGATTAAAAGGAGAGAAGTTTAATAATGTATAAAACGTTAATAAAATCACTGCGACAATACAAGAAACCTTCATATTTAACGATGCTATTTATGGCATTGGAAGTGGCTGTTGAGATTTTTATCCCCTTTCTCATGGCAAAAATCATTGATAACGGATTAATAGCAGGGGATCTCAATTATGTTTTGAGAATAGGGTCACTAATGTTTGCATTGGCGTGTCTTTCTATGCTGCTTGGAGTATTAGGCGGAAAGTTTTCTGCGGACGCTGCAGTGGGATTTTCAACGAATCTTCGCCAAGATATTTACAAAAATATTCAAACATTTGCTTTTGATAATATTGATAAATATTCCTCATCCAGCTTGATCACGAGGCTTACAACAGATATTACAAATATCCAAATGGCTTTTCAAATGGTATTAAAAACGATTATTCGAGCACCTTTCATGATCGCCTTTGCCTTTGCGATGGCAGCTTATACGAATTTGAAATTATCTTTAACGATTTTAGTCATCGTTCCCATCGTAGGCTTTATTTTAATTGCCCTTATCTACCGCGTGCATCCTTATTTTATTGCGGTTTTTAAAAAATATGATCGATTAAATCAAACCGTACAAGAAGACATTAACGGCGTACGCGTTGTAAAATCATTTGTTCGTGAAGAGAAAGAAATCGAAAAATTTAAAGTAGCTTCTTCAGATATCAAAGATTTATTTACAAAGGCTGAAAAAATTACGGCTCTTAATGCTCCGATTATGCAGATTGCCATTTATTCTAGTTTACTTCTTGTTTATTGGTTTGGAGCAAGGTATGTTGTTGGTGGAACAATGAGTACGGGTGAATTAACAAGTTTCATCACATACATGATGCAAATCTTAAGCAGTATTATGATGATTTCGATGATCTTTATTATGATCGTAATTTCTGAAGCTTCAGTAGAGCGGGTTGCTGAAGTTTTGCAAGAAAAAGCAACCTTAACGAATCCTAAGAACCCAATCACCACCATTGAAAATGGGGACATTGAGTTTAGAAACGTTCAATTTAAATACAATGAACTATCCGAAGAGTCCGATTTGAGTCAGATTAATTTCACAATCAAATCTGGTGAAACGATTGGGATCATTGGTGGAACAGGTAGTGGTAAGACTTCACTGATCCAACTGATTCCTAGGTTGTATGATACGACTGAAGGAGAAGTCTATGTCTCAGGACGTAACGTGAAGGAGTACGATTTAGTAACGTTGCGTGATCAAATTGCAATGGTATTGCAAAAAAATACGTTATTCTCCGGAACGATCAGTACCAATTTGAAATGGGGAGATGAAGAAGCATCTGAGGCAGAAATTCGACGTGTCGCTAAGTTAGCTCAAGCAGATGATTTTGTGCAATCTTTTCCAGATGCTTATGAAACGGTACTAGATCAAGGTGGTTCAAATGTATCTGGTGGTCAAAAACAACGGTTAACGATCGCACGTGCTTTATTAAAACAACCTAAAATTCTAATTCTAGATGATTCTACAAGTGCTGTGGATACGAAAACAGATGCCTATATTCGAAAGGCATTTATAGAAGAAATTCCGAATACAACGAAGATTATTGTGTCGCAACGTATTTCATCTATTCAAGATTCTGACCGCATCATCGTATTAGATGAAGGGAAAATCAACGGAATTGGCACACATGAAGAATTACTAAAAAACAATACAATCTATAAAGAAGTATATGATTCTCAAGTAAAGGGAGGGACGATAGTTGAAAAATAAACCAATCACGAAACCAACTGTTAGTCCATTAAAAATATTTAAAAGAATTCTTTCTTACGCGACGACTAAGCAGTATAAATTACGGATCATCATCGTAATTGTCAGTATCATCATTAGTGCAGCTACCAATGCGATTGGGATCAGTTTTACGAAAACGCTGATTGATGATTACATTGCTCCGCTTCTTACTCAAGAAACACCTGATTTCTCGGGTTTAGCACGCATTATCGGTTTAATGGCGCTGTTGTATTTGACTGGTGCACTCTTCACTTACATTTTTAATCGCACAATGGTTACTGTATCACAGGGAATCTTAAAAGATATCCGAGATGAAATGTTTACGCATATGGAATCTTTGCCTATCCGTTATTTCGATAGCAATGCAACGGGCGATATTATGAGTCATTACACGAATGATACAGATACGTTAAGACAAATGATCAGCCAATCGATTCCACAAATATTTTCGGCGTTGGTTATGATTTTATCAATCATTATTGCGATGTTTATTATTAATATACCAATGACCGTAGTTGTTTTAAGTATGTTAGGGATAATGATCCTGGTCATTCGTACAATTGGTAGTAAAAGTGGCCGTTACTTCTCAATACAACAAGCTGCATTGGGAACGTTGAATGGTTATGTAGAAGAAATGATTGAAGGCCAAAAGGTTGTGAAAGTATTTAATCATGAAGAAAAAGCAATTGCTGATTTTAATGAATTAAATGAAGTGTTAAGAGAAAATGCTACAAAAGCAAATACGTATGCAAATATTTTAATGCCGATCATGGGAAATATAGGAAACTTTATGTATTTATTAACAGCTGTCATAGGATCTGTTCTTTCGATTACAGGACTTACGGTTTTAACAGTAGGGAGTATCGCATCTTTTGTTCAGTTCACCAAAAGTATCACCATGCCTGTAGCACAAATTTCGCAACAATTTAATGCGATCATCTTGTCGCTAGCAGGAGCAGAACGTATTTTCAATTTATTGGATGAAAAACCTGAAGAAGATAGTGGAACGATCGAGTTAGTAAATATTACTAAGCAAGTTGACGGAAGAATCGAAGAATCTGCTCAACGTACCGGTCAATGGGCTTGGAAACAACCAACGGCGACTAATGAAGCTATGTATACAGAATCAACGGGTGATGTGCGTTTTAAAGATGTAACATTTGGCTATAATGCCAATAAAACGATCCTTCATCACATTGATTTATTTGCAAAACCAGGTCAAAAAATTGCGTTTGTTGGAGCAACTGGAGCTGGGAAAACAACTATTACCAACTTGATCAATCGCTTCTACGATATTCAAAAAGGAACCATCACTTACGATGGCATCGATGTTAAAAATATCAAGAAAGATGATTTGAGAAAATCTTTAGGTATTGTATTACAAGATACGCATCTGTTCTCAGGAACCATTAAAGATAATATTCGTTACGGCCGTTTAGATGCTACAGATGACGAAATTGAAGCGGCGGCAAAACTGGTCAATGCTGACTTTTTCATCAGACAATTGCCACACGGGTATGAAACAGAGTTAACTGGGGATGGCGGTTCGCTTTCACAAGGCCAAAGACAATTATTGGCAATCGCTAGAGCAGCTGTAGCGAATCCTCCAGTGCTGATTCTTGATGAAGCGACGTCTAGTATTGATACGCGTACGGAGAGGGTTGTACAGAGCGGAATGGACGCATTGATGAAAGGCAGAACGGTATTTGTGATTGCCCATCGCCTATCAACTGTACGCAATTCTGATGCGATCATGGTCATGGATCAAGGACGCATTATCGAAAGAGGAAATCATGAAGAGTTGATTGCTCAAAAAGGAGAATACTACCAATTGTACACTGGTGCATTTGAGATGGACTAACAGTACGTTTTAGGTCAAGCGACTAAAAAGCCTTATTGAAGACGATAATCGTCGTCAATAAGGCTTTTTTAATTGGCTCTAAGTCAAATGATGTGGGTGATTTTAAAAAAATTCTTCTGGAATAAGTGGGTTTGTTTGTAGAGAGTCACGTGTTTTGTAAAATAAACAGATTTCCATCCTCTTTTCTGATCATGGCATCCGGTTAGTTTTCAAAATATCTTTAGCTGAAATGAGTTTCTTTTTATCTAAGGGTTCTTTTATTGTATACTAGTAAATGAAGCATTAGTCACTAAAAATGAAATACACTAGAAAGAGGAATACATTTGAATTTTTGGACAGATCAAACAAAAACAACGGAAGAAATAGCGCAAGATTTACTTGGTTGTTTGGTTATCAAAGAAACAGATGAAGGGGTGACATCTGGTTGGATCGTAGAAACAGAAGCTTATTTAGGTGAGATAGATGAAGCTGCTCATAGTTATGGCTTAAAAAGGACTCCTCGTCTGGACTCTATGTATAAAGAACCTGGAACAATTTATGTCTACAGCATGCACACGCACTTAATGCTAAATGTAGTTGTTCAAGAAAAAGGGGTACCAGAAGCCATTTTAATACGCGCTATTGAGCCTTTAAAAGGTGTAACACTAATGTCTGAAAGAAGAGGAAAGGTTGGCTTTGCAGTAACAGATGGACCCGGAAAACTAACTAAGGCAATGGATATCACTAAATTGGATGATGGGACATCCGTTGCAGAATCGCCTTTGCTCATAGATATAGCTACAAGGAAAACACCTAAAAAAATTCAATCATCTCCTAGAATAGGCGTCCCCAATAAAGGCGAATGGACGGATGCACTGCTCCGATATACTGTAGTAGGAAATCCATATGTATCAAGAAAAAAAGGTGCAATAGAAACAGATTTTGGTTGGGAAGAACCAATCAACTAATGGAGGCGGAAATAATGGCACAAGAATCAGTATTAGATTATTTAGGCGAAGCGTTAGAAGAAAATGACTTTGAATTTGATTGGAAATTAGAATGGGATAAAAAACAGCACGCGATTGAAGTTTATTTTTCGATTTTCGCTGAAAAAAATGAAGAAAATATTGTGATTGAAGACATTGAAGGAACAACAGCTCAAGGCGATATTATTCAATTTGAAGATGCTATCTGCCTTTTTGATCCTAAAAAATCAAAAATTCAAATGGATAACTACTTAAAAGCCTTCCCGGTTGATTTTAAAATAGGTATCGAAAAAGGATATATTGATGCACTTTTAAAAACACTGCGTATCGTTGTAACAGAAGGACAATCTGATTTGTTAGATTTTGCTACTGACCCAACAATCGAAGAATTTGAATTAAACTGGAACGATACCAATTTTGATGGAACAATCAAAACATTAAAAGATATCAATCGTTATAACGAAGAAAAACTTTCTTATCCAAAGTACTAAACTAGTCACAACTAAATGAATGATTAATTGGAGGTAAAGCAACAAGATGAAGTGGATTGAATTACAAATACAAACCTCAAATGAAGCTGTAGAAGCTGTATCGAATATTCTTATTGAATCAGGTTCCCAAGGAGTAGCTATTGAAGATAGACAAGATTTTTTAAATAATCCTGATGATGGATTTGGTGAAATATGGGCATTAGATGAAGCGGATTTTTCTAAAGAAGGGGTGATCATAAAAGCCTATTTTCCAGATACGCTATTTTTACCTGAATTGGTTCCAAACATTAAACTTAGAATCAATGAACTCAAAACATTCGGCTTAGATATTGCACCAAATAGTGTGAAAGTAGATGAAGTTGCGGAAGAAAACTGGGCTACGGCTTGGAAAAAATATTACCATCCTTTGCAAGTAACGCGCTTTCTAACGGTCGTTCCAAGCTGGGAAGAGTATGAGCTACAGCATCCGGATGAACGTGTGATACGCCTAGATCCTGGTTTAGCTTTTGGTACAGGTACTCATCCAACAACCATGCTTTCTTTACAAGCTCTTGAAACGTATATTCGTGGCGATGAAACCATTTTAGATGTAGGGACAGGTTCAGGTGTATTAAGTATTGCTAGTAAAGCTTTAGGTGCCAAGCATGTTCATGCCTATGATTTAGATGATGTGGCTGTAAAAGCAGCCGTTGAAAACATTGAGTTGAATGATTACGCTACAGATATTATTGTAAAAGCCAATGATTTGCTGAAAGGTGTAACGATCGAAGCTGATATCGTAGTAGCCAATATTTTAGCAGAAATCATCATTCCACTTATACCGGAAGCTTTTGAAGTGTTGAAACCAGGCGGTCTATTTTTAACTTCAGGAATCATCGAGGATAAAAAAGAGCTTATTCTTTCTGAACAAAAGAAACAAGGCTTTACGATCATCCAAGTACAACAAATGAAAGACTGGTGCAGCATTGTCGCTCAAAAACCATTAGCGGAGGATGAATAAATGCAACGCTATTTTTTAAACGAAGATTTAACAGATTATCAAAATCAAACTATTTCAATTGATGGAGACAGTTTTCACCATATGATAAAAGTGATGCGGATGAAAGTCGATCATCGTGTGTACCTGGTAACAAAAGATCAGAAAGCTTTTATTGCCAAAATCAATGCAATTGAAGAGAAAAGAGTTCTTTTAAGTTGGGTCGAAGATGATCTTAGACAACAAGAATTGCCAATTGAGGTAACGATTGCTAGTGGACTTCCTAAGGGCGATAAGTTAGATTTGATTGTCCAAAAAGGAACAGAATTAGGTGCAAGTGCGTTTATTCCCTTTGCAGGGTCGTTCTCAATTTCAAAATGGGATGCCAAAAAAGCCGTTAAAAAAATTGAGCGGTTGCAAAAAATTGCACAAGAAGCAGCTGAACAATCGCATCGCACAAAAATTCCAACACTTCAGCCACTTGCTTCGGTAAAGCAGCTGATTGAGATGAAAGAACACTTTGATGTCTGTTTAGTCGCTTATGAAGAAAGTGCTAAAGTAGGAGAAGATCAAAATTTTGTTAAAGGATTAAAGCAGCTGCCTATTGGCGGGAAGTTACTCATTATTTTTGGTCCTGAAGGTGGGCTATCTAAAGATGAAGTAGATGCATTCATTCAGAATGGCTTTTTGCCTTGTGCATTGGGCCCAAGAATTTTAAGAACAGAAACCGCTCCACTATATGCATTAGCAGCGGCTTCGTACCACTTTGAGTTAATGGATAAGTAAGAAATTTCTTTTGCTCCGAACCAAAAAATCGAGTATAATGAAAATGCTATCATCAAGATAAGAAAGAGGGATATAATATGACAGTCGAATTAAATAAAACAATTGATCACACATTATTAAAACCAGAAGCAACGGAAGCACAAATCAAAACGCTTTGTGAAGAAGCAGCCAAGTATGATTTTATGTCCGTTTGTATAAACCCAACTTGGGTTAAAAAAGCGGCAGAATTACTTAAGGGTACAGACGTAAGAGTATGTACAGTCATTGGTTTTCCTTTAGGAGCTAATACATCTGAAGTAAAGGCTTTTGAAGCAGAAAATGCGATTCAAAATGGTGCAACTGAAGTAGATATGGTCATCAACATCGGTGCTCTTAAAGGTGGAAATGACGCTTTAGTTCAACGCGATATTGAAAGTGTTGTAGCTGTTTCAAAAGGAAAGGCATTATCAAAAGTAATCATTGAAACAGCCTTATTGACTGATGAAGAAAAAGTACGTGCATGTGAACTGGCTAAAAAAGCTGGAGCTGATTTCGTGAAAACATCTACTGGTTTTTCAACAGGAGGAGCAACACTTGAAGATATCAAATTGATGCGCGCAACTGTAGGACCTGATATGGGTGTTAAAGCAAGTGGCGGTGTTCGTACACAAGAAGATGCTAAACAATTTATCGCAGCAGGAGCTACTCGTTTGGGATCTTCAAATGGCTTAGCAATCGTAAACGGATAAATAAATTCAAGTCAAAATAACCAGCAAACTGAATAAATAAGCTAGAAAGAATAGGAGTCTGAAGCGACTTTTATTCTTTTTTTCATAGAATAATTTACAAAAGTAAAAATAAAGACTGTTTTATTTGATTTTTCTATTAGTATTGAAATTTATCTCTAATATGAGTATAATGTAGGGTGAATCAGTATTTGAAGCACTCAGTTGGAGTGCTTATTTTATACTCATTGATTTGAACTGAAATCGAGCATAAGACTTAATTAGTGATAAATGAAAAGAAGGTGACAAGATGCCCAAAAATAAAGATTATACTGCACAAGAAGTAATTGCCTTAACCGTTACTTATATGAATAGCAGTCATGTGGCTTTTGTCAAAAAGGCTTGTGATTTTGCCACAAATGCTCATAAGGACCAGTTCAGAAAATCAGGTGAGCAGTATATAATCCATCCGATACAAGTTGCTGGTATTTTAGCAGAATTGAAAATGGATCCTGTAACAGTAGCAACCGGATTTCTTCATGATGTTGTAGAAGATACTGAATATACCTTTGAAGATATTTCAAGAGAATTTTCTCCTGAAGTAGCTATGCTTGTAGATGGTGTTACCAAATTAGGGAAAATAAAATTTCAATCACATGAAGAACAACAAGCAGAAAATCACCGTAAAATGTTGTTGGCAATGGCAAAAGACTTAAGAGTGATCATGGTTAAATTAGCTGACCGTTTGCATAATCTGCGGACACTAAAATTTCATAGACCCGAAAAGCAACGACAAATTGCAAATGAAACACTTGAAGTTTATGCACCGCTGGCTCATCGATTAGGGATTAATTTAATTAAATGGGAATTAGAAGATACTTCCTTGCGTTATTTGAACCCGCAACAATATTATCGCATTGTTCATTTAATGAATTCTAAAAGAGAAGAAAGAGAAGCTTATATTTCTGACTCCATTTCAAAAATTCAAGAATCCGTTGAAGAATTAAACATATCGGCAGATATCACGGGTAGACCGAAACATATTTATTCTATCTATCGCAAAATGCGCGATCAGAAAAAACAATTTGATCAAATTTATGATTTATTAGCGATTCGTGTCATTGTGGATTCAATAAAGGATTGCTATGCTGTATTAGGAGCAATTCATACCCGGTGGAAACCAATGCCCGGTCGATTTAAAGATTACATTGCTATGCCAAAAGCAAATATGTATCAATCGATCCACACTACGGTTATTGGACAATATGGTAAACCTATAGAAGTTCAAATTCGGACAAAAGAAATGCATGCAGTTGCTGAGTATGGGGTTGCAGCTCACTGGGCATACAAAGAAGGTATCACTAAAAAAGTTGAAGGCAATCCAGAAGGCAATAAATTAGCCTGGTTTAGTGATATTATCGATTTACAAGATGATTCAAAAGATGCTAGTGATTTTATGGCAAGTGTTAAAGAAGATATTTTCAAAGATAAAGTGTATGTTTTCACACCAAAAGGAGACGTCAGCGAATTACCTTCTGGAGCCGGTCCGTTAGACTTTGCCTTTAATATCCATACAGAAATAGGCAATAAGACAATTGGTGCTAAAGTAAATGGTAAAATTGTTCCCTTAAATTATAAATTGAAAACGGGAGATATCATTGAAATAATGACGTCTACAAATTCATACGGACCAAGCCGAGATTGGATCAACTTAGTATCCACTAGCAAAGCCAAAAATAAAATCAAACGTTTCTTCAAACTGCAAGATCGCGAAGCTAATATTGTAAAAGGCCGAGATATGCTTGAAAAGCAATTGCATGACATGCAATTCCAGCCTAAAAATTTCTTGACGAAAACTAATGTGAAGATGCTTTTAGAACGCTTCAATTTTACAACAGAAGATGATTTATTTGCTGCAGTAGGGTTTGGTGAATTAACGGCTCTTGCAATCGCTAATCGCTTAACGGAAAAAGAACGCAAAGAGCGAGAAAATGAAAAGAAAGTCCAAGAAGTTACATCAAGTGAAGCGAAAACTAAAAAAGAGCCTGAGAAGATCAAGGTAAAACACGAAGGCGGTATTGTCATTCAAGGAATCGACAATTTGCTTATTCGCATTAGTCGCTGTTGTAACCCTGTACCAGGTGATGAAATCGTTGGATACATTACAAAAGGGCGAGGCGTTTCGATTCACCGAAAGAATTGCCCTAATGTCCTTGTAGCAAAAGATGCAGAAAATCGCTTAATTGAAGTTGAATGGGAAGAAGCTACGTCTAAAAGCCAAGATTATAATGCTGAATTACAAATTATTGGCTATAATCGTTCTGGTTTATTAAACGAAGTCTTACAAGTTGTGAATAGTATGACAAAAAATTTAAATAATGTAAATGGAAAAGTAGATAATGATAAAATGGCTACTATTACATTAACAGTGGGCATTCAAAATATCTATCAACTAGATAAAATCGTTGAAAAGATTAAATCTATTCCTGATGTCTACAATGTAAAAAGAATGTCATCCTAATCAATAGTGATTAAAAAACAGAAAGTTGTCTGTCTTTTGAGACAATTTTCTGTTTTTTTTTATAGTTGAAATCAAAATTTTTAAGGTGGTCCGTAAAAATGAAAATCGTTATTCAGAGAACCAAAGAAGCAAGTGTTAGTATCGAAGGAGCGATTGTGGGTAAAATCTCTCATGGATTGGTATTGTTAGTTGGGATAGAAGAAGAAGATCAAAAAGAAGACATCGATTACCTAGTACGCAAGATCAGAAAAATGCGTATTTTTGAAGATTCTCAAGGGAAAATGAATTTAAGCATAGAAGATGTTGGTGGAGAAATTCTTTCTATTTCTCAATTCACACTATATGCTAATACAAGAAAAGGAAACCGCCCAAGTTTTACCAAAGCTGCAAAACCAGACACAGCCATTCCAATTTACGATGCATTCAACGCTCAATTAAAAGCAGCCGGTCTAAATGTTCAAACAGGAATATTCGGTGCAGATATGCAAGTTTCACTTTTAAATGATGGTCCAGTCACAATTATAATCGACAGCAAGCAACATTAAAAAAAGGCTAGAAAAAGAGAACGACCAGTAGGAGTAGTGATTCCTACTGGTCGTTCTCTTTTTAATTATGGGATAAAATACTGGTTTAATGATTGATAAATGATTTCAGACACAGATGATTGATAAGTGGATGAATTGACCGTGAGTTGGTCCACATCATTATTTAGATAGCCTAATTCAATCAAAATCGCGGCTTGAGTATTTTCTCTTGTGACATAGAAATCGCCAAAGCGGATGTCATTATTAGGCAATATACCATTTTGTTGGAAATTGGTACTAATAATTTCAGCTAAAGGAATGTCTTTATCGTGGTAATAATAGGTTGTAGTTCCACTGATCTCGTTTGCAGTTTCAGTTGAATCATAGTGTAAACTGATAAATACATCTGCATTAGATTGATTACTGATAACCGTTCGCTCATCTAAACTAAGAAATTCATCATCTGAACGAGTCAAAATAACATTTGCTCCAGCATCACGCAATCGATTAGCAACCAGTTTAGCCGTACTTAAAGTGACTTCTTTTTCGAGAAAAGTATTTGCTAAAGCGCCGGGATCATTTCCACCGTGTCCTGCATCAATGACAATAGTAGCTTCTGCTAATGAAGTGACACTAGCTGTGGGAGCAGGTGTTTGGTCAGCTGATAAGTCTACTACCCAATTGGCTACGTAACCTGTTTGGCCATCCGGTAATTCTACTTGATACCAATCACCTTCTGTAGAAAGGTAATTGAAACTTTCACCTTTTTCAGCAGTTTCGACAACTGAACTGCTGATTGAAGCACTATTTCGGATATTTGTACCAGCACTACGAGTTGTAACTGTTTGAATTGTTGCAGAATCGTCTTTTGCAACCGCAACAGTCGTTGTTTCAGTTGCAGTTTCGGAAATTTCAATTAAATCAGAACTTATCCAAGCAACTTGTCCATTGTATTGAACTTGAGTCCAACCTTCTTGTTGAAACAGAACGGTCAACTCCGTCCCATTTGTTACTTTTCCAAGAATATCAGAGTTAATATTGCTTTCAGTACGAATGTTTACCTCTTGACCTGTAACGATTCCCATTTTATTGGTTGCAGCACTTACCTCGGTATTCTCAATGAGCCAACTCGCTATCCAGCCAATCTGGTCATTGCTCAAACGTACTTTGTACCACTCATTTTCCTCTGATAACATGGTGACTTTTTCTCCACCAGTAACTTGGGTCATAATGTCATAAGATAGACCTGGCCCCGTTCGAACATTGACCACACTTGCATCGACTTTGATCGTTCCTTGATTAGCAAGGACGACTGTAGCAAAAGCGGTTAACCCGATAAATAAGGCAATGAGCAACAATGAAACAATTTTTTTTGGTTTCTTTAATGTCAATTTATTTTCCACTGATAGGTTCACTACTTTCTTAATTGCGAAAACGCAATCAACGTTAGATTATATGTATTCTCTAATTATAACAATGTTACGCTTTAATATGCAATTAAATCCTAATATTCCTCTGTTTTTTTTAGTGACCAAAAGAACCAGTCTTTTTAGTTCTTCTAGTCTTGACAATGGTTATACTTTCTTGTAGTGTTGTATTATTATATGAAATACCCAATGAAAGAAAAAGTAAGTAGTTCTAGCGTGTGAATAGAGAGAATTTCCTTTGGCTGAAAGAAATTCCCGTAGAATAAACTGAAAGACATTCTTGAGGGTTAGCAGTGAAAAGCTGCTACGTTACGAGCGTTAATCGTTGAGGAAAGCTTAGCTTTCAAATAAAGGTGGTACCACGTATAGTGAAAATTCATTCGTCCTTATTCTATTCAGAATAAGGACTTTTTTTGCGTTTTTTTATAAATTTCAATTGTAGAAAATAAGGAGTGTTGAGGAATGGCGATTCAAAAACCTAAGGGAACAGCTGATTTATTACCAGAAGAAGCAAGAAAATGGCAATACGTTGAAGAAATTTTGAAGATGGTATTAGCAGACTATCAATTTGGGGAAATAAGAACCCCTATTTTTGAAAGTTATGATTTGTTTTCTCGCGGAGTAGGAGAAACAAGCGATATCGTTTCAAAAGAAATGTATGATTTTTATGATAAAGGGAATCGGCATATATCGCTTCGTCCAGAGGGAACAGCTCCTGTTGTGCGTGCATTTGTTGAAAACAAATTATTTGGTCCAGAACACAATAAACCGTATAAAGTGTATTACAAAGGTCCAATGTTCCGCTATGAACGTCCCCAAGGTGGCAGGATGAGACAATTTCATCAACTAGGTGTTGAGGTTTTTGGCAGTACGAATCCTGCAACAGATGTAGAAGCAATGGCTCTTGCAATGGCCTTGTTTGAAGAATTGGGATTAGAAAAATTGACATTAGTAATCAATTCATTAGGTGATGCTGAAAGTCGTTTAGCTTATAGAGAAGCACTTATTGCTTATTTAGAGCCTCATTTTGACGAACTAAGCTCAGATTCGCAAACACGTCTGCACAAAAATCCTTTACGTGTTTTAGACAGCAAAGATAAAAAAGATAAAGAAATCGTAGAAAAGGCTCCATCTATTTTAGATTATCTAAGTGTAGATTCAAAAGAACATTTTGAATCTGTTAAAGAGATGTTAACGGCTTTAAACATTCCTTTTGTAATAGACCCTAACATGGTTAGAGGATTAGATTATTACACACATACGATTTTTGAAGTTATGAGTGATGCTCCAGGATTTGGCGCAATTACAACTATTTGTGCTGGCGGACGTTACGATGGATTAGTAGAAGAAATTGGCGGACCAGCTACACCTGGTTTTGGTTTTGCGTTAGGGTTAGAGCGTTTAATGATGACTCTAGAAGCAGAAGAAATTGAGATACCAGATACGCATGAAGTCGATGTTTATGTGCTTGGGTTAGGGGAAGCAACTAACCTTGAATCGCTTAAAATTGTTCAAGCGATTCGTGGAGCAGGATTATCTGCTGACCGCGATTATATGAACCGTAAAATAAAAGGGCAATTTAAAACAGCGTCAAAATTAAAGGCTAAAGTGGTCATTACTTTAGGTGATGCAGAATTAGAAAGAAAAGAAGCAAATTTTAAAGTGATGAAAACTGGAAAAGAATCAAGTGTTTCATTAGCAGAGATCTACAAAGATTTCGAAAAATTATTTAATCTAAAAATAGCAGATATGACAGCTTTTAATGATTTTTTCAATAAAGAAGATTAAAACGAACGATTAAGGATAGGAGCTGGAATAATTGGGAAAAAGAACAGAATATTGTGGGAAAATCTCGCGCGATTTATTAGGGCAAGAGATCGTATTAAAAGGATGGGTACAAAAAAGAAGAGACTTAGGGGATTTAATTTTTATTGATTTACGTGACCGTGAAGGAATCGTTCAAATCGTTTTTAATCCCACTTTTTCAAAAGAAGCTTTGGCTAAAGCTGAAGATATTCGTAGTGAGTATGTTCTTGAAGTAAAAGGAAAAGTTGTTGAACGAGATAGATCAGTCGTAAACAAAAATATTGCAACCGGTGAGCTTGAAGTAGAAGCCTATGAAGTGACCGTTTTAAACACATCGAAAACAACGCCTTTTTACATTGAAGATGGGGTAGCAGTATCAGATGATAAGAGAATGCAATACCGTTATTTGGATCTAAGACGTCCAGAAATGACTCAAAACATGATTTTACGTCATCAAATGACAAAATCTATTCGTCATTATTTAGATGACCATGAATTTATTGATACTGAAACACCTTATTTAACAAAATCAACTCCAGAAGGCGCTAGAGATTATCTTGTGCCCTCTCGTGTACATCCAGGTCATTTTTATGCCTTGCCTCAATCACCACAATTATTCAAACAACTCTTGATGGGTGCTGGATTTGACCGGTATTATCAAATCGTTCGTTGTTTTAGAGATGAAGATTTACGTGGAGACCGTCAACCTGAGTTTACACAAATCGATATCGAGACGAGCTTTTTAGAACCTGAAGAAATTCAATCGTTTACTGAAGAATTGTTAGCCAAAGTATTGAAAGATACAAAAGGTGTTGAATTGACTTTGCCGTTCCAACAAATGGGCTACGATGAAGCAATCAGTCGTTACGGTAGCGACAAGCCAGATGTCCGTTTTGGATTGGAATTAGTAGATGTTAGTGAACTTGTTAAGGAATCTAGTTTCAAAGTCTTTAGTGGAGCAATTGAAAATGGTGGAGCTGTAAAGGCCATTAATGCTAAAGGAGCTGCAAGCAACTATTCTCGCAAAGATATTGATGCATTAGGCGAATTTGTTTCGGTTTATGGTGCAAAAGGCCTAGCTTGGTTAAAAGTTGAAGAAGATGGGGTAAAAGGACCAATCGCTAAATTCTTTAAAGACGATTCAGAAGCCTTGATTGAAAAAATGGAAGCAAAACCTGGTGATTTACTGTTGTTTGTGGCAGATAAAAAATCAGTTGTCCACGATTCACTAGGAGCTTTGCGTTCGAAGTTAGGTAAAGAGTTAGAACTAATTGATGAATCAGTATACGCCTTCCTTTGGATCGTTGACTGGCCATTATTGGAGTATGATGATGGAGCAGAGCGTTACACCGCTGCACATCACCCATTCACTATGCCAAAAGAATCCGATATCGATTTATTGGAAACAGATCCTGGAAAAGTGTATGCTCAAGCCTACGATATTATATTAAATGGCTATGAATTAGGTGGAGGATCGATCAGAATCCACAAACGCGATTTACAAGAAAAAATGTTTGCAGCGTTAGGCTTTTCAAAAGAAGAAGCCGAAGAACAATTTGGTTTCTTATTAGATGCGTTAGAGTATGGTTTCCCGCCACATGGTGGAATTGCATTAGGACTTGATCGTTTTGCGATGTTGCTTGCGGGCAAAGAAAATATTCGTGAAGTAATTGCGTTTCCTAAAAACGGAAGAGCGACTGATCCATTAACAGAAGCTCCTAGTTTAGTGAGTGAAGCACAACTAAGTGAATTGTCTATTCATACAACAAAAATTGAAGATTAGTCTTTAAAAGACTCCTTTTTGGACAGTAAAGAGCGCAGGCAAACTAGATTTGCCTGCGTATTTTTCTGTGTTTTTTTGTTTATTGGGCCACTAATACTTGTTAAATCATTTTTTTACCGGAAAAAATAGACAATATAGAAATATAACTTGTTATTCATATTCAATTTTGTCAAAATAGAATAAGGAAGAAAATTCAAGGAGGGTTTACATATGAATGCAAAAAGATGGTCTGCAATAGGGGTTGCGCTTGGTATTTTTATTTTCTCACTATTTTTCAGTAATTATTTTTCTTATATGGTACAAAAGCAAGAAACTACGGAATCAGTAAGCGATAGTCTTATGGGCTTACTGGGCACAACTACTTTAGAAGAAAACCTAGTAACAGCTGGGGATAGTTCAAACCGAATTGCTGTTTTATCTGTAGATGGGACTATTTTAAGTGGACAAACAACTAGTTTGACTGGAGATTCAGCGTACGATCATGCTGGCTTTTTACAACAATTAGAGCAAATTTTAGTTGATGATACAATCAAAGGCATTATTCTATCGGTTAATTCTCCAGGTGGCGGAACGTATGAGAGTGCTCAAATCAAAGACAAATTGAGTGCTATTCAACAAGAAACAGAAATACCCATCTATGTTTCTATGGGCAGTATGGCTGCTAGTGGAGGGTATTATATTTCCGCTTCAGCAGAAAAAATATTTGCTTCTGAAGAAACATTAACCGGATCAATCGGGGTCATTATGTCTGGAACCAATTTCACTGAATTATTTGAAAAAATCGGTGTGGATGACACGACGATTAAAAGTGGCGAATTTAAAGATATCGGTTCTACAACTCGTGCAATGACTGAAGAAGATGAAGCCATTTTGCAAACTATGGTAGATACTTCGTATAATCGATTTGTAGAGATCATTGTCGAAGGACGCGGCATGGAAGAAGATGTGGTCAGGAATTTAGCTGACGGTCGTATTTATGATGGAGCTCAAGCCGTTGAAAACGGGTTAGTTGATGAGATTGGGTACCAAGAAGACGCTCTTGAAGCGATTCAAGAAGACTATGATTTAAAAGATGCAGAGATTTTCAGTTACCAAAATCCTTCTTTATCTTTTGCCTCTTTATTTAGTGCAACAGCAAGTAACCTGTTTCAAACAGGTGGAACAGCAGAGTCAGAGATAGAAAAATTAATGTCTGTGATCGGAACAGCGGATTCTCCAAAGATGATGTACTATTACGGAGGCCAATAACATGACTAAAACTCCTGAAGAGAATGAACAAAAAACGGTACAACCAAAAAAAGACGACACAAAAGAAATAGACTTAAATGAATTTAAAAAAACATTAGCGATTGAAGAAGCGGAAATTGAAAAAGTAAAACGTTTAAAGAAACTAGCAGAAAAAAAGAATGAACCAATTTTTTCAGATAAGAGTGATTTTAAATCTTCTTTAGAGGAAACAAAAATTAAAGAGGAAAAACCAACAAGTCCACAAAATCTTAGAGATGCTCGAAGAAAGTATTGGCAAGAAAAACAAAAAGAAGAAGAGCGTCAGCAAAAACCGTTTCACAATTTCCCTTCATTTTTTTATGTAGGCTTTTGGCTGCGAGTGTTTGCTTTTTCGATTGATGTGCTTGTTATCTGGAGTATAAATCGATTAATTGTTCAATCGCTATTTTTAGTATTGCGTTATCCACTTAGTGAGGAATCATTCTCAGCTTTTTCATTAAGCAAGTTAGGTGTATATCTTCTTTATTTTGTTGTCTTAACAAAACTGACAAATGGACAAACAATTGGAAAAATAATTTTTGGAATTCGCGTAATCAGTTTTAAAGAAGAAACGTTAAGTTGGGGAACGGTACTAATTCGTGAATGCTTTGGCCGCTATATTCTGAAAACATTCCCCTTTATTTATTTAATGGTACTGTTCACTCATGAAAAACAGCATTTAGCTGATTTCTTCAGTGATACATCCGTTGTTTCAGAAAATTTGATTCGGGCAAGTGAGCTTTCTCTAAAAGAACAATAGAAAATAAATGAGCTGAATCTAGGTTGTTCTTTTAAATCAATTAGATTAGAATAAAAAGAAATACGGTTAAGAGTAGGAGAAAAAAGATGGTTTTATTAGGTTCGCACGTTTCAATGGGTGGAAAAAAAATGTTGCTAGGTTCTGCGGAAGATGCTGCCAGTTACAATGCTGAAACATTTATGATATACACTGGAGCCCCACAAAATACAAGACGTAAATTAGTTGAAGATATGAATATTCCTCAAGGTACATCATTCATGGAGAAAAATAATTTATCACATATGGTTGTTCATGCTCCTTATATTATCAATTTAGGAAATACAGTCAAACCTGAAAACTTTTCTTTTGCAATCGAATTTTTAAGGGCTGAAATTGTCAGAGCAGAAGCGCTAGGTGCAAGACAAATCACATTGCATCCAGGAGCACATGTTGGCGCTGGAGCAGATGCTGCGATTGCTAACATCGTAAAAGGGTTGAATGAAGTGCTTCATAAAGATCAATTAGCACAAATTGCCTTAGAAACTATGGCTGGTAAGGGAACTGAAATTGGACGAAGCTTTGAAGAAATTGCAAAAATCATTGAGGGAGTAACCTTAAATGATAAACTATCTGTAACGATGGATACTTGTCATATAAACGATGCTGGTTATAATATGAAAGAAGATTTTGATGGCATCTTGAATGAGTTTGATAAGATCATAGGATTGGACCGTCTTAAAGTGATCCATGTGAATGATTCAAAAAACTTGCAAGGTAGTCATAAAGATCGCCATGCGAATATTGGTTTTGGAACAATTGGGTTTGACGCTTTAAATAAAGTTGTCCATCATCCTCAATTAACAGCCTTACCTAAGATATTAGAAACTCCGTATGTAGGAGAAGACAAGAAAGATAAAAAAGCGCCTTATGGTTATGAAATTAAAATGTTAAAAGAACAAACTTTTAATCCAAATCTACTCGAAGATATCTTGAATCAGGTAGGTTACTAATATAAAAAATAATCGTGTAGGAGAAAAAGAAGCTGTTTTTCTTTCTCTCCTTTTACTTGTTTTTATCATTTCCTATAACTCGAGTTTTATGTCATAATTGAGTTAATAAAGAGTTGAAAAGCTAAAGTTTTCATCCTTTAGACGGATGTGCTAATTAATGAAATAAAGTATACTAATTGCATTAGAATAAATTAAGAAAGAAGGATGACACATGAAAAACATGAAAAGTGGTACAAAAATAATCATTGGGATTATTATAGCTGTATTAATTATTGCAGTTCCCTTAATTAGTTCATACAACAGATTGATTCAAGAAGAAAGTAATGTGAATCTTGCTTGGTCACAAGTTGAATCGCAATTGCAACGTAGGAATGATCTGATCCCGAACTTAGTCAATTCAGTTCAAGGAGCAATGGACCAAGAACAAGAAGTATTTTCAGCGATTGCAGATGCCCGTGCTTCACTAAGCGGTGCAGGTTCCATGGAAGAAGAAGTAGAAGCTAATAATGAAATGAACTCAGCTTTATCTCGTTTATTAGTTGTTGTTGAAAGTTATCCAGAATTAACATCCAACGAAAACGTAACGGCGTTAATGGATGAATTAGCAGGCACAGAAAATCGTATCGCAGTTGAAAGACAACGATACAATGAGACAGTACAAGGGTACAACAACCGTGTAAACCGTTTCCCTGGATCTATTATAGCCGGAATAACTGGATTCTCAGAAAAACCTTACTTTGAAGCAGTTGAAGGTGCTGAAATAGCGCCAGAAGTAGATTTTGATAACAATGAGGAATAAGCTGATTACATCTAATACACAAGGAGGGAAATCAGTGGAAAAAGTGAATCGATTTTCAGTTTTACGTTTATTGGCTCTTTCTTTTGGTTTATTGCTTTTGATTATTTTCCCTCTATCTGTTGAGGCAGCAGTCGATTATCCAGAAGCTTCTAACGAATTTTATGTCTATGATGAAGCAAATTTACTTTCTGATGAGACAGAACAATTTATCATTGATGTCAATAAGCATTACGAAGATACCAATGAGCAACCACAAGTAGTTGTGGCTACTGTAGATAGCTTACAGGGTGTTACGATCGAAGAGTACACTGTAGAGTTATTTGAAAAATGGGAAATTGGAAGTTCCGATTTGGATAATGGAGTCTTGATTCTTTTATCT
Source organism: Carnobacterium pleistocenium FTR1 (assembly GCF_000744285.1). Classification (NCBI taxonomy): domain Bacteria; kingdom Bacillati; phylum Bacillota; class Bacilli; order Lactobacillales; family Carnobacteriaceae; genus Carnobacterium; species Carnobacterium pleistocenium. Next base: position 1,426,954 of record NZ_JQLQ01000002.1, on the reverse strand, counting down.
GCTGAAGAGCGGGAAATTCGTTTTGAAATTGGTTATGGTTTAGAAGGTGCCTTGACGGATAGCGGGACTGGAGCTATCTTAGATCGGAATATTGATGCCTTATCAAATGATGATTACGATACAGCATTGAAAAGTATCTTTACTGAAACAGCCGTAAAAGTTAATGAAGAGTATCAGTACGATAATGACACGATTTTTTCAGGTTATACTGTAGACCCAACTGACTATGAGGATGATGGAGATGGTGGTTTTCCAGCTATTCTAATCGTAGTTTTAGTCTTCTTTATTGCTAGTATCTTTTTTGGCGGCGGATCTGGTGGTGGAAGAGGAAGACGAGGAGGTAGCTTGTGGCCTTTATTGCTTGGCATGTACGGCGGAAGCCGTGGCGGCGGCGGTTTTGGCGGCGGTGGCTTTGGCGGCGGAGGCGGAGGCGGCTTCGGAGGCGGCGGTGGATCCGGTGGTGGCGGATCAAGTCGAGGGTTCTAAAGTCAGATTCCTTAGTTGAACTAAAGCACTTCTCAATCGTTTCATCTGAAAGATGACAAAATTAAAAAGAGATTAAATCGAGGGTTGAATTCCTTGATTTAATCTCTTTATTTTGAAGATAGTGCTTTAGTTTATAGACATCAGTTTTGCTCATGATGCTTGTGTTCTATTTGGAGGGTATTAATAATAATTGCGGCTGTCTCTTCAATCGATTTGTTTGAAACGTTGATCACTAAACAATTTAATTTTTCATACAAGTCTTTTGCAAAAGTCAATTCTCTGTCAATTCGGTCTAACTTAGAATATTCTGTATCAGGATTCATTCCGTAAGTTAACATTCGTTCTCGACGAATAGAATTTAGCGCTTTTCTATCACTTGTTAAACCAACTATTTTTTTAGGATCTACTTGAAAAATTTGTTCAGGAATGTGTGCTTCTGGTAGAAGAGGCAGATTAGCAACTTTGTAATTTTGATTAGCTAAAAACATGCTTAATGGCGTTTTTGAAGTTCGAGAAATACCAAGGATTACGATATCTGCTTCTAAAAAACCTTTTGGGTCACGGCCATCATCGAATTTTACTGCAAATTCAATGGCTTTAATTCGGTTAAAATAAGTTTCATTCAAAAGATGCAACGCTCCTGGTTTTTGCAATGGAGTCATTTCAGAACGTTTTTCTAATTCGCCGATTATTGGCGATAATGGGTCAAAACAAATCAAATTATATTCGTTGCAAAATAGTTGAATTGCTTTATTTAAATTTTTATCTACAAAGGTATGAAGAACTATCGCATTATCAGAAGCTGCTTTTTCTAGTATAGATATAAGCGTGTCTTCGCCACGAATGAATGGGTACGCCGAAACTTTTATATCTGCATCAGGAAACTGAGACATAGCTGCTTGACCAAGTTGACTAGCTGTTCCGCCTACTGAATCAGAAATAACATATAAATTGATTGGTTTATGTGAAGACATTTTGTTCCTCCTCATTGTTTCTGTTTACTACTTTAATAGTATACAGGAAGAGTTAGTGAAACGACAATGAAGTACCTATAAAAATTGCAAGATTTACAACTTGATTAAGCTAAGATAAATAAGTTATACTAAATAATAGTGAACAGTTCATATAAAGGAGGCGATCATCTATATGACAGCAGTTGAACAAGCTATTGAGACATTGAAAGAACATGGTTATAAATATACAGATAAACGCGAAAATATGTTATCCGTATTTGTCTCTGAAAACCGATATCTAACAGCAAAAGAAGTGCAACTAGGTTTAAAAGAAAGATACCCTTCTATTAGTTATGATACAATTTATCGAAATATCTATACTTTTGTAGAATTGAATGTCCTTGAAGAAACCGAATTGAATGGAGAAAAAATGTTCCGCTTTGGATGCAAACATACCGGACATCATCATCATTTTATTTGTACAAATTGTGGAAAAACAAAAAAAATTGAAATGTGCCCAATGAATTTTTTTGAAACGCAATTAAATGGGTGCACGATTGAGTCTCATCGGTTTGAAATTTTTGGGAAATGTGAAAATTGTGCTTAAATAATGAGAAAAAAGGCAATAAACTGTTGATTTTTATTAAAATATGGAAAAGTTGTATTGACGTGAAAAAATACATTCGATATAATAAGTAAGGACAGTGTTTATGAATGCAGTAATTTATTAGTGTATTCTAAATAACAGTTACTTATTCAAGCACGGAGGGAGGGAATCTAATATGTCAAAAACAGTTCTTAAGAAAAATGAATCTCTTGATGATGCTCTTCGTCGCTTTAAACGTTCCGTTTCAAAAACAGGTACTTTACAAGAAGCTCGTAAACGCGAATTCTATGAAAAACCAAGTGTGAAACGTAAGAAAAAATCTGAAGCAGCTAGAAAACGTAAATTCTAGTCAAAAGCTTTTAGAATTGAGGGTGGGAAAGTCTTGTCACTTTTAGAAACCATTAATGACGACATTAAAATTGCGATGAAAGCCAGAGATAAAGAATCTTTAGCTGTTATGCGCATGTTAAAAGCTGCATTGCAAAATGATCAAATCAGCAAAGGTAATGAATTAAGTGAGGATGAAGAGTTAACAGTTCTTTCTCGCGAAATGAAACAACGACGTGAATCTCTTGTAGAGTTTAAAGATGCTGGTCGAGAAGACTTAGTTGAACAAACAGAAGCAGCTATTCATATCGTTGGAAACTATTTACCTCAACAACTTTCTGAAAACGAGCTTAAAGCGATCATTCAAGAAGCGATTACTAAGGTAGATGCTAAATCTATGAAAGATTTTGGAAGTGTTATGGGAGTTGTTATGCCTTTAACAAAAGGTAAAGCAGACGGTAACGAAGTAAATCGATTAGTAAAAGAATTATTGAATGCTTAAAAGATAAGCAATAATCTTTTGAAAAAGGTAAAGTTAAGGTATCTCTTAACTTTATCTTTTTTTTTACCTTTAATGCTTAAATGGGCTCTACGTCAAATGGTGTAGAGTCTTCAAGAGGAAATTTCTTTTACAAATAAACATAGTTGCCCGCGAAGCTATAAAATCCTCTACATAGCTAGAAGCAACGCTATTCCTCTGGAAATTTTGGATGAGTCAGTTAATTAAATTGTTTAGCAACACTAAAAATGATAGTCACGTAAGTATCAGTCTCCCATCTAAGAAGGAAAGCTTCATTTTAAACGAAAAATGTGCTATTCTTTAAACTATAGAAAGAAAAAGGAGAGTGTTGTTTGTTTGACTAACTTAATGAACGAACCCCGTTTAGTAAATTTGAAAAACGAAGATACTACAGCTATTCTATTTGGTGCTCAAGATAAACATTTAGCTTTATTAGAAGACTCAATGGAAGTTGTTATTAACAGCCGTGGTAGCCATATAGAAATTGTTGGTACAGAAGAAAACACAGCTATGGTTGAAGAAATCCTTAATCAATTACAAGAATTAATAAAACGCTCAATTATTATAGGCTCATCCGATGTCATTACTGCCATCAAAATGGCAAAAAATAATACGCTGCATTTCTTTATAAGTATGTATGAAGATGAAATTGGAAAAGATCATGCTGGAAAACCTATTCGGGCAAAAACATTCGGTCAGCGTGAATATATCCAATCAATTAAAAAAAATGATATCACATTTGGAATAGGCCCAGCAGGAACCGGTAAAACTTATTTGGCAGTAGTGATGGCTGTTGCTGCTATGAAAAAAGGTGAAGTGAAAAAAATTATTCTAACTCGTCCAGCAGTTGAAGCAGGCGAAAATCTTGGGTTTTTACCAGGCGATTTGAAAGAAAAAGTAGATCCTTATCTACGTCCAATCTATGACGCCTTGTACAATGTATTTGGTGTAGAGCACACAACGCGTCTAATGGATAGGAATGTTATTGAAATTGCTCCGTTAGCCTATATGAGAGGGCGGACATTGGAAGATGCTTTTGTTATTCTTGATGAAGCACAAAATACAACAAAAGCTCAAATGAAAATGTTTCTTACTCGTTTGGGTTTTGGTTCAAAGATGATCGTAAATGGAGATGTTACTCAAATTGATTTACCAAGAGGAGCTATGAGCGGACTCGTTCATGCTGAAAAGGTTTTACAACAAATCAAGCGTGTAAATTTTGTCCAATTTGATTCGAATGATGTAGTCCGTCATCCGGTAGTAGCGAGTATTATTGATGCTTATAGCAATGAAAAAAACCTGAATGAAGTTAAAAAAAACGATGCTGAAAAATCAAGTGCAGAAAAAACGACTAGGAAGTGAATGAATGCGAAGAAACTTAATACGCCTTCAGAAAAAAATGGGAAAATTATATATTCCTTCTATTCTCTTGCTTACATCTATCATTTTATTTTCAATCATGTATAGTGCTGTTAAACCAAAAGCTCTAGACATCGAACTTTTTCAAGTAGCAGAAGAAACAATACGTGCCAATGCAACGGTTGAAGACACAGAGAAAACAAAAGCAAATAAAGAAACAGTTGCTACAACCGTTTCTCCTGTGTATACGTATAATGCTGACTTAAAAGATATTCAAACATCAGAAATAGAAATTTTGTTTGCTACTCTTGATGAGACTATTCAAGAGGCAAATAAAATATATGAAGCAGATTTAAAAGAAGCCAGAAAAAAAGCTTCAGAAGATAATTCTTCGGTATCCTCTCAACAATTATCAGAGGTAAAAGTAGCTGAATTAGCAGATGATGAACTATTAAGGTTATTCAAAGAAAAATTGAACAATCTGGATGATTCTACAACCGCTTTTATTGAGCAGTTCCCCGATTGGGCTATCTTAGATTTATTAGCAGCAGATGAAGCTAGTTTAACTAGTATGAAGGAATCAATTGTCTCAGTAGTTTCCGAATTTATGTCTCAACCGATAAAAAGTGAAGAACTAAATGAAGTTAAACTGGAAGCAAATAATAATTTAGATTATTCTGATTTAGACTCAGACATGCAAAGAGTAGCCGGATTAATCGTTGACAATGCAATTGTTGAGAATAATAGTTACAATGAAATTGCTACCGAGCAAGAAATTGAAGAAGCAATGGCGAATGTTCAACCATCATTAATTTTACAAGGTCAGGTAATTATTCAAGAAGGACATGTAGTCGACAGTAATAACATGCATCAGCTTGAATTGTTGGGTTTGCTGGATAATAATTCTTCTAGACAAGCCTTGTATGGTTTAATCGTTTTAATTTTCACTCAAGCTCTGTTATTGTTTTATTTAGGAAAAACCAGAAAAGAAAATAGGATAGAGCACGGACGCCAAATTACCTTTTACTCAATTATTATGGTAATCTCACTATTATTGATGAAAGGTTTGCAGTTGATTCAAAATGCTGATGTAGAATACATAGGTTTTTTATATCCTGCTGCATTGGTAACCATTTTGCTGACATCATTTGGCGGAAGACGTTTTGGAATATTAGCTAATGGATTCACTGCTGCGTTTTCTATCTTTATTTTTAGTCCTGATTCAGGAACAAGTTTTAGTATTATATTAGTTCTGTTTTATCTATTAAGCGGTATGATGGGTACAATGATCACGCGCACCAAAATCACAAACCAGTTTTGGTCAAGCTTCATTTGGGTAACAGTCTTTAATGCCTTGTTTATCAGTTCCTTTATCTTATACTTAAATATTCATCTATGGTCTCAACAGGTCTTTTTAATGGTAATATATGCTTTATCCAGTGGCATTATTTCTTATTTTATGGCTGTCCTGCTATCGCCATACGTTGAAGTTATTTTTAGTGAAAATGCTGTTTTAACGTTAACTGAATTATCCAATCCCAATAATCCTTTATTAAAAGAATTGCTGACAAAGGCTCCGGGTACTTATCATCATAGTTTGATGGTAGCCAACTTAAGTGCAAATGCTGTTGGTGCAATTGGAGGAGATTCATTATTCGCTCGAGTAGCTTGTTATTATCATGATGTTGGTAAATTGCGTCATTCACTCTTTTTTATAGAGAATTTACCTCCTGGAATGGAAAATCCACATAACCTGTTGACTCCTTTTGAAAGTAAAGAAATTATTTTTGGTCATGTTTCTGAAGGTGTGAAAATGCTAGAAAAAGCTAAGTTACCTCAATCAATCATTGATATTTGTGCTCAGCATCATGGAACGACACTTATGAAATTTTTTTATGTGGTAGCTAAAGAAAAAGACGATACTGTAGCTGAGAGTGATTTTAGGTATCCTGGTCCAAATCCACAGACAAAAGAAGCAGCAGTTATCAATATCGCTGACAGTGCTGAGGCAGCTGTAAGGGCCATGTCGCATCCAACTAAAGAGACCATTGAAAATTTCGTTCATAATTTAATTAATGGAAGAATTACGGATGGTCAGTTTAATGAGTGTTCCATTTCTTTACAAGAATTGAAGATAGTTGAAAAATCCATATGTGAAGGGTTAAATGGTACATTCCATTCGAGGATCGAATATCCGACTTTAAAAAAGAATGACCAACTGAGCGTGAAAGAGTAAATTAAAAAAGGAGTGGGAATAATACCTATGGAATTAGATTTGTATGATGAAACAAACCGAATTACAACAGAACAGAAAGAACTAGTCAATTCCTTATTAGAGTTTGCTGGAAATCATTTAAAGTTGCCAGATGATACAGAAATGTCAGTAAGTTTTGTTGAGGATGACGCTATTCAAAAAATTAATAAGACTTATCGTGGAAAAGATCAGTCTACGGATGTTATTAGTTTTGCAATTGAAGATGAAGTAGAAGATGAACTAACAATCAACTTTGATGATTTGGAAGAACCGATGCCAAGGAACATTGGCGACATTATCATTTCAGTTGATAAAACCGCGAGCCAAGCCATTGAATATGGACATTCTTTTGATCGAGAATTAGGATTCCTTGCTTTACATGGTTTTTTGCATCTGAATGGGTATGATCATATGGATCCTGAAGATGAAAAAGAAATGTTTGGGCTGCAGAAAGAGATACTAGAAGCTTATGGACTTAAAAGATAAAGGGGAAGTTGGGAAAAATTCTGCATTTTTAAACTCTTTTAAATACGCCTTTAAAGGAATTTTAACTGCGTTTCAAGAAGAAAGAAATATGCGCTCACATCTTTTAATTGGTTCAGTCGTTTTGATATTGTGTGCTTTTCTTAATTTAGCTAGCAATGAATGGCTATGGGTTATTTTTAGTATCTTTTTAGTGATCATAATGGAAGTTTGGAATACTGTAATTGAGAATGTAGTCGACTTAACTACAGGAGAACAATATCATCCGTTAGCAAAGAAGGCCAAAGATATGGCAGCGGCTGCTGTTTTAGTTACAGCAGGATTTGCCATTATTGTAGCAGCAATTATTATTTTACCTAAACTATGGCAAATTCTATCTTAAAGGGGAGCAACATTTATGCACGCTACAGATCAAAAAGTCGAAGAACTAATCAATAAAGCAACAGATATGTTAGAAAAAGCTTATGTTCCTTATTCCCACTTTCCAGTTGGAGCAGCTCTTTTAACAAAAGAAGGAGAAATTTTTTCAGGATGCAATATTGAAAATGCTTCTTTTGGTCTAACCAATTGTGCAGAACGCACTGCAATTTTCAAAGCCGTTTCTGAAGGGAAAAATACGTTTGAGTACTTGGTAGTAACCGGCGATACAGATGGTCCAATTTCACCTTGTGGGGCATGCAGACAAGTACTGGCAGAATTTTGTGGACCAGAAATGCCTGTTTTGCTAACGAATAATAAAGGAAATAAACAATTGACAACGGTTGGCGAATTGCTGCCCGGAGCTTTTAAATCGGAGGATATGGTTTAATGAAAAATAATAATGAACATAAATCAGGTTTTGTTTCAATCGTAGGACGTCCAAATGTAGGAAAATCAACGTTATTGAATAAAATTGTTGGACAAAAAATAGCAATCATGAGCGACAAAGCACAAACAACAAGAAATAAAATTCAGGGTATTTATACTACTCCAGAATCACAAATTGTATTCATCGATACTCCTGGTATCCACAAACCTAAACATCGTCTAGGAGATTTCATGGTTAGTTCAGCTTTCAGTGCATTTAGAGAAGTCGATGTTATTTTATTTATGGTAAACGTGGCTGAAAAACGTGGCCCTGGTGATAATTTTATTATGGAAAGATTAAAAACCGCTAAAAGCCCAGTATTTTTAGTGCTTAATAAAATCGATAAAATTAATCCCGATCAACTATTGCCAATTATTGAGGATTATCGTTCATTGGTCGACTTTGCGCAAGTTATTCCGATTTCAGCTTCAGTTGGAAACAACGTAGATACATTACTGGCTGAATTGCAGAACTATCTTCCAGAGGGACCTCAATTTTATCCGGATGACCAAGTAACAGATCATCCTGAGTATTTTATTGTTTCTGAACTGATTCGTGAAAAAGTTCTTGAATTAACGAGAGAAGAAGTTCCTCACTCTGTCGCTGTAGTAGTGGAGAGTATGCAACGAAATGAATTAGGTAAAGTTCAAGTGCATGCAGCAATCATTGTTGAACGTTCAAGTCAAAAAGGTATCATTATTGGCAAAGGCGGGAAAATGCTGAAAGATATCGGTATCCGAGCTAGAAGAGATATCGAAGTGTTATTAGGAGACAAAATTTATCTTGATTTATGGGTAAAAGTTCAAAAAGATTGGCGTGACCGTCAATCGAGTCTGCAAGACTACGGTTACCGTAAAGATGATTACTAAAAAGTACTGACCATTAAAAAAAACAAACCATATCATTATGGTTTGTTTTTTTAAATAAAGATCGTATCGTAGGGGGTTTCTAAATGGCTCAAATAGAAGAAGTAGAAGGCATTGTGTTATCTGTACGAAACCATCGTGAAAATGATCAATTAGTCAAATTATTTACAAATCGTTTTGGGAAAAGAATGTTTTTTGTCAAAGGAGCTCGAAAGCAAAAAAACAAACTTAGAACTGCGGTATTGCCCTTTACAAAAGCAACTTATATAGCCGATATGCGAGACACGGGACTGTGTTTTATACGAGATGTAAAAGAAGTTGATCAATATAAAAGTATGCAAACGGATATTTTTTTGAATGCCTACGCGACATATATCTTAAGTTTAGCAGATGCGGCTTTAGATGATGGTATTGTAGATGGAACGTTGTTTCATAAAATCGACCGCTGTTTAACCGAAATCAATGAAGAAACAGATCCGGAAATAGTAGTCAATATCTTTGAAATCCAAATTCTGCCTTACTTTGGTGTTTCTCCGGAATTAAGAGGTTGCCGTATCTGTGGGAAAACTGAAGGCCCGTTTGACTATTCTGGCAGCTATGGTGGATTATTATGTCAAGAACATTGGCAGCTAGACCGTTATCGGTACCATTCTAGCCAAAGAGCGATTCATTTCGTGCGTTTATTTTCAGCTATTTCGTTAGATCAATTAGGCTCTATTACGGTTAAAGAAGAGACGAAACGAGAAATCAGGACATTGATCGACCTTATCTATGACGAATCGGTTGGAATTAAGTTGAAGAGTAAAAAATTCATTGATCAGATGTATACGTGGGGCAACCTTTTGATTGATAGAAAAGTTACTCCTGATGAAACACTTGATGAGAATGAAAGTAATGATTGACAAAAGTTCTTGTTACAAGCTATGATAGAAACAACTGAATAACCAGCGATGAAAGAAAAAAGTAAAAATTTCACCTCTATATGAGCGAATTTGGGATAGTGCGAGCCAAATATAGACAAAATTTTGAAAGGCCTTCTGGAGCTGTTCAATAAAAAAGATGCTAGTTTTTAGTAAACTAGAATTAGGGTGGAACCGCGATTGTATTATCGTCCCTATGCTGATGACTAACTGTCAGCATAGGGACTTTTTTTGTATATTTTTTTAGCTAACCAATATAATTTGAAATAAAAAGGAGAATGCTATAATGAAAGAAAATAGTCTAACATTTCAAGAAATCATTTTAACGTTACAAAAATATTGGTCAGATCAAGGCTGCTTGCTGCTTCAATCCTACGATACAGAAAAAGGGGCAGGAACGATGAGCCCTTATACATTCTTGCGTGCGATTGGACCTGAACCATGGAATGCTGCATATGTAGAACCTTCAAGACGTCCAGCTGACGGCCGTTATGGCGAAAATCCAAACCGCTTATTTCAACATCATCAGTTTCAAGTAGTTATGAAACCATCACCGGATAATATTCAAGAACTTTATTTAGGCAGTCTGCGTTTATTAGGAATCGATCCTTTGGAACATGATATTCGTTTCGTTGAAGACAACTGGGAAAATCCTTCAATGGGTTGCGCTGGTTTAGGCTGGGAAGTTTGGTTAGATGGAATGGAAATTACGCAATTTACCTACTTCCAACAAGTTGGTGGGTTAGAATGCAGCCCTGTAACAAGTGAAATCACATACGGACTAGAACGTTTAGCGTCATACATTCAAGATGTCGATAGTGTTTATGACATCGAGTGGACAAAAGGCGTGAAATACGGTGAAATATTTATTCAACCTGAATACGAACATTCAAAATATGCTTTTGAAAATAGCAATCAAGAATTACTTTTGATGTTATTTAATGAATATGAAAAAGAAGCTCTAGCTCAAATTAAAGCAGGTCTAGTTCATCCTGCCTACGATTATGTTTTAAAGTGTAGCCATACCTTTAATTTATTAGATGCAAGGGGAGCAGTATCGGTCACAGAACGTGCAGGATATTTAGCCCGTATTCGGAATATGGCCCGTTCAATCGCAAAAGCGTTTGTTACAGAACGCGAAAAATTAGGTTTCCCTCTGCTTCAAGGCCAAACTATCGAAACTAAGGAGGTAAACTAATATGACTAAGAATCTATTGTTAGAAATTGGTTTAGAAGAAATTCCTGCTCATATCGTTACCCCAAGCAGTGAACAATTAGTCCAAAAAATAACTGCCTTTTTAAAAGAAAAACGTTTAGCTCATGGAGAAGTCATTCCTTTTTCGACTCCACGACGACTAGCAGTCATTGTTAAGGATATTGCAGAGAAACAAGAAGATATTCAAGAATCAGTCAAAGGACCTGCTAAAAAAATAGCGCAAGATGCTGACGGCAATTGGAGCAAAGCTGCCATAGGATTTGCCCGAGGACAAGGAGTAACACCTGATGATATTTATTTTAAATCAATCAAAGAGGTTGATTACGTTTACGTCGATAAATTCATTTCAGGAAAAACCGTTAATGACAGTTTGATTGATTTAGATAAAGTGATCACATCTCTAACATTTCCAGTAAGCATGCATTGGGCAAACCACTCATTTAGATACATCCGCCCGTTCCATTGGTTGACAGCTATGCTAGATGAAGAAGTGATTCCTTTTAAATTACTAGATATCCAAACAGCAAACACGTCACGCGGTCACCGCTTTTTAGGGCATGAAGTGACATTTGCTAATGTGTTGGACTATGAAAAAACGTTGGAGAGTGTCTTTGTTATCGCGGATAGCGCAAAACGTAAACAAATGATTGTTACCCAAATTGAAGAGTTGATAAACGAAAATCAATGGTCTGTTTCATTGGATGAAGATTTACTAGAAGAAGTGAATAACCTGATTGAATACCCGACTGCCTTTTATGGTTCATTTGATAAAAAATACTTGGATCTGCCAGAAGAAGTATTGATTACTTCAATGAAAGATCATCAGCGCTATTTTGGAGTAAAGGATAACAAAGGGGCTATTTTACCTTACTTTATCTCCGTTCGTAATGGAAATGCCAACCATATTGATACTGTTGCTAAGGGAAATGAAAAAGTATTAACTGCGCGTTTAGATGATGGTCGCTTTTTCTATGAAGAAGATCAAAAATTAACCATAGCCGCCTGTGTGGAACGCTTAAAACAAGTAACGTTCCATGAGAAAATTGGTTCTATTTATGAAAAAATGAACCGCGTACAAGCAATCGCTCAACTAATCGGAAAACAAGTTGGTCTGACTACTGCTGAATTAAAAGATTTAAACCGTGCATCTGAGATTTATAAATTTGATTTAGTAACCAATATGGTTGGAGAATTCCCTGAATTACAAGGGATCATGGGTGAAAAGTATGCTTTAGCGCAAGGAGAAAATCCAAGTGTAGCTGCAGCTATTAGAGAACATTACATGCCGGTCTCAAGTGAGGGAGAGCTTCCGCAATCATCTGTTGGAGCTGTCTTAGCTATCGCAGATAAATTAGAAAGTGTCTTAAGTTTCTTTGCGGTTGGCATGATCCCAACTGGATCAAATGATCCATATGCCTTGAGACGTCAAACCTATGCGATTGTTCGCATTATTGAAGCAAAAAATTGGATTTTCCCAATGGTTTCATTAAAAAAAGATATTCTAATGACTTCTGCTATCGCACAAAGCTCTTTGGTCGAAGGCTATAAGTCAAGCACTACGGAAGTGGGAGATTTTACCAAAGCTCGCATTCGTCAATTATTAGCGGCAGAGAGTGTACGACATGATGTTGTTGATGCAGCTTTAAGCTCTCGTCAAGAAGACTTGCTTAAATTAATCGAATCTGGGCGTGTTATCAACAGCCATGTAGCAGATGCACTATTTAAACCGACTATTGAAGCATTGACCCGTGTGGTTAATCTGGCTAATAAGGGTGAAGAACTGCTTAACCAAGTCCAATTAACAGTAAACACTGACTTGTTTGAAACGAAGTCTGAACAAGTATTGCATGAAACGTTTGAAGAGATCATAAAATCGATCGACAAAGACGACAGCGCCAAAAACTATGAAGCGTTTGAACAGTTGCAACCGTTGATTGAAGAATTTTTCAATGAAAATATGGTCATGACTGACAATGAAGCTATTCGTAATAATCGATTAGCTTTATTGATGAAGATCTCTAATTTTGTATTATCTTTTGCTAGTGTAGATAAATTAGTGGTTAAGTGACCTTTAACAAATCAGTTTACTTTATGCTCTACTAAGGATAGAATTTTCCTTAGTAGAGTTTTATTTTTAGTTAGATAAAGGGGGCGAACAAAGATGAGCAATTATCCATTAACAATGAAACGCGTTTATGAAAAAAGTGAAAAAGAAGATGGCTATCGTATGTTAGTAGACCGAATATGGCCTAGAGGAGTATCGAAACAAAAAGCGACTGTAGATATTTGGGCAAAGGAAATTACTCCAACGACTGAGATCCGTAAAGAATTTAACCATCAACCACAAAAATTTGATTGGTTTAAACAAGCTTATTGGGCTGAATTAGAATCCAACCCCCATTCAGAAGTCTTTATCAAACATGTTTTTGAAGAATTGCAGCACTCGCCAGTAACATTTGTCTACGCCGCAAAAGATGAGCAGTTCAATCATGTAGTGATTTTAATGGAGTTTGTTCAAACAAAGAAGCAAAAGTAGACTTATTAAATGGATTGAAAAATAAATAATTATGTTTGGAGGAAGCTATGTTAAAACGCTTTTTTAGTTATTATAAGCCTTATAAGAAACTATTTATTTTAGATTTTGGTTGTGCCATACTCGCAGCCATTTTAGAACTGTCTTTTCCAGTGGTGGTCAATCGCGTAATCGATGATTTATTGCCTTCAGCAAATTGGACATTGATTGTGACGATTTCATTATCTTTGCTCTTTTTGTATTTCGTGAATACTGCTTTGCAGTATGTTGTCGTTTATTTTGGCCACAAACTAGGAGTAAATATGGAAACAGATATGCGCCGTGAATTGTATGGACATTTGCAAGAACAACCGTTTAGTTATTACGATAATCAAAAAACCGGTAAATTAATGACACGTTTGACTACCGACTTATTTGAAATATCTGAAGTAGCCCATCATGGTCCAGAGGATGTCTTTATCACTTTTATTACTTTGTTTGGGGCTTTCTTATTAATGTTAACGGTTCATGTTCAATTGGCTTTAGCAACATTTGTGATGGTTCCTTTTATCACGATCGCATTAGTCTTTTTTAATAAACGAATGACTAAGATCAATACAAAGATTTTTAATGATTTAGGAGAATTTAATGCGGGTATTGAAGCTTCTGTCAGCGGGATACGTGTTATTCAAGCTTTTGCTAACGAAGAGCATGAAGCTGGCAAGTTTGAAGTGTTGAACCAAGCTTATCGAAAGTCAAAAATCTTGTTTTATAAAATGATGGCCATCAGTTCTTCTTATAATTATTTTCTGATTCGCTTAATTAATTTATTTGCTTTGTTTTTTGGTGCGTACTATACGATACAAGGTGAAATCAGTTATGGCGATTTTGTAGGCTTTATCTTATTAGCCAATATATTTGTTCGACCAATCGAAAAAATCAATACCATGATTGAAAGTTACCCTAAAGGAATTGCTGGCTTCAAACGGTTAACAGAAGAATTGGATAAAAAACCGGCTATTCAAGACAAGGAAAATGCGATTGAAGTAGACCGCTTGAAAGGTGATATTAAATATAGCAATGTGTCCCTTTGGTATGATTCATCAAAAAAAGTGTTAGATCAAATCAATTTATCCATTCGTGCGGGTGAAACGGTTGCCTTTGTTGGACCAAGTGGCGCAGGGAAGACGACTATTTGTAATTTGTTGCCTCGTTTTTATGAAGTGAGTGAGGGTGACATAACCATTGATGGCATTAATATTCAAGATATGACTATGCAGTCATTGCGGAATCAAGTTGGCGTAGTTCAACAAGATGTCTACCTTTTCCCAGGGAGTATCAGGGAAAATGTTGCTTATGGGAAACTGGATGCAAGTGAAGTAGAAATCAGTGAAGCCATCCGATTGGCTCATTTAGAAAAAGTTGTAAAGGATATGCCTAACGGGCTAGATACGATCATTGGTGAAAGAGGTGTGAAATTATCTGGTGGACAAAAACAACGATTATCTATTGCGCGGATGTTTTTGAAGAATCCGCCTATTTTAATATTAGACGAAGCAACTTCTGCTTTGGATACTGAGACAGAACAAGTGATCCAAGAATCGCTAAATTCATTAGCAAAAGGCCGTACGACATTAATTATCGCCCATCGATTAGCGACTATCAAGCACGCTACGCGTATTATTGTGGTAGATGAAGATGGGATAGCTGAACAAGGCAGTCACCAAGAATTAATGGCAACTGCTGGCACATATAAAAGATTGTATGAGGCACAATTCAGTCAGTAACACTTAAAACCACTGTTGCATAAGCGTTTATAACGCTATATGTCAGTGGTTTTTTTTCGTTTAGGGCAGGAAAAGGGCATAAACGTAAAATTACTTGAAAAAAGCATCGAAAGTAGCAGATGCATTTTGATCCATTTCTTTTTGAACATGAGTATAGACATTCATAGAAGTTTGAATGTCGCTATGTCCTAAACGTTCTTGAATAACTTTAATATTTACATTTTGAGAGAGCAACCAAGAGGCGTTGGTATGTCTTAAATCATGGAATCGAATATGTCTCAAGTTATTTCTTTTTAAAAATCGTTTCCATATCCTCGAAATCCCACTTGCTAACTTCGCATCTCCGTTTGCATTACAAAATAAAAAATCTCTCTTAGGCTTTATAGAAACAGCTGCTAGGTCATGTTTGCGTTTATCGTCAAATAACTTGATTTTAGTTATTAAGTCTTGAGGAACAGAAACAGTTTTTGCAACTCCAGTTTTAGTTGTGTGGTGTAATGTCGCGCCTTTGCTTTTTTCGTCAATGATCATTTGTTCAAATGTAATTGAGTTAGTTTGACTATTAATATGTTTGCTTTCTAAAGCAGCTATCTCACCTCTACGTGCACCTGTTACTAATGCGATGAGCACAATCAATTGTAGTTCTTCTCGTTCGTTATCTAACGCCTTAATCAACAAAGGAATTTCTTCTAGAGTATAATAACCTACACCTTTTATTTCTAAAGATCTATTTTTCGCAAGACTAACTTTATCAAGCGGGTTATTGTTTAAAAATTGGTAGTCGTTTGCAAATTTAAAAACAGATTTAATAGCTGAAAATCTTTTTGTTTGGCTAGACCTAGATAGAGGTTGTTTTTTTCCGTCATATCTAGTTTGATCGTCCACGATTTTTTTCAAGTGAATTGGCTTAATCTCTTTTAATTTTTTATATCCTAGAGTGGGCATGAAGTAATGTTCTAATTCTTCTTTATAACCAGTAGACGTATGGTAACTGTATTCTTTTTTAGCGTAGTTTGGATACCATTCTTTATAAACAAAATCTTCGAACTTCATTTCTGTAAAAGATAAATAGTTATCTTTTTCTAATAAGTGAATAAAATCAATCAGCATTTTTTCAGCTTTTTTTTCACTTTTAGCAGTAATTGTTTTGCTTTTACGAATTGGATTCCCTTTAGGGTTATATCCTACAGTTACGCGAAGCCTATACTTATCTTTTTCTATAGCTTCTATGGATCCGTTTAATCTCCGTTTTCCCATTTTATCACATCCTTATAATGCAACTTTGCATGTAACTGTTGTTTTTCTTTATTGATCCACATATCCTCAACGTCGGTTAAACCGACATCAGGGTAAATCATACCCATATCTTGTAATTGCTCCCAAACTTCCTCGTTAATGTCTTTGTCATCATACCTAGACAAAGAGAGGTGAATGTAGTCTTTGAAGTAGTAGACGAACAAACTATACTCCATATCTATGTCCATTGATCGTACACGAACTGAACCGGTATTAACCGTAGCTTGACGGCAGAAATCCGATTCTAGTGTAGATAAGTCTTTAATTATCATGTCATTTCCTCCAATAATCGTAGTTTGTACCCTAAATATACGAATGTATGTTCTTTTTGAATTAAAAAGAAAAGGCCGTTAAGCCTAAACTTTTTAAGTTTTGAATCTTTTGAAAATACTTACAACATTTTTAAAAACATTACTGCTTTTTTCCTTTTGTAAGTCTAACGGAAGTTGTTTTAAATCTCTTGATCTATTTTTTTGTTTTCCTCCAGCTCTTTTAAATACATCTGAATAAATTTTAAAAAATGTTTCATCATCTTTTTGTAAGCTTGCTAAAATGATTAAATAAACATCTTTGGAAGTAAATAGATGAATTTTTTCTATATCAATAACAAAGGAATCAACTAAAGATGAAATCATTTCCGGAAAATTTTCATTAGATGATAAAGATAGTTTTAAGTCATTTATAATAGCGCTGGGTATTTTGTATTGATCAACAAAATAATCGAAATCATTTAACAAAAATTCTAAAGAATATTCTTCTCGATAATTTATGAAATTAGCTACACAACTTTTTATCAGGTAAGTGAATTGTTCGTAGTTATTTCCATAATTTCTACATACTTTTGATAATTCCCACAAAGCAAAACCTATATTAACACCGTAAGATGATGTTTTTCCGTTAAATTCAGTTACATCGTTTATTGATTTTACTAAAATATCTTTGCTGCTTAATTCCTTGTTAGCAAATATGTTGTTGTAAACATCTATAACATTCAAATATCCTGCTAATTTTTTATGGGCATAAAAAACGGATTCAGTGGTAGACAATACCTTTTTTCCTTTATCAGTAGGAAGCCAAACTTTTTTTAATAGTGTTTGATATGTATCAGAATCACTTTCTGCAATAATTCTATTAATCAGTTCTTTTTTATTTCCATTTAGCTTTAATTCATTTAACTTTAAAATTTCTTTTATTTCTGGAACTTTTAAAGAGTTTAATGATTTTTCTAAATCGATATCTAGTTGAATATATTTTTCTGAAATTAATTTTCTAACTATCTTTCCTGTATTAGCACTGTATCTTTCTTTCCAAAAAACTTGTTTCAGTTCATAATCTTCATCTTTTTCATTTAAATAATGTAAAACTAAAACATCAACTCCGTTCATATTCTCGCCACCTCGTATTGGTTATTTTAATTAATTCTATCGTTTAACATTGAAATAAACTTATCTGCTTGAACGCCTTCTTTTTCACGATTGTAATCGATAGTTCTTGTAGAGGCTGCTTTTTTCTCATTAGCCAATTTCACTTCGATTCTGTAACGATTTCCGCCAACTAATTTATGTTCGATTTTTTCTATTTGTTTCATACTATAACTTTCTTCACTTGTCATTTTGCCTTTTTTATTCATCAACCGAACTACAAATGTATTGTTATTAATGATGTATTTAAAAAAACTCATTGAAAACTTAAATTCGTTATCAGCTAGTGTTAACAATTCTTCTTTATTTCTACTGAATAAACCCACGATACCCCTCCTAGTAATAGTTTCTTTTTATGTTAATCAATCTACCAATTATTTGAAACATTTCTAATTCTAAACCAGTAATGATACGTGGCTCATATTTAGGATTAGAAGGTGAAAGAATAACAGAATCATTTGTTCTTGTTACTCTCTTTAAAGTAGCTTCCTCCGAATCAACGATAACTGCATATATTTTACCTTGAACAAAATCCGGTTCTTTCTGGATCAATGCAAGGTCTCCTGCGTTTATTCCATCACCTATCATTGAATCACCTGTAGCATTCAAGACAACATATTCATGGCTTGAATCTAAGTCTGATTTAGGATAAGAAGTAAAACCCTCTATATCTTCATAAATAATACCACCAGGACCGCATTTAATTGTTCCAACGACTGGAACGCTAACCCAATCATCTTTTTCCACTTGTTTAACTTCTGCAGATTTACGCATATTATTTCTACCAAGTAAATAGTCGGTAGTAACATCGAAATAATCAGCCAATCGATTCAGTATTTCACTATCTGGTTCATTGCGATTATTTTCAAAATGAGAATAGTTTGCTCTAGAAATTTTTATTGATTCGGCAACTTCATTTTGTGTTTTATTTAATTCATTTCTTAAATATTTTAGACGTTTACCTAACATATTCAACACCGCCCTTAAAGCAATAATAACAGACAAGAGATACGAAATGTATCTTTAGCAAAAAAAGATACAAAAAATATCACAAAACACTTGACGATACAAAACGTATCGTGTATATTTAACACATAGAGATACAAAACGTATCAAAAGGAAGGAGTGAAAAAAATGCGTGAACGATTAATCAAAGAACGAAAAACTAAATCTCTTTCAAGAGAAGAGTTAGCTAGAAATCTTGAAATTGCTGAAATAACTGTTAGAAAATTAGAAGAAGGTAGCAGAAATCCGAGTGTTAACATGGCTAAAAAATTTGCTTTATATTACGAGAAAGATTTAACAGAACTATTTCCGGATATTTTTTTAATCAAGTTCGATACAAAACGTAGCAAAAATAAGGATAACTAACTTAAGTTAATTATATAACACAATCAATCAAATCGAAATACTACAAGCTATGGAGTTTGAGGGTAAAAAAACAGCAAGTATCTTACTAAAAAGAAAGAAGTTGACTTTAGTGGAAAAAGAAATAGATAAACCATATCTATTAGTCGGAAATTGTCCGAAATGTGGAGGCGATCATTACACAAAAAATGCCACAACTAAAGTTTGGATGTGCTTTAGCTGTGGCAGACATGGAAAGTTAACTAGTAACCTAGATGAAATTTCAACAGGTTTTGAAAATTATAATCATAAAAAGGAAGGTAGGTTATCGTAATGAAATTTTTTACAAATTTGATTCTTAAAGCTTTAGTAAAGAACCCTAATACTTTACATGTGGTTAATCATAAAAATAAAGTCTACTTCGTACATGTTGAAGAATTCGTACCTTTGGAAAAAGAAATAAAAAAACTTAAAGAGAGAATTCAAATATGAGTATTCCAATTATTTTATCTGCAATATCAATATTATTTTCCCTAATAACGATTTTAAAAATCAACAAAAAATATAAATTGAAAGAAGGAAAACAACATGTCAGATGGAAAAATAGTAGTAGACGTATTGATTACTGATGAAGCGTTAGAAAAAACAAGGAAATTTGTTGAACTATTAAAAGAAGCCAAAACGCTGGCGGGCGAATTGGCTTCAATCGAAATTATGAAAAAAATTAATTAACTTTAAACTCTACGTCAAACGTTTTGTGGCAGTTCGGGCATTCAACGAGCATACTCTTACCGATAAATTTATTTTTGCAACTAGGGCAAGTAATCTCAATACCTTTAGTATTCAAAACGTTCTCAGCTTTATCTTTAGCTAAATTTTTTAGATCCATATTATCACCTCCTTAAAGGAGATTATCCCATTCAAATATAAAAATAGAAAGAAGGAAAAATAACATGTCAAATTTAGTAATCATGAAAAATAGACAAGCGCTAACAACTTCTTTACAAATAGCTGTTGATTTTGAAAAGGAACATTACGACGTAATTAAGTCGATAAATAGATTAAAAGAAGATGTCGGAAGTTTTTCCGAGATGTTTGTAGAAGATTCCGAACCAGATTCTTATGGTAGGCCAAGAAAAATTTATTTTATGAATCGTGATGGGTTCGTTCTACTAGCGATGGGATACAACGGGAAGAAAGCTTTAGATTTCAAAATGAAATATATTCAAGCCTTCAATCAAATGGAAACTCAACTAATCGAACAAGCTAAAGATTCATACATGATTGAAGATCCTGTCAAACGAGCTGAGAAGTGGATTCAAGAACGTAAGCAAGTCCAACAGTTGGAACTAGAAAATTCACAACTAAAACCAAAAGCAATATTCGCAGATAGTGTAGCAGCATCTGATACGTCAATCCTTATTAATGACCTAGCAAAACTATTAAAACAAAATGGAATTGAGATTGGTGGAACAAGATTGTTCGCCTGGTTAAGAGAAACTGGTTACCTAATCAAACGAAAAGGCACGGATTACAATATGCCTACTCAAAAATCAATGGAGCTAGAGTTGTTTCAAATAAAAGAAACGGCAATCAATCACAATAGTGGTCGAATCTCAATATCTAGAACGCCAAAAGTAACTGGCAAAGGCCAATTGTATTTTATTAACAAGTTTATAACTGCAAAAAATAAAATCGGAATAGAGGGATAAAAATGGAAGCACTACATGTAAACGCAGAATTAAGAATGGCAGCAAAGAGACAGAACATCACTCAACTAAATCTATCAAAAAAAGCTAATAAAGGTCACTCAACAGTTAGCGGATATTTCAACAGTGAACCAAGTCCAATTGGAGCAATAGCAGATATGGCAGCCATTTTAGATGATTCAACTTTCACACACCAAATGGCAAATAAAACTTATGGCACGTTGCCGATTATGGAATCAGAAACGTATTACGAAACGCCACACGTGTTAGAAATGCTTTCTGTTAAGGAATCAAACGAACGCCAAATGCGAAAAAATGAAGCTCTCATGATTCTTTGCAAGCAAGACAAGTGTTTAACTGCTCAAGATAAAGCGGAGCTTAGGACTTATGTAAATGAATTTCTAGATGAAATGTTAATCGAAATGAAGCTTGTTATATCTATTTTGAGCAAAACAAACGTTTCATTCATGCAAGCGATAAAAGATAGAACGCCTTATTGGATCGTTCAAAAATACCTAAAGGGGTGATTGCATGACGACAAAAATTATCATGGCTAAACCGAAACAAGCATTAAACACAGAAGAAGCTTGCGAGTTCCTTCAAATAAGCAAGCCAAGCCTTTACAAATATGCACGAATTGGAGTGATTCCAGGACGCAAAATAGGCACAGAATGGCGTTTTAGTAAAGCAGCGTTAGAAAAATGGTTGTCTGGATATGAATATAAAAGAGGTGAGAGATATGAAACTAATCATTACTGATGAATTTAAAGACAAAGCAAAAACGGTTATTGCAGTGATGTTGATTGTTGGAATTGTTGTATTGCTAGCAGGCATAGCAGGCGGAATTGAAATGGGAACCATTGGATAAGGAGGAGAAAATAATGAGTAGAGCAGCAGAACAAATTTCAGAAAGTGCTTATTACGAAAGACCGGGTTATTGGGAGCAACAAGCTCGTTTTATCGGTGGAATTGAAATATGCGATGACAAAACTGGCGAACCGTTATTCACGATAGGATTATAACCAATTAATTAGAGGAGGACTAAAAATGAAAAAGAGACTAAAGAAAAAACTATCTAATAACAATAAATACGAATTAAACGAGTTGGAGGAACTAATTTTTTTAGCACATCGCATTAATCAAACCGAAACAGGTTGTGTCTTTATTTATGACAGTCCACATGTAAACCAGTTAAAACTTGAAATACGCTCAAGCAAAATTAATTTCCAAGAAGAAAGTAACGCTTTTAGCATCTATTATGATGAATTCAAATCAGGTTGGGCTTCTGATGAAATGAAAGAATTCAAAAAAACGCTTATCAAATTGTTAGAAGAATTAGGCGCAAAAAAAGACTGAGAGGACAGCAATCCAATCAGTCGGTTAAGAAATTAAGTTAACCCTATTATATCAATATTTAGGAGGAAAGTATATGGCAATAGTAGAGATAAAAACGGACAAGATTAAAGATAAGTATGGTGCTTATCTAAAAGTTGAGGAATACATCAACAACGGCGAAGAACGTGTTCAACTATCGACTGCAGATTTCGAAAGTGATTTTACAACAGTTGATTTAAAAAAAGAAGATTGGATTGAGTTTCTGAAAGAACAATTAGGAGGAATTAAACATGAAAACGAGTGAGAACATTGGTGAAATAGCAGCAGCTCTAGCAAAGTTTCAAAACGTAGTAGAAAGTCCTAAAAAGAGTTCAGATAACCCGGCATTTAAGCGTGAAGGTAAAAGTCTTAAATATGCTGATCTAGATGCCATTATCAAAGTAGTAACACCAGCGTTAAGCAGCAACGGACTATCACAAATGCAATTTACAAGTTCTGACATTGAAACAAAGACAGTCAAAGTTTACACGATGATCCTTCATAGTTCCGGACAATTCATGATAAGTGACGAGTTAATTTTACCGGCTGAAAACTTCGGAAAATTCAACTCTCAAACAATTGGCTCAGCAATCACTTATGGCAGGCGTTACAGCTTATCAGCAATATTAGGAATTGCTAGTGAAGATGATGACGACGCTAATTCTCAAAGTTTACCAGATGATAAAAAAGGTAAAGAGGCACCAAAAAGTAATCCTAAACCAACGAATACTGATAATGATTTCTTCAAAAATAAAAAAGAACTTGAAGATCGCATTCATGAAGTTGCAAATAAAACCGGAACTACTTATGAAGCTTGTAAAAAATTCGTATTAGATAAATCAAACGAACAAATGAACAAAGATTTTAAAGACTTCAATTCAAGTAATTTACCTTCTTCAATGGGTTACTTAAAAGTTCTTGAGACTAAGTCTAATAACAAGCCAGAAACAAAGCAAGGCGCCATTTTAGATGGTATGACTAACCAACCAGCAGAAGAAATCAATTGGGGGAATAGATAATGACAAATGAAGTAATGGAAACAGGCGAAGTTGAATTTTTCGGAGTTGACTTCACGCCTTCAACAATCGTGATCAACAATGAAGATGAACTGACAAATACGATTGAGGACTATGCAGCTAAATACAAGGGCCTTGTCTTCAACGAAGACGGTGTAAAGGATGCTAAAAATGTACGTGCTGAAATGCGTGGCGTAGCTAAATCATTAGATGATAAACGCAAAGAAGTGAAAAAGGAATACAACAAGCCTTTAGCGTTGTTCGAGAAACGGATCAAGAAGTTAACTGAAACAATCCAAGAAGTGATTACTCCAATTGACGAGGGTATCAAAAACTTAGAAGAACAAGAAAGGCTATCTAAGCAAAAAGAAATTGAAACGCAGGTAAACAATCAATTAGAAGAACAGTCTGAGTACGTTAAAGAATCATTTTTATATAATCCAAAATGGTTAAACAAAGGGCCTTCAATGAAAAAAGTTGCAGAAGAAGTTGAGGAACAAATTCAATTGCTTCTAAAAGAGGAACAACAAATAAACGCAAATGTGGACATCATTACCAACTACTGCAAGGCCGTCAAAGTTGAGCCACAAGGTTGGTTGACCGTATTAAAAAATGGCAATACAGCACCAGAAGTAATGAAGATGATTGATAAGTCACTAGCGGATGCAAAAGAGCGTGAGCAAACTGAAATTGACCGTAAACAGCGCGAAGAAGAGTTAGCACGTATCAAACAAGATAGCTACGTTGAGTTGAGCGTAGAAAGTGTAGAAACTATACCAGAAACACCTTATGAACCAGATTTCACTGATTTAGAAGAACCAGAAGTACAAACGTATTATTTAGAAGTCACTGGAACAATCGAACAGTTAAGCGCATTAAATAGCTTCATGGTAGAAAACGGAATACAGGTTAAATCAGTTTAGGAAGTGATCAAATGGAATTTGTTGGAAAGCTAGAATCTTATTCTGGTAACAAGATGATAATCGACATCCCGGACGGTTTCGATATGAACGAAATTGTTCGGAAAAGTGAGCAAGGTGAGTTGGTCGTTGATTTCTACGAGAAAGATACGATAACAAACTTGCAGCGCAAACATTATTGGGCCTTGGTTGGAGATATCGAAGAGTATACAGGCTATACGAAAGACGTGATCGATTCCTTTTTGCGAGTTGAGTTTATGAAGTTAATCAGCTTAGAAGAATATCCAAGCTTGAAACGTAACCAGATGAAGAAAACAGTTGCTAGTGAGCTATTAGAGTATGTTATCGACTTATGTATCACAAATGGTATTCCATTCCGTAAGCAGCAATTTTACTTGACGATTAACACAAGCAAGATGTTATACGCTTTGACACTTAAAAGGCTTTGCTGGGTATGTGGCAAACCGAATTCAGAAATCATGCATGTGGAGACAGTGGGTAGTGGTCGGGACAGAAAAAAAATTGACCACTCGAAACATCACTTCATGTGTGGTTGCTGGAAGCATCACCAAGAGCAGCATGCGATTGGAATTGACACCTATATGACTAAGTACCATTTCAAACCGATTACTTTAAATTATGAGGATCTAATCAAGTTAGGATTAATGAGCAAAAAGAAAGTTGAAGAACTGGAGGCAATCGAAATTGGCTGACAACAAGAAATATTACTATATCAAATTAAAAGAAAACTTCTTTGAAACAGAGGAAATGATTGTTTTAGAAAGTATGCCGGATGGCTATAAGTATTCAAATATCTTGTTGAAAATGTATCTAAAAAGTTTGAAGCACGATGGAAAAGTAATGTTGAATGAACGCATCCCATACAACTCAAATATGCTCTCAAGTGTTACAAGACATAGCGTAGGAGATGTTGAGAAATCTATTAAGATTTTTAGGGAATTAGGGTTAATAGAAACCTTTGATAACGGAACAATCTTCATTTCTGACATTCAACAGTTTATTGGAAAATCGAGTACAGAAGCCGAACGAAAGAAAGAGTATAGAGAAAGAATTAAAACGGAATCTTTAAAGATAAACGGACAAATGTCCGGACAAATGTCGGACGTTAGTACACCAGAGTTAGAGATAGAGTTAGAACTAGAGAAAGAGTTAGAGAAAGAGATAGAAAAAGATATTTTCGGGCAACCCGACCGCGCTCCTTATAAAGATGTCATTGATTATTTGAATCAAAAAGCCGACAAGCAATTTCGAAAAAATACTTCATCTACTCAAAAAGTAATTAAAGCTAGATTTAAAGAAGGATTCACGATTGAAGACTTCAAAAAGGTTATCGATAACAAAACAGCCGATTGGTTGAACGATAAAAAAATGAGTGAATATCTACGACCTCAAACATTATTTGGAGCAGATAAATTTGAGGGGTACTTAAACCAAGAATCTAAAGCCAAAAAAGAACCTGCAGCCGATCGTTATGACTTGAAGCAACTAAGTGAAAGGATTGATCCGATTGAAAGACATGCAACCGATTTTGGAACAGATGATGCAGCGAACGAAGACGACTTTCCTTTCTGAACATTGCGAAGTTGAGGGCCATGAGAAATATCAGCTTATGAAATTAAGTAATGGAACAGTATTGTGTCCTCGTTGTGAAACGGAACGCAAAAATGAGGCTATTGAGAAGAAGAACGAGGATTTATTCGAACGATTAGAAAATAGGCTTAGACACGCATATTTGAAAGATAAAAGCCTAGTATCTGATAAACCATTATGGGATGCAGGATTTAAAAATTACGTCGCTGAAGAAGAAGAAGTAGTTAAAAATAAACGGTATATCAATATTTTAGTCAAACGATATCTATCTGGCGAAGTATTTAACACATGGTTAATGGGTGATCCCGGAGTCGGTAAAAGTCATTTATCAATGGCAACAATCAAAAATATCAATGAGTACGGAGCTAAGGATAAAAAATGTTTGTATATCAGTGTCGCAGCAATGTTGCGCAAAATAAAATCTAGTTATGGCAACAAAGAATCTATTTACACAGAGGACTACTTCATAGAACTGATGGGCGAAGTTGATTTTCTAGTGTTAGATGATATCGGAAGTGAATCGGGCAGTATTGGTACGGATAAAAAAGCAACAGACTTTGTTCATCGGGTACTTTATGAAATTGGAGATATGAGACAAGGTAAATCAACTATCATCACTACCAACGCTTCTTGGGAAGAATTAGAGGGTTTGTACGACAAGAAAATCATATCCAGATTAAGAAGCAAAATTGAGTTAATCAAGTTTACGAATACAACAGATAAACGAATTGGAGGCTGTTTAAATGAGTAGAGAGATTAAATTTAGAGCGTGGTTAAAGGATATAAAACAATTTGCTGAGATAAGACACATTAGTTTTTTTGAAGGCGAAAGGATTTTTAAAATATATGACCAACCTATGAGTGAAGAAGTTTGGTTCGAATTGGAAGATTTAGAGTTGCTGCAATATACAGGATTAAAAGATGCAAATGATGTTGAAATTTACGAGGGAGATATTGTTTGTTTCACAACAGAAATTTATATAGATGGTGTCTACGTTGAACGTAATTATATTGAATACGTTAACTACAGAAATAGTTCCTTTTGTTTAGATGGATTACTTTTAGCAGACATATCCGATACCGATGATGAAATTGAAGTCGTCGGCAACATCTACGAAAATCCAGAACTATTGGAGGCGAAAAAACATGAGTAAATGCAACCATCCAGATTGTGTCGACGGAGTTAGATACGAAACAACAAGTTTCGGCCTAATGAACATTACGAAATGTGAGTATTGTGTCAGTAAAGAAGATAGCTGGGAAAAGTCAAAAGCGATGATGAAAGCTAAATTTGAAGCGCTTGGGTATGAATGGATATTGGAGGGTAAAGCATGACAATTATTCTTGAGGATCGTAAATTCATCTGGGAAAACGATGAAATGAAAGAGTTTAGAAAAATGTGGAAGCAAGGCGATAGCGTGAACAATATGGCTAGACGATTCCACTGTAAAAATATTGATATTGCAATGCTGGTATTGGACCAGGCGGAACGCAAATTGATTCATCCAAGACCTACTGGATTGATAGGAGGTAAGTATGACGACAGTAAAAGTAAAACTAACTGAGGATTACGAAACAACGATCGTTAAGCTTATCATGACGCAATTAAGACTTGCTGACGTAGTAGGTCCAGAACAGAAAAAAGAAGTCATTGAGGAGTTAGAACATTTAGGGATAACGGTAATGGATAAGGGGGAGAAATATGGAACAACCAACGTATCAGATAGCAACAATAGAAAAAGGTAAATTCGTAATCATGCAAAACTATCAATCGTTTGCAACGTTTTGGATTAAGAACGCTGGTGGGTTAACTGTTTCATACAACTTAGTTTATAAGACTTTAGACGTTCAAGAAAAAATTATGTTGAATATACAGATAGATAAATTTATAGAATCGGAGGGTAAATGAGATGGCTAAAAAAATGTCAGCAAGTGAACAAGCTAAAACTTTTTTAGAAATGAATCAAGAGGATAAGTTGCAATGTTTAAATACGATTAGAGGGTTTGTAACGTTAAATTCAATATCAAAAGATACGTTAAAAGTAATGTTTGATTGGTTGTTTGATGAAACGGTAACTGTCGAAAAAGCAGAGGTCAAATAGATGGCTAAAACATTCGCAATATACAAAGATGAAGAACTCCTAACTTCCGGCACAGCTAAAGAATGTGCTGGGGAGTTAAACGTGAAAGTAGAGACGATTTGGCATTACAAGAGTGCTACTTATCAGAAGAAAGTTAGCGGTAAGAATAGACGGATTGCTATTGAATTGGAGGAAGCGGAATGAATAAACAAGAATTGATTAAATGTTTAGATAGTGCAATAGACATTGGAGAAAAACAACAAGACGATTGGAACAAAGGTTATGTGATGGCATTATACGACTACAAAGATTTAGTTAGAAAATTAAGAGAACCAGAACTACCAGTAATCCCTCAATTTATTGCTGATTATTTAGATGATTTCAAAAAGCAAAATCTTACATTAGGGGATGCTTTAGATACTCATTTCGAGGACGACAAACAGATACACGCATGGCTATATGAAGATGGAGAGGTTAGGAATGATGAAGCATTCGCTAGAGCCTGGCTTGATGATTACACGATTGAGAAAGAGAAGTTATACAAAGTTGTCCTTACAACTAGTGAAGGTAGAGTCTTAGCTAAAACAATACCAGATAATATTGTGTTTATTTCTCATGTTATGGATGATGGAAACAAACATAGCAAAAAAAAGTTTACTGAACAAGAAATCAAAGCAATTGACGAACGTTATTGGGCGTTTGCTGAAGAGGTGCCTAATGTATAACGAAAAAATGCATTACTACCGGTGCACAGACCCGAAAAATGCTCCGCCATATGAATTTTACGATTACGCTAATGGTTTAGTTAGCTATCCAAGCAGACTAGCACAGCAAGTGGCAAATTACGCAGGTGCCTACTATTTAGGATATATGACAGAGAAAGAGGTTATGAACCGTCCGAAAGTTGGGAGACGACCAGTTAAGGCAGCTAAGAGACTTTAGGAGGAATGGAAGATGAAAGTAAAGGACCTAAAAAAAATAATTGAAAAATTACCTGAAGAAATGGATATCGCTTCATTGGATCGACAAGGTAGTTACGAAAGCGCGATAGCATATGTTGACGGGAACGGCGATGAAGATGAATATCCTATGGAATGGTTGGTAATTGCAGTCAGAGATGAATTGGAGGACTAACAATGAATCGTGCAGAGAAGCGCAGGCAAGACCGTCTAATAGTCAAACAAACTAAAACGTACACTTTCACGCAAGCACAGATAGACAAAATAAAAGAAGACGCAACGATGGCAGCGACTAAGCGAGCATTTGCAATCATGTTAGCTATGCCAATGATGGTATTGAGAGATCAATTCGGATTTGGAAAGAAACGGTTAAGTCTCTTTACAGATAAAGTATTCGACATTTACGAAGCATATGAAGATGAACGATTGAGTTTGGTTGATATGCACGAAACGATTGAATTAGAGACAGGGGTAGTTATCAAGGAGGTAAATGAATGAGATATAACATAATGAGAGCAGTTGGATTGGTGATATTGTCAGTCATAGTCAGAGATAAATTAAATATAGATTTAGAAATGTTTGAATGGTTCCTGTGGTGTTTTGCATTATCACTATGTTCATATGATAAGGAGGTATCAGAATGAGTAAATGGGCAATCAATGTTGGCAACGGATACTTTTCAGGATTTGAAGAGATGAAAGCAACTTATGTAATGAATGATGTACCAGGATCACTGGACGAAATGGTCACTTATTTGGACAAGGAACTAGCTGAAATCACCAGAGATTGTATTGGTGGAGAAGTTGTGGAGGCACCAGAATGAAAATGACGGTAGAAAATGTAATATCAGCGTTTGGCGAATTATCAATACGTAAATTGAACGATAAACAATTAAAAGTTTTGATGGCTGTATCTCGCGATATGGAACACTATGCACGAGATGAAACAAAGAACAGATTAGATGGAGTTTACGCTACTAGAATTTATCACAATGAAAGCAAAGAGGAAGAAGCGGTTAGGCGTGGCTTAGAAGATAAAATAAATTTTGTACCTAAAGTTAATTTAATTAGCATAATCAATGAAACAGAAGAAGAATGCAAGCAACAAAACGATACGTTTGGATCGTTCATGAGAAGTCTATCTGAAATCGGTCGTAAAGAATCGGAGGTAAACAATAAAATAGCAACGCATTATGCAGGTACTAATCCATTAGACTGAGGAGCTGATAACCATGATTGATAGTATTATCATAACTAAAAACGGTGACAAGTTTGAGGTATCTATTAAGCAAGGCAAGCAATCAAGGTGGTTTACTATTGACGAAGAGGAAGCTAAAGAATTGATAAACAAACTAACAAAGGAAATAGGAGTGAAGTAATGATAAACAATATTGTACTTACTGGAAGATTAACAAAAGATGCTGATTTAAGATATACAGCAGCAGGCAAAGCGGTAGCAACATTCAATTTAGCGGTTAATAGACAGTTTACCAATGCTAAAGGCGAACATGAAGCAGATTTCCCTAGTGTGGTTATATGGGGTAAATCAGCAGAAACATTAGCTAACTTTACAAGAAAAGGAACATTGATAGGCATTACCGGACGTTTGCAAACACGTTCGTATGATAATAAGGACGGCCAACGAGTATATGTAACCGAAGTAGTTGCTGAAAGCTTCACCTTCTTAGAAAAGAAAGCAGATAACGTACAATCTAACGGTTCATCTCATAACCAATCAAGTAACGAGCATAGAGATCCGTTCGACAAAAGCAATGGTCAACCGATTGATATTCAAGATGATGATTTACCATTATAAGGAGCTGACAAAATGAAGAAGGCAAATAATAAAATAGGGTATGCAATTGGAACAATTTTTGCAACAGTTTTTGCGGCTATGTTATCTATAGCAATACTTGGGTTAATCGGTATTGGAATACTTAGAATATGGATGTATGTTATAGACTTAATGCAAGCGATATTTTAGGCGGTGTGCAATTGGAATTTAAGCAAATAAAACCAGAGGATATAGCGACAATTATAGGTAAAAATGTTATAATGGTAGTAACGAACGGCACTATTCATTACAAAGAATTACCTAATTTCGGCAAGACGAACATAACACTAACGAACGCTGATGGAAAAGTTATGTACATCGAAGAAGAGACGAAGGTAAAGACTAAATTATAATTAAATAAAAGGCACTGACCAGAAATACTGGAGGTGACGATTAATTCCTAGAAATAGGGTTAGTTGTCACCTCTTTTTTTGTACCTAAAAGGAGGACAGGACGTGAAGTACACCTATGACATAGCTAGTGAGTACCGTGAAGATTTGAAGAGGTTAAACAGTGATAAGTTTGCAAGGGATCGTGAGCGAGCATTCTTAAAAGAGATAGAAGACTTGAGTATTGAGCAAATTGAGCGATTGAGTGAAGTTGAAGCAGAGATTAGCTTAGTTAGTGGAATGATATCAAGTACAGAGTATGCCTTATTTTGGATTGAGAGTGGACACGAGCGAAGGTTAGGAGAAAAGCGTCCTATATCAAACCAGAGCAAGAAGAAGCGAACGCAATTGTGGGGGAATATAGAACATAGCCATTACTTATCCTATGAAGCACCTAGAGAGCTATCCAGAGAAGAGTTAGAGCTGCTAGATGACATAATGAGGGCTTTGTCTGAAAGAGAGCGAGAAGTCTATTTATCTGTATATGGTAAAAGCAATACGCAAGAGCAGACAGCAGAGTATTTAGGCATACAAACAGGAACGGTGAAGAAATACTTAGATAGAGCAAGAGCAAAGATCGATAGAGAGTTGAAATACGGTAGTCAAGCTTCATTAATCATATAGACCCGTATAAACAACTAACTAGTGAAGGAAACTTTAATAAGGTAGGTGGTGATTCAATGTGAATTGGGAAGAGATACGAAAGGAATATGAAACAAGCTCTATAACGATGAAAGAATTAGCAGAGAAGCATGATGTTAAACCAGCTACTCTAAGAAGCAGAAAGACTAGAGAAGAATGGCAACGCAACACTGCAAATAAAGTTGCAACAAAACGTGCAACAAAACGCAAAAAAGTTGCAACACAAAAAGCTGAAAAGATTATCGAAAGTAACAATGAATTAAAAGGATGGGAAATTGAATTTTGTTATGAGTATCTAATGACATGGAATGCCACTAAATCATATATGAAAGTAAGAGATGTAACTTACGGAACGGCTAGAGTTGAAAGCTCAAGGCTGTTAGCAAAACCTAGCATTATAAAGGCTATTAAAGACATTAAGAAAGAAACAGATACAGAACTGTTGATTAGTGTTGAAGATATCAAAAGAGAATACTTTAAACAGTCATTTGCTGATGTAACAGATTTCGTAGAGTACGGAGCAAATGAAATACAGGTTCAAGATAAGCACGGCAATCCGTTAATGAACACTAAAGGCGAGCTGGTCACGTACATGGATTCATACATTAACTTTAAAAGTATGAGTGAAATAGATGGCTCATTGATTAAAGAAGTCCGAATGGGTAAAGATGGTCCAGTTGTTCAATTATACGATAAGCAGAAGGCTATGCAAGAGTTGCTTAAACTTATGTCTGATAAAGACGAGGGCAACGGTGGAGTGGTGTTTGTTGACAATAATGAAGCAATGGAGCAGTACATGAAAGAACACGGTGAAGCTTATGCCGATTAAAGTAAATGATCCGTTTAAAAAGCTAAACCCTAAATTCTATCCGGTATGGATATCATTTAAAACGGACATCATTCTAAAAGGTGGCCGGTCGAGTACGAAATCATCGGTTATCAGCCAAAAGCTTGTTGAGAAGAAAATGCGTTATTCAATGGGTAATGCAGTTATCTTGCGTCAAGTTGCAAATACGTTGCGTAAGTCGGTTTATTCGCAGATTTCATGGGCGTTACATGATGCAGGTGTTGCAAATCAATTTGTATTTCAATCTAACCCTATGCAGATTATCCATAAGAAATGGGGAACGGGATTCCATTTTAGTGGAGCTGATGATCCTGAGAAACTGAAATCATTAAAGATTCCAGTTGGTTACGTGCAAGACTTATGGTTTGAGGAAATGAACGCATTTGACGGAGAGAAAGCGTTAGACACGATTCAAGATACGTTCATTCGTGAAACGTTGCCGGACAATCGAGAAATGCAGACATGGTATTCCTGGAACCCAGAACGCAATCCGTATCATTGGAGCAATGAATTTGCTGAGAAGCATAAAAATGATGATAGCTTCATGGTCCATCATTCAACTTATTTAGATGATATACGAGGTTATAATTCAAAACAAATTTTGAAGAAGATTGAGAATTACAAACTAAACGATATTGATTACTGGAATTGGATGTACAAAGGAGAAGTTATTGGAATGGGTGATAACGTCTATAACATGGAAAACTTCCATTCTATTGACGAGATACCAGATGATGACCATTTAATCGGATTGTATTTTGCAACCGATACAGGTCACCAAGTATCAGCTACTACAACGCTAGCGTTTGGATTGACCAGAAAAAGAAACGTTGTATTGCTCGATACTTACTATTATTCACCAGCAGGCAAATTAGTGAAGAAGGCTCCTAGTGAATTGACGGAAGAACTTAATCAGTTTTACGAGAAAGTTCGCAATCAATACAACATTCCGGTTTATCAAAAGACGATTGACTCTGCAGAAGGTGGCATAAGGAATCAATACTTTAAAGATTATAGTGAGCATTTACATGCGGTAGCAAAAGGCAAAAAAGTAGACATGATTGATTATGTACATGACTTATTGGCACAAGGCAGATTCTTTTATTTTGATATACCAGCTAACGAAATCTTTATCGAAGAGCATCGTAAGTACCAATGGGACCAGAAGTCATTAGCTCCTGGAAAAGAACCAGAAGTAGTCAAGGAAGATGATCATACTTGCGATGGATTTCAATACTTTGTGAAGGATAACTTGAGGGACTTAGGACTTAAATATTAAGGCGGTGATTGAATGTTTGACAAAACTATAGCAACCGTAAAGGGGTGGTTAACTAAAATGGGGATATTAACGCAGCTAAAGACGATTAAAGAGCATAAAGATGTAAATGTAGATGATGATGCCTATAAGCGAATAGCGAAGAATAAAGCTATTTATTCCGGTCATTTGTCAGAGTGGCACGATATTGAATTCAGGACATCTGCAGGCGTTAATAAGAAACGTAAGATGTTCTCGATGGGAATGGGTAAAAAGATTGCTGAAGAAATGGCCACGTTGATCTTTAATGAAAAAGCAACGATCACGATTGACGATGCTATTGCTCAAGAGTTTATTGACGATACGTTAAAGAGTAATGGATTCCATAAGAATTTCTCTCGTTATCTTGAGTACGCTTATGCAACTGGCGGAATGGCCGTTAAGGTGTTTGCTTATGATGGACAAGTCAAACTAGCCTATGCAGTAGCAGATGCCTTTTATCCGCTGTCTAGCGATTCAGAGAACATTGACGAAGCTCTATTCATCAGCGAAGAAACGAAAGGTGATAAGTACTATACGTTGCTTGAGTGGAACGAGTGGGAAGGCAACCAATATGTTGTCACGAATGAATTGTATCAATCAACAGTTGAAGGTGAGTTAGGCATTAAAGTAGGATTAGCAGCTCTTTATCCAGATTTAGAAGAAAAGGTTTATATCAATGAGTTAAGACGTTCATTATTCGTTTATTTCAAGCCTAACATTGCTAATAATAAAGACATGACCAGTCCGTTAGGGATTAGCTTATTCGAGAATTGCTACGATGACTTGTACTTGCTCGACTATATGTATGATTTCTTTTTCAATGAATTTAAATTAGGCAAAAGACGGATTGCTGTAGATAGAAGCATGATTAAAGCTTATCCAGATGCTAACGGAAACATGGTGCAAGTGTTAGATCCAGAAGAAACAGTTTATGATGCATTCACACTGGAAGATGGCAAAGGCGTAACAGATATGTCGGTAGATATCCGTTCAACTGACATTATCAACTCGATTAACTCAATCCTAGACGTTCTAAGCATGAAAGTAGGATTTAACCCAGGCTCATTCAGATTTGACGGTACAGGGATAAAAACAGCAACAGAAGTAGTGTCTCAAAACTCAAAGACTTATCAGACTAAGAATAAACATGAGGTATTGATTGAAGAAGGTATCAAAGAATTAATCACATCCATTATCGACGTTGCAATTCTTTACGATTTATACAGTGGCGAAAAAGAATTTGAGATAGGCATTGATTTCGATGATTCGATTGCTCAAGACCGTCAAGAGAACTTTAACTATTATTCAGCAGGCGTAGGAGCCGGAATGATTCCTAAACTTATTGCTATTCAGAAGACTTATGATGTGCCAGAAAAAACAGCTCAAGAATGGCTAGATATGATAGCAGCTGAGCAACCTGGAACTGTTACACCAGAATCGGCAGACTTGTTTGGAACTGGTGCAACTAACGTAGGAGAGTGATTGAATGGCCGTTCAAAGCAATATTTTTATTGAACAACTTTATCAGCAAGTCGAATTAGAAATGCTTCAAAACATCGGTAAAGTAATTGGAAATGGCGAAGGCGTAAACAAAGACGGTGTCACTCAATGGCGAGTGGCCAAACTCTCACAGTTAGGTGTATTGAGAAACGACCAAATAAAGGTGTTAGCTAAGTATAGTGGCATGAGCGTATCGGAGATAACAAAATACATTAATGAGTTAGGTGCTGCAGAAATTGAGGCATTTGAGGGACGCAATGAAGCATTGGTTAAAGCAGGTGTTGGTTATGTACCACCTAGCAATAATGTCTATGATCGTTTGTTAGCATTAGAAAAGCAATCTAAAGACGTTATGAACATGGTTAATACAAACATGCTGACGTTTAGCAACCAAGCATGCATTGACATCCTAACAAAGGCTAGTACAGATGTTTTAACCGGTAACTCAACACTTAACCAATCACTGATTAAAGTTGCGGGAGAATGGGCAGAAAGTGGCATTCCGGCAATCATTGATAAAGCAGGTAAAAAGTGGAGTAGTGAGGCTTATATTAGTATGGTATTGCGATCAACTCAAAAGAATGTAGCTGTATCTATGCAAGAAGGCCGCATGGATGATTACGACATTGATTTGATTGAAATATCAAGCCATGCAGGTAGTAGACCGAGTCATGTTGGTTATCAAGGGAATATCTACTCAAGAAGTGGCAAATCAAAGAAATATCCGGCCCTTTCATCTACAAGTTATGGTGAGATTGACGGAATCGTTACAGGAATAAATTGTTCACACCAAGAATATGCCTATGTTGAAGGAGTATCGACTAAGCGTAACGAGCCATTCGATAAAAAAGAATCAGAAGAGAAATACATCCAATCTCAGCGACAAAGACATCTTGAGAGAAATATCCGTAAAGCAAAGAAAGAAAGAGCTATGTTGGACTCGATGGAAGTCAAAAAAGAAGAGTTACTCATAGCAGATGAAAAGATTGAGAAGAGAAAACGTGAAATGGCTAAGTTTATCAAAGAATCTGGTCGGACAAGACGTAAACAAAGAGAGAATATCGTTTCTTAATCTTTGACCCTAACAAGCGACTAATAGGTGAAAGGAGAAATGCGTATGCTTCATTTACACCAAGCGAGTTATCCAAGTTGTAAGAAAGGAAGTGATCCATTTCTCTAAGCTAGTTAGTGACTAGCTATTGTAAATTATGAGAGGGTGAAACGATGGATAAAAAAGATATGCAAGATCTAATAGACTTAGCGGTCAATAAATTAATGGCAGTGCCAATCGAAAGCATTGAAACCGTAGAACTTAATCAAACAAAATATGATGATGGTTCTGTTGGTTGGTCAGTTAATTTAACTTTTCCAGCTAAAGGATCAGATGACGCAACTTCCTATGGAGAAACTGTCTAACCTTAATAATTACCAAGCCCAACCGTGCTCAAGGCTCTAAACTGGCAAGAGAACGTCAAACAAGACGATAAAAAGGAGATTATAAAAATGATTAAACTATTTAAAATGCCTATGAGATTACAATTCTTTGCTGAGGACTTAGGTGGAGGCGGTGCTGGTACGGATAATCCAGAAACACCAGCTGACCCAAAAACATTCACACAAGAAGAAATGGATCAAGTAGTTGCAGATAGAGTTGGAAGAGAAGCTAAGAAAGCGACGAAGGCTCAAAGCGCTTTGCAAACACAACTAGACGAAGCGACAGCTAAGTTGAACAGTGCTGGTAAAACAGATGAAGAGCAAGGCAACGTTGAATTAGAAGCTCTAAAAGGTAACCTATCTACCGCACAAGGAGAACTAGCGAACACAAAAGCTGAACTTGAAGCTCTAAAACAAGGTGCAGATGTTGAACAAATCAATAAAGTTATCAAATTAGCTAAACTTTCTGATGAAGACGACATAGAAGATGCAATTAAATCAGTATTAGAAGAATATCCAATGTTTAAAAAAGGGAAAGAAAAGGATAACAATCCTAATTTTTCTAAAAATGGAAA
This sequence comes from Carnobacterium pleistocenium FTR1, assembly GCF_000744285.1. Classification (NCBI taxonomy): domain Bacteria; kingdom Bacillati; phylum Bacillota; class Bacilli; order Lactobacillales; family Carnobacteriaceae; genus Carnobacterium; species Carnobacterium pleistocenium. The sequence continues at coordinate 1,389,566 of NZ_JQLQ01000002.1, read as the reverse complement.
TCCTTCTAAAAATAGTGGAGAAATCACGAAAGAAAGTTTTGTCAAAATGGGGTATAAAGAACGATTGGAATTACGAAAAGCCAATCCGAAATTATACGACCAACTAAAATAACAGGAGATGAATTATAAATGGAAAAGAACGCAAAACAATTATTAGCGCCAATGAAAATGAATATTCAAATGTTTGCAACAACTGTATTGTCTGACATGGTAGACCCAGAAGTTTTAGGCGACATGATTGCTGCTGAACTGCCTAATGCAATTAAATTTAGTGGTATCGCTCCAATTGATACAACTTTGCAAGGACAACCTGGTAGCACGATTACAATACCTAAATATGCTTATATTGGTGACGCAGTAGAAGTAGCAGAAGGAGCAGCAATTGATTACACAAAATTAACAACTTCTAATTCTAGCTATAAGATTAAAAAGGTTGGTAAAGGGGTAGAAATTACCGATGAAGCTGTTTTAAGTGGATATGGCGATCCGATTGGTGAAGCTAAGAGCCAAGTGACTACTGCTATTGCTAGTGGGATTGATAACGATACTTTGGTGCAAGTTAAAAAAGCTACATTAGCAACAACTAATGATGCTTTTGACGCTACTTTGATTGATTCAATTGAAGATGTATTCAATACGGAAGACCAAGAAACTGGTGTATTGTTCATGAATCCTAAGGACGTTACTAAATTGCGTAAAGGGATTGCTGAGGGTTGGACTCGTGCTACTGACTTAGGAGACCAATTATTAGTAACTGGTGTTTTCGGTGATGCATTAGGATGGCAAGTTGTTCGTACTCGTAAAGTCACTCAAGGAGAAGTTTATGCGGTTAAAGTCGGTGCTTTGAAAACTTACTTGAAACGTGGGGTTAATCCAGAAACTGGACGTGACATGGACCATAAATTGACTAAATTCAACGCTGACCAACATTACGTTGTCGCTCTTGTAAATGACAGCAAAGTATTGAAAGTAGTTGTTACAGAAATTCCAGCAACATAGGAGGATAAATAATGGCTAAACATGAAACTAAAATCAAATGGCGCGACTTGTTAGATAAAACAAAAGCTTTTCCTTTGGGGCGTATTTATGAAGCAGGTGACGAGTTCCCAGCAACTAAGCGCAAAGTATCTGATGAACGCATCGAAGTTCTTAAACAAAAAGAATTTATCGTAGAAGTTGAAGAAGAATCTAAAATTGAAATTGCAGAAGAAGTGGAACAACCAAAAGAATAGAGGTGTCTTATGTACGTAGACGCAAATTATTATGAAGAAGAATATGGTGGTATCGCAATTAGCGGTACCGCTTTTTTGTTTCAACTAATCAAACGTGCTGAACGCGATATTAATGTCCGTACGAACTATCGCATAACTGATTTCAGTAAGTTAACCACGTTTCAACAAGAACGCGTTAAAGAGGCTGTATGTGCTCAAATAGAGTTCTTAGCTGAGAATGGTGAGTTGTCATCTACCGTTTCAAATGGTGGTGGTTCTGTCAGCATTGGATCGTATTCAGAAAGTGGTGGATCCGCAGATAGTAAAAAGGTTTTGTTTGCTGATAACGTAGATGGTTTTCTCTGGCCTACAGGCTTATTGTATGGAGGGATTGGTGTCGTTGGCTAATCCAATTAAGCGAAGATTATTGATTCATTCAATTGTCTATCAAGAAACTCAAGAAGATGATGGATGGGGCAATTTATTTAAAACGCCGCAGACTATCAACCAAGTTAGAGTTGAACCAAAAACAAAACTCGTTCGTTCTGGTACAGGTGAAAGCGTAGAGAGCACGACAACGATTTTTTGGGACGTTGTATTTAGCACACCAGTAACGTTCGTTAAAGGTTCTAAAATAACGTTTAACACTAACGAGATGGAATTAAGGCAGGTTGATGAGTTTTACGATGGCGAGAAACTTCATCATTTGGAATTGAGGCTGATTTAATGGGTGTGAGTGTTAAGTCAAACTTTACAGGTGCTTTTAAGAAGATTGAACGTAAGACAAAACGAACTCAATTTATATTAGATCAGCAAATAGTGAAAGATTCAAACTATTATGCGCCTTTTGCTGACGGTTTATTAATTGGAAGTGCATTAATTGCATCTGATTTTGGTAAAGGTAAATTAGTTTGGGACACACCTTATAGTCGCAGAATGTATTGGAACCCTCAGTATAATTTTAGCACGGATAAAAACCCAAATGCAGGTGGTAAGTGGTTTGAGAGAGCTAAAGCAGAGCATTTGAGTGAATGGTTACAGATAGCACAATCGGAGGTGAGCAAGTAGTGTTTGAATTTTATCTAGCGTTAAAAACTCATTTAGAATCGAATATGAGCTTGTTCACAACGATTGCGTTAAATGGGCTAACAACTAATACAAGAAGCATATCGATTGGTTCTATGCCGTCTGGTTTGGGAACTAAATACTATGACGATGAAAGACAACGATTGATTCAGATACAAGTATTAGTAAAGTCACCGGATTCTCAAGAAGCAATGGACACAGCAGAAGCAATAGATAGTTTTTTAGATGGTAGTACATTCAATGTTACTGGATATGAAGTTGAAAGTTGCGAAAGCTACGTTCCACCCGCTTATTTAGAAAAGACAGCTACAAGCGAATGGATATACAACGCTGCTTATAAAGCAGAAATTATGAAGGAGAGTGAATAGGATGGCAAGAACAAAAAATGCGTTACGAAAACATGAAATTGCACCAAGAACAGATGAAACTATTCCAACTGATGGCTATTTAGAATTAGGCAAGTATATCAGTTCAATTACAGATGATACTGAAGAAGAAAAAGACGAGGAAGTCTACTACGATGGTGACGGCACACCAAGTAATGAGGTTATTTCATTAGCGGAAGCTTGGACAGTCGAAGGAACATACGATCCAGAAGATGCAGGACAAAAGCTAGTTGCAGATATGAAACGAAAACTAGGAACGAACCGTAATGTCTGGCACAGAATCACTTATCCTAGTGGGATAATTGTTGAAGGACCTGCTACAGTGAATGACATTATTGCAGGTGGTGGAGACGCTGCAGACTACGATGCGTTTAGTTGCGTTTTAAATTATTCTCGTATTCCAACCGTTACACCAGCTACTACAACTTGATAAACGCAAGGTTATCCGAAGAGGGTAGCCTTTTTTTATTTGAAAAATTAGGAGGAATTTAATCATGGCAATCAAAATTCAATTAGGTAGTTCATTAGTAGACGTTGATTTAGGTGGAAGAATCTTTGAAGCGGATATTTCAGATAGAAATGTTGAAAAATTTACAAACGCAGTAGCTTCAATGGAAGGATCTTTAGATAAATTTGAAAATGCAAAAACAGAACAAGAAGTTTTTGACATTTTAACAGAAGAATTTAGAACAGTTTTAGGTGTTGTATTCGCAGAAAACCCTTGTGATTATATCTTAGAAAAAGTTGGACGTGCTGCTGCTTTAATGGACGTTGTTATTGATATCAGAGAAGGTATTACAAACGAATTAGGGAGATCCACTCAACAAAAAATCGCTAAATATACTGCTAAACCTAAAAAGAAAAAAAGATAGTAGGTGGCTAAATGCTGTCACTTGGCTATCAAACAGAAAATGAAATTGACATAAACGGAAAAACTTATTTGGTAGATATGTCGTATGACAACATTATCCGACTATTTGACTTATTAGAAGATCCTACGATTAGCGATTTGGATAAAATTTTTATTGGCATGAAGATGTTGTTGGATTGCAATGTACTGAAAGAAGATGAAACATGCGACGGAGAAATGCTCGCGGCAGCTTTATTAGCAATAGAAACAGAATTCATTATTGATAAAGGTAATGGAGAGCCTCTCGTGGATTTGCAAGGGAATCCAATGCCACAACCAAAAAGCAAAGAGCTGTATTCATTGAAACACGATGCAGATTACATATATGCGTCGTTTATCCAAGCTTATGGGATTGATTTGATTGAAGTACAAGGCGAGCTAGATTGGCGTAAATTCAATGCCTTGCTTCAAGGATTGCCTACAGATACGAAATTCAAAGAAGTTATCGACATTAGACAACGGCCTTTTGCAACTGGTAAAGGTAGCCAAAAAGAAAATAAAAATTTGCGAGAGTTAAAGAATATATATGCATTGCCTGGCCACAACGTGGAAGAAGGTGAATAAATATGGAAGATGGTAAAGTTCTAATAGAGGTAGATTTAAACGATGATGGCGTTAATAAAGCGTTAGGCAGAGTTGAGAACAAAGCTATAGATAGTAGCAAGAAGATAGGTAATTCAGTATCTAAGCTTTCAGATGAATCTCTAAACATGGCTAAAAGCGCCGCTATTGGTATTTTAGCGATTGCCGGAGCGTTTGCGGGTTTCAGTATCAAGTCAGCCGGTGATATGCAAGCAACTAATGCACAATTTGCAGAAGTATTTAGTGGAATGGAATCCGATGCAACAAAAAGCGTTAATAATATAGCAAAAGAAACTGGAATGTTACCTAGTCGATTAAAGGGAACGTTCACACAAATGGCGGCCTTTGCTAAGACGACTGGTTTAGAAACAGCAGACGCGCTTAAATTGACTGAAAGAGCTACAATGGCCGCTGCAGATAGTTCAGCTTTCTATGATAAATCGATTGAAGAAACAACGGAAACGTTGCAATCTTACTTAAAAGGAAATTATGAAAATGATGCCGCACTAGGTATTTCATCAACTGAGACAACTAGAAATGCAGCCGCTAACGATCTTTATGGTAAGTCATTCATTGATCTATCTGAGGATCAAAAACAATTAACACTTTTAAAAATGGTTGAAGATGGAAACAAACTAGCCGGAGCATTCGGACAAGCAGCTCGTGAAACAGATGGATTAGAAAACGTTATGGGTAACTTGAGACAAGGTGTTGTTGACGTTACTGCTGCTTTTGGCGCTCCTATACTAGCTGGATTCATTTCAGCGGCTAAAGGTGCAGTAGGTGTTTTAAGTGGGTTTGCAAAAGCTTTAACAGACAATCCTGCATTAGTTTACGCGATTTCAGGAGCGTTGCTAACATTAGCAGCTGCTTTTGGAACTGTCTATTTAGTAGCCAACAAAATGAAAATACTTGCTTCAATACAGTCTGGTTTTGCTTTGTTAACGAACCCAGTCTTTTTAGTGGTTTTAGCAATCGGAGCATTAGTTACAGCGTTCGTTTATTTATGGCAAACTAACGAAACATTTAGAACTAAAGTTATCGAAATTTGGACTGCTATATCAGCGTTTTTAATGCCTATTATTCAAACGATTGTTGCTTTCTTGTACAACACGTGGAATACAGTATTAGTTTGGTGGACTACTAACCAAGATTCGATAAAGAATACTCTTATAAATGTTTGGAACGCGATATCTGCTTTCCTTGCCCCAATTATTCAAGTTTTGGTTACATTTATAATGACAACTTTCGGTATTTTATCTACATGGTGGAATGCAAATCAACAAGGTATTTTGAATACCGTATCAGTGATATGGACAGCTATACAAACAATATTTAGCAGTGTTATCACTCTTATTGTTGCTGTAGTAAGTGTAGGGCTTAACCAGATTAAAACTTTCTGGAATACTTGGGGTGCTGCTATTACTGCAGTCGTTCAAGCAAATTGGGTATTTATATCCAATGTTTTTGGTACTACACTTAGAAATATTTTAACTGTTGTTAAGTCAGTTATCACACAAATAAAAAATGTGTTTGTACTTGCTATGAATGTAATTAAAGGAATTGTACAAGTCGTTCTCTCTGTAATTAAAGGAGATTGGGGCGGCGCTTTAGATGGCATTAGAAATATAGTTTCTGCATTTGGGTCTTTTATCAGAGATACATTTAGTAATTTTATGAATACTGCTAAAGAACTTGTTAGTAATGGAATAGATGGTGTTAAGGGTTATTTTGATGGCCTTAAAAACATAGACCTTACAGCTGCCGGTAAAGCAATCATAGATGGATTTTTAAGTGGTTTGAAATCAGCTTACGAGAACGTGAAGAATTTTGTAGGCGGTATTGCAGACTGGATAGCAGAAAATAAGGGGCCTATCTCTTATGATAAAAAACTATTAGTCGGAGCCGGTGAAGCTATCATGTTTGGTTTAAACAGAGGGCTAGAAGATAACTTTTCAGATGTTAAACAAACAGTCATGAGCCTAACTGGCATGATTAGTAAGACGTTCGAAAAAGGAATCAGCACAAATCCTTTAGAGTATAGTGGAATCGCTGTAGGAGACGTTGATTTTAGTGATAGTAGTGCTAATAAGGCTATTGAATCTATACAAGCAGCAAGAGAATTCGCAAGTAAAGTGGTTAATTCAATTCCAACTGCAGAAATGTCAATGGGGATCAATAATAAAATGAGCACACAATACGTTGTAGGTTCAACAAGTAGTGCTGATAAATCGGCTACAAGTAATGATGACTATGGAACAATGATCACGTTATTGCAACAATTAGTTAGTAAAGATGGAAATGTCTACTTTAATGACAGTTTTATAGGAACTATTGGACCTAAAGTAGATACATTTTTAGGAACAGAAACGACAAACAGTGGAAGGTGGGGAGGATAATGGGGTTTAATACAAAACAAAACAGTCCGGAAAAGTTTGGGTTGCGGTTAATCAACCGTTATCTACCATCACCGGAAGATGTGGAATTACCGGAAGATATACCTGGCATGCATGGATCAGTTGATTTTTCTATGATGTTTGGTGAACGGATTGCTAAAAACAGGCCGTTAACATATGAATATAAATTATATGAACCAGATGCTATTAAACGTAATTTCGTCAAACGACAAATTGAAAACTGGCTATTAAGAGGTACTCATGAACCATTATGGGATGATTCTGAGCCGTTGTATCATTACATGGCTAAAGCTACTAGTGTAGAAACAAGTGCAGATGAGGCGAAAGGCGTGATGAGTTACACCATCACATTTGACGCATACCCTTATAAGATTAAAGATACGCCAGAAGATGATCCTTACTGGGATACGAAAGATATTACAGATTATGTTCAAGACACAGCGTTTACAATAAGCGGGAGCAAGGCGATTAATCTAGTTAACGTTGGAATTATCGGAAGCGTACCAACGATTATAGCAAGCTCAGCAATGACCATTCAAAAAGGAAACAAACTATTTCAAATTACATCTGGCACAACTAACTCAGATCGTTTCAGGCTTGAAGTTGGAGAAAACCCAATGACAATTACTGGAAACGGTACAATCTCATTTAGTTGGTATAAGGAGGTCAAATAGTGTATTGGTTAACCTTGTACAACGGACCGAATGACAAAGAAGGAACGGTTATTCATAATCCTTTTCCTAAAGGGAGTAAAACGTCAGCAGCAAAAGGAAAATTAGCGATTAAAGGAATAGCGAATATGTCATTCACTATCAACCACTTGAATCCCATGTGGGGGCAAATTAAGCCTTATCACACACTAATTAAGGTAGAGGATAGTCAGACAAACGAATTGGTTTTCAATGGCCGTGTGCTTAATTTAAAGCAGTCCATGTCAAGTGGATGGATGTTTTCAGAGACTTATGAGTGTGAGGATGTCTTAGCTTATTTATACGATAGCATACAGTTGTATATGAAAGTACAGAACGCTTCCGTATCCGCGTTTTTGCAATTAATGTTAGACCAACATAATTCGCAAGTAGAAGCACATAAACGATTTAAGTTAGGAAATGTAACAGTTACGGATCCAAACGATTCGCTATATAGATTTTTAGGTTACGAGAAAACATATGACGCAATCAAAGAAAAACTACTCGATTCATTGGGTGGTTTTTTAGTTGTACGTTACGAAGCAGATGGTATGTATCTGGATTATTTATCAAGCGTTGGTATGAAATCAGAAACAGCTATTCGATTAAGAAAAAATCTTAAAAGTATGGACAAATCAATTGCGCCACAAAATATCATTACTAAACTGGTTCCTTTGGGAGCTGAGTTAGAGGGTAAAAACGGAGTTGTTGATAGTTTTGATAACTTAGGTGATGGAACAAGAGTAGCAAGAGTTGAGATTGAAGATCAAAACGATTTACTAAATATACCAGTGAGTTTATTGCCAAATGGGACAGACGTCGGAAGTTATTTAATAATATATGGAACCGCACCTAATTATGTTATTTCAGCTAGTAACGGTTCAGAAACAGAAGACTCCGCACAACCTAGAATGACAATTGCTTCTGTTAATAATGGTTTGAATTATCTTTTAAATAATGCTTTAGTAGCTGAATTTGGCGTTATACAAGGAAAGGTAGAATACGACGATGTCACAACACCTGCAGCGTTAATGTCTAAAGGTATAACCGACTTAAATAGCCAAACAATCAGCATGACCTACAGCGTTGTATCCGTTGACTACTCATTGATTGACGGTAGTTATGATCAATTGAAAATTGGAAACTGGCACGATTTAGAAAATCCAATATTGACGATTGACGAGCCAATCCAGATTACAGAAATAGGGATTGATTTCATTGATCCTAGAAATCCGGATTTAACACTTGGAGAAAAGCAAACAAAATTGTCTCAGTATCAAAAAGAATCAAATAAGCGAGTGGCAAATATTATTCAACTACAAAAAACGGTAGAAAGCCAAACAAAATCAATTGTTAAACTAACGTCTGCAAATAACGAGGTTGTTAAAAAGTATGACAAAATGCAACTATCTTATGATAGTTTGAGTGCTACTTTGGAAATAGACAATCAAACTGGTACAAGTTTAGCTTTAATAAACCTAAAAAAAGCAATAGATGATTTAGGTGAAGAAATTCCAACGTTCAGTTTAGCCACATCTACAAGCGACGGATTAATGTCTAGCGCCGATAAAATCAAACTAGATGATTTAGAAGAATACACCGAGGCTACTCAATCCAAGAGTGGTCTTTTTAGCGCATCTGACAAGACTAAACTAGATTTGGTCACTGTTAGTAGTCCGGTTGATTTGAACGACATAGTAACGAGATTGATAGCATTAGAACCACAAGAATAAGGAGTGAATTGAGTTGATTCAATTTAAAAAAGAAGGAAAAGTTGCCGCACAGTTTGCACATTAAATTAGAAAGGACTGATGGCTTTTGGCAGAAACAACAGAGCAATATCGTGCAAGAATTAATCAAATAAAAACAAGCGTTGAACAAGAACCTGAAATTAGAAAAATGCGTGATGATATCGCTGAAGGGCTGGGTAAAACAGGAAACAGACAAGCGGATATCGAAATTAGACAAGATACCTTAGAAGATGATTTTGTAGCGGTGCAGCAAGATGCTTCATCCGCTTCTCCATCTGGTGCAGAGGTGGTACTTGCTCGCGGAGGTTATGAAACGTTAGGTAAAAGATTGACCGAAGAAGAAACACAAATTTCCGCTCAGCTTGAAAAAAAGACGGAGTTAAAGATATTCAGTCATATACCTTCTTCGTCCGAACTATCAATTAATGAATTAGGATTAGTTCTAATTCCTCGCTTTCCGATAGCAGAAAGTTTTAATGAAGTAGATGGTATTGGTTGGAATAGTTTTAAATTTTCAACTGGAAAATACGAAGTAATCACAGACTTAATAAATGATAACGAAAGTAAAATAATCATCAAAAATAACAAAGGTATCATCAGGCTTGCAAAAGGAGTTAATCAAGGTTTAACGGTAATTGATAATATTTTGAATCAACATCTTGATTTTAAAAACTTAGTTAAATATCGAATTAAAGTAACTCTTGGAAATGACTATAAAAACTTGGGACAGACCGGTAACACAGGTTTTACTATAAGTCCGGATGTTGGTGCTACCGTTTACTATCCGGATATAGGTAGAGTTAGTGATGCATATAGCGTTTATATAAATCCTACTAGTAGTGACGGTGGTTATTTAAGAGCTAAAGTTAGAAAGATAGCGGGAAGGAATCAAATTTACGATAGTGATATATCAAAAAATGGTGGTTTCACGACAATATCAACTGACCGACTTGTAATTCCAATGGGAGAAGTACGAGAGTTTATTTTAGAAATATCTACAAGTTCAATTAAATTGATGATAAATAATGTTTTATATTTAGACGTAAACGAAGATTTAAGTTGGCTAACTAATAACCCTTGCCGTTTGTCGTTATGGGGATCTAATTTTGATTTAAATTCTACTTCTGTAGAACATTCATTTGATAACCTTCTAATTGAGGAAGTGAAATAATGGCTACTATCAATGTAATGGACTATGGGGCTGTTGGCGATGGGATAACTGATGATACAACGGCAATTAGACGAGCTTTGTCTGCAGGGAATTATAATACAATTGAATTTCCTGCAGGTACTTTTTTAATCAAAGGAACTCTGTCCGTGAATTCAGGAACAACATTCAAAGGTGCAGGAATAGGATTAACGAAACTAAAATTGGGTGATGGATATTCTCTTGATGAAATTTACTTTAGAGACACAAACATTAGCCCAATAATTGTTACCAAAACATTATCTCAGGAGATATTATTTCAAGACTTTACATTAACTGGAAATACTAAAAAATTATTGCGCACTGGTTGGGGGATGGGTGGTATTATTGCTCAAAACACAGCACACGTTAGATTTGAAAGGGTTCGTACAGAATGGATAAATATCACTGATGATTTGGTTGGATATGCGTATGGTTTTGGAATTACGTCAATAGATGCCGATGATATCGTTTACTCATTTTGCGAAGGTGAATATGCGGGCTACCAAAACTTTGGCTTTTTTGACCGCACTACTAATAGTAAGATGTTAGATTCTTTCAGCGGTATGGGTCATAGGACGTCATCTCAGATTCATAGAAGTTGTGATAATATTGAAGTACTAAGAAACAGGATTATACAAACAGCAAACCCCGGATCATTAGAACCACATGGTGCATTTACAATACATGGTAGGTCAGGCGGAGAAGAAGCTAGTAACATTTTACTAGAGGACAATGTAATCGAAATGACTGGTGGATATAAGTCAGCTTTGCAAGCTTTCCAAGCATCGTTAAATCTCACCGCAAGAAGAAATACAATCAAGTCTAATGGTGAAGGTATTCGATTAGGTAGTGGTAAAGGGGCGTTATTTGAAAATAACACTCTCATATCTCAAAAAGAAGCAGGGTTAGAGCTAGAATACGGAAATATTGGTATTAATGTTATTGAGGGGTCTGATGCGGTTCTCAAAAGCAATAGTTATCAAGGTTTTGACACAAATAATTTTGCTGATTCAACGTCAATTATATCTGCAAAAGAAGACACTCAAGGTTTGTCAAATGACTTATATTTTTGCAAAATCTATCAAAATATAAACGGACAAATATCAGAGGTAAAGTCAGTTGTAAATGTTGATGGTGAAAAGAGGATTGTTCGTCCCATCATTAAATATTAGTTCGTTTCAAATTCTATTATCTCGGACATTTTTATCATTTAATGTGTTATCATAATATTTGTTATTGAGGGTACTTCACTTGTAAAGTACTCTCAATGCAAAAAATAAGATAGGGTGATAAAATTGAAGAGATACATAGAGCTAGATTCTATGCGAGGACTAGTAGCGGTTTCCGTAATAATTTGGCATACAATGCTAATACTGATAGAGCCAATTTCAACGCTAATAAGAATTGCACCAATTAATATATTTTATGCAGGTAATGAAGGAGTTATTTTTTTCTTTATCTTAAGTGGATTTGTTATGTCTCTTCCATTTTTTAAAAAAGATATAGAGTATTCAGAATTTCTTATTAAACGCTTTTTTAGAATATATATCCCATATTTATTGATGATATTATTCACTTTTTTGTTATATTTTCTGTTTAAAGATATACAAATTAATGGTCTTACTGGATGGTATTATAGAAAATGGGATACGCCGCTAGATGTTAAGACATTTCTAGAATATATAGGAAGTATAGGTATCTATCCCACTTCATATAATCCGGTTATTTGGTCATTGATTCATGAGATGAGAATTTCAATTATTTTCCCAATAATAATGATAATGATAAAAAAATATAATTGGAAGAAATCCCTTTCTATTGGTTTTATGCTTTATTTAGTAGGTCAGTTAAATGAGTGGTTTCATATACAAGAGTCACATGGTGCTCATTTAAGTCTATTCGATACATCTCATTATATGTATTTTTTTATTATTGGGGCATTGATGGCTAAACATAAGGATGAGCTAATAAACGCCGTTAAAAAATATTCAGTTACAAAAAAAGTAGTATTGACTGTTATAGCTTTTCTTTTCTATTTATATTCAAGATTTTACGCATGGATAGTAAGGGTATTATTTGGAACCGACTCTATATTGATGGATTTCAGTTATAGTATTATTGATTTAGGCGTATGTATAGGAGCCTCTATGCTGATAATATTAGTATTATCTAGTAAAAAAATACAAAATAGACTTTCTAATCCGATATTAGTTCTTACAGGAAACTTATCATATAGTCTATACATGCTTCATATACCTATATTGTTAGTTGTATTTAGATTATTATATGGAAAAATATCGTTAATTATAGTTATTTTTGTAGCATATGCTTTAATTTTTTCTCTTTCTTACTTAACTTATAAATATATTGAGATACCATCTATGAAGATTGGGAAAAACCTTGCAACAAAAAGAGCTAAATCTTTACAAAGCAAAACTGTTTAGTTGAACCAAACTGCGCGGTAGATGAAAAGATAAGGGAGAAGTCAAAAGATAAAGTTGTTATTGTTTTAAATAATAGTTAAAATAAAGAAAGCACTCACATATAGGGCGGGAACCCTGTGAGTGCTTGGTATATTAGCTTGTTGTTAAACCTATTATATCATGTGAATAATTAATTTAATAGATAATAGGGAGCGGTTTTTTGGAAACAACTAAAGAGTTATTTAATGAGTATTTAGATGGTAATAGCTTTAATGGTGAGTTAGATGAATTCGAGAAATATATGATGGGTGTAGTTAAAGATTCTTATGAGGTTATGCTTCAAGAATCGCCTGAATCTTATCCTGAAGTATATTTAGGTATAGTCAATGATTATACTTTTAATGCAATAGCTTTCAAATATAAAAATAATTATTTTATCGGTTTGAATATTGGTTTGATTCGTATAGTGAAGAATTTTTATAATTATTTGTTCTCACGGAATGATGTATTTAAAGAAATAGATACGAGCGAAGAACAAAATCCTGATATAGATATTAATTTATCAGAATTAGATAATTATATAGATACAATAGGTGACCTTTTCAATAATTATGATTTCGAAAGCGTGTATCCAAAGTCAAAAGAAAGAAAAAACAATGCTAAGCATTTCGCAGCTAATGCTGTAAGCTATCTTTTTTTTCATGAATATGGACATATTGTACATGGTCATTTAGATTATTCCATCAAAACTAACAAAAACTTTGTTTTTTTCGAATCAAACTCAAAGAATGAAGGAAACTTAATTAGTCAATGTTTAGAAATGGATGCCGATAGTTTCGCTGCTACAAAAACTATTAGCCTTATAAAAGATCCGGAGTTTTGGTCTGGTTCAGCGTTAACTACAGGATTTTCATCTGTTTTTATGTTTCAGTTATTATCTACAAAAATCGATAATTTAAATGAACTTTCTAATTATTCTCACCCTATACCTGCTATTAGACAAATGATTTACCTAAATATGGTCTATGCGTTCTTTTATCAATTTAGCGAAAAATCTGCAGAAGAAATAGCTTTTAAAGTAGTTGATGTTGTTTTGAAAGAGCATAAAATAGTCTTTATGGATGTACTGGGATTAGAAAAAGAATCCTTGGCTATTGTTAACTCGGTAAATGAAAAAGTAAATCAACATTTCAAAATAATAATGAATACTTGGAATGAAATCAGAGATGATTTATCGAAATATGCATATGGTCCAATAGCAGAGAAAAAAATTTGGAAATAAACTTCATTTAATTATTTGGAGGGGTAATGGTGTATATAATAATTTTGCAAGGTAGCTATAATGAAAAAACAATAAAATATGATAATTACGAAGATGCTTTAGAAAGTTTTAATAAACATCAAGCGGCAGGAAGGAATTGTTATCTAACAAAAGTATTAATGTCATCTTTTTAATAGAATATGCCAATAAATAAAGGAAATACTTTTAATAATGTGTGTTATAATTTTAAGAAAGGAGGTTTTTTATTTGGACAATGAGACAAAAGTATCTTTAGGAAAAATATTAGGAAATATATATCTAATTCAAAAAAATCAAGGGGTTTGTGAACAAAGTGACTCACATATTTTTGGTTTGCTTAATGGAGTAGAACAATCTCTTAATACTGAATTGGAAAATGGGGATTATATATCCAATGAAAAAATAACTGTGGTAGAGGATGCCTTGCTTCCGTATGTAACTGGTGAAAAAGAATATGAAAATCATTTGAATACCACAATAAGATTAGATTTAGAACACACAAAAGGCATTAATCAAGTCGAGTTTATTAATATTTGTAAGTTTTTGTCAGGCAGAGATGGATTTCAAGAGATTGTTAAAAAACTAGGGATTTCTGAAATCAGGCTTTAATAAATAAATTTCATTTTGAAATAATCAAAGCTATCGGTTAACTGAAAATAAATAAAAACGAAGATCTGCTCAATCGAGTAGGTCTTTTTATATTGATTTAATTTATTTAAAGAAAGGTGGAACGGTATGGAGTGGAGTGGACTAGAAACACAAATGACGTCAATAATTACAAGTTTTACCATTATAGGAGGAGCGTTAATCTGGATATACAAAAAGTTAGTATCTGAACCAGATAAAAGAATGGCGGAAAAAATACAAAGAGATAATACAGAATCACTCAAACGATCAGTTGAGCCTTTGACACGATCAATCGAACTGCTTAACCACAACTTAGCTGATAGCGCGAAAGATAGGGAACAACTAAACTTAAAGGTTGGACTACATGACGAAGAGTTGAATGATCACGATAAACGAATAAGCATTTTAGAAATAGGAAAGTAGGAGATTTTAATGGAGAGCATTTTAACAACATTAATTTTGTCAGCAATTGGAGGAAGCGTAGTAGTTTCTGGAATAACAGAAGTAGTAAAGCAAAATAGTAAACTGTCTGGTATTTGGGTTATTGTATTTGCTCTTGTGGTAGGCGTGGTATTATTTGGAGCTATCGCACTGGTATTTAACCTGCCACTTGCTGAATCTTTGCTAACAGGGTTTTTAACAGGTTGGGCGAGTGTAGGAGCTTTTAATTCTTATAGTCAAACTAAAGGAGGAATTTAATCATGAGTATACAAACAGAGAATTTTATTAACAAAGTAAAAGGAGGGGCTACTCAATTGTGGTCCATCTATAAAGTATTACCATCTGTGGCCATTGCACAAGCTGCATTAGAATCAGCATGGGGTACAAGTGGCCTAACAACTAAATACAATAACTTGTTTGGTATCAAAGGTTCATATGGTGGCAATGCTGCTAATATGGCAACGTGGGAAGTTTACGGTGGTATCACATATAATATCACTGCTAACTTTAGAGCTTATCCAAGTTGGGAAACATCTATTAAAGATTACGGTGCGTTCTTAAATGTTAATAGTCGTTATAAAAAGGCTTTAGGATTAACAAGTTATAAAGCACAAATTAAAGCTATTCATGAAGCTGGGTATGCTACTGATCCACAATATCAAGCAAAAATTATTTCAATCATTGAAGCTAACAATTTAGTTAAATTTGATAAACAAGTATTGGGCAGTAAAGTATCAACTCCAGTTAAACAAGTTGTATCAAATCAATCTAGCAACAAGATTACAGGTGCTAGCTACGTTGTTAAGTCCGGTGACACATTGTCAGCAATCTCTAATAGAAGTGGCGTGAGTGTAGATAATTTAGCTAACTGGAGTGGCATTAAAAACAAAAACGAAATCAGCGTTGGTCAAAAAATAACGTTAAAAGCTCCAGTTGCAAAAGTATCTAGTAAAACATATACTGTCAAAAGTGGAGACAATTTAAGCACTATTGCTGCTAAAAATGGAACAACTACTAAGGCGTTGCAAAGTTTGAACGACATTAAAGACGCTAACAAAATAAATATTGGACAAGTCGTTAAATTATCTGGAACTGCAGCTGTCAGTGGTGGAACGTACACTGTTAAGTCTGGTGATACATTAAGCGGAATTGCTCAAAAAGTAGGTTCAACAACCAAGAAGTTGCAGGATAAAAATGGTATTAAAAATGCAAATAAAATTAATGTAGGACAAAAGATTAAATACTAAAATAGTTAAAAAAGCCACTTCTTAATTGAGGTGGCTTTTTTTGTGCGTAAAAATACCCTCACTGGATGAAAGGGGTGAGGGTCGGGTATCTATACTATATGCAAACTATTTTAAATACTTTAATTATGTTAGAATAAGTTTATCATACTACTCGCTAAAGTTTAGACTTGCCTATTTAATAGATAGCTTATTTTTTACGTTTAGGGCAGGAAAAGGGCATAATCGTACTTATTCGTATACATACATATTTATTTTAGAACACTTTTTATCAAGCGCGTTACCTTGTATTATCTCTTGTTTATTCTAGCTCTTATAAAAGATTGTATGAGGCACAATTCAGTTCGTAAAACGAGTGCAAATGAACCAACTAATGGTTCTAGGTCAAACGGTTTCGATGTGATTCAAAATAAAATTCTTCTGGAATGTACGGGTTTGCTTGTGCATAGCCATCGAACCGTCTGAAAGTGTCATTCTAAAACGTGTTCTAAAAAGCAGACCCAACGGCCACTTTGTCATGACTGTAGTTGCTTCAGCTACGTACAGGCATGATACACTTAGGCGTAGCCTACAGTACTTTCGCTCGATGGTCACTGGCCATCGAGCGGCTATTCGTTCGATTGATTCGGGTCTGAACGCTTTTAGTTCATTTATTTAGCTACACCAAAAATTATACAGCTCAACTAATAAGGTTTTATTTCTTATTAGTTGTTTTTTAGTTTGTCTGTTCAAGGGTGATGACTAATAAATGGGGTTCATTGTTGATTCGAAAAGGAAAAATACTGTTTCCGATGCCACGGCTGACGACTAGTTTTTTTGAGGGGTCTACTTCGCTGCTATAAATTCCGGTGGAGTATTTAGGAAATAGACCTTGTCCAGGAGCGTATAAAGGACCAATAAGCGGGATTCTTATCTGGCCACCATGCGCATGACCACTAAATGTGATATCCGGTTGGATCAGCGGGTTGGAAGTTAAGTACTGCTCGAAGTATTCAGGGTGATGAGCAAGTAGGAGAACAGGTATATCAGTGTTTATAGGAGCAATCACAGACACTTCAGCAGGATAGCTTTCATCGCTAACACCTACTAAAGCAAGTTGCGTACCATTAACCGTTAAGGTGATTTGCTTATTATTCAGTAAAATGACACCACTACTGACAATTTCATTTTCCCACTCCGTTAATTGCCCACTGCTTGTTTCATGATTACCAGAGACGGCATAGGTTGGTGCGATGGCCACCAGTGAACGACCAAATTCTTCTAACTGTATTTTACTTAAATCGGCCGTACGGTCAATCAAATCTCCAGTTAAAAAAATAAGGTCGGGTTGTGCTTGTTTGATTTCTGAAAGTAACATGTCAATTGAAATACGATTTCGTTCAAAATGAGTATCCGATAGATGAATAATTTTCAATTGATCTAACTCTTGCGGCAGGTTATCTAATTTGATCGTTTGATGATCAACGTCTAATGAACGATTTTGTTGGTAACCATATAAGCAAAATATGATAGTCAAACCAATAAGTAGAAGAAGAATAGGTTTTAATTTTTTCATTTGACCTCCTTGTCGAAACCATTTTTTAAAGTATAGCATACTTTGAACGAGGTCTTACGTCTAACAATTTCAGTTTAAAAGCTTTAATCAAAACCAATTAAGGTATAATGAAAATAAAAAGAGTATAAAAATGGAAGAGGACTGATTTTTTTATGGATGCAACTAAAAGAAGAGACAATATTGTTTCGATTTTATCACAAGAAAATAGACCCGTAAGTGCAAGGAATCTAGCTGCACGATTAACTGTCAGTCGACAAATTATTGTAGGCGACGTGGCTTTATTGAGAGCGAGCGGCATTGACGTTATAGCTACTCCAAAAGGGTATGTATTGGAATCGGCTTCGATGACGAATAAGTATGTCGGTCAATTAGCTAGTTCTCATAGTGCCGCAGAAACAAAAACAGAATTGTACGCAGTCGTTGATAACGGAGGAGAAGTGGTCGATGTCATTGTTGAACACCCGATATACGGAGAATTAAAAGGGCGTTTAATGATTTCTTCAAGATATGATGCAGATCAATTTATGGTGGCAATAGAAAATAAACAAGCAAACTTATTATCTGAACTAACAGGTGGTGTTCATTTGCATACGATTGCCTGTGCAGATAAAAAAACGTTTGATCGAATTAAAAAAGAACTGGATACCTTAGGCTTTTTGTACAAAAATTAAGAGGTGTCTTGACATCTTCGGAAAAACACCTATAATTAAATTTGCTAGCGTGTCTTGACACGTGTAAATGCGTATTTGATGATAGGAGTTGTTGATATGAAAACGAATAAAGTTCATAAAATAACCATAGCAGCCTTGCTAGTAGCTGTAGGTATTTTGATTCCCATGATTTCACCGGTTAAATTAGTCTTAGAGCCGGCCTCTTTCACATTGGCCAGCCATGTTGCTATTATTATCGCTATGTTCATCTCACCAGTGGTTGCAATAACGGTAGCTTTGGGCACGGCTGTTGGTTTTTTACTAGGAGGCTTTCCAATCATCATTACACTAAGAGCTTTGACCCACGTCGTTTTTGCAGGGATTGGCTCTTATATTTTAGTTAAAAGACCTGCGATTCTTCAATCCACTATTAAAACAGCACTTTTTTCTCTTTTTATCGGTGTGCTGCATGCGATTTGTGAAGTAGCCGTCGTTTCGGTTTTTTATTTTGGCGGGGAAATGACAACCGCTTATTATACGCAAGGATTTTTACAATCGATTTTCTTGCTAGTCGGAGTAGGGACGATCATTCATAGCATGATTGATTTCTTTCTTGCCGATGTTGTCTGGAAATCCTTAATGAGCCGTGCCTCATTTGCTGCGACCGTAGCGAAAATCAAATAAATAAAGTAATTTCAAAAACCAACTGAACTTTTAAAGTTTGCTTGGTTTTTTTTGCGAATCTCTAAATAAATTTACAGACGAAGCTGAACAAGATAATTCAATCATTTCTTTACAAGAATACGTCTTACAGGTGCGGTTTTTGTTATAAATACAATGTTTATTTACTCATTTTAAAAATTTGTTTTTTTTCGCTAAATATGCTATTATAAATCATGTATAGTTCTGTCTGATAATAGATTTAAAGAATAAAGTCGCACTTGTTTATGAGTGCGGCTTTTAGAGACTTGATAGTCTTTCTGACAGGACCTAACGTTCTTTATTTTTTTACTAAGAGGTGAACAGCTTGGCGATAATGATTCCAGAAGAAACTGTCAATAAAATCCGGCAAGAAACTAATATAGTGGATGTTGTCAGTCAGTATGTTCAATTAAAAAAGAAAGGTAAAAATCTTTTTGGCTTTTGTCCTTTTCATGAAGAACGAACGGCTTCATTTTCGGTAACAGAAGAAAAACAAATTTTTCACTGTTTTAGTTGTGGACGCGGTGGTAATGTTTTCACTTTTTTAATGGAGGTCGATGGATTAACTTTTCCAGAAGCCGTTATTAAAACAGCTGAGTTGAGTCAATTTCAACTGGATGAATCCTTGGTACAAGACCAAGATCATAAAAATCAAACGACTGACTCAACAAAAGAAAAACTGATTCGTGTCCATGAAGAAAGTGCTGAATTATTTCATCATATTCTTTTGAATACCAAGATTGGGGAAGATGCTTTAGAGTATTTAACTCAAAGGGGTTTGACTCGAGACGTAATTGATACATTCAATATTGGATTTGCTCCGCGAGAACGAACCATGCTGCAGCAATACCTAATGGGGAAAAATATTGAGCAAGACGTATTAAAAAAAACGGGTTTATTTGTTGAAAAAGATAATGGCGATTTGCTTGATCGATTTTACAATCGCATCATATTTCCTATTCGAAACCAGCAAGGAAAGACCGTGGCTTTTTCGGGACGTATCTTTCAGCAAGATGCTGATGATGGCGCTCCTAAATATTTAAATAGTCCAGAAACTCAGTTATTCAACAAACGAATGGTTCTGTTTAATTTTGATCTTGCACGTCCATCTATCAGACGAGAAAAAGAAGTGATATTGTTTGAAGGTTTTATGGACGTTATTGCAGCTTGGAAAGTCGGAGTGACCAATGGGATTGCTTCAATGGGGACCAGTCTTACAAATGAACAGATCCATCTGATCGATCGCGTAACGGATCATGTACTGATCGCGTATGATGGAGATCCAGCAGGAATCGAAGCTACCAAAAGAGCCAGTGATCTTTTAGCGGCAGAAACTAATTTTGATATCGATATTATTCGTTTTGCTGAAGGAATGGATCCAGACGAGCACATTAAAAAAAATGGAGCTGCTGCTTTCAATGAACTGATTGCTCATGGAAGAGAGACGCTCTTTGGCTTTAAAATGGCTTATTACCGTAAAGCACTCAATCTATCAAATGAGAGTGAACGGTTAGGATATATTGAGAAAATATTATCTGAATTGCTCTCGGTCACTTCCGCTGTTGAACGTGAACTGTACTTTAAACAACTAGCGAATGAATTCGAACTCTCGATTGATTCTTTGAAAGAACAGTTTCAACAAAAATTTCACGATTCTCGTAACCAGCGAACAAAAGAAAAACAACAACAACAACAGCATCAAAAGCAAGCTGTTGAGATAAATTATCCTCAAGTACACATGCAAAAAAGAAAACCAGACAATATTGAATACGCAGAGCGTTTATTATTAAATCGCTTATTTCATTTTGAAGAAGCTTGGATAATCATTAAAAATGATGCAGCAGATTTTCATTTTGTACACGATGAGTATCAAATGCTGTTCATTTTATATGAAAGTTTCCGAGAACATACAGATAATGAAGGCCCAATCGATGCATTTATTGATTTTGTTAAAGAATCAGAATTGAAAAGCTTGATTGTTGAAATTGAACTTTTGTCAATAAGCAATGAAATCTCTACAAGAGAAGTCGAAGATTATCTGGACGTGATTTCAAGGAAATCTGTTCTTCAGATGCAGTTGAAAGAAAAGCAAGAAGCATTGACAGAAGCTTCTAGGCGAGGCGATAAAGAACAACTGCGTGTATTAATGATTGAAGTAGTCAATCTATCTCGTTTATTAAAGAATAAATAAGTGAAACCTAGTAATAAGTGCTAGTAAGATTGAAAGAGGAGGCTTTTTGATGGCTGATAAAAAAACACTAACAACAAAAAAAGCGTACGATAATGAAGTCAAGAGTTTTATTAAAGAGTATAAAGCAATAGGAACGGTTCATTACGATGAGCTAACAAATAGAATCGCAACACCATTTACTTTAAATGCTGAAAAAATGGATGCTTTGATCCAAACAGTTGAAGATGCAGGTGTTGGAGTAGTTGGAGACGATGGTGGTCCAACAGCGCGTCAACTAAAAATCAAAGAAATGAAAGCCGAAAAAGATGCAGAAAAACCAGAAGACTTAACTGCTCCTCCCGGTGTAAAAATCAATGATCCCGTTAGAATGTATCTAAAAGAAATCGGACGTGTGAATTTATTAACGGCAGCTGAAGAAGTTGAATTAGCTATAAAAATCGAAGAAGGCGATCAAGAAGCACGTCAACGTCTTGCAGAAGCCAACTTACGATTAGTGGTGAGTATTGCCAAACGCTATGTTGGACGTGGAATGCAGTTTTTAGATTTGATCCAAGAAGGAAATATGGGATTGATGAAGGCTGTTGAAAAATTTGATTATAAAAAAGGGTTTAAATTTTCAACGTACGCTACTTGGTGGATTCGTCAAGCCATTACACGTGCGATTGCCGATCAAGCTCGTACGATTCGTATCCCAGTGCACATGGTTGAAACAATCAATAAATTGATTCGTATCCAACGTCAGTTATTGCAAGATCTAGGACGCGAACCAACACCGGAAGAAATTGGAGCAGAAATGGATCTACCAACTGAAAAAGTTCGTGAGATTTTAAAAATTGCTCAAGAACCGGTTTCCCTCGAAACGCCGATTGGTGAAGAAGATGATTCTCATTTAGGAGACTTTATTGAAGATCATGACGCAACGAGTCCAGCAGAAAATGCGGCTTATGAATTACTGAAAGAACAATTAGAGGATGTACTAGACACATTGACAGACCGTGAAGAAAATGTATTGCGTTTACGTTTTGGTCTTGATGATGGGCGTAACCGTACGCTTGAAGATGTTGGCAAAGTATTTGGTGTTACACGCGAACGTATCCGTCAAATTGAAGCGAAAGCACTTCGCAAATTGCGTCACCCAAGTCGTTCAAAACAATTAAAAGACTTTTTAGAATAAAAAAATAAAAAGGTCGTCCAAAATGAGTATTACTTGGGCGACCTTCTTTTCATGCCTAGAGATAAAGATGAACGATTGATAAAAAACTGGTATAATAATAAACGATGTAAGCAATGAAGGGATGAATGACATGTTATCATTTGAAGAAAAAAAGGCTATTTTTGATAGTTACGAGGAATTAACAGCAACAAAGGTATCAATGAACCGCTTGAATTACCATTTTAAAGATAGTGCAGTACCTAAAACAATGGCGATCCGTTTCCTTCACCCGAATGGAAATGCGCTGATTTATGCAGGCTATTTGCCTAAAGAAGAAACCGATAAAGGGTACATCTCAGTTAGAGACGAAACGGAAGAAACTATCCGTTCATTAGTGGATCAAGCGATTGCTTATTTAAAGAAAACAGCTGATGGCTATGAAGAAGGCTATACGGAGTTATGGTTTGACAATAATGGCGATATTTTACGCTTAGTCTATGATAATCCTACATGGCTTGTCACATTGCCAAATGATCAAGTTGAAGGGGTATTTCATTCTAAAGATGCCGCAGAAGGTTACCTAATGGATGAAGAGTTCTTCGAAGGATAAGCAATTCATTAAAAGAAAGAAGTGATAAGTATGGATGAAAGTCAATTATCGCTCCGTTTAAGCAGAGCTGCGTCTTATGTTGAACCGGGTGATCGTTTAGCAGATATCGGTTCTGACCACGCTTATTTGCCTTGCGCTTTAGCAAGTGAGGAAAAAGTTGCTTTTGCAATAGCGGGAGAAGTTGTTGAGGGTCCATTTCAAGCGGCACAGAGCCAAGTGAAGCGCTTAGGGTTAACAAAAAAAATTAGTGTTCGTTTAGGCAATGGCTTAGAAGTGATTGCTCCAGAAGATGAAATAACGGCTATTACAATATGTGGCATGGGCGGTTTATTGATTACGGCTATTTTAGATAGTGGGCTTGAAAAAGGCCATCTAACTGGCAAAGAGCGGTTGATTCTGCAGCCGAACATAGGCGAAAGGACCTTGCGCGAATGGTTAGTCGCTCATAGTTACACCGTTACGGCTGAAGAACTGATTGAAGAAAATGACAAAATCTATGAATTGATGGTCGCGGTGAAAGATCCGGCAAAGAAACCAACAGCCACCGCAACTCAATTAACATTTGGTTTTCATTTGAAAGATGAAAACTCTGCTATTTTTAAAAAGAAGTGGCAAAAAGAACTTGAAAAAAATCAACGCATTCTTGCTAGTTTATCAAAATCAAGTACAGCTCAAACAGCTAAAAGTGAAAAATTCCAAGCAGAAATCCAAGAAATAGAAGGGGTGCTGAAATGACTGAGACATATGGAAGTGAGTTTATCCAAAAATTTGAATCATTTGCTCCAATAGAATTGGCCGAAGCGGGGGATCCGGTTGGGTTAGCAGTAGGAAGCTTAAAGAAACCGATTAAAAAAATGATGGTCACGTTAGATATCCGACCTGAAGTCGTGCAAGAAGCGATCGAACGACAAGTTGATTTTATCTTTGCTCATCATCCACCTATTTTTCGTCCCATCAAAAACTTAGCTACAGACGATGCACAAATCAAGATGTACGCTGATTTATTGAAGTATGATATTACCGTTTATGCAGCTCATACGAATCTTGATGTAGCGACCAATGGTATGAATACTTGGTTAGCGGATGCATTAGCATTAAAAGACACCGAAATTATGCATGTAACAAAAAGATTCTCCTATAAAAAAATTGCGGTATTTGTTCCTAAAGAAAATGAATCAGAGGTTCGAAAAGCGTTAACGGATGCGGGAGCAGGCCAAATAGGCCCCAATTATAAAGATTGTACGTATACGTTTGAAGGTGTAAGCCGGTTTACACCAATCAATCAGGCTGATCCTACGATTGGAGAAGTTGACCAAGCTGAACGTGTAGCTGAAGTTCGAATTGAAGTCGTTTTTCCGGAACACTTGACTCAAACGATTGAAAAAGCTTTGTTTGAGGCTCATCCATATGAAGAACCGCCATATGATTTATATACCATTGAAAATTTTGGTGATGAATATGGTTTAGGAAGAGTAGGGAACTTAGCGGAACCCATTTCGGTTCATGACTTTGCTCAAAAAGTGAAGGCTATTTTTGGAGTAGCAGGGTTGCGTTATGTTACGCCTGATAAAGATAAACTGATCCAACGTGTAGCAGTATGTGGCGGAGATGCAGGGAAATATTACCCGGATGCGCTTAAAAAAGAAGCAGATGTTTTTATCACTGGTGATGTCTATTACCATACGGCCCATGATATGTTAGCTGATGGACTAAGCGTGATTGATCCAGGTCATCACGTCGAAAGTATTTGTAAACCACGGTTGGTCGACTTGTTTACACAATGGAAAACAGAAGCTGACTGGGATTTTGACATCATTCAGTCGGAGTTAAATACGGATCCTTATAGATTTATCTAAAAACAGTTTTGGAAGGAAGGTATCTTTTATGTATGAAAATCTTGTGCCACGCTTTATTCGTTATGTGAAAACAGAAACCCGATCTGATGAGAACAGTTCAACGATTCCTTCAACGCAAAACCAAGTTGAATTTGCTAAGACGTTGATGGAAGAATTAAAAACGATTGGACTAAGCGACATTGCTTACAATAAAGACAATGGCTATGTGACGGCCACTTTGCCAAGCAATACCAAAAAAGAAGTTCCAACTGTTGGTTTTATTGCTCATTTAGATACGGCTGACTTTAATGCAAAAAATGTAAACCCGCAATTCCACGAGCAGTACAATGGAGAAACAATTGTTTTAAACGAAGAACAACAAATTGTTTTAGATCCTAACGAGTTTCCTAATTTAAAAAATTATATTGGCCAAACATTGATCACGACCGATGGAACAACTTTATTAGGAGCGGACGATAAAGCTGGGATTGCTGAAATTATGACGGCAATGGAAATATTGCTTCATGATCAATCGATTGAACACGGCGATATTCGTGTTGGTTTTGGTCCAGATGAAGAAATCGGTATCGGAGCCGACCGATTTGATGTCCCAGGATTTAATGCAACCTTTGCTTACACTATGGATGGCGGTCCAGTTGGCGAATTAGAATTCGAAAGTTTTAATGCTGCAGCAGCTGTCGTTAAGATCCAAGGAAAAAATGTTCATCCAGGTACAGCTAAAAATACGATGGTAAATGCTGCGAAAATCGGTATGACTTTTGATGCTTTACTGCCTCAAGAGGAAGTGCCAGAAAAAACAGAAGGTCGTGAAGGATTTTATCACTTGGTGGGAATCACTGGTGAAGTTGATGAAGCAACATTAACGTATATTATTCGAGACCATGACCGCGTTAAATTTGAAGCGCGTAAAGCCTTTATGCTGGAACAAGCGGCCAAATTAAACGAAGGTTATGGAAGCGAACGAATCACTATTGACTTAAATGATTCTTACTACAATATGGGCGAAATCATTGAAAAAAATATGACCGTAGTCGATATCGCTGAAGAAGCAATGAAAAATCTTGCTATTAAACCCATCATTGAACCGATTCGTGGCGGAACAGATGGGTCTAAAATTTCCTTTATGGGTCTTCCAACACCGAATATCTTTGCTGGTGGAGAAAACTTTCATGGCCGTTATGAATTTGTTGCAGTTGAAAGTATGGAAAAAGCGACTGCTGTTATTGTCGAAATCGCGCGCCTAAATGCTGTAAAAGGAGTGTAGAGAATGATTTTTGTAGTCGGTTACCTTTTGTTGTGCAATGTTCTTCTGTTCTTGCTGATGCGCATCGATAAACAAAAGGCTATCAAGAGACAATGGCGGATCCCTGAAAAGACGCTTTTAGGTTTAGGTCTTGTTGGTGGTGGATTTGGCGGCATCTTAAGTATGCAGTTGTTTCGCCATAAAACGACCAAAGCCTCTTTCAAAGTAATCTATACTTTAGGAACGGCAGTTGCCATTTTTTTAGTTGTCTATTTTTTATAAATGTATGAAAATAAAGGTCTTAGATCAAATAGTGTGGCTGCTTCAAGATGAAAATTCTTCTGGAATGTACGGGTTTGTTTGTGAAGCCATGAGGACCACCTGAAGCCTGAAAACCATAGTCTTAAGGTTTTCAAGCCTCAACAGTCCGTAATCGCTGAAGCGTTAACGGACTGTTATTCGCATTGAATCCAATGCACGGCTACAAGCAACCCTATTCCGCTAGAATTTTTAGATGAGTCATTTCATTCATTGATTTAGCTACACCAAAAATTATAAAGCTAAAATAAACTAAAAAGACTTATACGATTTTTATTTCGTATAGGTCTTATTTTTTGCGTATGTTAAAATAAGACAGAAGGAAGTTGAATGAGAGGACGTGTGAAACACTATGGGATTGCAATTTGTTTTAGGCCGTGCGAATCGTGACAAACGTTCCGTATTGCTTGATGAGATAGCCGAAAGTTTGACCAACAATACTGAAGAGTCTATTTTTTATTTAGTGCCAGACCATATTAAATTTCAAGCTGAGATGACGATGTTAGAAAAATTAAGTGACTATCCTTATTTTAAAAAGAAACCACTAATGGGCATGATGCATTTACAAGTATTCAGTTTTACGCGCTTGGCTTGGTATTGGTTAAAAGATACGGATATTTATGCTAAACCGCAGTTGACAACGACCGGATTATCGATGCTTATTCGTAAATTATTGATTGAACATGAAGAAGATTTGACCATTTACCGTGGGGAAGTTAGAAAAGATGGTTTTGTTCAGCAAATGACTGATTTGTTTTTAGAATTGCGCAGCGGACGGATCTCACAAGTTGATTTAGATCAAATGATCCTTAATTTAGGAAATTCACCTAAAGAAGCCGATTTCAAATTGAAGTTGCAAGATTTGTCTATGATTTATCAAGCGTTTGATACAGCTTTGCTGAATAAATATATCGAGTCTGAAGATATCGTGTCCGCATTGATCCAAAAAGTAGGAGAAATCGATTTATCCGAAACGACGATTTACATTGAAAGCTACTATCAATTTACGGCTCAAGAACAAGCTCTTATTCTGGCGTTGATGAAAGTCGCTAAAAAAGTGACGATTGCATTGACCGCAGATAAAGGCTATGCCGTTGAAAAACCAGAAATGCATAATTTGTTTCAAACATCGGGTACAACGTACTACAAATTGTATCAATTGGCTCGCCAAAATAATGTGCCTGTTTATAAAGACAAGATCATTCACGAAATAGATGCAGCTTATTGCGAGGAATTAAATCAACTGGAAGAATTTTGGGTAGAGACAAGTCAGCTCACTCCAGCCATTCATGCTCCTTTAGCGGATTCCGATACAGTGGGAAATTGCATTGAGGTATGGGCAGCAGAAAATAAACAAGCAGAAATCACACATGTTGCGAAAGAGATTCGTAAACTGGTTGCTTCTGGCCATTACCGGTATAAAGATATTTTAGTCTTAACGCGCAATATGGATGATTATTTAGCCATTATAGAACCTTTATTTACCAATCAGGCCATTGAGTTATTCGTTGATAGCGCAGAAGTGATGAATCAACATCCGCTCATTGAGGTGATAGACGCGTTAGTGAGTATTTATAAACGCAATTGGCGCTACGCAGACGTGATGCGGTTGCTTAGGACAGAACTAGTGATCCCTATAACAGATGAGTTAGAGCCGCTTGCAAAAGAACGCGCACAACGTGTGAGTCAGCATATCCAGCGTACACAGGCATTCAGGGAACGGGTAGACACCACGGAGAATGTAGTGCTAGCTTATGGATACGAAGGGTATCACTGGACAAAAACAGAAGCTTGGCACTATACACGTTATTTTTATGAAGATGGGGAGTTTCAGTCAGATAATGATCAGCGTATTGAACAAATTGCCAATTCGATCAAAACAGATCTCTCAGGCTTATTGCTACCATTTTTCAAACGCTTAGAAAAAGCCAAAACAAGTAGAGAGGCTGCTAAAGAACTCTATTTATTTATGGAAAATGTTGGCGTTAAAGACCAAATTGGTTTTTGGCGCGATCAAGCTATTGAAGACAATGATCTTGAAAAAGCGCGTAAACATGAACAAACCTGGCAAACCTTTTTGCAACTGTTAGATGAGTATGTAGAGGTACTGGGAGATGAACCGTTTGATTTGGATAGCTTTTATGCTATTTTAATGACCGGCTTTGATAATGCCACTTACAGCATGGTCCCACCAAGTATTGATCAAGTGACCTTTTCAGGAATTGCAGGAACCCGCATCGGAACAGCGAAAGTCACGTTCATGCTGGGCGTTACAGATGCTCATTTGCCGGCTAAAACAGAAAATAAAAGTATTTTGACGGAAGAAGACCGCGATTTCTTTTCCTATTTCTTAGACGACACGCAGTATTTAAATCCAGCTGTTGAAGCGGTTATGGCTTCCGAACCATTTATTGCGTATCAAGCTTTCTTGGATTCTTCTGAAAAACTGATTTTTAGTTACCCGACAAGCGATGAAACAAAAAATGGCCCAAAATTATCGCCTTACGTGGATCGGATAGCAAAAGCATTCCAGCTGCCTATTCAAACAAAATTAATGGAGATTACATCCTTAGAAAACCCATCTGAAAAAGAATTATTGCAGTTTATTGGCACAAAAAAAAGTACCATTAGCCAGCTTCTAATGGTTTTGCGCAAAGAACAAGATCAAAAAGGACAACTTGCTGTCTTTTGGCAAAATCTATATATGTTCTTTAAACGCGATAAACAAGTCGCCCGTGATTTTAATCATTTGCTTGTTAGTTTAGTTAAAAAGAATCTGCCAATGCCTTTAAAAAGTTCGATTGCGACGGATCTGTATGGCAAAGACTTGTATTTATCCGTTTCTCGATTAGAAGCTTTTTATGCGGATCATTATAGTCATTTCTTGACTTATGGGTTGAAACTAAAAGAACGAGATGTTTTTGAACTGTCACCAGCAGGTACGGGAGAATTTTTTCATGACGCGCTGGATCAGTTATTTAAAACGATTATTCAAAAAAATCTGAGTTTTGATCAACTAAATGAAGAGACTCTTGAACAACTTACGGCAGAAGTGTTGACTGAACTTTATGGTAAGGCGAAATTTTCTATCTTAAGTGCCTCTAATCGAATGAAATACATTCGTGATCAATTAGGCCAGACCATCAAAAAAATGGTGTGGGTCATCGGCAATCAAAGCCGACGCACAAATATGAAGAACGTTCAGACTGAAGTTTTATTTGGTCAAGTGGCGCTTCAAAAAGGCATTGAAGGATTATCCTTTCCACTGAATAATGGCGGTACTCTCTACTTGCGGGGCAAGATCGACCGAGTGGATGCTATGTCACTTGGGGATGAGCATTATTTAAGTGTAGTAGATTACAAGTCAAGTGCCCATAAATTTAATTACCAGGATGCTTATTATGGACTAGCGATGCAGATGATTACCTACTTGGATACGGCGCTTCAAAATGCGGTTGGCTTGATCGGCCATGAAGCCAAACCCGCTGGTGCGTTTTACCTGCACGTATCCAATCCGTTTATGAAAAAAGGAACGTTTTTAGATGAGGATACGTATATCAAAGAATTACTGAAGTCGTATAAAATGGATGGCTTGTTGCTTGAAGACGAAAAAATGCTGTTATCCCTTGATCCAACGATCGAACCGACAATGGCTTCACTGGTTTATCCGTTTAATCAATTAAAAAGTGAAGCTTTAAAATCCACTAAATTCGTTACGTTAAACGAAATGACCGCTTTGCGTCAGCACAATAAAAAATTGATCATTGATGCCGGCAATAAAATCGTCGAAGGTGTCACAACGCTAAATCCTTTTTATGAAAAAAGACAGTTTATTCCAACCGTTAATGGACCGTTGCGTGCGGTTTCTCAGTTCGACGCGATGTTGCCTGAAAATAATTACCGCCGGATGGAATCATTAAAAAGAGAAGATATTCTTAAGAAAATGCAAGAAGAGGAGGAAGATGAAGAATGATGAACCCACTTCCGCTAAAACCTGAAAATAGTCAGTATACCGATGGACAATGGCAGGCGATCTATGAGTCAGGGCACAACATATTGGTTTCTGCTTCAGCTGGTTCAGGTAAAACGACCGTTCTCGTCCAACGGGTGATCGAAAAAATAAAAGCAGGCACAAATGTGGATGAAATGCTGATCGTGACGTATACGGAAGCAGCAGCTAAAGAGATGAAAGCTCGGATCCAAGTTGCAATCCAAGAAGCGGTCACGTCTGAAAGTGAACTAGCTTTAAAACAACACCTTACCAGACAAGTCACATTGATCAACCAAGCGTCCATCAGTACGCTGCATGCTTTCTGTCTTCAGGTCATTCGCCGGTATTATTACTTGATCGATTTAGACCCGATTTTCCGTTTATTGACAGATGAAACCGAGATTCTTTTATTAAAGGATAGCGTCTGGGAAGAAGTACGCGAAGCGTTATACGGCGAAGAAGACACGTTTTTTAAAACGCTGACCGCCTCTTATTCCAATGATCGAAGCGATGCTGGTTTAACAGATTTGATTTTTTCCTTATATGAATTTTCAAGAGCCAATCCTAGACCAGCTGTATGGTTGGAACAATTGTCTTATTTATACCACGTTGAAGACAAAGATCTAACGAAGGGTGTTTTATTCCAAAAATTGTTAAAACCGCAAATACTATCCGTATTAGACAGTCTGGTCGAGCTTTCTCAAGTGGCTGTTCAACAAGGAGAAGGCAGCGATGAATTGCAAAAACAAACTGAGATGGTGCGTAGTGAATGGGTAGCTTTACAAGAAATCCAAGCCCATATCAAAGAAAACAACTATCAAGAAGCGTACAATTGCTGCAAAGTAGTTGAATTTGCTCGTTGGAAGTCGGTCAAAAAAGATACGGATGAAGCGATAAAAGAAACAGCTGAAGAAATGAAACAGTTAAGAGATGAATATAAGAAGCGCTTTAAAGAATTAGCCACTGATTATTTTTCTGCTTCACCGCAAGAACAAATTGATCTTATGTTAAATGCAGCGCCGCTGGTAGAAGAAATGGCACGGGTCACGCAGTTGTTTACCGATGCCTACCGCCAACGTAAAGATGACCGCAATGTATTGGATTTTAATGATTTAGAACATTTGACGCTGCAGATCTTAGCCCGGATCCAAGATGAAGAATGGGTCCAAACGGAGGCAGCTACGCACTACCGCAATAAATTTAAAGAAGTCATGGTCGATGAATACCAAGACATCAACCAACTGCAAGAAAATATTTTACGCTGGTTAGCACAGGACCAAGCGGATCAGGGAAACTTGTTCATGGTAGGGGACGTTAAACAATCGATTTATTCTTTTCGTTTAGCGGATCCAGGATTATTTTTAGAAAAATATGAAAAATATGAACACCATCAATCTGGTGAGCGGATTATATTAGCTGAGAATTTCCGTTCTAGAGGGGAAGTCTTGCAGTTCACTAATTTGATTTTTGAACAATTAATGGATAAAGCCGTCGGACAAATGGATTATGATGAAGCCGCTCGATTAGTACAAGGATTTACCGGTTTTCCAGAACTGCAAAAGCATCAGCCTGAATTGTTGATTTATGAAAAAGGAACCAGCGACAGTGAAGATGAGGAAGAAGAGACCGAATCGATCAAATGGGATATTCGTATCGAGGATAAAACAGAAGGCGAATTATTGATGGTCGGACAAAAAATCCAAGAATTGATTGCTACCCAATTTCCAATCTATGACAAACGTTCCAAAACAACTCGACCGATCAGTTACAAAGATATCGTTTTATTGACGCCGACAAAAAAGAATAATTTGATTTTAATGGAAATATTTAAGCGGCTAGCGATCCCACTTCAAGTAAATGATACGCAGAATTATTTTCAAACGACGGAGATCACGATCATGATGTCGCTATTAAAGGTTATTGATAATCCTTATCAAGATATTCCTTTAGCAGCGGTCTTACGCTCACCGCTTGTTGGGTTAGATGAAAATGAATTGGCTGCGATCAGGATCAGCCAAAAAACGGGGGATTATTACGAAGCGCTAAAAACATTTTATCAGACTTATCCTGGTACAGAAAAAGCTAGTCGGTTTATTTCAAATGCTTACAATAAAATCGCTGGTTTTATGAGTCGCTTAAATAAATGGCGTGAAATTGCTCGTCGCGACCATTTAGTCGCGCTTATCTGGACGATTTATGACGATACAGGGTTTTTAGACTATGTCGGAGGCATGAGTTCGGGAAAACAACGCAAAGCTAACCTGCACGCTTTATATGAGCGGGCAGCTAGTTATGAAAAAACGAGTTTTAAAGGGTTATTCCAATTTGTGCGCTTTATTGAAAAAATGCAAGAAAAGGACAAAGATTTGGCAGAACCTACAGCCATATCGGAGGATGAAGATGCGGTTCGCGTCATGACGATCCATGCTAGCAAAGGACTGGAGTTTCCGGTTGTATTTGTCCTTGATTTAACGAAGAAATTTAATTTGCAAGATATCAAGAAAAGTTATATTTTTAATGAAAAATATGGTGTCGGTACGGACTATAAAGATTTGGAGCGGCGCATCCGGTACCCGTCTTTACCAGAAACGGCCTTAAAAGTAGAAAAGAAAACGAAATTATTATCGGAGGAAATGCGGAAGCTATACGTCGCTTTAACTCGGGCAGAAGAAAAATTATTTTTAGTGGGTTCCTATAAAGATGAAGAAGCTGCTTGGAAAGAATGGGGCGTTGTCAGTTCCCATGCACCAACTGTTTTGCCAGCTGATATCCGGTTCACATCTGGCAGTCTAATGAAATGGATTGGATTAGCCCTGATTCGTCACCCAGCAAGCAAAAATGAGTTTACTCCTTTCACTGCTCGCAATGGTGAAATCACAAACCACCCGGCTCATTTTACCATCCACTTTTACGATGAAAGTGCCATCCAAGAACAACTGGTTTCAAAAAATACGAATTTAGACGAAAACTGGTTAGAAAAGTTAGATCAACTAAAAGAACAAGCAACGACAGATGAACCAACAAAGCAAACGGTTCAAAAAGCGTTAGCCTTGATGAATTATACCTATGAACATGAAGGTGCTTCTCATACAACGAGTTATCAATCTGTTTCTGAGATTAAACGCTTATTTGAAGAGCCCGAAAGTGATCAAATGGTAAAAATTGATGTTAATCAACCAAGAAATCGAAATCGGTATGTTGAAGAAACCTTAGAACGTCCTTTATTTATGGCCGAATTGACCGCTCCTTCCAGTGCCGAGATAGGAACGGCCACTCACTCAGTCATGCAAGCCGTTGACTTGAAACGGCTGCCTACTGAAGAATCGATTCAGGATTTAATTGCAACCCTGATCAAGGATGGGGTTCTAAAAGAAGAAGTTGCTTCAAAAATCAAAGTAGGACAGCTGGTTCAGTTTTTTACTACACCACTAGGAAAAATGATTTTAAATGATGCAAAAGCTGTCCATCGTGAAGAACCTTTTTCACTTTTGCTGGAAGCTGAAAAAATCTTTACCGATATGAATGGTGACGCTGAAGATAAAATTTTGATTCACGGAATTATTGATGGCTTCATCGAATTGGACGATCATATCGTATTATTTGATTATAAAACAGATCGAGTTAGTCATTATGGGCCGCAAGCTGGGCAAAATATGATAGAGAAGTATAAAGGACAAATGAATCTATACCGCTCTGCATTGGAATCAATTTTAGATAAAAAAGTCACTGAAACCTATCTTTGTCTGCTGGATACAGGTGAAATCGTATTTGTTCCATAAAAAAGAGAGGCTAGTCTGTTAGGAAATGTATGTAGACATGCTGATCTAATAGCTGATTTTATAGTAACTTATCTGTCATAAAATATATAAGAATAGCTTCTTTTGAAGAGGGTAGATGCTTAATTGAATCTATTCTCTTTTTAGTGCGCCCGGCATGGGTGATAACTCGGTGGTGAAAGTCCACTATAGACTTTGCAGTAGGAACTGTTAGTGAATGACAAGAGTGTCCATTGTGAAGTGGAATCTGAAGGAAGTCGGACGCAAACACTCGCACTGATGAACAGAAACCTTGTATAAGGGTGAATTGAGACGGACTAGCTTTTGCATGTTAAGAAAGTATGGCATAGAGGAAGAAGAAGCTTGGGAGGTGTCTAATTCTCGAAAGGGCTATTGGCGAGTGTAGTTTCATCAAAAATTTTTTCTTTGAATTGGCGGAAAAGAGCACTGAATAGACTCTTCTGCCCGACCAATAGTAACGTCAGGAGTCCAACCCTGAGTGACTTTCTCTTTGATGTAGGACTGTTGTTTCTTTGGAAGAACGATTCTTTGACGCCACAATGCCTTTTATTCTCCTTGTATTGTTGGTAATATTCAATTGTCGTATGGCCTTCTTTAAAAAAATTAATGACGGTGTAAATGGGTGTTCGCGCTCGGTTTAAAAAAGTGGCTATTTGGGCAACTGAAATCTTTTGGTGGTAATAAGATTCTATCATCACAAGCTAATCATTGGTAAGATGTGTGTAGGCCATTCATGATCACTACCTGTCTTCTTTAGTTTGTCTAGCTTAATTTTACAATCGGCGCAATATTGTAAAATTTATTTTGTTGTTATTTTTAATACATGAAATTAGATAGAATCGTGTATCCATAAACTAATTAAATTAAAGGCTTATACAAAAAGGGAAACAGCTGCTAAAATCAAGCGGCTGTTTCCCTTTTTATTGCGCAGATAAAAACTAAAAAACATCCGAATGCGTCCCCGTTCGGATAAAAGAGACAAGCTTTTGAGAAGGGTAAAATTTATAGATTAATCGCCAATCGCTATTTCGTCCAGAAATATGACAATCCCAACAATCGAGATAATCTTTTGTCGGCTCTAAAATATGAGCACGGTATTCTTCTTCCGGTAAGGGTACTTCTTCAACGATCATTTGCATAACCGTTTTGAGTTTTTTAAGATGAGCATTTCGTTTCTTTAGTCGTTTCAGGTCTTTTTTGAATTTAGCTTTCTGCTTCATTTCTAACATACCAACAAATCTCCTAAAGCATCTTTAAAAAGATCGTCAACAGAAGTGTAGCTTTTTCCGGTTCCATTTTTGACCATTTCGTCCGATTCCTTAATTGCTGCAAGAGTTTCGGTATTGAATTTTGCTTGTTTTGGTTGAAATGGTAGACCATTTTCTGCAATTACTTGTCTGAAAAAGACTTTAATAGCGTTGCTCGTGTCCATACTTAGGTTATTTAAAACGGCTAAAGCCTGACGTTTAAAGGTTTCGTCAATACGAACTTGTACGACCGCTTTTTTTTGTTTTTTTTCCACTTAAATCGCCGCATTATTAACTTTAATTATGAGCTATTGTAATGCAGATGTAAATACACTGTAGTGCGTTTAATTTTATGTAAATACATGAAATTGCTTATAATAGTGTATACAGAATCTTTAAAATAGATTTTTTTGTATTTTCATTTTATGTAAATTAAAATGATATGTTGATATAGAATATAATGAGAAATGGTATACTATTTGATAACAACTCGTTAGGAGACAATTCAATGTTAACTAAACTGTTAGAAAGAATTAAAAAAAATTGGATTAATAGAAAATGGCTCATTTATGGAACTACTTTTGCCTTCTTGATTAATTACCTTTTAAAATTATTTTAAATAAGGACAGGGGAAAATTGATATGAAAACAATGAAAATACTCGTTCATTTGGTTTCGATTGTGTTGTTAATTGTACTTGGATTTTTATATGCTGCATATGCCAAACGTGACGGTAGCTTATTATGGATCCCTGGTGTTTTATTATTTTTTGGAATTTGTTTTAATTGGTACCTTTATTCGAGATTGTTTAATAAATTAAGTAAGGATAAAAAGTGAATACGTATAAAAGATACATGAAATTACATATAACCTTGTATTGAGTATAATGCCAGGCTTATTTGTTTATGAAGAAGGGAGGATTTAGATGTCTTCATACATATATTTATCCAGCGATGCGTTATTACCAGATGGACCTATTGGAGATAAAGGTTTAAAAGTTTTTCAAACTACATTTTATCCTTCATTAATTTCTATGGAATCTTTTTTCTTTGAAAACAACTATGATACAGATGAACAAAAAGTTTTAAACTTTAGCAAATATTTTTCTTCTGAAAAGTATCAAGTAGCTTCCATAGATTTAAATTTACCGGAGAAAGATGACAAAAAAATAAGTAAAAGAAATAAAAAAGCTCTAGAGGAGCTTTTGGGATATATAAAAAATCATTTTGATAATAGTAATGCCAATTATGTTGAAATATTATTTTGTTTAAATGGTTTTGAAAATGCCCCTTTAAAACATAGTTATTCTATCAACTACAATGAATTATCTGCAAATGATTTATTTTATGAAGAATTAAAATTTTTAACAATAAAAATAAACAATACATGAAATTTGATAAAGTCATGTATTGTAAAACAAGAGCTCTAACACTTTTCATTATAGTGTTAGAGCTTTTGTTTAGTTAATTTGTACGATTTTCAGCGATTTTATAGACGGTTTCTTTATCTCTTTTTCTAATAACAACAACTTGGATCACTTCAAATTTACCTTGTACTTCTCTAAAAATAACACGAAGTCTCATTTTTTTATTTTTCAATTTATTACATTGAGCTAAAGAGCCATGCAACGAATAGGCCTTCTGATCTACCGCAACTAAATACACAACGAATAAGCTGTAATTAAGCGAGAAAGTTAATTAATCGCACTTTCTATTATTCATTAATCACCAAACGACGTGTATAAATGGCTTGTCCTGAATGCATAACGGCATCATCAATAATAGAAATAAGTCGAGCTTGATGAGTTACTGGTGGCGACCAATTTTCATCAACAATTTTATCTAAAGTATCTTCATTTAAATTATCTAGATAATCCTTTGCTAATTTGATACTGACATCTAAATAATCACTTAAGAGATTTTTGTCAGAAACGGTGACTTTTTCAGCTTCCTCTGATGTATGTTTGTATTCGAGCGTATCATCTGGGAGTGGCAAATCAAAACGTTTATTCCACCCATTACTTGTATACATTGCTTCTTCGCCTTTTAGATCAGAAATCTGCATATCAATTTCACGAGCAGTATGCCAAAAGAGCCAAGTTACTGATTTAAGTAAAGGATGTGGCATTTTATTGGCCTCTTCTACCGTCATTTTGTCCAAAGTTTCTTCAAAACGTTCTTGAACACGATCTAATAGTTCTACTTGTATAGTTGTCATCTCTATCACTCCTTGAAGTGATTTTACCACCAACCAAAAGATTTGTTAATTAAAACGCCAGAAATCAAAAAGTGAATTTTTCTCTATTATCAAATAATCTAAAGGGCAAAAGGAGTTCTCAATTTAAGTGTTCCTCTCTTCTTTATATAAAGTTAATTTATTGAGATCTTAGGGCAATAATTGCATTTTCAATAATATCTTGTTGAGTATCCTGAATTAGAAATTTCGTTTCTAGACACTCTTTTATTTCTTCAACAAGGACCTGAATAGTGCTATTGATTAGTACGTGGCTGTTTTCTGATGGCATGATGATCACCTACTACTTGTTATAGTTAATAACGAGTAGATAATAAAAAGTGTTACCTAAGAATAACAAGTACAAATATATTTGTACTTGTTTAGATACATGAAATTACATAGAATCATGTATATAGAATATTATTAAAACAGGTTTATCTTTTTATGTTCACATTTTTCAACATTAAATAATGTATACTATTTTATAAGTAATTTAATATTAAAGGAGAGTGAAAAAATGAAAAAAAAGAGCTTATTTATTTGTTGCTTACTCATTATTTTAACTACTGTAGGAGCTTGTTCCTCAAAATCTGAAGAGGATTCAAATGTTCAATCTATTAAAACTGTTTTAAAAGAAGCTTTAACGGCTCCAAATGAACAACTAGTAAATGCAATATTAGGCCCTATAGATAAAGTACAATCGGGTGAGGAAGTAACGGAATCAGCTGTTTTGAAATCTGAAAACGATCTGGATACACTTTTAAAAGATACATATGAAGATTATTTTACAGAATATGGGTATGAAAAATTTACTATCCAAACTTCAATTCCTTCAAGTTATTCATTGTATGCAGATGGTGCAGGATACCAAATAATTGTCAAAAATGTTGAAGTGACTAAAGATAAAGAGAATCCTAACAGATATTCTTTCAAAGTAACACTAGAATATACTACAGATGAAGACGAGACGAAGAACGTTGTTGCAACTGGTCGAGCTGAGTTTGAAGATGGAAAAATAGCTTCTTTAGATATTAATGACGATGGAGATTTACTAGAAAAAATGTCTTCTGAAGCGATTATAGTAGAACCTTAAATACTCATTAATAAGATTTTATCCTCTCAATTCAGATAACACTAAGAAAACATTTGAAATACATGAAATTATATAGAATAGTGTATCCATAACCTATCAAGGTTATGGATTTTTTTCGCTAATTAGAGTTAATTTTTGAGTGAGCTAATCCATTTTATAGAGAAAATAGATTGAAATTCCTCTTCTTTTGTATTACAATGTATATACAAAAGAAGAGGAGTTGATTCTAATGACTGTAGTATCCCTAAGAATTGATAACCAAGAAGATCAACTAATCAAAGAATATGCTAAAGCTAATAATATCTCTGTTTCAGCTTTATTTAGAAATGCTGTTTTAGAAAAAATTGAAGATGAAATTGATTTGAGTTTATATAACCAAGCTATGTCTGAGCACAAAGAAAATCCGCAAAGTATTTCTTTTGAAGATATGCTAAAGGAGTTAGCGGATTAAATGAATTCACGTTATCAAGTAACGTTTGAAAAAGGAGCACAAAAAGCTTTAAAAAAGATGGATAAACACCAATCTCTTTTAGTTATGGGATGGATTCAAAAGAATCTAGTGAATTGTACAGATCCTAGGAAACAAGGAAAAGGACTGACCGCCAATCGTTCAGGAGAATGGCGGTATAGAATTGGAGATTATCGCTTAATTGCCGATATCAATGACGAGACAGTCATTATTTTAATGTTAGAGATTGGCCACAGGAAAGATATTTATAAATGATTCATTAAAATTCAGTCTAGCAGATTAATAATAAAAAAAATCGACTACTTAAAAAATAGTCGATTTTTTTTATTAATTGTACGGAATATTTTTATTTTTTAAACATACTGTATAATTAAAGCAATAGAATAAAAAAACGGGAGTGATTTGATATGAGAACTAAAAAACAATTTGCTATTGGATTAACATTAGTAATACTAGCCGTTATGCTAAAAATGACTATAGATTTTACACCAGCTGTAGATAATTTAATTTTGCTATTTTTTGTGCTACTTGGATGTTGGTTCTATTATGAGAATGCTAAAAAAAAGGATAAGAATAAATAAATGCTCAAATAAAGTCTTTTTATCAATTTAGATATTAGATATTAGATACATGAAATTACATAAAATCATGTATCAAGTAGTAATCGTATCTTGAAATTTGAATAGAATAACTCATAATTGAAGATAGCCAAGGGGGAGATTTTTATGGAAGCAAAACAAATGTGGGAGAATTTTATAAAACAACAGTCAGAATATAAGGATAGCAGCTACAATGCATGGAGTTTTGGAGCCATTCCTGATGAACTAGCAGAATTGACATTGCAAGGTATTAAAACTGCTACAGCTTCAGCTTATGAGTTATATGCATTAGATAGTGATCCATTGCCACAAGTAAATGATTTTAACATTATATTAGATAGCAAAGATGAGGCTTTTTGTATAACAAAAACTACCAAAGTTTCGATTATTCCATTTCTTGAAGTTTCTGAGAAGCATGCCTTTAAAGAAGGCGAAGGCGATAAATCATTAGAATCTTGGAGAAAAGAGCACACTGAATTATTTACAAAATGGTATGAAGAAGGAAATCTTGAGATTCATGATAACATTCCAGTTGTTTGCGAAGAATTTCAAGTAGTTTATAAATAATTATTTTTTATGGATACATGAAATTGGATAAAAACGGGTATCCAGAATCCTACCTCTATAGGGTTCTTTTTTTTATAGTGCTCTCCAATACACGATTTCGTGATATGATAGACAAAAGCATGTGTTAAATTTAAATTATGGAGGACTTAAGATGAAGGAAAAAGCAAAAGACATTTTATTAACAATCATAACAGTTATTTTGGCTATTTTTTTAACTTTTTTCACTCAAAGTCAGTTACCTATGCTAGATTTTTTAACAGTAGGGAATAGTTTAGTTAGTTGGGGATACTTTTTAATCTTCTATGTAATATACTTTTACATTATATCTAAAATTATATTTTTTGTTAAAAGTAAGTGGGGTCATAATGAGTTATAAC
The DNA here is from genome assembly GCF_000744285.1 of Carnobacterium pleistocenium FTR1. NCBI lineage: Bacteria > Bacillati > Bacillota > Bacilli > Lactobacillales > Carnobacteriaceae > Carnobacterium > Carnobacterium pleistocenium. The sequence continues at coordinate 1,348,658 of NZ_JQLQ01000002.1, read as the reverse complement.
GTCCAACCATTAAGAACGCAGCAAGAAATAAACGACTTTTTATTTTGTTTAAGGCGCAATAAAAATGCGAATCGGGACGTTTTCCTATTTTGATCGTGATTAATAGCGGTTTACGTATGTCAGACATTATTAAATTAAAGAAAAAAGACCTGATTTCCTCAAAAACCCCCCGTATTGTCGAAAATAAAACAGGAAAAACACGTATTTTATATTTGAGTAGTTTGCAGGACTTGATCCAAGATTATACAAAAGACCTAGAACCAGAGGACTATTTGTTTCCCAGTACTAAAGGTGGGCATTTAGAAGTCAATACAGTCTACCAGATGTTTCAAAAGGTCGCTAAGCTGTTAGTAAGAGACGATATTTGGCCACACACGTTGCGCAAGACAGTTGGTTACCAACTATTACAAGAAAACCAAAGACGTGGCCACACTGATGGAAATATTCGGTCACAGCAGCGAGGAAATCACGAAACGCTATATCGGGATCAATGAAGATGGAATCAGCGAGACTTTATTGAATTTTAGATTAGGTTTTTAATTTATGGAGATGAGAAATAAACTACCACTTATAAATTTTAATTTTGTCTCTATTTCTAGTATAGTATGGTTATATATAAAATTTGCAATTTACCATTACTGTTGCTACTTTTAATTAAACTTATGGTTAATTGAATGAGGAGGAAACTCTAATAGAAATATGGGAAAGAATAAAACAGAAGCGGAAAGAATTTGGTATGACCCAAGAAGAGTTGGCTAAGAAAACTAATGTTGCTCATTCTACAGTTTCTGACTGGGAAATTGGAAGTCAGTATCCTGATATTCAAACCATTGTTTTGTTATCTGATGAATTGAACATTTCTTTAGATGAATTGTTAAAGAATGATAAATTCTTAGTAAAAAAAATCACCAAAGATACAAACGTAAGAAAGAAAAACAAAAAGACAATAATTATTTTGTCTATTCTTATAATTTTGATTAGTCTAGTTGCTGTTTGGATTTCAACAGGACAACCCGGTCGAGTAGAAACAATTTCTAACTATAATCAAATTAAGTCTGCTTCTTTAGAAAATAATGATGAAGGGTATACTTTAGAGTTGAAAGTTAATTATCTCCCGGCATATAGAACGCTCTCTCTCTATTCATTAGACCGAACTGAAGGAGGAAAAGAAGTTAATTTAATGTTACGAACTGACCTCAATTTATTACGTGCAAACAGTGAGGAATTAAAAGTAAGATGGGATAATTCTTTTGCTGAAAAGGCTGAAACGCTTAACATTGTCGATGACAAAGGAAAACCAATTTATATTATTAAAATTCCTTAAAATTACATAATTTGTTTAATATGCCTTTTTAAGACAGATTAGAAATAAAAAATGAAAGAAGTTTTTTTAATGATGAGTTACATATTAATTTCGGTTATGGTCTTTCTAATTTTGATGAAAATAATCGCTATGATTAAAGTTTCAAAAGATAATTTTTCTTCCGCAATAGTGAGGTACTGAACTATTGCACCTTTTAAATTAAAAGATTTTAAAGAATTATCTAGAGAACAACAAAAAATTGGAAATTTCCATCTACATAAGTAGTAGTTTAGACATACTAATTGCGGTTATTACTATACTAGTTACACCTTGGGCAACAACAGGATTATTTTTAATATTAGCTTTAATATTGTACCTAAATCCACTATTATTTAGTAATTATATGAATTAACCAAAGACGTGGCCACTCTGATGGAAATTTTTGGTCATAGTAGCGAGAAAATCACGAAGCGCTATGTTGGAATCAATGAAGTTGAAATTAGCGAGACGTTATTAAATTGCTGTTTGGGATTTTAATTCATACAATTGTATTGTTTTTTTTAAAAAATTATGATAGTCAAAAGTTTAGTAGAAAAGATTGGAACCCCACATACTAATAGAAGAAGCTCCTCTGTAATTCGCAACTTCTTTGCCAACAATCGCATTTAAATTAAACTTGTTAGCCATTAAGTAAGAGTTGATTTTTCTACTTAATTTTACACAAATAAGTTTTTAATCATCCCCATCAGAAATCTTTTTAGCCTAGTCAAATAATGCTTGAGAAAATTCACTATCTTTTTTTATTTCTGGATCTGAATAGGCTTTGCTAATGGCATCTATAATTTTTTATTCATCATTATTCTTCATAAATTAGCTCCTTTCTCGTATTAAGATCATTAATCATTTTGGAGCCAACCACTAACTATAATTGTACCCATTTTACTCTGTGCTTTATTCCAGTCTACCCACTATTTGGATAATCAATTGCAACTTCTATATTCTAGAATCAAACAACAAACCTAATCCACTTACCAAAATAAAAACTGTTACAAACTCAATTATTTTTTTCATAATGAACTATTCTATGTAACTTTTTGGTGTCATTATAGATTTCTGTTTTTTATTAAGTTCTAAAATAGAGAGCAAAGAAACTATAAACGTATAAAAATATTGAAATAGATGTTATTATATACATTGCTTTTTCGAATGCTGTTAGTGATTGGTTCTTTCGCTTTCTTCGTAAACTTATATAATAAATTAGTGTGCTTAAAAGTAACAAGATTGTTGCTACTTCATTGATATTTTCTAATAAAGTAATCACTAGTAGTTCAGTTCTCCTTATCCTACTTTTATAGTTATCCGTTAAAAAAAAGTTAGTTATGATTAGATAATGACAAGTATAAAGAAAATGGTCTGTAAACTTAAAAGTGAAAAAGTAGCGTATTATTTTTTACGATTGTAGATAAATTGTTTGATCAAGATTTCAAGTATTTTATATGTAAATAACATTAGTCCAAGGGCTAAAGCTAAGGAACTTAATTGCATTAAAAAGCTACCTATAGTCGTATGAAGTACATTATTCAAAATAAATGTTACAGCTGCATATGAAATTGCTAGGATCCAAAATTGTTTTTTGTTTATTTTCATTATGTCACTCCTTTAGTACAAGAAAAAGTCTATTTTTATTGTCATGCTGCTTGAAAAAATATGTATAATTATTTTTTGATAAAAACCTTCTAAAAGATTCGATCATATAATATATTCTGAATCAAAAAACAAAATTAAACAACCGTCATTTTAAACTTTGCAGCAGACTAAAAAATAAAAGAGCCCACTGATAATTCAATAGTTAACATAAAAACCAGTAACCAAAGTACCCCCTCCATAATAGAAGGGGGTACTTTGGTTACTGGTTTGAAAAAGATATGAAGCTTTTTATTATATGCCTGTTTATTCCATATTATAATTGACGCCTGGCGTATAACTGTTAGAAGCATCCCAAAGCAAGAATTCATTTACTCCCGCGTCATGCAAAGCACGTATTTGATCTTCGACTTGCGCTGCACCATAGTTTTGGTAATTTCCTGCTCCTAAGTAAGAAGCGGTAAAATCTTGCAACCAAGGTCTAGATTTAGGCGGTGTGTCTAATCCCGAAAGTAAGTTATTTTCTACTTTCATATATTCAGAGACCAAATTATAAGGTTCTAAATCAGGTTTGTTGATCCCAAAGTAAGCGTTCCAATGGCTTGGGTAAATCATTGAAGAAATGACATCCACATTTTCAGAGATTTTAGCAAAGTTTTGTCCGATACCAGGTGCTTCTGGAACAGTAGCGGCATAACCAAAGATATCTACCGAAATTTCAACACCATATGGATCTAACTCTTCACGAGCATATTTCACGAAATCACCAACCGCTGTAACTCGCTGTTGAACGTCATCTAAGTCGCTAGTTTCGTAATCGCCAAGAGAGTAGTTCAATGATTCGCTCTCGTTTTCAAAACCTTCTGGGAAGCGAACATAATCAAATTGGATTTCTTTAAAGCCCATTTTAGCAGCTTGTTTAGCCACTTCGATATTGTAATCCCACACCTCTTTCGATATTGTAATCCCACACCTCTTTAGAAAAGGGATTAACAAAAGCATCTCCATTACCGTTTTTCCAAACAGTGCCGTCTGCTTTTTTAAATGAAAGGTCAGGTTTAGCTTCGGCTAATAAGGTGTCTTTAAATACCACAACACGAGCGATAGGGTAGATTTCATTTTCTTCAAGTTGTTTCATCATAGACGCTGGATCAGAAACGTAATTTTGAGTACTCTTTTGAACGATCTCATTTTCAGATTTAAGATCCATTGTCATATGTCCAACATCATCTTTGACGTCAATGACCATAGCATTTAAGCCACTAGAATGAACAAAGTTCGTTAATTCTTTCAGTTTATCTGTTCCACCAGCCGAATAGGCCGTAACATAAATGCCTTTGACGCCATTTTCGGGATAGACAATATCAACTCCGCTATCATAAATAAATTTTGAAGGAAATTCAGCAGGAGTGTTCAAGATGGGTTTTGTATTTATTTCTAGTAAAGTCGGTTCAGGATTTTCCTCAGCAGATACAACAAGAGGGGAGAACCCAACAGTTGCTGTTGCTAGTAATCCAAGCCAGAATGATGCTTTGTTTTTCATAGTCATTTATTCCTCTCTTTCAGGTAGTTCAATAAGTTTAGGATCCGCTAATGTATAACCTTTGTCAATCAAACCTTCCGCAATTGAAAGGACTGCTTCATTAGTCCACTTACGATCATGCATCAATAAGTTGGCTCCGTCATTTAAATACTCGGTGTTTAGCATGATATCCGTTAAGGCTTCACTAGTTTGATAATCAGCTTCCCAGTCGTATCCATAAGTCCAATTCATTGAAACCATGCCTTCTTCTGCCATAACAGTGTCTGACATTTCAGTTGTTACCCCATGTGGTGCACGGAAGAAGTGCGGCTTTTCACCTGTTACTTCATAAATCAATTCATTGGTTTTTAAAATTTCTTCTCGTTGTTCTTCAGGACTGATCGTACTTAAGTTGGGGTGAGTTTGGGTATGATTCCCAATGTCAAATCCCATATCATAAAGTTGTTTTAACTTTTCTTTTCCTTCATCTGATTCTATGTACATCCCGTTTACAAAGAAAATGGCAGGTGCGTTAATTGATTTTAATTTTTCAGCTATCTCTACCGCATGTTGGTCAGGAGAGTCATCAAAAGTTAAAAGAGCCACTTTCGAGTCGCTTTCTGCATCAATTGGTTCAACAACTGAAGTAGCCGCGTTGATTCGATAACGGTAAGCTTCTTGTTTCTCAGGGACTTCTTGGTCAGCTTCTGTTGACCGTTGAACGGTACTACTTGCTTCATTGGCCGCTTCTTCAATTAGTTGACTTTCACTCGTGACAGCAACAACTGAACTGCGCGTATCTTGATCTGCTGCGCTAGACGTTTGGCATCCACTTAAGACAAAAGCACTCATAAGGGATACTCCTAATAAGATTCTTTTCACTTTAAGGACTCCTTTGTAGTTAAGTTAGTTTGAAGATTCATCTAATTTATTAAGAGATTCTGTTGTGTTGTTATACACATCTTGGACTTCAACCAGTTGTTGATCCAATTGTAAGAGCACTTCTTTTGTTTTGCTATCATGTTCATTGATCGTTTCCATGCCAGTAGTGAGTGTTTCATAAGTGGCTTCCTCTTTACCAAGATCTGTAAAGTATGTTTCTTGCTCTGCTAATACTGTTTCATAATGAGTGACATATTCCTCTAGTGTACCCGTTAATTCTGCCATACTCGTTGTTAATCTATCTATCTCATCTTGTGGCAATTTAGCGCTTGTTTTTTCGTCTAAGAGAATCTGTTCATCTTTCATAGATGAGGTCGTTTCTTTTAGTTTTGAAAGAGAGTTGGAACGAGTAGCAACATTTTCAAAAACACTAGAAGTCCCATCTGCAAGAGTACTCAAAGACTCATCTTGAGAGAGAGTTGTTTCAAAGGCACTTTGCAAACTTTTTTCTTGCTCGGTAATGGCATTTAAGTCACTAACGATTTGTTCTTTTTGACTGTCAACTGATGAAGTTGATTCTAAAGCTTCTGCAACATCATTGTTTCCACAAGCAGCTAAAAAAAACGATACTGCAAATAGATGTGTCACTAAGTATTTTTTCTTCATTTTCTACAAAACTCCTTTATAGTTTAACCACCATTGATTTAATAAAAGCCTGTCCAAAAAATCCACTAGCATATTCAGGTTTAAATGAACAACTTTTTTCATTATAGCAAACGCTTCATGTTTTCTAAAGCAATATGCGCAATTATTTAATCTAGAAAAGCAACCGATAAAAAAATAAAAAACTATCTCTTGACTAGAGAATCGTGTAAAATGGCAGAGTAAGTGTAAAACAGAATGAGGTAAAGAGAGGGCTAATATGTTTATATATTATATCTTAGCAGCCATCATAGTGGCCGTTGATCAGTTCACTAAATATTTAACCGTGCAAAATATTGACTTATTTGAAATAGTAGAAGTTATTCCAAATGTCTTATCTTGGATGTACATTCAAAATTCCGGCGCGGCTTGGAGCATTTTAGAAGGGCAGATGTGGTTCTTTTATCTTGTAACCATCGTAGTAGTAAGTGTGGTTATTTATTATTTGCAAAAATTTGGCAAACAAAGCCGCTTATTTTCCACTGCGTTAGCACTTATTTTAGCTGGTTCAGTAGGGAATTTCATTGACCGCATTCGATTTGAATATGTTATTGATATGGTTCGTTTAGAATTTATTAATTTTCCGATTTTTAATGTAGCGGATATGTCTTTAAGCGTTGGAGTTTTCCTAATGATTATTTTTGTTTTCATAGACGAAAGAAATGAAAAAAAGAAACACTAAACCATTTTTATATTTCAAAGAGAAGGTTTAAAAAAAGGAGATCAAGTATGTTACAAGAACATAATTTTATTATCAAAGAAGAAACGGGCCGTTTAGATAAAGTGTTGACTGAATTGTTGCCAACTATCACCCGTTCACATATCCAACAATGGATCAAAGAAGGACAAGTACTAGTAAATGGCGAACAATTAAAATCCAATTACAAAGTACAAGTGGGAGACACTATTGTCGTTATCGAACCAGAGCTTGTCTCTTTAGAAGTGCTTGCAGAAAATATCCCCATCGAAATCGTTTACCAAGATGACGTTGTCGTAGTGGTAAATAAAGCACAAGGAATGGTCGTTCATCCTTCTGCTGGTCATCAAACAGGAACCTTAGTGAATGCATTGATGTACCACATCACAGATTTGTCTGGAATCAATGGGACTATTCGTCCTGGGATCGTTCACCGTATCGACAAAGATACTTCTGGTTTGTTGATGGTTGCTAAAAATGATGTCGCTCACGAAAAATTGGCCGCTCAATTAAAAGATAAAACCTCTTTGAGAGAGTATATTGCCCTCGTTCATGGTGTGATCCCTCATGAAAAAGGAACGATCGATGCTCCACTGGGACGCTCAAAATTAGACCGTAAAAAACAAGATATTATTGATGGCGGAAGAGAAGCTGTCACCCACTTTACTGTTCTTGAACGGTTTAAAGACTTCACGTTAGTTTCATTGAAACTAGAAACGGGCAGAACGCACCAAATCAGAGTGCATATGAAATATATTGGTTATCCGTTAGCTGGAGATCCAATCTATGGCCCTAGAAAAACCTTAGAAGGCAAAGGACAATTTTTACATGCCCAAGTACTAGGATTCAAACATCCAACGACTGATGAATTTCTTACTTTCGAGGCGCCGTTACCGCAATTGTTTGAAGAGACATTAACAAAACTAAGAGAAGAATAAGTTTTTAATTGACTTTTTTAAAGACGCTCTGTATAGTCAGTGGTAACAGAACAATAAAATTTATCCTTTAATCCTAGTCCTGTGAGACTAAGAAGGAGCATAGTAAGAAAAGGCAATTCTGCCTTCTCTTATATTACTCAACCGTAATATGCCCTCTTCGACCATTAAAGGTTAAGAGGGCATTTTTTATTGGCCAATTCTATTAAAGTGGTATGAAAAGTTGGAGGGAAAAACATGTCAATCAAATCAGAAGTAGAAGTAGTCGATCAAGCTGCTGTAAAACGTGCCTTAACTCGTATTACGTATGAAATCATTGAAAGAAATAAAGGAATCGAAGACCTCATTCTAATTGGTATCAAAACACGCGGCATTTATCTTGCGCGGAGAATCGCTGATCGAATCAAACAATTAGAAGGTGTGGATATTCCTGTAGGAGAAGTAGATATTTCGCTTTACCGAGATGATGTCCATTCAAGTTCTGCTGCTGAACCTCAAATAAACGGCTCAAACATCCCTGTATCCATTGAGGGCAAACAAGTGATTTTGGTTGATGATGTCTTGTATACAGGTCGAACGATTCGTGCAGCTTTGGATGCTTTAATGGATTTTGGTCGCCCAAGCAAAATTTCTGTAGCAGTACTCGTCGATAGAGGGCACAGAGAACTGCCAATTCGTGCGGACTTTGTTGGTAAAAACATCCCAACCTCTTTAGAAGAACAAATCAAAGTCGGTGTCGAAGAACTTGACGGAGAAGATCATGTTCTGATTCAAAAACTAACTAAATAACAATCAAATGAAACTTTAAATTAGCCCAGTGAGACTAATAAGGTCATGACTATAATATCGCCTAGATTTTGTGCTGAAAATGTACAGCCAACACGAAATCAGGGAGAATTATGCTAGAACCTAAAGTTCTCAATAAAACTTTAGGTTCTTTTTTTATACCGTCTGGCTACTCTCACAAAAAAAGACCAGGAGGAAAAAGATGATGACTAAAATTGCTGCACCAATTTCTTTAAACCATTTTGTTTCTGTAGAGGATCTGACCAATAAAGAAGTACTGACTTTAATTAAACGGGCAATGCAATTTAAAAAAGGAACGATTTTGCCTCCATTAGTGGAACCTCTTTATGCGGTAAACTTGTTTTTTGAAAATAGCACGCGTACCCATAAAAGTTTTGAAATGGCGGAAAAGAAATTAGGCATTGAAATCATTGACTTTGAACCTTCCACAAGCAGCATCAAAAAAGGGGAGAGCCTTTACGACACAGTATTGACCATGTCAGCTTTAGGAACGAACATTGCAGTCATTCGTGACAGTAAAGAAGCTTTCTATACGGAATTGATTACTAGTCCTTCCATTAAATGCGCCATCATCAATGGAGGAGACGGCACAGGTCAGCACCCAAGCCAATGTTTACTGGATTTAATGACGATTTATGAGGAATATGGCCATTTTGACGGCTTGAAAATAGCCATTGTAGGCGATTTGAAACATTCAAGAGTCGCTAAGTCAAACATGACTATGCTAAAGCGTCTTGGAGCAGAAATATTCTTTTCTGGTCCGGTTCAATGGATAGACGAGTCTTTTAGTGACTATGGCACCTATGTAGCGATGGATGAGCTGGTACCTGAAGTAGATGTTGTGATGTTGTTGCGTGTGCAGCATGAACGTCATGAAATCCACGAAGCAGTCAGCATTGAAACGTATCTGACTGATTATGGCTTGAACGAAACACGGGAACAAAAAATGCAACCTTCAGCGATCATCATGCATCCAGCACCGGTCAATCGCGATGTGGAATTGCAAAGCTCACTTGTTGAGTGTGACCGGTCAAGAATCGTGACCCAGATGTCAAATGGCGTATTTACCAGAATGGCTATTTTAGAAGCCATCATCGCTGGACGAAACTAAGTTAACTTAAAAAACTGCTATTAATGCTTACCTCAGGAGATGACTAGATGATTTGGATAAAAAATGCCACCATGTTGAATCAAAAAGAAGAATATATGCCCATTGAATTGTTGATCAAGCAAGAAACGATTCAAGCCATTGGAGAAGATCTGGCTGCGCTTAGTTCAGCCACAGATGAAATCATTGATGCTCACGGAGCATTCGTTACACCAGGTTTGATCGATGTCCATGTTCATTTAAGAGAACCAGGTTTTTCTTACAAGGAAACCATCAAATCAGGCACGATGGCAGCCGCACGCGGTGGATTTACAACCATTTGTGCCATGCCAAATGTACAACCAGCACCGGATACAGCTGAAAAAATGAACGCTTTACAAGCAAAAATAACCCAAGATGCTGTTGTAAAAGTGAAGCAATATGCGCCACTTACAATGGACTTACGCAGTGACACCTTGACCAACCAAACCGATTTATTAGCAGCAGGAGCTTTTGCCTTCACAAATGACGGTGTAGGAGTTCAAACAGCTGGTACGATGTATCTAGCCATGAAAGAAGCCGCCAAAAATCAAACGGTTGTCGTGGCCCATACCGAAGATGATTCGCTATTGTTTGGCGGGGTGATGCATGAAGGAACGCGCAACAAGGAATTGGGGCTGCCAGGGATCCTGAATGTGACTGAAGCCAGTCAAATCGCACGAGATGTTTTGTTGAGTGAGGCAACCGGAGCTCACTACCATGTTTGCCATGTTTCAACAAAAGAAAGCGTGCGGGTCATTCGTGATGCCAAACGGGCAGGTATCAACGTAACGGCTGAAGTAAGCCCACATCATTTGTTGTTAACGGAGAACGATATCCCAACGGACTCTAGCATCTATAAGATGAATCCTCCATTGAGAGGAGAAGAAGATCGGCAAGCGTTGCTCGATGGATTACTAGACGGCACAATCGATTTGATCGCAACAGATCATGCGCCGCATAGTCAAGCAGAAAAAGCAGGGGGTATGGTGGGTTCACCCTTTGGGATTGTGGGCAGTGAAACAGCTTTCTCATTGTTGTACACCTATTTGGTTGAGACAGGGATCGTAACGCTTGCTCAACTGATCGATTGGATGGCTTACAAACCAGCAAAAGTATTTCAGTTAGCCGGCGGAACGCTTGGAATTGGTCAAAAAGCGGATCTAGCTTTCTTCGATTTAACCACTACCAAAAAAATCAGAGCCGAAGAGTTTCTTTCGTTAGCCAGCAATACCCCTTTTATCGGATGGGCTGTTAAAGGGACAACAACCATGACGTTTGTCGATGGCAAATTAGTCTATCAGGAGGGATAAAGAAAATGAAACGATTATTACTGCTAGAAGATGGAAGTATTTTTAAAGGAAGAGGTTTTGGCTCTGCAAATGATGCAACCGGCGAAGTCGTTTTTTCAACGGGCATGACAGGGTATCAAGAATCCATTACGGATCAATCCTATAATGGCCAAATGTTGATCTTTACTTATCCCTTGATTGGGAATACCGGAATCAACCGAGAAGATTTTGAATCCATTGACCCAACCACGAAAGCTGTGATCGTAAAAGAATTTGCGCGCGTGCCCTCTCATTGGAAAACTCAAATGAGTTTAGATGAATTCTTGAAAATCAAAAACATACCTGGAATAGCGGGTATCGATACAAGAAAGCTCACACGACTGATTCGCGAACAAGGAACGATGCGCGGATTGATCATTGATGCTGAAGATGATATCAAGCATGCCTTTGATCAATTAAAAGCGACTGTTTTCCCACCGAACCAAGTGGCTCAAGTGTCAACCACTCGGCCATACGTTAGTCCAGGTGAAGGCAAACATGTGGTTGTGATTGATTTCGGACTAAAACATAGCATTTTAAAAGAATTAAATAAAAGAGATTGTCACGTGACGGTACTGCCTTATGATACAACGGCTGAAACGATCCTCAGCTTACATCCAGACGGAGTGATGTTGACTAACGGTCCAGGAGATCCGACTTCCATCCCAACGGTACTTACGATGATCCAAAGCATCCAAGAGCAACTGCCCGTATTTGGTATTTGTTTAGGTCATCAATTGATAGCGTTAGCCAATGGAGCTAGTACGTTTAAAATGAAGTTCGGTCACCGCGGATTTAATCATCCAGTTAAAGAGATCGCAACGGGACGAATCGATTTCACTTCACAAAATCATGGCTATGCAGTCGACGCCAATTCGATTGATAAAGAAAAACTGCTTGTGACCCATATCGAATTGAATGACGAAACGGTAGAAGGAATCAAGCACCGCTATCATCCCGTGTTCAGTGTCCAATACCACCCGGACGCTGCTCCTGGACCACACGATGCGGCTCACTTGTTTGATCAATTTATGGAATTAATGGATGCTTGGAAGGAGACAAAAAAGAATGCCTAAACGGACAGATTTAACGAAAATCATGGTGATTGGCTCAGGGCCGATCGTTATTGGTCAAGCAGCTGAATTCGATTACGCGGGTACTCAAGCGTGTCTAGCTTTAAGAGAAGAAGGGTACGAAGTCGTATTGGTCAACTCTAATCCAGCTACGATCATGACGGATAAAGAAATTGCGGATAAAGTTTACATCGAACCGATCACCTTAGAGTTTGTCTCGCGTATCTTACGCAAGGAACGCCCAGATGCTATCGTGCCAACGCTAGGCGGACAAACGGGACTCAACATGGCTATGGAATTAGCCAATTCTGGCATCCTTGAGGAATTAGGTATTGAATTGCTTGGAACCAAATTAAGCGCGATCGACCAAGCAGAGGATAGAGATTTATTTCGTCAATTGATGCATGAATTAAATGAACCTGTACCCGAAAGCGATATCGTCCATACCGTTGCAGCAGCTTTGTTATTTGCTGAAAAAGTTGGCTTTCCAGTCATCGTTCGTCCAGCCTTTACCTTAGGGGGAACTGGTGGAGGAATTTGTGATAATGAGGAAGAGTTGAAAGAGACCGTTACGAATGGGCTAAAATTATCGCCAGTTAGTCAATGTTTAGTCGAAATCAGTATAGCTGGCTATAAAGAAATTGAGTACGAAGTGATGCGAGACAAAAACGATAATGCGATCGTGGTCTGCAACATGGAAAATTTCGATCCAGTTGGGATCCATACCGGCGATTCAATCGTTTTTGCTCCCACCCAAACTTTAACGGATAGAGAGCATCAAATGCTACGCGATGCATCCTTAAAAATTATTCGCGCTTTAGAGATTGAAGGAGGGTGTAATGTTCAATTAGCCCTTGACCCAGCTAGTTCAAATTATTACATCATTGAAGTGAACCCGCGTGTCAGTCGCTCTTCAGCTTTAGCAAGTAAAGCAACGGGTTACCCAATCGCTAAATTAGCCGCAAAAATCGCCGTCGGTTTAACGCTTGATGAGATGAAGAACCCAGTGACTGGGACAACGTATGCTGAGTTTGAACCCGCACTTGATTATGTCGTTGCGAAGATCCCGCGTTGGCCGTTTGATAAATTTGAACACGGCGATCGTCGACTTGGGACACAGATGAAAGCTACAGGTGAAGTTATGGCAATCGGCCGGACACTCGAAGAGGCGTTGTTAAAAGCGGTACGTTCGCTAGAAATAGGAGCACCTCATGTCTTATTAGAGGAAGCTTCCCAAGCCGAAGATGAAGCGCTGATTGAAAAAATCATCAAAGCCGAAGATGATCGCTTATTCTACTTGGTAGAAGGTATTCGCCGCGGCTATACGATTGAAGACTTGGCAAACTTAACCAAAATAGATTTGTTTTTCTTAGATAAGTTGCTACATGTTGTAGAGTTAGAAGAGGAACTGAAGCAACATGTTAAAGATATTGATGTATTGACTACGGCCAAAGAATACGGCTTCTCGGATAACGCGATTGCTCAATTATGGAATATTACCGAACGAGAAGTGATGGCTATCCGCTATGAACATGCGATTGTCCCGGTTTACAAAACAGTCGATACATGTGCAGCAGAGTTCGAATCCAACACGCCTTATTTCTATAGTTCGTATGAAGAAGAAAACGAGAGCATCGTGTCAGAAAAGCCATCGGTTTTAGTTTTAGGATCTGGTCCCATTCGAATCGGACAAGGGGTAGAATTTGATTACGCCACAGTCCACTCGGTTAAAGCCATCCAACAAGCAGGCTATGAAGCCATCATCATGAACAGCAATCCAGAAACCGTTTCGACTGACTTTTCAATTTCAGACAAATTGTATTTTGAGCCACTGACTTTAGAAGACGTGATGCACGTCATTCGCCTAGAGCAACCCATTGGTGTGATCGTTCAGTTCGGAGGGCAAACAGCCATTAACTTGGCAGAGCCGTTAACGGAAATGGGTGTGACCTTATTAGGAACGCGTGTAGAAGATTTGGATCGAGCTGAAAATCGTGATTTATTTGAACAAGCCTTGAATGAACTTCAAGTTCCTCAACCCTTAGGAGCGACAGCGACAACTGAAAAAGAAGCTGTCGCCATTGCCGATCGAATCAACTACCCCGTGTTAGTTCGTCCAAGTTACGTTTTAGGCGGGCGTGGGATGCAGATCGTAGACACACAGCCAGATTTAGAAAATTACATGCGAAATGCAGTCAAAGCTTCACCTGAACACCCCGTTTTGATTGACCGCTATTTAGTCGGAAAAGAAGTGGAAGTAGATGCGATCTGTGATGGGGAATCGGTCCTTATTCCGGGCATTATGGAGCATATTGAACGCTCGGGTGTCCATTCAGGAGATTCAATGGCCGTTTATCCGCCTCAATCCTTGTCAAAAGAAATCCAAGATACGATCGTCGACTACACCACGCGCTTAGCTCTTGGTCTGAATTGTTTGGGCATGATGAATGTTCAGTTTGTGATCAATAACGATACGGTCTATGTCATCGAGGTAAATCCTCGTGCCAGTCGTACGGTGCCGTTTTTAAGTAAAGTGACTGGGATTCCGATGGCTCAAGTAGCGACAAAAGCAATTTTAGGCCAATCGTTAAAAGAACAAGGGTATACCGATGGATTGTACAAAGAGTCTGCGCTGATCCATGTAAAAGCTCCCGTGTTCTCCTTCACTAAATTGCAAAAGGTAGACGCCTTACTAGGACCTGAAATGAAATCGACAGGAGAAGTCATGGGAAGCGATACAACGCTAGAGAAGGCCCTTTATAAAGCTTTTGAAGGAAGCTACATGCATTTGTATGACCATGGATCGGTTTTATTCACCATCTCTGATGAAGATAAAGAAGAAGCCCTAGCCTTAGCCAAACGTTTTTATGAGATTGGCTACACGATCGTAACAACGGAAGGGACCGGACAGTACTTCGCGGAACATCACCTGCCCGTAAGAATCGTGGCAAAGATCCAACAAGCAGCTGATGAGACCGTATTGGGTCTTATCCAAGAAAACAAGGTTCAAGTAGTGATCAATACGATGACTATCGGAATCGGGGTAGTAAATGATGGGAAAGTGATCCGGAAAGCAGCCATCGAGCAAGGCATCCCTTTATTAACGTCACTGGATACAGTATCAGCCATTCTTAATGTACTTGAATCACGTAACCTCATGACTAGCCCGTTATAATTAACAGGTTAAAAAGATAACAAGATCCATCGGACTAAAAAAAATGGGGGCTATTAAATGAATCGCTTAGCAGTAAAACTACCAGGACTAGAGTTGAAGAATCCGATTATGCCAGCCAGTGGAACATTTGGTTTTGGCGAAAGTTACCTGGACAAGTATGATTACGATTTATTAGGTGCCATCATCATTAAATCAACGACGATTGATGCCCGTGCTGGGAATGCGAATCCACGCTACCACCATTTAGAAACGGGGGTCTTGAATGCAGTAGGTTTGAAAAATCCGGGTGTAGATGTGATCGTAGCCGAAAAGTTGCCTGTATTAGCTCAATTTAATACACCAGTGATCGCAAGTGTAGCCGGTACAACGATTGAAGATTACTGTGAAGTCACAAAAAAATTGTGCCAATCTCCGGTAGTCCGGGCACTTGAGATCAATGTTTCTTGTCCAAATGTAAAAGAAGGCGGATTAACTTTTGGTTCTAGTCCGGAATCTGTTTATGAAATCACTAAAGCCGTTAAAGAAGTGGCCACCGTTCCAATCTATGTTAAGTTGACTCCGAATGTAACCAATATCGTAGAAATAGCCCAAGCGGCTGAAAAAGGTGGAGCGGATGGGATCAGTATGATCAATACGGTATTGGGAATGAGCATTGACCTAAAGACCAAAAAACCTGTCTTAGCGAATAAGACAGGCGGACTTTCTGGTGCAGCCATCAAACCGATCGCGATCCGGATGGTCTATCAAGTCTCGCGGGCAGTATCGATTCCCATTATTGGCATGGGCGGACTTTCAACCGTCGATGATGTGCTTGAGATGTTTATGGCTGGGGCCAGTGCAGTCGCAATTGGTACGGCGAATTATGCTAATCCAATGATTTGCAAAGAATTGATCGAGGCGTTGCCTAAACGAATGGACGAGTTGGGCATTGCATCTATTGAATCACTGATAGAAGAGGTAAAGGCAGGCCAAAAAGATGACAAATAGGCCCATTATCGCGTTAGATTTTGAAACGTTGCCTCAAGTTAACCAGTTTCTAGACCAGTTTAATACGGAATCGTTATTTGTTAAGGTGGGGATGGAATTGTTTTATCAAAACGGACCGGAGATCGTAACAAGACTTAAGCAGTTAGGTCATAGTGTTTTTTTAGATTTAAAACTGTACGATATTCCTAATACGGTCCAACGTTCTATGAAAGGAATAGCTGCATTAGAGGTCGACATGCTAACGGTCCATGCTGCGGGCGGACGAGCAATGATGGAAGCTGCGATGGAAGGAATCGTTTCAGGCACACCAATTGGTCAGAAACGGCCTAAACTAATTGCGGTCACCCAATTAACTTCGACCACACAAGAAGCCATGCAGCAAGAACAACTGATTCCTGTGTCCTTAATGGAGAGTGTCATCCATTATGCCAAACTAACGCGATCAGCAGGGTTAGATGGTGTCGTTTGTTCTGCTTTAGAAGCACGCAAAATAAAAGAATATACAGCTAATGAATTTTTATGTGTCACTCCAGGAATACGTCCAGAAGGAATCGCTATTGGCGATCAAAAACGAGTCGCTACGCCCGCTATGGCTAAAAAAGAAGGAGCTTCCTATATTGTTGTTGGCCGTCCTATCACGCAAGCGGAAGACCCTTTAGCGGCTTATCAGGCAATAAAAGAACAATGGAATGGAGTGAACAAGTAACATGACGAATGAAAAAAAGATCGCTGAAAAACTGTTAACGATAGAAGCGGTAAGTCTAAATCCCACAGATCCCTTTACGTGGGCTAGTGGAATGAAAAGTCCAATTTATTGTGACAATCGAATTACGATGAGTTACCCAGCAGTGCGCCGGGACATAGCAAATGGATTAGCCGAAATGATCAAAGCCCATTATCCAGAAGTAGAAGTTATTGCTGGAACGGCAACGGCTGGCATTCCTCATGCGGCATGGGTAGCAGAATTATTGGATTTGCCGATGGTTTATATCCGAAGCAAAGCGAAAGATCATGGCAAAGGAAATCAAATCGAAGGGCGAATAGCGCCTAATCAGAAAATGGTCGTAATCGAAGATTTGATTTCCACTGGGGGAAGTGTCATTGAAGCGGTGAAAGCAGCAACCAGCGAAGGAGCTCACGTTTTAGGAGTTGCTGCAATCTTTACTTATGAGTTACCACAAGGAATAGGGAATTTTTCGGAAAATAAGATTCAATTAAATACGTTGACCAATTATTCTGCTTTGATTGAAGTAGCATTAAAAAAAGGACTAATTGATGCAACTGAAATCGCTCTTTTAAAAGAGTGGAAAAAAGATCCAACCAATTGGCTAAATAAATAAAAAAGTAACGCACACCTTTTTTAACAGGTATGCGCTACTTTTAGTTTTTACTCTTTTAATTGGTTCACTAACTCTTTATCAGGTGTTACAAATACGGTCCGTTGCCCCTCGTAAATGACAAAACCTGGTTTTGCACCATTTGGTTTTTTTATTTTCTTTACTTCAACATAATCTACTGGAACGGATGCTGATAACTGTGATTTAGAAAAATATGCCGCAATATTAGCAGCTTCTAAAATCGTTTCTTCACTAGGATCAGCAGATTGGATTATCACATGTGACCCAGGAATGTTTTTTGTGTGTAGCCAAATATCGGATTTTCGTGCTGTCTTAAGGGTTAACTGATCATTTTGTAGATTGTTTTTCCCAACTAAAATCGTTGTCCCATCTGAAGATTGGTACTGATCTGGCTTGCTTAATTTAGCTTGTTTTTGTTTTTTCTTCGTTTTCTTTTTCTTGATATAGCCTTGCTGGATCAATTCTTCTTTAATATCCGCCATATCTTTTGGAGTAGCTAATTCCACTTGGGTTGAAACGGATTCCAAATAAACGATTTCTTCTTGCGTTAGCCGCATTTGTTCGTTTACAAATGCGATTGCATTTTTTAATTTTTGATATTTCGAAAAATATTTTTGCGCATTTTGAGAAGGTGTTTTTCTTGGATCAAGCGGAATCGTCATTGGTTTTTCTTCATCATAAAAGTTCGTTAAGGACACTTCTTTTTGTCCTTTAGTCATTTTATAAAGATAAGCCGTCAACAATTCGCCTCGTACTCTATAATCATCGGCTAATTCTGTTTCAGCTAACGTGTTTTTGAGTTTTTTCATCTTTTTCTTATTGCGTTGAAGTTCTGTTTGAATCAAATGGATCAGATCTGATCCTTGTTGCTTAACACGGTCTCGGTCTGCTTTACTTTCATAGTATCTATCTAACAATTCACTCAAAGTAGAAAGGCCCACCCGTTCTCCTTCAATACTTAAATAGGGAAGGGGAGTGAAAAATTCTTTTTTCGGACCAATCGTCAAGGTTGGAGAAATATTCCCTTTACGAACACTGGTCATAAACGAATCAAATAAGACCGGTAAATTTTGAACGTTATTTTCGCTACGATACAAAAGTTCCTTAGCTGTATCCGCACCGATTCCTTGATAGAGATGTTGCAATCTTTTTTCATACGGTAACTCTTGATCTTCAAACGAAGTCATTAATTCAGCAAGTTCAGCACTACTTGTTTCAAAAGGATTCAATTTATCTTGATGGGGCGGAGTTTGGTACGTAGCCCCCGGCATAATAAAGCGAAACGAATTTTGACTAGTCGGAACATGTTTGATTGTATCTAAAATGCGTTGTGTGTCTTGCTCAATAAGCAATATATTACTATGGCGACCCATTAACTCTACGATCAAGATAACATTTTGGACATCTCCGATTTCATCTCGACTTTTAAATCTAAAATGGATGACACGATCATTGCCGACTTGTTGGATATCTTCTAAGATAGCTCCTTCAAGATGTTTTCTCATGATCATACAAAAATTTGGGGGAGAGCTTGGGTTTTCGTAAGGAATTTCCGTTAATTGAATACGGGCATAGCTTGGGTGAGCGGATAATAGCAGCTTATGATTTTTACCATTTGCTCGCATAACAATAATCATTTCATTTGGATAAGGCTGATGGATTTTTGATACTCGTCCATTTTTTAGTGCGGTGCTTAATTCATCTACCATCACATGGGTAAAAATACCATCAAATGACATATATATCCCTTCTTTCGTAATCAATTGTTTCAATCGATTCTATTTAACTAATAGAGTCAGTTAGTCCTATTAGTGCTGTATTTTTAATTATACCACTTTTTGTAAGAAAAATGGTATTAGAAAATTAGTACGAAATAGTTGCAACCTTTTCACAAAAAAAGTTACAATAATTCTTGAAAGCCTGTAGGAGGGGAAACAAATGGAATGGAATTACCAAGGAGATAGAGGACCAGACAATTGGAAAACGATTTGTTCCGCTTTTTATCAAGCAGAAACAGAAAGTTTGCAATCGCCCATAGCGTTGGATGAGGATCAGATAACCTCAACGATTTCGCAGCAGTCGCTGATATTTAACTATAATAAAACGTTATTTGAATCATCTTTTTTTACCCATACAGTTCATTTATCACCAAAAACAAATGAAAAGCTGAACACCGTTATATTTAATCACAAAAGATATTTTTTAGAAGATCTGCATTTTCATTTGCCAAGCGAGCATGAAATCAATCAGGAATCCTTCCCATTAGAACTTCATCTAGTTCATCGCTCTGCGAAGAATGAGCTTCTTGTGGTTGGTGTGACAGTATTGCCATCTGAACGTCCAATGAATACACTATTTGCCGCAGTGGATGAAAGAGCATTACAACCACGCGTAGCTGGCAGAGGACTAACAGTTCCAATTGAATTGACACGGTTGTTGCCTGAAAACAAACAATTTTTTCATTATGCAGGATCATTGACCACACCTCCAACTTCTGGACCAGTAGATTGGATCGTATTTCGTCATCAAACATTTATGCGTCAAGGCTTGCTTCAAGCTTTTAAAAGGACTATCGGAAAAACAAATAGACCATTGCAGCCTATAATGGATAGACCAATTTACTTATCAAATCACTAATTGTAATTAAATTCTCATTTAAAGCTTGACACATATACGAACATTTAGTAAGATAACTTTAATAGAAAAATAACAAAGGAGTTCTTATGATGATGATCAACTTTTCTTATGATGCACAATTGAATAGCAGTTGGCAAAGCCAAGATAGATAGGTTGATCCATGAGAACGCTCATAGATGCAACCTTCAGTATACTGAATGTATGTATCTATGTTGGTTTATTTGAAGATAAATTAGACTTCTGATCCACATAGAGAGAATAGTTCATTCTATTTCTATGTGGATTTTGTTTTGCAAAAAACAACTTCCACGTATCTTTTGTGGCAGTTGTTTTTTATTAATCTAATTTAAGAGGTGTAGAAAATGGAAAAGAAGCGATGGCGATTGTATTGAAAAAAACAAACGGAAATCAATAATTACTGGGGGATAAAAAGAAATGAAAAAAATGATTGGGTTCATTATTGGCTTGACAGCACTTTTAACGATTGCCTTCTTTACTTCTTCAAATGAACTAGAAACGACGGAAATGGATAAACCAATAGTTGGTATTTTACAACTCACTAGTCACCCAGCATTAGATCTGATCTATCAAGGAACGGTAGATGCACTAAATGATGCCGGATATATTGACGGAGAAACAATGACATTAGATTTTCAAAATGCTCAAGGAGATCAAAGTAATTTGAATTCAATGAGTACTCGTTTCGTCAGCAGAGGGGCAGCTGTTATGGTCGGTATTGCAACTCCTTCTGCACAAGCATTAGCGAACAGCTCACAAGAGATACCGATTGTATTAGGAGCGGTCACTGACCCTGAAGGTTCAGGATTAGTTGCTAATAATGATGCCCCTGGAGGGAATATAACGGGTGTGAGTGACTTGACACCAATCGAAGAACAATTTTCATTGATTACAGAAATTCTTCCCGAAGCTCAAACAATCGGTATCTTATATTCTTCTAGCGAAGATAATTCAATCGTTCAAGCAGATCAAGCGATTGAGATTGCGAAAGAAATGGGACTCAAAACCGAAGTAATGACTGTTTCATCAACAAATGATGTCTCACAAGTTGGAGCTACATTGGCTTCGCAAGTAGATGCCATTTGGGTACCGACAGATAATACGATAGCCAGTGCAATGAACACACTCGTTTCAGCTTCTGATCAAAATGGTATCCCTATTTTTCCAGCTGTAGATACGATGGTTGAAGAAGGCGGATTAGCTACTGTGGGATTAGATCAATATGCATTAGGACGTTTGACTGGGGAAATGGTTGCGGCAATCTTAGATGGCGACTCAGATCCGGCAACGACACCTATTCGTTACCTTGATCAAGGTGAGATTATTATAAACGAGGAGAAAGCCAGCGAGCTTGGTATTACTATTCCAACTCAATTACTAGAACAAGCAAAATAGACAGATTAATTAGCGAGGGTGGAGGAAGTCAAATGGATTTAATTGTTACTGCAACAGCACAAGGGTTATTATGGGGAATGATGGCTTTAGGTATTTTTATTACCTATCGTATTTTAGATCTACCAGACATGACCGCAGAAGGTTCTTTTCCTTTAGGAGCCGCTGTATGTGCTCAACTTATCATTTCAGGTGTTCATCCTTTAGCGGCGACGGCCATTGCATTTTTAACAGGAACTTTGGCTGGGGCGGTTACTGGATTTTTAATTACGAAAGCCCATATTCCTGGCTTACTAGCTGGAATTTTGACTATGACTGGATTGTATTCAATTAATTTACGGATAATGGGTCGTGCAAATTTAAGTTTACTTGGAACAGAAAAGTTAACAGATTTTTTCACTCGATTTAACTTACCAGGCCAATTTGATACGATCTTTATGGGAATTATTCTGGTAGTTATTATGATTACTTTACTTGTCTTATTCTTTAAAACAGAACTTGGTCAAGCCGTTATTGCTACTGGAGATAACGAAAAAATGGCACGCTCGTTAGGAATATCAACAAATCAAACAAAAATGCTAGGTCTTATGCTTTCAAATGGACTTATTTCCGCTGCTGGTGCGTTGATCGCACAAGATAATGGTTATGCTGATATCAGTATGGGAATAGGTACGATCGTTATCGGTTTAGCATCAGTAATCATCGGAGAAGTTATTTTTGGCAACTTATCTTTTGTTAATCGCCTCATATGTGTTATCTTAGGAGCCATTATTTATCGCTTCATTATCATGTTTGTGTTATTGATCGGCCTACAACCAAATGACCTGAAAATCATTTCAGCCGTTATATTAGCTTTATGTCTTGCATTGCCAAGCATACGTAATCGGTTTAATCTAAATTTCTTCCAAAAAAAGGAGTTGTTGTAACATGAGTATTGCACCCGTCTTAACTTTAAAAGGAATCGTTAAACAGTTTAATAAAGGGACAGCCAACCAGAATACGGTATTAAACCAACTAGACTTAGAAGTAAAAAAAGGGGACTTTATTACTATTATTGGAGGCAATGGAGCTGGTAAATCGACTTTGTTGAATAGTATAGCAGGGAATTTCATGATTGATCAAGGAACGATCATGCTTGGGGAAAGAGACTTGACCACTTTGAAAGAAGAAAAACGGGCCGGATTTATTGGACGTGTCTTCCAAGATCCCGTAATGGGAACTGCACCTCGAATGACTGTAGGCGAAAACTTAGCTATTGCTTATCGCAGAGGCAAGAAGCGGTCTTTACGAAAAGGTACAACCGATAAAGAACGCGAATTCTTTAAAAGTAGTTTGTTTGAATTAGGTTTAGGTCTAGAAAACAGGTTAGATAGTGAAATGGGATTATTATCGGGTGGACAACGACAAGCTATTGCTCTTTTGATGGCTACTATGAACAAACCGGAACTTTTATTATTAGATGAACACACGGCAGCATTGGATCCTAAAACAGCTAAAATTGTTTTACAGCTCACTCAAAAGCGAATCGAGCAAGAAGAATTAACCGTTTTAATGATCACTCACAATATGAATGATGCTTTAAATTATGGCAATCGATTGATCATGTTAGATGGCGGTCAAGTCATTGTAGATTTATCTGGTGAGGAAAAAGCAAACTTAACTGTTTCGGATGTGTTGGTTCTTTTTCAAACGGCAACAGACAAAAAAGATGGGTCTGGCCAATTGCCAGATGAACTTTTATTAAGCCGCTAAATTAGTGTTTATCTTTTTAAAAAATTCTTTTGGAATGAGTGGATTTGCTTGTAGTGAGCCATGGGAACACCTTAGGCCTTAAAAGAGAAAGTCTTTCAAGCTCCAAACACAGCGTAATCGTTTAAAAGCTATCGTTTTGTAATTCTCATTGAATCCTCTACATGGTTACAAGCAACTCTATTCTGCTAGAAATTTTTAGTGAGTGATTTAATCAGTTACACTGAAAGTATAAATCCGTTTTTATCTTTCCAAAAAAAACCCGAGATATATTCTTGGGTTTTTTATTTTCAATCGACATTTAAAGGCTATAGTTGTATAATACATATAAATCAATTGTATTATACAACTACACTGATATAGGAGGATTCTGATGGAAAACCAGCCAGAAATACCCATACACTCGTTGATCGAACGGTTTATCGAATTTAATCAAAATTATCTGAGGTTAGAAAAACAATTGCTCGCCAAATATAAGATTACTAAATCAGGTTTTTCAATTATGTCGGTTATTAATGATGAAAAAATATCTCTAAATGAATTGTCGGATCAATCCGATTTAGATAAATCTACTCTAAGTAGACAAGTTAAAAATTTAGAAAAAAAGGGTTTTATAACGAAAGAACCTGGAACTGACAAACGATATATGTATCTTTCTCTAACTACTGAATCACGAAAACTTATTCTTGCATATTCATTTGAGTTTGAAAAATCCTATAGTCTAATTTTGAAAAGTTGGCCAGCTGATGAAAAACAACTTTTACTTGTACTAATGGGGAGAGTGAATAGAAGTATCCAGTCTTTTCAAGTAGTAGAGTAGCAGAAGTTTACAATTACTTAAAAAGCACTTACAATTACAAAAGAATGAATAAGAAAGGGGACGAATAAATGGATCCAAAAACACTTAATGCTTTATCAAAGGAAGATTTAATAGAGCTTGTCATTAATCAGAGTGAAGAATTAAAAGAGCAAGATATCCAATTAGAAGCTGAAGTAGAAGAAAATCGATTTATAAAAAGTCTCGGTTTTGTAGATGGTTACAAAAACTATCAAAATTACTTTATTCGTTTTTTTGAAGATGAGAGTGATGGAACAGCTAAAAAAGGGAGCGTTTTTTTAGGGATTCTAGAAGATTTCATCAATGATTATGGTAGCGAACCGGTTCGTGAGTTGACGGAAGAGTTTATCGAAGAACATATTTAAGGTGCTCATTAGTTGCGCTTCATAGGCAGAATTGATAGACTACACTTATGTTTAACGTGAAAATTTAAAGGAGGAATAGATTGTGTCTGTAGAAAACAAGAAACTGATTGCTTTAGTCAGTGATGACTTTGAAGATTTAGAACTATGGTACCCTGTTTTGCGCTTAAGAGAAGCTGGAGCGACGGTACATCTAGTAGCCGAAAAGAAAGATACTGTTTATCATGGGAAGTACGGTGTACCAGTAACGTCTGACTATAGTTTTGAAGAAATCACTAAAGAAGATTACGATGGTATTTTAGTTCCTGGAGGTTGGTCTCCTGATAAATTAAGACGCTTTCCTAAAGTTATTGAATTTGTCCAATATTTTGACCAACAAAAGAAACCTATCGGACAAATCTGTCATGCTGGTTGGGTATTGATCTCAGCAGGGATCCTTAAGGGAATAAATGTTACGAGTACTCCAGGAATAAAAGATGACATGACGAATGCAGGTGCAATTTGGCATGACGTTCCTGCTATTACAGATGGTCACATCATTTCAAGTCGCAGACCTCCTGACCTTCCAGAATACATGAAACAATACATCGCTTCATTTGAATAAATGAGTTCTCGTATTGAGTGCAAAAGACTAGGAATCGTTTCTGGTCTTTTTTTTTCGGGAATTTTAGAAAACAAATGGATAAAATGAATAAAGCGAACCAATAAAAACAATATTGTCTTTTAAAAAATGGGTTAAAAAAAAAAAAACCTTATTAAGCCAACGTTTTACTCATACTTTTAATTAATAGATTTTTTAAAATTCGCTGTAGAATTCAACGTTTCATTGCTTCTATTTTTGAAAATATCTATACTATGATTTGTGTGAAAGAAAGTACACGTTTCTGTTAAGTTCTATGTTTAGGAAAGAAATGTTTTTAAGCGTTTTATTTTAGTAAATGTAACTAGGTTAAAAACAAGAGGTGGTGTCCTTATTTGATTGAGCTAAAAGGTATTTCAAAAAAATTTAATGGGCAAAATGGCCAATTCAAAGCGGTGGATGATATTAGTTTGTCTATTGAAAAAAATGAATTATTTGGAATAATTGGGGAGAGTGGGGCTGGAAAATCAACTTTACTACGTTTTATTAATGCTTTAGAAAAACCTGATGGTGGGCAAGTACTCGTTGATGGTGTGGACGTCCAACAATTGACAAAAAAAGAATTGCGACTGCATCAAAAAAAAATCAGCATGATTTTCCAACAATTTAATTTGCTTAGCAATAAAACAGTGGAAGAAAATATTCATTTGCCATTGGAAATGTATGAGTATGAGCATACTTTACCAATGGAAAAAGTTTTGGATTTTGTTGGTTTGAAAGATAAGCGGCACAGTTATCCTGCTGAGCTGTCTGGTGGGCAAAAACAGCGCGTCGGTATTGCTCGTGCATTGATTACCCGTCCAACCATTCTATTATGTGATGAACCAACATCTGCATTAGACCAAGGCACAACGAAAGAAATTGTCGATGTTTTGAAAAAAGCTCATCAACAATTCGGGATGACCGTAGTGATCGTGACACATGAGCTAGAAGTTATAAAAGAATTATGTACTCGTGCTGCGGTGATTGAAGAGGGAAAACTAATCGATACGATTCAAGTGAAGCAAAAAATAAATCAAAAAGAATTCCAATCGTATCACCAACGGGCATTGGAGGTGTTAGGAGATGTCTAATACGTTTGAAATTTATACTGAGCGTGTCATTGATTATGCGCCAAATTTGATTGAAAGTCTTTATGAAACAGGTATCATGATGGGCTTTGCAATGGTTGCGGCTATTATTTTAGGACTGCCATTGGGAACTTTACTTTTTTTGACCGCAAAAGGTAAACCAATGGAAAATAAGGTCTTATATCGCTTAGCAAATGTCTTTGTCAATATCATTCGTTCTTTTCCTTTTTTACTATTGGTGATAGCTATGCAGCCCGCCATCCGGTATCTTTACGGACGTGCAACAGGTGACCCAATTGCTGCTTCATTTCCAATGATGCTTATTGCCATTGTTTTATACGCGCGTTTTGTTGAGCAGTCATTGATTGACGTACCTAAGGGCGTAATAGAAACGGCTCAGTCAATGGGAGCCACTATTCCTCAACTAGTATGGAAATTTTTATATGTGGAAGCAAGAAGTTCTTTATTGATCGGCTTTACGACTGCTTTTGTTAGTTTCATTTCGTACTCTACTATTATGGGAGTAATTGGCGGTGGTGGAATTGGAGATTTTGCGATTCGCTATGGTTACCAACGGTATGAAACAGATATTATGTATACGGCAATTGTTATTATTATTATTTTCGTAGTCTTTGTACAGTGGTTAGGACTACAAATCGCTCGAAAAATAGATAAACGATAGTAAAATTCATATTTTAAAGGAGAGAGTTTATTATGATAAAAAAAGGATTAGTTTTAAGCAGTTTAGCATTATTATTAGCAGCGTGTGGTACAGGAGATTCAGATGAGTCAACTGAAGTCGCTTCAAGTGAAGGATCAACTGATCAAGAAGAGATTGTGATCAAGGTTGCTTCACATTTGCCACCGATGACTGATATTGTTGAGATTGCTGGAGATGTTATTGAAGAACCGTATAAAGTGGAGTTAGTGGAAGTATCAGATAATATCCAATACAATGAGGCCCTTTTGAATGATGAAGTAGATGCCAACTTTGCCCAACATGAACCATTTATGGAAAAATTCAATCAAGAGCGTGAAGGTGATTTAGTGGCACTTCAAACTATTTATAATCCGATTGTCGGTTTTTATTCACCTGTTTATGATTCCGTTGAGGAAATTGAAGATGGCGCAGAAGTTGCTCTTCCTAGCGACTCTTCTAATGAAGCACGAGCTTTGGCGATACTAGAAGATTATGAATTGCTAACATTGGATCCAGAAGTAAATAAATATGAAGTAACTGCAGATGATGTAACAGAAAACCCTCATAATTTTACATTTACACACATTGACCTATTGAATTTAACTGGTGCTTATGAAGATGGAGTAGAATTAGTTTTTAATTATCCTACCTACATTGACAGTATTGGGTTAACAACGGAAGATGCATTGATATTAGAAGATGACGAAGACCTTACTTTTGCTTTACAATTGATTACACGAGAAGATAACCAAGATTCAGCTGAAATTCAAGCTTTACTTAAAGCTTTTACTTCTCCAGAAGTGCATGATTACTTGGATGAACTCTCAGAAACCGGTCACTTAGAGCCAGCTTTTAACGTAGGCGAGTAAAAATCAAGTTGGACTTTAGCGTATTTCTATACTAATAAGAGAAAATGCTTAAGGATGGATAGACTTCAAAAATTTGTGTGAAACCTCATTTTTGAAGTTCACTACCTTGAGTTTTTTTATGCTTAGATGAATTTATTTATTAGGCAACCTATTCTACTGGACTGTAAAAAAATAGATAGGATTCTGAAAATAGACGTATGCCTTTTAGTGCGTTAATGGACTTGAAAGCAAAGAAATTTATAATGATATTCTTAACAGAATAATGTAAAATAACAATGGATACAAAAGAAGTAAATTTTTATAGAAAGAAGGGATACGGTGTACAAAAAAAATAGAAGCGCTTATAGAACCGCTATTTTAGGTATTCTTACAGCTATTGTTATTATTCAAAATTTCGTTCCACTACTGGGATATATTCCTATCCCTCCTTTAAATCCTACAATCATTCATATCACTGTTATTGTGGTTTCTATTACGCTTGGAACAAAAGATGGCATGATTATTGGATCTGTTTGGGGGGTAACACGGATGATCAAGGCCTTTACAATGCCTGCTTCGCCATTTGATTATTTTTTATGGAGAAATCCAATTATTGCAGTTATTCCTCGAATCCTTGTGGGATTTGTGGCTGGATATGCGTATAATGTATGTAAAAAAAGATTTTCAAAAGATTCAACAGCAATGATTGTTTCTTCGGTTTTAGCCTCATTAACGAACACAGTTACCGTTTTAGGTTTGATTTATGTGATCTATGGTGAAACCTATGCTTCACTTTTAGAAGTTGATTACTCGAATCTTTTAGGAGTATTAGCAACAGTTGTATTAACAAACGGTGTGGGTGAAGCAATAGCAGCTGCTATTATTGCACCCATTATCGCACGCTCGTTGAAAAAATTTAGAACTAATGAATAAAACAAATTTTCTTCTGTAATAGACGGGTTTGCTTCTGGAGCCATAGGAACGCCTGTGAGTGTCATTCTAAAACGTGTTCCAAAAAGCAGACCAACGTCCACTGTGTCATGACTGTAGTTGCTTCAGCTACGCACAGGCATGATACACGTAGGCGTAGCCTACATGCTTTCGCAAGGTGGTCAGTGACCATCTTGTGCTTATTCGTTCCAGTTGCCCTAGCTCTAGTGGCTTTAGCCACATTAGAGCTAAGGTATGCGTTAGAAGATTTCGGGTCTGAACGTTTTTAGTCAAACGCTCTCCAAGCAAGTCGTAATCGCGCTAAAACGCCAACGGTTTGTAATTCTCATTGAATCCAATGCACGGCTACAAGCAACCCTATTCCGCCAGAATTTATGGGTGAGTCATTTAATTAATTTATATTTCCATACCAAAAATTATATAATCCTATAAAAAAGCTATAAAAATTGGTTTGCCACTTTATTAGAGTAAAGCATCCTGGTTTTATGGCTTATTTTTTAGTTGCATTATAAAAATAAAGTTAGCCACAAAGGCCATAATATAAAAATGATCTGTGAATTTCATATTTATTTTCCCACTATTTCTTAGTACAATCAATGTAAAGTGATTGATTGTCAATACGTTTGAAATGTATCATAAAAATATAGATACATAGTTCTAAGTAATTCCATGTATTGACTATATGGAATTAAATATCGTCTTTGCTCAACATATTTAAAACAGAGTAATGCCGCTGTTTTTGTATGGGATTCCCTAAGAAAGAAAATCCTATGAGTAGTTATGATAATTTGATTGTCGCGTAAGCTTTTACAGTTCTTGTTTTAAAAAATCTCGTCAGACAAAAAAAGGTAACCATCTAAGCTTTAGCGAGTAGGACGATTTCTTCTGTATTATGTTCTATAGTTGCTGCCGTCTTTAACGGTTTTATCTAAAAGAAAGATAAGTTGACGCATATCTCTCTTTTCATTCATAGTTTAATAGGTCTAACGCTATTTCCCAATAAAAAAACGCTCTTTAAGAATCCTTTTCGAACAAAAATAACAGTTAAAGACAAAGAAACTTAGAAACGAAATAGAATGGTAATACTAGTTTAACGTATTTAATCCATTTCAATGGTATACTAATTTAAGTAGTTTTTAGAAATACTGAAAACAGAATGAAAATTATTTAAGAAGATTGGGGACTCAACATGAAAAATTCTAAAGATAATAAAAAGAATACTCGTTCAAATAAATATGATAAAGAAAGAAAAACGGTAAAAATATTGACTTTTGCAGTAGTGATTGCGGCCTTAATCGTTGTTATATTGTTGATAATGTCACTTTTTAGTGGAGGAGATAGTCAGCAAGAAGGAATAACTGAGAGTTCAAGTGTAGTCATAGAAGATAGTAATGATTCAACTCAAAGTGAAGCACAAAGCTCTGAAAGTAGTTCTGAGAGCAGTTCTGAGAGCAGTTCTGAATCAGTAGCAAGTGAATCAGCGGAGTCAGAGGAAAGTGAAGAATCTGAATCTGATGAGAAAGAAGAAGCTGAACCGACCGATGATAATGTAGCAGAAGCATATACAGAGGATTGGAAACCAGTAGAAACGGAACAAGAAGGAGAACATACAACTAATTTTAACGAAGGTTCTCAAGACCGTATCGAAATCAAAAAAGCTGCAGCAGTTGCAACTGGCTTAAATGAATCAGATATGACTGAATGGTGGGTTGGAAATGGCGGGGAAGGGCAGGTAGTAGCAACTGTCTCAGATAGTGACCAAACAAAAACGTACCGCGTATACTTGAACTGGATAGACGGTGAAGGATGGCAGCCAGCGAAAGTAGAACAATTAAAAGAAAATGATAAACGATAAAAAATTAAAAAACCTAACTGTGGCTCTATTACAGTTAGGTTTTTTAGTTGATAATGATTTGTAGGCACATATTTATTTCTTCAAGATAGAGATAATGGTAAAATCAAGTATAGACTAAAAGAATGTGTTTGCTTTTTTTAAATAAACGGAGGGTTATTATGAAGAATTTAGATAAAAATTTCAATATGGTTCAAGATATTTTAAACAAAACCGAAGAAGAGCTAAAAAAGATGAGCCCCGTTAACGTGTTGGTAATCGGGAAGACAGGAGTAGGGAAGAGTACATTAATCAATAATGTCTTCAGAGAAAATCTAGCTTTAACAGGTATTGGAAGACCTATAACGAAGCATTTAAGACGTATTTCTAAAGAAGGAATCCCAATGGTTTTGTATGATACTAGAGGGTTAGAATTGAGTCTAGAAGTACAAAAAGAAATAAAAGACGAGGTTTTTGATACTATTAAAGAAAAGAAGAAATCAGGTATTAAGGAAGAAATCCATATTGCTTATTATTGCATTAATGCAAATTCCTCTCGTATAGAGCCTACAGAACTTGAATTAATCAGTGAATTGAGTGGGAAAATTCCAGTAGTTATTGTTTTAACTCAGTCTATTGGTGAATCTGCAACATTGTTTAAAGAGTACATTGAAAATTTGAATTTGCCGATTTATGGTGTGGTAGCTGTTATGGCTGAAGATTTTAAAGTAACGGAAGATTTTTCAGTTTCATCATTTGGCTTAAAAGAATTGATTGAATTAAGCTTTGAAATTATACCGGAAGAGGTAAAAAAAGCTTTTAACAATGCCCAACAAGTAGATATAGCTCGCAAAGCTAATTCCGCGCGCAGTTGGGCGTTAAGATACATTGGAACATCATTTGGAGTTGGTTTTTTACCAATACCTTTTTCTGATGCATCCGTTCTTGTACCTATGCAAGTAACTTTATTGGCTCATATCACAGCAATATTTGGTATTTCAATGGATAAATCAACCATTGCAAGTCTTGTAGCAGCAATAGGTGGGACTGGCGGAGCGACCTTTGCCGGAAGGTATATCGTTTCTAATGTTATAAAAATGATACCTGGTGCAGGTACAGTCGTTGGAGGATTCATTAGTGGTTCAACAGCTGCAATCATTACAACCGCTCTTTCTATGAGCTATATTGAGGTGTTGACCATTATAGCTGCTGGAGAAAAAGATGGAAAATATCCAGATCTCAAAAACATTGAAATTTTAATGAGAGAAAAATTTCAAGAACGGTTAAAAAAAGGTTCTAAAATCGATAAAAAAATTGATATAACAACTGACTTACCAAAAGAAAATTTAGAATTAGACGATTCAAAAAAAGATTATTTTTTAAGTAAATTTAAAAGGTTGATCAAGCGAAAAAATTCTAAAAATGATTCATAACTACAGTTTGTTCTAAATTAAAAAAATAGCAAAAAATACTTTAAAACCAAAATAATTATTTTGGTTTTTTCATTAGTTACACTAATTCTATATTAATTCCTTTCAGAAAATCTTACTCTTGGTCACCGAAACCTCTACATCATATTGAATAATAGTCAGTTCATCAACGATATAAACTTTACAGTATTTACGAAAAAAAGTAATGGATTAGAGCTTTTTTAAGAAAGTAGCCACTTTTATCAGTTAATAATAAGAAGAGTTAAGGGATCGGAATTTTTTTACAGTTCTATGTAGTTAACCATAATTTATTTATGTTAACTACATAGAACGATTTAGCACTATTGAATGATGTTCCCTTTAAAGATTCATTCTTAGATGAATTTTATATAAAGATTCACTTTAAGGTGAATCTTATGGTATAATCAAAGAAAGAGGTGATCAGATGACCAGACAAACTGTAGGGACTCCATATGCAGCCATTATAGGGGATATTAAAGACTCTCGTAAAATTGCGGATCGAAAAGAAGTGCAAGAACAATTTCATTCTATTTTGCAAATAATAAATGAGAAATATGCAGAAGACATTGCTTCTAATTTCATTATTACTTTAGGAGACAGCTTCCAAGGATTACTAAAAAATAAACAAGTGATTTTAAGCATTATTTTTGAAATCGAATTGTCCATGGCTCCCATTGAATTACGATTTGGCATTGGCTTAGGCAGTATCAGTACACCGATCCAACGAGATAATTCTATGGAGATGGATGGCACAGCCTACCACCGCGCAAGGCAAATGATTGAAACCATTGAAGGAAATGAAAATAAATATACCACAAGCGAGACCAATATGATGATTTGTTCCGGAGAAGGCTATCAACGAACAGATCAGCTATTGAATACTATTCTGTCACTGGCCACAGCCTTGAAATCAAAGTGGTCTGCTAGACAAAAAGAAGTTATGTATGCTTATTTCACGCATGGAGAAAATCAATATAAGACAGCTGAAGAATTAGGAATTGGCCAATCTAGCGTTAACAAAGCTCTGAATACAGCGAAATATTATACCTATAAAACAGCTTTGAGAAACGCTAGCCACTTTTTAATTCAAGATATTGAGGAGGATGAATAGTTGAATCAAGTCGTATGGATAGTATTATTTATCGGACATATCTTGGGAGATTTTTATTTCCAATCGTCTGCGTTAGCGAGAGAAAAGGAAGTATCTGGTAAGAAATTAGTGCTCCATTGTTTTATCTATTTGATCACTATGGTAGGTGTGATTATTCCTATTTTTAGTTGGCCTTTATTGAAAGTGGTCATAGGGATTTCAGTGCTGCATCTCATGATAGATGGTCTGAAATTTTTGCTTACGAATCGCTTTTTCATTCGTAATGAGAAAGATACGGCTATCTTTCTAGTAGACCAAGGGTTACACATCCTTGTATTACTTGCGGCAGTTGTCTATATCACAGTATCTTATATAGAGATTGAATATATGCCAGGATTAGAGACCTTGTCGAGCAGTTTAGATTTGGATATGAAAAATATTTTGTCATGGATACTGATTCTATTGGTGATGATCCGGCCATGTAGTGTAACGATAAAAAAAGTATTGAATCACTATCGACCAACCAATGAAAATCAAGTAGATGAGGGTATCCCAAGTGCGGGGGCGTTGATTGGTGTTTTTGAACGTTTCTTTATTTTGCTGATGCTGTATGCTAATCAATTTACTGCTATTGGATTTGTTCTGACAGCGAAGTCTATTGCTCGGTACAATAAAATTTCAGAAAATCCTCAGTTTGCAGAATACTATTTATTAGGAACCTTATTGAG
This sequence comes from Carnobacterium pleistocenium FTR1, assembly GCF_000744285.1. Classification (NCBI taxonomy): domain Bacteria; kingdom Bacillati; phylum Bacillota; class Bacilli; order Lactobacillales; family Carnobacteriaceae; genus Carnobacterium; species Carnobacterium pleistocenium. The sequence goes on along the minus strand of NZ_JQLQ01000002.1, from coordinate 1,314,811 downwards.
CACTTTGTTGATTCTAGTCAGTTACTTCTTTATTTTCTGATGATGCAGCTGTAAAAGAATCAATTGCTGAGATTCGCTTATTGTTGAATCATTGGACTTTTGAATTGGTATTTAAATAATCAAAGTAGCATTTGTTCCTTTATGTATTATAAACTATAAGGACAAGGTGTAAAATAAAGTCATTACGCATAAGGAAAAGGAGAATTCTATGGTATTTAAGCAAATTGAGACACAAGAGTTACCGGATATTCAATCCGTGGGAACCATTTATGAACACGTTGAGACAGGAGCCAAGGTTTTTTATCTAGCAAATGACGATTCCAATAAGGCGTTTACGATTGGGTTTAAGACACCTCCGTATAACGATAACGGAATTGCTCATATCATAGAGCATTCAGTTTTAAATGGATCTGAAAAATACCCTTCAAAAGAACCATTTGTTGAATTAGTCAAAGGGTCATTGAATACGTTCGTCAATGCAATGACTTTTTCAGATAAGACAATTTATCCAGTTGCTTCTACTAATAAAAAAGACTTTATGCATTTAATGAGTGTTTATTTAGATGCTGTGTTTAAGCCGAACTTTTACGGTAATGCACAAATATTAGCGCAAGAAGGTTGGCATCATCATTTAGAGTCAGCAGAAGATGACCTGATTTATAAAGGCGTTGTTTACAATGAAATGAAAGGGGCGACAGCCTCTCCTGAAAGACAAGTTCAACAGCAGTTGACTCATCAGTTGTACCCCAACAGTATTTACCGTCACGAATCTGGTGGAAATCCAAAAACCATCCCTAGTTTAACGCAAGAAGAATTTGTTGCGTTCCATCAAACTTATTACCACCCAAGTAATTCTCTGACTGTCTTATATGGAGACATTGATAAAAAAGAAACTTTTGCTGCATTAGAGGACTATTTCAGTGGCGCAGGCAAACAGAGTGAAAAAGTCGACTTATCTTTTGAACCAGCTGTTCCTGATGATGCTGTATTTGAAGATACTTACTCAATAACTGCAGGAGATAACCCTGAAGGAAAAGATTATTTGGCTTTAGGGTGGCATGTATCTGAACCGAACGATGTACTGGATATGTATGGACTAGAAGTTTTGGAAGAGATTTTATTTGGCAATAATCAATCACCGCTTAAAAAAGCTTTATTGGATGCGGATATAGGTGGAGACATAATAGGTGGCGTTGCTGATTTTGGCTATCCAACGGGATTTATGATCACTGCTAAATATTCTGATGCTTCTAAGATGACTCGATTCAAAGAAGTTGTTCAAGAGACTTTAAAACAGTTAATGACTGAAGGGATTGACGAAGGGCTGATTGATTCAGCGTTGAATAAAATTACTTTTCAAACGAAAGAAGCGGCTATTTCGGAAGACAACCCACGTGGAGTCATTTATGCCATCAATGCTTATCAATCTTGGTTGTATGACAAGAGCCCCTATGTGAACTTGCAATTTTCGGGCTATTTGAAAGAATTAGCAGCATTGGCAGGTAGGGGGTATTTTGAGCAACTGATCAAAGAAAAACTATTAAACAATCCTTTGCGTACTGCAGTGATTTTAAAAGCTGAACCGGGTAAAAGCGATCAATTTGAAGCCAAATCGCATCAGCAATTGCAAGAATATAAAGCTAATCTATCAAAAGAAGAAATCGATAAAATGATAGCTCAAACACAAGAATTGATCAAGCGTCAAGAAACGCCGGATAAACCGGAAGATCTAGCAAAGATTCCAACACTGACGAAAGAAGATTTAAGCACACAGGTAGAAGAGTATCCACTAACGGAAATTCCTTTTAATGAAGGAACTCATTTTTATCAGGCTGGACAATTCACTTCCGGCATTGATTATCTTAGTTTGTACATTGATTTGAAAGATGTTGCAGCCGAAGAATATCAGTGGTTGAGTTTATTGAGTCATCTGCTTGGGAAGCTAGCCACTGAGAAATATGATGTCGCAACTTTGCAGCGTCAAAAAGATTTGTATACAGGCGGTATTTACGGAAAGATAGATATTTATGAAGATAAAGCAGGACAGCTGCAGCCTTATTTTGTTTTACACGGAAAATCTTTGGAATCTTCTTTTGAGGAATTGGTCTCATTAATGCAAGAAATCCTGTGCCACACGCAATTTGAAAATAAAGATGAGATTTTGAAAATCACGCAACAGTTGATTTCTAATTTCGAACGACGCATTAATTCCAGTTCCCATGTGCTAGCTGCAAACCGGGCCTTGAGTCAAGTGAAATCTTCAGCCAAATTAAATGAACTGATCAGTGGAATGGATCAATTCCTTTTTTTGAAAGACATTCGTGCTGATTTACAATCCAATAAGTCAAAAGAGGCAACAGAGCGTATCAAGCAGACAGTAAAGGGTTTGCTAAATAAAAATCGTTTGAACATTTTATACGTCGGTGAGAAAGATCGAGGAGTATTGGTCAAAGAAAAATTACAAGCAGCATTTTCTGAGTTGCCTAGTGTTGAATTAGGTGAACCAGCCGTCATTAATCCGGGTGCGAAGCAGCATGAAGCTTATGTCACTGCTCAAGACGTGAACTATGTAGCTGTTGCTTCAAATGCCAATGATAAATTTGACTACACTGGCGCAGCGAAAGTATTGGCAACAACTATTCGTTACAGTTACTTGTGGAATGAGATACGTGTCAAAGGTGGTGCTTATGGTTCGCTTTATAACCATCAACGAACTGGTGAATTTGCCTTGAGTTCTTATCGTGACCCCAATATCCGTAAAACATTAGAAACCTATAAAGGTTTGCCAAACTATGTAGCACAAATGGAGTTGTCTGACAGCGAATTATTAAAATACATTATTGGCACGATCAGTCCCATGGAACAGCCAAAATCAGCTTTCAGCAAAGGTTTAACCGCATTCAATCGTCTAAAAACAGGCGTGACTCGTGAAGAGTTGGTTCATTTGAAGGAAGAGATTCTAGCGGTTGATTCAAATGCCTTACAGATGCTTAATAAGATCCTAGACAGTGTATTGGAAGAGAGCACGGTGGTCGTAATAGGGAATAAGGGCCAAATCGAAACCGAAAAAGACTTGTTTGATAAAGTATACGAACTGTATTAATAAAAGAGGTCATGAAGTCACGGCTTTAGTGCAATAAGCTTCAAAAGCGTATGAGAGTTTCTAGGAGATAACATTAACAAGCATAAAAGTTAGATAAAAGTAGGGGGAGAGAGGAGAAATAACCTTCTCTCCTCTCTTTTTATGTCGAATAGTAGGAGATAGCATCGCAGGTATAAAATAGTTCTCGAGAGGATACTATTATTTTACTAGCAAAAATAAAGGAATCAAGCGATTTAATCGCTAAAGAAGAATCCATTCAGCTTTATATGTATGAAGTATTTACGGAATTATTAGGAGATAAATTTATATATCTCCGATTGTAAAATTAATGGATAAAAAAGCTCTATTAGAAGTGCTTGAATATCTTGCAGCTAACAAAAATAAAGAATATAACTCCTCAGCAGTTATATTCTTTAAAGAGCTAAACACTATTAAATTAATTAAATGACTAGTCCAAAAATTCTGGCGGAATAGGGTTGCTTGTAGCCGTGCATGGGATTCAATGCGAATAAAAAAACGTTAACGCTTCAGCGATTACGGACTGTTGAGGCTTAAAAACCTTAAAACTGTGTTTTTCAGGCTTCAGGTGGTCCTCATGGCTTTACAAGCAAACCCGTACATTCCAGAAGAAATTTTCATCTTTACGTAGCTTTAACAGTTGATTTAGAGTCAAAATAGAAAATATATTAAATTGAAAATTGATACAGTTTGTAAAAATAAATTTTTCGGATAAAAATTAAGAAAATTAGTAGAAATAGATCTATAAGCATGTTGGCTTAGAAAACAAGCTATATTAAAATGTAATTTAACAGTTCTTTTATAATTATATATCCTATAAGCTATAGCTTGAAAATATCAGTAATGTTTATGCAAAGAACATCACAAAAAATAAATATTAATCAAGTAATTGAGTTTTAGTTGAAACCATAATTTAATTAGTCAAAATAGTTAAATTAACAACTAAAGAGAAGGAGTAGTATGTGTTACAGATCTATGGCTTTTTTATCTTTTTACTAGTTTACATAATATATATTATACAAAGTAGATATAAAGTAGTAATTTAGGGTTTTTGCTCATTTCGTGTCGATTTTGGACACTTTTAAGCTCAGTTACATTTCTTTAGTGACTCATTGTCTTTAAATTGCTTTTAAATGATTTTTAGTTCTTATCTAATGTAATCTAATTCATTCGAATAGCTTTTCAGTGTCGCTTTTTTATTTAGTAACAAAAAAACCTAATTCATGACTGAATTGTCATGAATTAGGTTTGCTATCTTATTTTGTTAATACTGCTGTTAATTGCGGTACAATTTGTTTCTTACGTGAAACGACACCTTTTAATAAAGCACGGTTATTTTCTAAAGTTATATTAAAGGCTTCTTCTACTGCGTTGATTGGATTTCCTAAAGCAAGGATCACTGAATCGCTATCTAAAATGTTTGTAACGACCAATATGAATAAATCGTAATGGTTAGAACGATTTTCGTTTAACATTGCTTTTTCTAATTCAGTTTGGATAGAAAGCACATCATTCACGTCGACAACATTGATTTGTGCAATCCGAACACTTTTATCAGCCATTGGAAAACTTTTAGCATCCATGTCTAATAATTCAGCTGCTGATTTATTGCTTAAGTCTGTTCCAGCTTTTAACATTTCAAGACCATATGAATCAATGTCAACTTCAGCGATTGCTGCAAGTTCTTTTGCAATCTTGATATCTTCATCGGTACAAGTTGGTGATTTAAATAATAATGTATCAGCGATAATTGCGGATACCATTAATCCGGCAATTTCTTTTGGAATAGCAATATCTTTTTCTTTAAATAACTTAGCGATAATCGTATTGGTACATCCTACAGGTTCTGCACGATAATACAAAGGATTAGCTGTTTCAAAATTAGAAATACGGTGATGATCAACGACAGATAAAACTTCAACAGATGCGATATCCTCTACACTCTGTTGGAATTCATTGTGATCTACCAGCATGACTTTATCTGTTTCGTTTGCTGCTGTTTTTATGACACGCGGTGCGTCAACTTTAAAATGATCTAAAGCGTACTGTGTCTCCTCACCTACTTCTCCTAATGCAACGGCTTCTGTTTCAAAACCCAGTTGATTTTGAAGATAAGCAAATGAAATAGCAGATGTGATGGCATCTGTATCCGGATTTCTATGACCAAAAACTAGTACTTTACTCATATTATTATCTCTCCTTTTAAATTATAGCTACCATTAAAATTTTAGCTTAAATAAGCCTGTTTAGCTAGTATTATCTTGCTTTTTAAAGAAATCTAGGTAAAAAAGAAACAATAATCCGGAAAGGTAGCGTTTCACCCTTTCAGTTTATTGCTTCTTTTTGATTTAAATTGTTTGGTAACCTTTGTACTCTTGTACACGTAATAGTTGATTTGCATTGTTGACTCGTTCAAGCGTAGGCGGTTCGATATCCTTTAATTTATAAGGAATATTTAGAGCTGCATACTTGTAGACACCTAATTTATGGTAAGGCAATATTTCTACTTTATAAACATTTCCTAGTGATTGAATAAACTCACTCAAACGCATCAAATCATGATCGTCGTCAGAACGTTCAGGAACTAACACATGACGAATCCAAACGGGTTTATTGATTTTTGATAAATAAGTGGCCATGTTTAAAATGTTTTCATTGCCATGCATCGTTAAGCGCTTATGTTTTTCATTGTCAATATGTTTGATATCAAATAAAAGTAAATCGGTATACTTCATAAGCTCTTCAAAGCGGCTAAAGAAAGGTTCATCGTAGGTAAACGGTTGGCCACAAGTATCCAAAGTTGTGTGTACGCCCTCTTCTTTTGCTTTTTTAAAGTACTCAATTAGAAAGTCGATATGCAACAGCGGTTCTCCTCCACTTACTGTAATGCCACCCTTACTACCCCAATATTCTCGGTAAGATAAGGCTTCTTCTAGTAATTCATCCGCTGTATAAGGAGTTCCACCACCCATATTCCACGTATCAGGATTATGGCAGAACTCGCAACGCATACGGCATCCTTGCATAAAAGTTACAAAACGAATACCTGGTCCATCTACTGATCCAAAACTTTCAGTGGAATGCACGTATCCAATTGCTGGTTCAGTCATATTAGCAACTCCTCTATGGTTTATTTAGTGGTTACATGCTTTCATGCATGGTACGATTAATAACTTCTAACTGTTGTTCACGTGTTAATTTAATAAAATTAACGGCATATCCTGATACACGAATCGTTAATTGAGGATAGTTTTCAGGATGATCCATTGCGTCAACTAATGTTTCACGATTAAAGACGTTAACGTTTAAATGGTGACCGCCTTTTTTGACATAGCCATCTAGCAAGCTAGATAAGTTTTCTTGTTGGATCTCATCTTCTTTACCTAAAGCTTTAGGTATAATAGAAAAAGTATTTGAGATGCCATCTAGTGAATATTTGTATGGGATTTTAGCTACTGAAGTCAAGCTAGCTAAAGCTCCATGAGTATCTCTGCCATGCATTGGGTTAGCACCAGGTGCAAAAGGTTCTCCAGAACGTCTTCCATCAGGAGTATTCCCTGTCTTCTTACCATACACTACGTTAGATGTAATTGTTAAAATTGAAGTAGTATGAACGGCATTGCGGTATGCTGGGTGTTTTTTAACTTTTGATATGAAAGCTTTTAACAACCAAATTCCAATTTCATCTGCACGATCATCATTATTTCCGAATTTAGGGTAATCGCCTTCTATTTCATAATCGATTACTAAACCGGTTTCGTCACGGATCGTTTTGACTTTTGCATATTTGATAGCAGATAATGAATCAATTGCTACTGAAAATCCAGCAATTCCAGTTGCCATCGTTCTAACAATTTCGCTATCATGTAGAGCCATTTCAATACGTTCATAAGAATATTTATCATGCATAAAATGAATGATGTTTAATGTATTTAGATACATACCAGCTACCCATTCCATCATGACGTCATATTTTTCCATTACTTCATCATAATCTAAATATTCAGAAGTAATTGATTGGTATTTTGGCGCAACTTGATCTTTTGTTCTTTCATCGACTCCACCATTGATTGCATATAAAAGTGTTTTAGCAAGGTTAGCTCGTGCACCGAAAAATTGCATTTGCTTCCCTATTTGCATAGCTGAAACACAACAAGCTATTCCATAGTCATCGCCCCACTCTAAGCGCATAATGTCATCGTTTTCATATTGGATTGCGCTTGAAACAATGGAAACTTTTGCACAGAATCTTTTAAATGCCTCTGGTAATCTGACTGACCACAATACCGTCAAGTTAGGTTCTGGAGCTGGTCCAAGATTTGATAATGTGTGTAAGAAACGATAGCTGTTTTTAGTGACCATGTGGCGGCCGTCATGCCCTACACCAGCTATAGCTTCAGTTACCCAAGTTGGGTCGCCTGAGAATAGGTCATTGTATTCAGGTGTACGTGCAAATTTTACTAAACGTAATTTCATAATGAAGTGGTCCGTAATTTCTTGCGCTTCAACTTCAGTAAGAACACCGCTAGCTAGATCACGTTCAATATAAATATCTAAAAAGGTAGATGTACGTCCTAATGACATTGCAGCTCCATTTTGTTCTTTAACAGCAGCTAGATAGCCTAGATATAACCATTGGAAAGCTTCTTGAGTCGTTTGAGCCGGTTGTGAAATATCGAAGCCATAAATTTGTCCTAATTCATTTAATTCGTTTAAAGAACGGATTTGTTCATTTAACTCTTCACGGTCACGAATGATGGTTTCACTCATAGTACCGTATCCTTTATCAGCTAAATCATGTTTCTTTTCTTGTATTAAACGATCTACACCATATAAAGCTACTCTTCTGTAATCTCCGATAATACGTCCACGACCATAAGCATCTGGTAAGCCTGTGATGATTCCGCTACGTCTGGCAGAACGAATTTCAGGTGTATACGCATCGAAAACACCTTGATTATGGGTTTTACGGTAGTCTCTAAAAATATGAGAAACTTCAGGGTCGATTTCATACCCATATGCTTCAGCAGCTAGTTCACTCATTCGAATCCCACCAAATGGTTGCAATCCACGTTTGAAAGGTTTTTCCGTTTGGAAACCGGCAATGCGTTCTAATTCTTTGTTTAAATAACCAGCTTTATGAGATACGATAGTTGACACTACTTTTGTATCCATATCTAGTACTCCGCCAGCATCACGTTCTTTTGTATTTAAATCCATCACTTGTTCCCATAAAGTTTCAGTTGCTTGTGTGGGTCCTTCTAAAAATTCATCTGTTCCATCATAAGGTTTATAATTTTGTTGAATAAAGTCTCGTACATTGATTTCTTCTTTCCATGTTTTCCCTTTAAAGCCCTTCCATTCTTCCATAATCAAAATTCCTCCTTTTAGTTGTTCAGTTAATCTAACAGATTCTTCATGCTCATTATAACACGAAATCTAATTAAATCAATTGGTTTGTAACAATTAATTAAGAAAATAACTTTATAAACGTTGATTTGAATGTGTTTATTGTTTTTTGGTCTATGTTTTTATTTTAGTATATTTTTTCACAAAAAAACTGTACTACTAAATAATGAAAACAGACAAAAAAAGTGTAGCTGATATACTACACTTTTTTGTCTGTTAATTATCTTTAGTTATTAAATCTTTTTTTACCTCAACAGGTGCGCCATCAGCAACTTCATCTAAAATAAAGGAGCCATTTGAGTAGCGATCGCTTATTGCATAAGAACGACTAGATAACTTAATTTCTTTTCCTTTGGCTGTTAGGATCGTGTATAAATCTTCCTTAGATGCTTCGAAAGCAAAAGCTACACGATGAGGATTTTTCTTCAGTTCTCTCAAGAGCAATAAGCCTCTCTTGGCCCTTCCAAGGGATTCAAAATCAAGGATATTCATTTTCTTGACCGAACCACGTTGAGTTAAAATCATTAATTCTGATTTTGAAGCTTCAACATCGATCAACACCCCATTCACAACATAGTCACCGTCTTTAAGGTTGATTGATTTCACACCTGCTGCTTTTGAACCAACAGAGGGAACTTCATCTAAAGAATAGCGTAATCCGAATCCTCTATTGGTGACTAAGAAAACGTCTTTTAATTCCGGTTGGTCTGTATAAATGATATTTATCAATTCATCGTTTACTGTTTTAAGTTTTATTGCTGAAAAAGATTTATTCTTATAGTTGCGCCCGATAACGTATTCTGAAACAGCCGTTTGCTTAATATACCCCTCTTTTGTGATGAAAGTGAATGTTGCAGGAGGTAGATTTTTTTCTAATCCAAAAACTTTTACAACGGTTTCGTCTGCTTCAAAAGCAATATTTTGCGATAAGTGATCTCCCATATCCTTCCATCTTAAATCAGAAATTTCATTAACTGGGCGGTAGATAATATTTCCTTTGCTGGTAAAGATCAACAGGTGATTCAATGTATTCAGCTGTTGAATATAAATTGGATAATCGCCTTCTTTGATTCCGATCTCATTCGGTTTAGAAGCCCCATATGAACGCAAACTGGTCCTTTTGATGTAGCCTTCTTTGGTAACTGAAACCATCACTTCTTCTGAAGCAATCAAAACTTCAGTATCGATTTTTAATTCTTCGATTTCAGCCTCAATGACAGTTAGTCGAGGAGAAGCATATTTTTTTCTCACTTCGATCAGTTCTTTTTTCATGATTTTATCCAGTTCCTTTGAACTAGCTAAAATTTTATTATAAGATAAGATATCTTTATTTAAAGAAGCAGCTTCATTTTCTAATGCTGTTATATCGGTATTGGTTAATCGATACAGTTGCAATGAAACAATAGCTTCAGCCTGGATTTCAGTGAAATCAAAACGCTCAATCAAATTGTCTTTGGCATTTTTCTTATCTTTACTGCTACGAATGGCCTCGATTACTTGGTCTAAAATAGATAAAGCTTTGATCAATCCAGAAACGATGTGTTGTCTGCTTTCAGCTTTACGAAGGTTATAGTTCGTTCGTCTAGTGATCACTTCTCGTTTATGATCCAAATAGGCTTGGATCATTCTAACAATGCCTACTTGCTTAGGTCTTTTTTTATCAATGGCCACCATGTTAAAATTATAAGCGACTTGTAGATCAGTATTTTTTAATAAGTAATTTAAAATACCACCTGCGTTAGCCTCTTTTTTTAATTCAATAACGATTTGAAGACCATTGCGGTCAGACTCATCACGGACTTCAGAAATGCCGTCAACTCTTTTATTCAAACGAATTTCATCCATTTTACGAACTAAAACAGCCTTATTCACTTCATAGGGAATTTCGTTGATGACGATTTGTTCTTTACCGCCTCTTACTTCCTCAATTCTTGTCTTAGAACGTACGATAACTTTTCCTTTTCCTGTCTCGTAGGCTTTTTTGACGCCATCTACGCCTTGAAGAATAGCTCCAGTTGGAAAATCAGGTCCCTTAACGTACTGCATCAAATCGTTCACAGACGCAGCAGGGTTATCAATTAAATGAATGGTTGCATCAATGATTTCTCCTAAATTATGCGGAGGAATATCTGTTGCATAACCGGCTGAGATACCAGTTGCTCCGTTTACTAGTAAGTTAGGGTAACTAGCAGGAAATACGGTTGGCTCTTCATCTGTATCATCAAAGTTTAAGATGAAGTCAACCGTTTCTTTATCAATGTCTCTTACTAATTCAGCAGAAATTTTGGATAGACGTGCTTCCGTATACCGCATAGCTGCCGGAGGATCTCCGTCCATACTCCCATTATTCCCGTGCATCTCAATCAATACTTCCCGTTGCTTCCAATCCTGGCTTAAACGTACCATGGCTTCATAGACACTGCTATCTCCATGTGGATGATAGTTCCCGATAACGTTTCCGACCGTTTTAGCTGATTTTCTAAAGCCCTTATCAGATGTATTGCCTTCTACATTCATGGCGTATAAGATTCGTCGTTGCACGGGTTTTAACCCATCTCGAATATCTGGCAATGCTCGTTCTTGAATAATGTATTTTGAATAGCGCCCAAAACGATCCCCCATGACTTCTTCCAAAGTTAATTCTTGGATCTCCGCTCTATTGTCCATTTTCGACACTTCCTTCATCTCCTGGTTCTATTTGATCCATAATTTGGCTATTTTCTAAAAGACTGCCGCCTTCTTCAAACGTAAATTCAACATGAGATTCGATCCATTTCCGTCTAGGTTCTACTTTATCTCCCATTAGAATAGAGATGCGTTTCTCAGCTTGAGCTGCATCATCGATTTTAACACGGATCAACGTTCGAGTTTCAGGATTCATCGTTGTATCCCATAATTGGTCCGCGTTCATTTCACCCAGACCTTTATACCGTTGTAAAATATAATTTTTGCCAAAATCTTTTGTTACTTGAATCAATTCATCATCTGTCCAAGCATACGCAATTTTTTCTTTTTTACTGCTTCCTTTTGATAATTTATATAGTGGTGGCATAGCTAAATAAATTTTCCCTGCTTCAAACAAAGGTTTCATGTAACGATAAAAGAAGGTTAGTAAAAGGGTTTGAATGTGTGCCCCATCGGTATCCGCATCCGTCATAATAATGATTTTATCGTAATTACAATCAGCGATATCAAATTCAGGTCCGACACCCGCACCAATCGTATAGATCATTGTACTGATTTCTTCATTTTTCATCACATCTTGCAATTTAGCTTTTTCCGTATTGATTACTTTTCCACGAAGCGGCAAGATGGCCTGAAACTTACGGTCTCGACCTTGTTTGGCCGAACCGCCAGCTGAATCTCCCTCAACTAAATACAATTCATTTCGTTTAGCATTTTTGCTTTGAGCAGGCGTTAATTTTCCAGACAAAAGTGTGTCATTTTTTTTGCGTTTCTTCCCATTACGGCTTTCTTCACGTGCTTTTCTAGCTGCATCACGTGCTTCGCGTGCCTTGAGCGCTTTACGGATCAACTGTTGGCTTAAATCGCCATTTTCAATCAAGTAATAACTCAATTGTTCACCGATGACAGTTTCAACAGCTGACCGGGCTTGAGGAGTCCCTAATTTACTTTTGGTTTGCCCTTCAAATTGCAACAGGTTTTCAGGGATACGAATAGAAATAACGGCTGCTAATCCTTCTCTAAAGTCAGTACCTTCTAAATTTTTATCTTTTTCTTTTAGTAAGTTAACCTTACGGGCGTATTCATTAAATGTTTTTGTAATGGCTGTTTTCATCCCTGCTTCATGTGTACCGCCGTCTTTCGTGCGCACATTGTTAACGAAAGATAAAATGGTTTCAGAGTAACCATCATTGTATTGAAAAGAAAATTCAGCCTCAATTTCGTTGTTCTCTCCTTCGAAATAGGCTACTGGTGTTAGATGATCTTTATCTTCATTTAAATATTTTACAAATTCCTTAATGCCTTCTTCATAATAAAAAACGTCTGATTGATCGTTTCGTTCATCACTTAATGTTATCCGTAGACCTTTTAGAAGAAAAGCCGATTCTCTTAAGCGCTCTGCTAAAACGTCATAGGATAAATTGACCGTTGTAAAGATTGTCGTATCGGGTTTGAAATGAACAACGGTCCCATTTTTTTCATTACTTGTTTTTATTTTCTTTAATGATCCTTTGGCTTTACCGCCATTCACAAATTTTTGTTGATAGTGGACACCGTCTCGAATGATCGTAACCGTAAGCCACTCAGAAAGTGCGTTGACCACACTTGCTCCCACACCGTGAAGTCCACCTGAGGTCTTGTACCCTCCTTGACCGAACTTACCACCGGCATGCAAGACTGTAAAAATAACTTGGACAGTTGGAATACCAGACGAATGGATTCCGATTGGCATCCCACGTCCGTTATCTTTAACACTGATACTATTGTCTTTGTGCAAAATCACGTTGATCTCGCTCCCAAAACCAGATAACGCTTCATCGACCGAATTGTCTACTATTTCATAGACGAGATGGTGTAAGCCTCGTGTATCCGTGGAGCCAATATACATACCCGGTCTTTTTCGTACAGCTTCTAGACCTTCTAATACTTGGATCGATTCATCATTGTAATCTTTACTTAATTCTTTTGGCATACTAAAACTCCTTAAGGCTTCAAAATAAAACCATCCATCCTTAGTTACCCAATAAACTAAAAATCGTTATTTTTAGCTGGATACAAGAAGATTCTTGCTTTATGTTTAAAGTTTTCTTTGGTCTCTTATTTTAATTGGTAATTAGGGTCAAGCCCATAATAGCATCAATCATCGTCTCATTGATTAAAGCGCCTTTTCAATCATACCTTAATATTCAGGGAATTTAAAGTAGTAAACGGCAAATCAGGCTAAAAAGGGGAACGTATTTTCGCCTTTTGTGCTAGAATTCTCTTTCATTAAACTATTTATTTTTTTGAATTGCAAGCTGATTAGCAATTTTTTTTTAAAGCCGGCTTTAGGCAGCGTAGTTATTGCCTTTTTTCTAGCCTTCCCATAGGAAAAGTGGTAAACTATTAAATACGTTAATTATCTATGTATATTACAATCCAAGGAGAGAATTTTGTTGGCTAAAATCATATTAATGTTTATTATTGCTTATTTGTTAGGTTCGATCCCTTCAGGTGTTTGGATCGGCACAAAATTTTATAAAAAAGATATCCGTCAGTTTGGCAGCGGCAACTCTGGGACGACTAATACCTTTAGAGTATTAGGAAAAACAGCAGGCATTTTTGTATTGTTGGCTGATGTATTAAAAGGAACCCTAGCTGCAAGTTTACCCTTGCTGTTCGACTTACCAATCAATCCTATGGTCATAGGTCTAGGAGCAGTACTTGGTCATACGTATCCTGTTTTTGCTCAATTTAAAGGTGGCAAAGCAGTTGCTACAAGTGCCGGAGTTCTGTTAGCTTACAATCCACCCTTTTTTATTTTTTGTGTAGGACTTTTCTTAGTGTTACTATTTCTAACAAGGATGGTTAGCCTTTCAAGTATTATTGCTCTGCCCATCATTGTCCTTTCTAGTTTATTCATAGGAGATTGGATCTTAACACTTATCGCCTTTATTTTAGCCCTTTTTATTATCTATAGGCATAGAGAAAATATCAAACGTATCCGAAATGGTACCGAAAGCAAAGTTCCATTTGGATTAGGATATAAAAAAGATAAAAAGAATTCGCTATAGTGAAATGTCTAACGCAACAAAAGGATCTGAGGAAAATCTCAGATCCTTTTTTTATCCACTCATTCCCATCAAGGAATCAACTTAGTGAGATCGTGTAGTTGGCAGAAAAAGTTTCTGCACCTTTCAGGCATTGAATGCCGATTTTTTCATTTAACTCGCCTGTAAAATCAGTTGTGTCTGCTACCCCAAACCAGGGCTCGATACAGACAAACGGGGCTTCTTTTTTAGGCGGTGACCAAATACCTACAAATGGAAAGTCTTCAAACGTCAACGAAACAGCATGAGGGGTCTTTTCAGAAAGAATTGAAAAAGTATTTTTGCCCTTTGCTTCATAAATTAAAGCATCGTTATCAAATAAAGTTCTTTTTAAGGCCATCTCTGTATTGGTTTGACCCAATGCCTTATGGTTTAAATCTAAATAAGAACCAACTAATGGAATCTGTTGACGCGTTTGTTTAGGTAACAAGCTTAAATGATAATCTTCAAACACCGTATCGCTTGTCAGTGGCACATTGAACCCAGGGTGAGCCCCAATGGAAAAATACAACTCTTCTGATGCATGCGTATTTTTCACAAAATAACTAACGTTAACGGTATTCTCTACCAAGGTATAGGTTAGAGTTAACTGAAAATCAAATGGATAGTATATCTTTGAATCAGGAGTAGCATAAGTCGTTAAACGGACCATAGTCGCGGTCTGTTCTTCTACTTGAAAATCACTATCTCTTGCAAAGCCATGTTGATTTAATGAATAATTTTTCCCTTTATACCGATACTGATCATTTTTCAAACGCCCTACGATTGGAAATAACACAGGTGACTTTCTGCCCCAAAAAGTAGGATCGCCCTGCCATAAGTATTCTATTCCCTCAGTAGGATTTTTAATACTTTGCAATTCAGCCCCTTTTGTAGAAATCGAAACAGTTAAAAGGTTGTTTTTTAATGAAATCATAGTAGTGCCTCCTTAGGTAAAGTTGTTGCATCCCCATATACCTTTAAAAATAATCCTTTGGTGAAAGTGCACTAAAGGATCACTCTCTTTGACAAGATGCTCATCAATGAATCGATTCTTTTTCTAACTCTTCAATGAATTTTGTGTTCTGTACTTTGATGTACGTTCCTTTCATTCCTAGCGACCTTGATTCGATAATGCCTCCGGATTCTAACTTACGTAAAGCATTCACAATAACTGAACGGGTGATGCCCACTTTATCAGCAACATTAGAAGCTGTTATCCGTCCCTCAGTACCGTCTAATTCTTCAAAAATGGCCTTAATAACCTTAAGTTCACTATAAGACAAGGTCTTGATAGCCATTTGAACAGTTGCTGTATTACGGACCGATTCTGCGATTTGAGTAGATTTCTTATACAGTATCTCGATTCCAACAACCGTAGCGGCATGCTCACCCAAAATCAAATCAGTATCATCGAATTTTGGCTGTAACCGTGCAAGTAAAAGGGTGCCTAAGCGTTCTCCTGCAACAAAAACAGGAATTATGGTTGTTAAACCTTCAACAAACATATCCCGTGTTTCGATTGGGAACATTGTATAGTCACTTTCGATGTCTATATTCGATCTCGTTTCGTAAATTTCTAACATGCTGCGGCTATATTTTGCTGGAAATTTTCTATCTTGCAGGATTTGTTTCACTCGTTCATTATTAATTTGATGTTTTTCATGGTAACCCAATAGATTTCCAACATCATCAATTAAATAAGTGTTTGCATCAAGAATATCTCCTAATACAATGGCCATAGCCGTAAAAGCTAATTCCCCGTCTACCGAAGTATCCGATTTTACGACTCCGCCTTTTGTTTGTAATAGGTTGTTGATCTTGCGCATTTTTTGCAGTAAATCATTCATGAGAAGCCTCCGTCATTCTTTACAAGATGTAGCGACTTAAATCTTTGTCTTCTACAATATGTTCAATTTTTTCATTTACATAATTTTCAGTGATCGTAATGTCACCCATTTGCATATCAGGAGCTTCAAAAAGCAAGTCTTCTAAAAGTTTTTCTAAGATGGTGTGCAACCTTCTCGCGCCAATGTTATCTGTTTCTTGGTTGACTCGATAGGCGATTTCAGCTAAGCGCTCAATCGACTCATACGTAAAGGTAATCTTAACATTTTCCGTTTCTAGCATGGCGATGTATTGTTTTAACAGCGCATTATTTGGTTCAGTTAAAATTTTAACAAAATCTTCTTTTGTTAGATCATCTAATTCAACACGAATAGGGAATCTTCCTTGTAGTTCAGGAATCAAATCACTCGGTTTAGACACATGGAATGCACCAGAAGCAATGAATAAGATATGATCTGTTTGGACAGGGCCGTATTTAGTACTAACTTGTGAGCCTTCAACAATCGGTAAGATATCGCGTTGAACACCTTCTCTAGAGACGGTCCCACTATTTTGATTTTTTGAAGTGATTTTATCAAATTCATCAATAAAAATAATGCCGGCGTTTTGTGCTAAGTCAACGGCCATCGAATGAATGTCTTCTGAATTGACCAATTTTGCTGATTCCTCTTGGAGAAAGAGCTCGATAGCTTTTTTTACAGTAACTGTTCGTTTGATTTTTGTCTTAGGACGTAAAGCTCCTAACGTTTCGTTTAAATCGATGCCCATTTGTTCTAAGCCGGCACCCATAGGAGAGTTCGTGGCTTTTTTTTGACTTTCAACTCGAATAGTTACTTCTCGTTCGTCTAGAACCCCATTGCGAATCTGTTGTTTCATTTTTTCCCGATCCGTCGAAATCGCTTCTGTTACTTCTTCTTCCACTTCTTCTTCCTCTTGTGGAGCTAATTGATTGGGATCTACACCCATGTTCTTAAACATAGCCTCAAACGGATTCGCACTGGTACTTTGTTTTTTTTCTTTTTTAATACCGGGTATCAATAGTTTAACAATACGGTCAATGGCATTTTTTTCTGCTTGTACGTAAACACTTGAGTATTGTTGTTTTTCGACAATTTGAATAGAAGCTTCTACTAAATCACGGACCATGGACTCAACGTCGCGTCCAATATACCCAACTTCGGTAAATTTCGTAGCTTCAACTTTTATAAACGGTGCTTGAACGATTGTTGCTAAACGTCGAGCAATTTCCGTTTTCCCAACGCCGGTCGCGCCGATCATCAATAAATTTTTAGGTGTGATTTCTTTTTGCATATCTTCGGATACTTTCAACCGTCTTTGACGGTTGCGTAAAGCTACAGCAACCGATTTTTTTGCCATAGTTTGGCCAATAATGTATTTGTCTAATTCAGCAACGATTTCTCTTGGAGTCATATCCTCTTTAGTCATCATCATCTTTTTCACTCCTTATAGTTCTTCCACAATAATATTGTGATTCGTAAAGACACAAATGTCTGCAGCTGTATTTAAGCTTTCCTTTGCAATTTGGGCTGCTGTTAAATCTTTGCCGAGTTTCTTTAATGCTCTACCGGCTGCGAGTGCGAAGTTTCCGCCTGAACCGATGGCTAATATGCCATCATCTGGTTGGATCACTTCGCCGCTGCCAGATACCATTAACATTTCTTCTTTGTTCATGACGATCAGTAAAGCTTCTAATTTTTGCATGGCACGATCTGTACGCCATTCTTGAGCCAATTCTACAGCTGCACGCGTCAGATTTCCTTTGTATTCATGTAATTTAGCTTCAAATTTTTCTTCCAAGGTAAAGGCATCAGCAACACTTCCAGCAAATCCAACCAGTACTTCATCATTATAGATTCGGCGAACTTTTCGAGCAGTGCTTTTCATGATTACCTGCTCACCCATGGTTACTTGACCATCCCCAGCCATTGCACATTTTCCATCGTGTTGAATAGCAAAAATCGTTGTTGCGTGAAATTCTGTCATTATTTTTTTCCTCCAGTCAATTAGCCATTTCTTAAGCTCTTGGGTGAAATTGGCGGTAATTTTTTTGTAAATGCTCTTTCGTGACATGTGTATATATTTGAGTCGAAGATAAACTGGCATGTCCCAATAATTCTTGCACGGTCCGCATATCTGCTCCATTATTCAATAAATGCGTTGCAAATGAATGACGCAACATATGCGGATGAATATCAGAAGTTAAACTGCTTTTTTTGATTACTTGGTTTAGTACATATTCGATCCCGGTCGCTGTGATCGGATCTCCATGATGGTTAACGAATAAGAATTCATGATTCTTTTTATATTTTGTCATTAGTGGCGTGCGACTTTTCTCCATGTACTCACGCATAGCTACAGCAGCATAGTGACCAAAGGGAACATAACGTTCTTTGTTTCCTTTGCCGTGAATCAATAAAACGCTTAAATCAAAATCGATATCTCTTAGCTCGATCCCACTGCATTCACTTACTCGAGTGCCGGTTCCATAAAGAACTTCAAGGATCGCCTCGTTTCTAAAATCTAACGGTCCTTCGCCTTTTACAGCTTCAAAAAGAGCATCCATTTCTTTCTCATAAAAAAATTTAGGCAAACGAAGCGTTTTCTTTTTTAAATGAATGTAAGAAAATGGATTATCCTTAACTAATTGATTTTTTAATAAAAATTGGTAAAAGGCTCGTAAACTTGAAATTTTTCTTGAAACGCTATTTCGACTTAATCCTTTTTCATTTAATTCGCCTAAATAGATGCGCACATCTTGCAGAGTCACACTAGTATACATTGTGTCACCCGTTTGAGCTAAAAATCGTTCAAAATGCGTAATATCTTCTTCGTAAGCTTTTTTGGTCAGCTCAGAATAATGCCTTTCGGTAATCAAATACTGTAAAAAAGTCGCTTTAGCTGCTTGATCTACCAAAAATCATCCCTCCACTCTTACAACAAAATTACCTTATCACACAACTATTTAGATTACAATCGATTAAGATTTAAATTAATTGAATTTTAAACCAACAGGGTTATTTTCAACTATTTGTTACTCATTAAGGTTCATTTCAGTTGTCGCGAGTGACTTTCGTCTAAAAAAGCTAGTTAAGTAAGAGCAACTTTCTCTCTCGCTTAACTAGCTTTGCTGTTCAATTTATTTTTGGACTTCTTCTTTGTAGTCACAATGGCTGCACACAACTTGTTTGCTGCCTTTTGCTTTTTTCTCAACTAAATAATGATCACATTTTGGACAGTTACGACCAACGGGTTTATCCCAGGAAACAAATTCGCATGTCGGGTAACGATCACACCCATAAAAGAGACGATTTTTCTTAGATTTACGCTCGATCACATGGCCTTCACCACAGACTGGGCAAGCGACCCCTATTTCTTTCACGATTGGTTTTGTATTGTGACACTCTGGGAAATTACTACAAGCATAGAATTTTCCGTAGCGTCCTAATTTGATCACCATCGGATGACCGCAAAGTTCACAATCAAAGCCAGCAGGTTCATCTTTGATCTGAACTTTTTCCATGTTTTCTTCTGCTTTTTCAACTTCAACAGCGAAGGGTTTGTAGAATTGGTCAATCACCTTTTCCCACTCTTTGTTGCCTTCTTCTACCTCATCTAGATCCTTCTCCATATCGGCAGTAAAGTGGACGTCGACGATATGTGGGAAGAATTCATTGATCAGACCATTGACGATTCCGCCTAATTCAGTCACTTCAAATCGTTTGTTTTGCAGTTTAACGTAATACCTACGTTGGATCGTCTCCAACGTTGGCGCATAGGTAGATGGACGTCCTACACCATTTTCTTCCAAAATACGAATCAAGGTCGATTCAGAGAACCGAGCAGGCGGTTGGGTGAAATGTTGTTTGGGTTCGATATCGATCGACTTAACTTTGTCGCCTTGTTCCATATCTGGTAAAAGATTTTCTTTCTCTTCTTTTCCTTCATCATTGCCTTCAATATATACTTTTTGGTAACCTGGAAATTTGATCTTAGAACCATTTGCTCTAAAGTAAATATCTTTTTGAGCGATATCTACTTTCATTGTATCGAATACAGCCGGTGTCATTTGGCTAGCTACCAATCTTGACCAGATAAGATTATACAATTTGTATTGATCTTTTGTTAGATACTTTTCAATCTCCTTAGGGGTCCGCATGACGCTAGATGGTCGAATCCCTTCATGAGCATCTTGATCGTTTTCAGCTTTTTTTCCGGTTCGTGGTTTAGAGGCCGCATATTCAGGTCCAAATTCTTTAATAATGTATTCCGCAACATCGTTTTTAGCAGAAAGCGCGATTCGAGTAGAATCCGTCCGCATGTAAGTGATCAGACCAATCGATCCGCCACGGCCCATTGAGATCCCTTCATAGAGCTGTTGAGCAACCATCATTGTTTTACGTGTTCTAAAATTTAATTTCCTAGCGGCTTCTTGTTGCAGACTACTGGTCTTAAACGGAAGAGCAGGATTTCTTAAGCGTTCTTTTTTTGTAACCGACATAACTTCGAATTGATCGCCATCTAGTTCTTTAATTATTTTTTGTACCTCTTCGGCATTGCTTAAACTCTGTTTTTTCCCTTTTAGTCCATAAAAACTCGCTTTGAATTTCTTTTTGTCCTTTTTAAAATTGGCTCCGATCGACCAATATTCTTCAGGTTTGAATTGATTGATCTCTTCTTCTCGCTGACAGATCAATTTTAGTGCTACCGATTGGACTCTTCCAGCGCTTAATCCTTTTTTTACTTTTTTCCATAAAATAGGACTGATGGTATACCCTACAAGTCGATCCAAGATTCTTCGAGCTTGTTGTGAATTGACTAAGTCCATATTGATGGAACGCGGTTCTTTGAAAGCATTTTTAACGGCTTCTTTGGTAATTTCATTAAAAACGACACGGTTTTTATCTTCTACATCCAAGCCTAGTAAGAAACTTAAATGCCAAGCAATGGCTTCCCCTTCTCTATCCGGGTCAGCTGCGAGAAAAATTTTTTCAGCTTTTTTTGCATGTTTTTTTAATTCCTTGATTAAAGGACCTTTTCCTCGAATAGAAATATATTCAGGTTGATAATTATTTTCAACATCAACAGCCATACGACTTTTAGGCAGATCACGAATATGTCCCAAACTAGCTACGACTTTATAATTTCGGCCTAAATATTTTTCAATTGTTTTTGCTTTAGCTGGTGATTCAACAATCACTAGGTATTTATATGCCAATGAAATGCTCCTCTCAAATGAGCGTAAATTTTATTAATACAGTCGTTCTCTAATCTATAATTGAAATCGTTAATCATCTTATGCTATCTTTGGGCACTTTGTCAACCATCCTTATTTATTTTTGTTTAGAAAAATAGTTTATAATAGAAGAAAAAAATCAAAAATCTCTCTTGAAACCCGTTACTTTCCCGTTCTTTAGCCTTTTATTTATCCGTACAAAAAAACTTCAAAAAAACAGTTCTACTGTCTCTCTAAAGTTGATTTTTTTAACGCTCCAGCTCTTCTAAAATATGGTCAGCAGTCAAAACACTTTTTGCGCCATGCAAAATTAAATCATTTGTCCCTTCTGAATAAGGATTGGTGATATTTCCAGGTACTGCGAAAACTTCACGTCCTTCTTGCAGTGCTATATTAGCTGTAATCAAACTGCCACTGCGATACTTAGCTTCAATAACCAATGTGCCTAAAGAAAGACCAGCAATGATTCGGTTTCTCATAGGGAAGTGTTGCTTCAAGGGTTTTGTTCCTAAAGGATACTCTGAAATGAGCAAATGGTCCTTAGCAATCTCTTTCTGTAATTTTTCATTTTCAAAAGGATAAAATTGATCTAGTCCTGTTCCTATAATGGCAATCGTTTGGCCACCTAGTTCAATTGTTTTTTTGTGGACTCTCTGATCGATGCCTTTAGCTAAACCACTAACGGTGATGATATCGTTCGTGATTAATCTAGGCAGTAAAAGTGCTAGTGCTTCTTCCCCATAGACGCTATTTAAACGAGATCCAACAATCGCCAACAATTTTCCGTTTAGTAAAGTGAGATCTCCTTGATAAAATAATAAAGCGGGTGGATTGTAAATATGCCTTAAATATTCTGGATAGGCTTGATCCAGAATTGAGACCCACTTAACTTGCCTCTTTTGGTAGTCTGCTAACACCTTTTCTAGTTGAATAGCCGCAAAACTTTCAATAAACAATTTTTTGTTAGCTGCATTTAGTTGCGCACAGCTGGCTAAATCATAAGCGGTTAAATGAGAATCATCTATCAGAGATGAGATCATACGAATACGACTAGTAGCCCCAATTCCTTTACATAATGTTAGGTGAAACACTGTTTGATCAAGACTTATGGTTTGCATCTTGTACGCTCCTTTAGTAGTGCAAAATTAGTTATTCGGTTAAAGTTAACTTCCGCAAATTAAATAAGAAAGCATTAAAAAACTCTAGAAGATTTCTCTACTAGAGTTTTTCGGCTATAAATTTTTTGGTGTGGATAAATAAATGAATTAAATGACTCACTTAAAAATTCTTGTGGAATAGGGTTACACAGCTTTAGCGCTTCAGCGATTAGGCTTCAGGTGTTCCCTTGGCTCCAAGCTAACCCGTACATTCCAAAAGAATCTTTATCTTGAAATAGCCATACCATTTGATTTAGAGTCAATTTTCCAAGTCATTTATGCGATAAACGAGGGTAAATTTATTAATACTCCATTAAAGCAAAAATATCGTATCCTTTAATTTTGTCACGACCGCTCAGATCTTTTAGTTCAACTAGAAAAGCTGTACCAACAACTTCTCCACCTAGTTTTTCAATCAATTCGATCGTTGCAGCAATCGTTCCACCAGTGGCTAATAAATCGTCACAAACAAGAACTTTTTGCCCAGGTTTGATAGCATCTTGATGAATCTGCAAAGTATCTTCGCCATATTCTAATCCATAAGTCACTTCGATGGTTTTACGAGGCAATTTTCCTTTTTTCCGAGCAGGTGCAAATCCGATTCCCAATTCATAAGCTACTGGACAGCCAACAATAAAGCCACGCGCTTCAGGTCCAACGATCATTTCAACGCCTTTGTCTTTGGCATATTTTACTATTTCATTTGTAGCAAAACTGTAAGCCGCTCCATCAGCCATTAAAGGCGAAATGTCACGAAAGATGATTCCTTTTTCTGGGTAGTCTGGGACATCCGCAATATATTTTTTTAAATCCATTGAAAATTTTCCTCCATTCAATTTTAAGGCATTTCCTTTACTTGTTGTTTCAGCCAATCTTCTAACTCAGAAAAATGACTGTAAACAAAGAAATTTTCTGATTGAATCTGTTTTAGTCGTTTTTGATAAGTTTTTGCTTGGTCTAACGCTCTTTTTTCAACACTTGTATTGGCATTCATTACACCATCTGCTATTGTAACAAATCCTATCTCTAAAAACACTGAAATAATAAAAATCATGTTCGCTTCTTTTATTTTTAAATGCGTGGCTAATAAATTCAATTTATTTCTAACATCAATATCCACATGTGCAGCAGTGTATTTAAAGACTTGCCCAAATTGAGCTCGAGTTGGCATACCGTTTAAATAAAGTTCTTCACGGCTGTAAAAACAAGCAATAATTTTTTCTGGGTTAGATGCGCTTAATAAATTTTTGACCCATTCACTATCAGAAGGACAATCAACAAAAATCAGTTGATTTGTTGTCATTTTAAACTGAGTTAGTGCTTCTTGGTCCCGTAAGTGATGACCGTAGCTAGTATCCGGCAAAAGATGGCCATATTTTTCAAAATTCAGTTGGTCAAAAAAGATAAAGTCTGCGTGATCCGTATTCCATAATGTGGCCGGAATATGAGTACTTCTCGAATCGAAAACTTGTACGCCTTCAATCGCGATATCTTCTAACATCAACTGTGTTTTACGTGCTCCATTCCATTCATTGATAGCTAATTTCCCAATGACAGAAACGTCTGAATGTAAGCCGATTTCATCTGTAACAGAACCAAATTGGAAGCCGATAACATCTAAAGAAACATTTTCTTCAACCAGTTTCATTTTTAAATGGGATTGATCGCCACCAATCCGACGAACATCTTGAGATGCCACATTTTTGAAAAGAAACGTTGGCTTACGATTGTCTGTACCAAAAGGAGCCAAGCGACTCAATTCTTCGACTACCTCTACCGTAGCTTCTGCTAGCTTCAGTTGCCCATCTAATGGTGTTTCTTCCCCCAGCTCCTCTGAAAGACCCGTTTCTGTGGCATAGTGGTTTAGTTCATGTTGGAGATTTTCGATGTTTTCTAAAGGAATGGTCAGGCCAGCTGCCATATGGTGTCCGCCAAAAGTAGTTGTGAGTTGACGAGCACTATCTAATGCATGATACAAATGGAATGTCGGTATACTTCTTCCAGAGCCTTTTGCCAAACCCTTAGCTTTATCGATTGTCATAATAAGTGTCGGTTTTCCAGTTTTCCCAACGACTTTACTCGCAACGATCCCTAATACACCTTCATGCCAGTTTTCTTTTGCTAAAACATATACAGCTGAGTCGGAATCCAATTCTTCGATCATCTGAAAAGCTTCATTTGTTATCGCAGAAACATAAGCTTGACGTTCCGTATTTTTTTCTTGGACCAACTGTGCTAAAGATAGTGCTTCATCATCATCAAAAGTGGTCAACAATTCTACCGCAGGAGCTGCATCACCTAGACGTCCTACTGCATTCAGGCGTGGTCCTATGATAAATCCAATGGATTCTTCGTCAATGTCTTCTCGTTTGATTTTTGCTAATTTAAACAAAGCGCTCAAGCCAATACGTTGGGTATTCTTTAAAACAACTAATCCTTGCATAACTAAAGCTCGATTTTCATCGGTTAACGAAACTAGATCAGCAACAGTCCCTATAGCGACTAGATCCAACAATTCAACAGGCATCTCGCCTAATAAAGCGGTTGCCAGCTTAAACGCTACACCAACTCCAGCTAATTCTCCAAAAGGATATGAACCTTTTGGATGTCTAGGATGCACCACAGCATAGGCTGCCGGTAATACAGTTGGTAATTCGTGGTGATCCGTTACAATGACATCAATTCCTAAAACTTTTGCTCGCTCGATTGCAGCATGCCCAGCAACACCGTTATCACACGTTACAATAAGTTGCGTGCCTTGTTCAATCAACCGCTCAAAAGCTGCTGTATTCGGTCCATATCCATCTGTGAAGCGATTTGGGATGTAATAGTTCACTTCTCCCCCTATCATCTCAATCGTTTCTTTTAAAACGGCGGTACTTGTGACTCCATATAGTGATAGGTAACCCTTTGAAGTTATCTTCAAGTTTTCCCCCACTCCACACCGTGCATGAGACTTTCACCTCACACGGCGTTCCATCGTTTTAGCCTGTATGCTTACTGAATCTTTGCGAAAAAACCATTAAAAAAGGTATGATTGCTAGAAAAATAGTCTGCATAATCAGTCATAAAACGACTCGAGCCCCTCCCTCCACTGGTTGTTATCCCAGCTTCATTGGTACTATGGCTCTACTTTCACTTAGATAAATTAGCTTATTGTACTCTTACGAGATTTTCGTCTAAATTGTTTCATTTGCTGGTAAAAGCATCCACATTCTAAGCTTCATACGTTCCGATTAAATTATCTTGTTCTATAAATCCTTAGGTTTTTTCTATGAGCCGTCGCACTTGAACCATCCCTGTAAGATGGTATGGTATTTCATAACGTCAGATTTTTACTCTACCACATGCAAATAAGATCAGCTTTTGGTGCAATCTTAACGGTGCATTTCTACACCGCTTACGTATCGACTCGTACTTTCGAAAATTCGTCAGTTCACTGTTA
Source organism: Carnobacterium pleistocenium FTR1 (assembly GCF_000744285.1). Lineage (NCBI taxonomy): Bacteria > Bacillati > Bacillota > Bacilli > Lactobacillales > Carnobacteriaceae > Carnobacterium > Carnobacterium pleistocenium. The sequence continues at coordinate 1,288,824 of NZ_JQLQ01000002.1, read as the reverse complement.
AGGAACATTCTAACCATAGATCTTTTATAAGACCCCCAACCTATCGGAAGCAAAATCCACCTCTGGATTTTTTTCGTATAAGAATTTTTCTTATTTACGGCTTCTTTCAGCTGACTTCACCGAGCTTTATACTATTGACTATTTACCTTTTCAAAAGCATATCGGAGGATTAGGGAAACCGTTTCAAGCCGTTACGCTCTCATTCCAGCTTTCATTCAATCAGTTCTCCCTATTTTTAATTTAATAAAAATAGGTGCATAAGCTTTTCACTTATGAACGTATCGCACCTGCATCGTAATCACCATAAATAGTGATTTGTTCACCTTGTTCAACGGCTTCCGTGATACGAGAAACAGCAGTCTCCATGTCGTACATCAAATAGGGGTCATGAATCCATGTTTCATCGGGTTGCATAAAACTACTTATTTTTTCTTTGGAATCAAGCCCTCTTTGGAGACACAATTCAATAAATAAAGGAGATAAACTTAAAGCCTTACTTAAGCCTATTACTTTTTCCTCATCAACTATGCGGTCATTTAATTTCCATTTTGTACGTGATTTCAACAAATTCTATCACTCCTAACGAAATCATTATATCAAAATTGTACTTGTAGTTATAGTTTTATTCTAATTAAGATAGTACATCAATAAAACAGAAAAAGGGTAGACTACCTTTGAAAATAAGGAAGCTTTTAAACAGCAAAAAAGACTGAAACAAAAATGTCCCAATCTATTGATGCTCGTATATGATTAATGGCTATTCTTCAATAATTTGAATACCGATTCCAATTAATCCTGGACCTGTATGAACCCCTAAAGCTGGGCTGACTTGATCTTCAAAAAATCGAACAAAATTTGGCAATTTATTTTTAAGTTCTGCTCGAATATCATTCACTTGTACTTCAGCTGTTTTACCACCAAAAGCAATCGCTAAATTGTATTTTTTTGCAGTCCCAGCAAATTCAGCTGCTAAGTCGATTGCTTTTTGAATACTTTTTTTATTGCCACGTACTTTTGCTACGGTATGATAAATACCATTGTCGTTACAAGAAATGACGGGTTTTAAATTCAAGACATTTCCTAAGATAGAAGATACTAAACCTATACGGCCGCCTTTTTGTAAATATTCTAATGTCGGAACATGGAAAAAGATTTTAGATTTTTTTACATCATCTTGTAATTTTTCTTTGATAACTTCCCATTCCATTTCGCTTTCAACGTAATCAGCAGCTTTCACAGCTAAAAGACCGCTACCGATCCCAATATTTTTTGTATCTAAAGTAAAGACATCTAGTTCTTCAACATTTTCAGCCATTAAACGTACCATATTATTTGTACCGCTTAGGCCGCTTGAAATAGTAACCGCAATTACTTTTTCATAACCTTCATTTTTAAATTCTTGTAACATTTTACTAATGGTTTCGCCACTAGGCAAAGATGTTTTAGGAATTTCTTGATCTAAACGGTCATAAACATCTTGAGCATGGATATCTACTTTATCGGTATATTCTTTATCTTTGTAGATGATTTTTAAAGGAATCACTTTCATATTTGCTTTTTCAATATACTCTAAGGGAACATCTGATCCAGAATCAACTAAAAAGCCTATTTTTTGCTTGTTCATATTTATTCCTCCAACTTTTTGGTTTTGTTTTTTTTGTCTTCTTTTTCTATTTCTTCTTGTTTCCCCTGAGCTAAAAAGAGAACTTTTTCAGTAACGATTTTTGTAGCTACAGCAATTGTAGCCGTTCGAACGATAAAGGTTGTGTTGTTCGTACTATCCGGCAATAAAGGTTTTTTATCTTCCTGTTTCACATGAGAAGCAATTGCTCTTAATGCATACTCTTGCTCTGTACAAAACAGATCATATGCCTCTCTAATGCCACTTATTGAAGCTTGATACAGAATGCCTTCTTTCACCTCAGAAATCGTCACAACTTGTTTTAAAATAGAAATCGCAATTAAATACGCTAAATGTTTTTTAGTGTACCTTTTCTTGACGGGTGGAGGAATCAATCCTAATTTAACATAATTATTGATCATAGAAGAAGTAATGATTTGTTTTTGATCACTCACCTTGAAAATAGCCAAATAGCGTTCGATTAAATTCAAAACCTGATCCATATAAAGATCAAAGTCAGGTAATTCCTCCCATCTAGGAAAGGTATACTCACTTATTTCATTTGACCAGTTTAATAAATCTTCCTCAATTTTATGCATTTAATCACCTTTTTATCAGTTTTCTATTACTAATAGCTTAACACAATTACTTTCACTAGACAATCTAGTTTTAAATACTAGATTGTTCAGATCAAAAAAATGTATCAAAATAATGGGAACGAATTCATTTTGAAAGAAAAGAAAGAATAACCTTTGAGGTTTATCCATTCTTTTCTTCATATTCTTTCTAAGTAATGCGGCTAGATTTTGTATTTCATTTAGTTCAAAGAAGAGTCGGACTGCTTAGCAGCATTAGCAGTTGATTGTGTCATACGATTCACTAGTTCTCTCTCTAAACTGTTGATTTTGTCAGTTTTTTCACTAATAATAAGATCTTTTTGAGCTAGTATTTCATTTTGTTCTGTTCTAACTCTTGCTATGGCTTCTTCTTTATCATTTTCAGCATTGTCTAATTCTTTTTTTGCATTCTTTAGTTCTTTTTTATTTTTAAAAGTCGTTCCCATAGAAATTAAAACAGTTGCTAGAGCTCCAATTAATAGAGAACCTAAAATGATCATGATTAAAGGCCAAGCTACAACCCCGAAACCAAAATTAACTGGAACTGATTCGACATTGATAATCGCAAAGAAAGCTACGATCCCAATAAGAATAATTGCTACGATTGTCCCCCATTGTTTACTCATACCCGATGAATCTCCTCTCGAAAAATTATTTTTTCTATTTTGATAGTGTTATTTTAACATATAGCCACTTATAAACACTACGGAAAAAGCTTAAACTAGTCATTTACTGTTAAAGATAGTTCCGGCTAAATAATCTCCGATCCGAGGAAAGAGTGTATAAAATTTCCCAGCAACTTCTAGCAGTGCTGGCATGTTCAATTCTCTTCTAGCTGTCCCCATTAACGCAACGATACGACTAGCTACAATTTCAGCATCTAATACATATTGACCCACTTTTTCTAAATAGGTTCCGCCTTCGTCAGCGATACTAAAAAAGTTTGTTTCAATTGGGCCTGGATTTACAGTTGTTACAAAAATATTCAACGGTTTTAATTCTAAACGCAAAGCATTTGAGTAACCAAGCACTGCAAATTTACTTGCAGAATAAACAGCTGATTTAGGTGTAGCCATTTTTCCAGCTTGAGAAGCAATGTTAATGATGTGGCCGTGTTGTCGCTCAGCCATTTCAATAGCTACCAATTGAGTCACATACATTAAGCCTAAAACATTCACACGGAACATTCTTTCTGCTATATCCATGTCAAAGGATATGGCTTCTTCAAAATGGCCAAAACCGGCATTATTGACAAGAACATCTACTACACCAACGGTTTGGTAAATTTCTGTGATCACTTGTTTAACTTGTTCAGGATCTGAAACATCCATTGGAAAAGCATAAGCTTTTTTACCAGAATATTTTTCGCATGTTGCTTGGACTTGCAAAAGTAGCTCTTTTCTTCTAGCACTTACGACCACAATGGCACCTTTTTTTGCAGCTTCATAAGCTATTTTTTCTCCTAGCCCGGTTGAAGCACCGGTAATAAAAACAACTTTATTGTTAAGTGTAGTTAGATTTTTTTTCATAATAGTCTCCTTTAGTTTTTTTATTTATCTGTTCGGATAAGTGGGATAGTGATTTCATTAAAATCACTTACAACACGAGTGTTAGGAAAAATAGTTTTAGCTTCTTTTTCTAATAAATAAATATCTCTGCCTAAATAACGAGCACTGATATGAGTCAACAATAATTTGCCAACATTGGCTTCTAATGCTACTTCTGCCGCATCAATATTTGTAGAATGGTTATAGTCTCTTGCCATCTTACGATTTGATCCATCGAATGTACTTTCATGGACTAACACAGAAGCATTCTCAGCAAGCAGTACATTGTTTTTTGTTTTCTTTGTGTCGCCCAAAATCGTTACGATTCGTCCTTTTTGAGTTTCACCAATAAAATCTTTCCCATTGAATGTGCGGCCATCTTCTAAAGTAATCGTTTTGCCTTGTTTCAATTTTCCAAATAATGGACCAAACGGGATCCCCGCTTCTTTTAACTTATCTGCTTGCAACGTTCCCTGATGATCAGCCTCTTCAATGCGGTAACCAAAAGACTGGATACCGTGTTGTAATTTACGACAAATTACTTTGAACTTCTCATCTTCAAATAAAACACCTTCTTCTAATATTTCGTAGAATTTTAAAGTGTATTTCAAAACGGTTCCAGATGTTTTCAAACAAGTCATGACGTAGTTTTTTATCCCAACAGGACCGTAAATGGTTAAAGCTCCCTCGCCTCCTTGAAAAGATCGACTGCTTAAAAAACCTGGTAATCCAAAAATGTGGTCCCCATGTAAATGAGTGATGAAAATTTTATCTACTTTACGAGGCTTCAAAGTTGTATGCAGTATTTGTTGCTGCGTCGCTTCTCCGCAATCAAAAAGCCAAATTGTATTTCGTTCTTCTAATAATTTTAAAGCAATACTCGTTACATTCCGGTGTTTAGCGGGTACCCCTGAACCTGTTCCTAAAAATAATAATTCCATTTTATCCAATCCTAACCATTAAAGTATCATTCATACGAGCAAAATCTCGCATTCATCTATTCTGTTATTTTAACAAATATTTCTTGAATAAGCGATAACGAGTTAAAAAAACGTCCAAGCAACCTATTTGGTAATTGCTTGAACGCTTTAATTATTTTCTATTCAACAAATTCAAATTCGTATTTCATGATACGCACTAAATCTCCATCTTTAGCTCCACGCTCACGCATTTCCTCGTCTACTCCCATTGTTCTTAATTGGCGAGCAAATCTTAATACAGAAGCATCATGATCAAAATTGGTCATCTTAAATAATTTTTCTAGTTTTTCTCCACTCAATATCCATGTAGCATCAGAATCTCTCGTAATTTCATACCCAATTTCTTCAGCAGTATGTTTGTACAGAACTGTTTCTTCTTCTTGATCCAGTTCGTATAAAGGAAATTCTGAAGTTACATCTAAGACATCCGCTGTAGCATTCAATAGGTTTTTAGTCCCTTGGTGAGTCACGGCTGAAATAGCAAAGATTTGAAGATCTTCTTCGTATTCATCTTTTTTAAGAGCTTGGAGTTTCTGTTTGAAAGAAATTAAGTTTTCTTCCGCTTCAGGCATATCCATTTTATTTGCAACAATAATTTGTGGACGTTCCATCAAACGCAAGTTGTGTGTTTCCAGTTCTTTGTTAATAGCTACATAATCGTCAAACGGATCACGGCCTTCACTTCCGCTCATGTCAATTACATGTAAAATAACACGAGTACGTTCAATATGACGTAAAAATTGCGTTCCTAATCCAATTCCTTGAGAAGCTCCTTCGATCAATCCAGGTAAATCAGCCATAACAAAACTGCGTCCATCGGGTGATTGAACCATCCCTAAATTCGGTACCAACGTTGTAAAATGGTAGGCTCCGATTTTAGGACGAGCTGCGGAAACAACTGAAAGCAAAGTAGATTTTCCAACAGAAGGAAAACCAACTAATCCTACATCAGCTAAAACTTTTAATTCCATATCGATTTTGTATTCTTCTCCGGGTTCACCATTTTCAGCAATTTCCGGAGCTGGATTTCTAGGTGTAGCAAAACGGCTATTGCCACGTCCGCCACGCCCACCTTTAGCAACAACAAGACTGTGTCCATGATGAATTAAATCACCTAAGAGCTTTCCTGTTTCTGCTTCTTTGATCGTTGTACCAGGAGGGACTTTAATAATATTGTCCCCTGCTCCTCGTCCATGCATGTTTTTACTCATACCATTTTCACCGTGTTCAGCTTTAAAATGACGATTGAACCGGAAATCCATTAAAGTACGTAAACCTTCGTCTACGATAAAAACGACATTTCCACCTCTGCCACCATCTCCACCAGCAGGGCCACCATCCGGCACGAATTTTTCACGACGGAAAGCTACCATTCCGTTACCACCATCTCCGGCCTTTACATTAATTGTTACTTGATCTAAAAACATTGACATTTTTATTTTCCTCCTCATTTTTAAGTGTATGAGATTTAGTTATTTTCTAGGTTACACAATGGATCTGGCACTTCATCTTAATATTACATTTGTTCCAAGATGTAAACAAGAACGCCCAATATCACATATCCTCTAAAAATGAAATACATTTATTTAATATTCCCAATTTTAGTCCATTATCTATTGTACGTTTATTTTATGCGTTTGTCTATTTTAAATGAGGATATTATCAGATTAATCGCTGATAAATCAAAATTAAAAAGGAGAACCATTTTATTTGCACTCATTATTTAATCATTTCATTTTAACTATTTAATTATACTCTCATTTGTAGTACAATTTATAAGGAACTTTTTCTATGTCATTAGACTATCATATAGAAGATTGAATTTTTTATTATTAAGTAAATTAACATATATATTATAAGGACGTGCATTGTGAAAAGAAAGAAAAGCTATCTGATTGGCATTACATTATTTATTATTGCGACAGGTTTAATGATTTTTGGGATACATACACTGTCAAAAAGTACCGGTGCAAGTTTCACAACCATATTTTCTCCTGAAAGTTCGCTTACTCAAGCGACTTCTTCTGATGAAAATCAATTAGATTTCCCTCAACTTACTAATAAAGTAGTTGAAAATGAAATCGAGATTGAAATTATCACGACTTTAGGTACTATTAAAGCCAAAATCTTTCCTGATTTAGCTCCAAAGGCAGTGGAAAATTTTATTACTCATAGTGATGAAGGCTATTACGATGAGACGATCTTTCACCGTGTCTTAACTGACTTTATGATTCAAGGCGGTGACCCTAAAGGAGATGGCACTGGCGGAGAGAGCATCTGGGGGGACCCATTCGAAACAGAAATTTCTCCTCAATTATTTCATATCCGTGGCGCTTTAGCGATGGCTAAAACAAATGCTCCTATTTCGATAGGCAGCCAATTTTATATCGTTCAAAATCCTTTAGATGTTAGTGCGTCAGCCGACCCTACTACCACACCAGATGAAATAATTGATGCTTACATATCCGGTGGCTATCCTTCCCTAGATCAACTCTACACAGTCTTTGGTCAGGTAATCGAAGGAATGGATGTTGTCGATGCGATAAGTGAAGTTGAAACAGATTCGCTTAATAAACCTTTACAAGAAGTTAAAATCGAATCTATCAAAGTAATAGATTGAATCTTTAACAACAAATCAAGCTACAAGCTAAGAGAGGAAAGGAATCGAGATGATTTCTTTCCTCTTTTTAGCTATCATCCAAATTCATCCAAAGCATTTTTTTCACTCTAATATGAATTGGTATACTGACTATTTACTCTTAAATAAAGATCTATTGATTTCATTAAGCTAGTTGGTATACTCAAGCCATTTATTCATAGTTATTTCATTTTTTGAGAGAACAATTAAAAAATAATGAAATCGTTTTATATTTGATTGCTTTTGACTGATTTTGGTGGTAAAGTAACGTTATTGGAGGAGTAAAATGCTTACTGAAGAACGCTACAACTTCATAACAGAAAAATTAAACGATTATGGAGTGATCAAATCTCAAGAACTCATGATTGAAATGGATTGTTCAGAGTCTACAATCCGACGTGACCTAGCTACGTTGGAGGAACAAGGAAAACTTATACGTGTACATGGCGGCGCTAAAAGAGTTTATACTGTGGAGCAAGAGCAAACGCTTAGCGAGAAAGCAATCAAAAACATCCAGAAAAAAAAGAAAATTGCTGAATTAGCAGCCTCTTTTGTTGAAGATGAAGATACTATTTTTTTGGATGCCGGATCAACAACTTTTTTTATGGTACCTTTTTTAAAAGAAAAAAATATCCGTATTGTAACAAATGCTGTTCAACACGCTCTCCTACTTGCGAATCAAAACAATGATGTTTTACTCATTGGTGGGAAGCTAAAAAATACTACTCAAGCAATTGTCGGAGCTACAAGTATTGAACAATTAGCTCGTTACCGTTTCACGAAATCTTTTTTAGGAATGAATGGCATCGATAGAGACTATGGGTTTACCACTCCTGATCCAGAAGAAGCCTCAGTCAAACAGCAAGCTGTGATGAACAGCTCAAAGGCATATGTTTTGGCTGATGAAACAAAATTTAATAAAGTTACATTTGTAAAGGTTTGTAATATCGACGATGCTTTGATCATTACAGATCATCTCACCGATAAAAATCGTCAAAATTATTTTAACAAGACAACAATATTGGAGGTAAAATCATGATCTATACTGTAACACTGAATCCATCGATCGACTACATTGTACAAGTTCCTTCTGTGCAATTAGGTGCGTTGAATCGTATGAATAAAGACCTAAAACTTCCGGGTGGTAAAGGAATAAATGTTTCACGTGTTTTGAATCGCCTTAACCAACCTTCAACAGCTTTAGGTTTTCTCGGCGGCTTTACTGGCAATTTCATTTCAGATTGGTTGGAAAAAGAAGGTGTCCATACACAATTTGTTTCTATTGAAGGCGATACACGTATCAATGTTAAGTTAAAGTCTGATACTGAAACTGAATTAAATGCGCAAGGTCCAGCTATTACAAAAGCTGAAGCAAATCAATTAATGGATCAAATAGAATCATTAACAGCTGAGGACATTATCATTCTTTCTGGAAACAAGCCCCCTTCTTTATCCGAAAATTTTTATCAAGAGTTGATTACAAAAGTTGTTTCGAAACAAGCGAATTTTGTGATTGATACTGCTGGTACAGAATTATTGAATGCATTAGCACATAAACCTTTGTTAGTGAAACCGAATCACCATGAGTTAGCAGATCTTTTTGGTGTTGAGATTGGATCTGTTGAGGAATCTATCCCTTACGGAAAAAAACTCCTTGCTTTAGGCGCTAAACATGCGCTTGTTTCTATGGCTGGTGATGGTGCTTTATTCTTCACAGGCGAAAAGGTTTATCGCGCCGTTGTTCCTAAAGGAATCGTTAAAAATTCAGTGGGAGCTGGAGATTCTATGGTCGCCGGTTTTATTGGAGAATTAGTTGACACTAAAGATCCGCTAAGAGCGTTCAAAAAAAGTGTTGCTACTGGAAGTGCTACTGCTTTTTCTGATGATCTAGCAACTAGATCTGAAATAGAAGCGTTATTAAAAGAAGTTATAGTAACAGAAATTGCTTTATAAATTGGAGGAAAAATAATGAATATTATTGACTTATTAGTTAAAGACGCTATGATATTGAATCTAAGAGCAACAACAAAAGAAGGCGCTATTGATGAAATGATTGCCAGCTTACTGGCAAATAACCGTATCAATGATGCTGCTACGTTTAAACAAGGAATCATGCATCGTGAATCTCTTACTTCTACAGGGCTAGGAGACGGAATTGCTATGCCACATGCTAAAACAACTGCTGTAAATGAAGCAACCGTTGTATTTGCTAAAAGCACAGATGGTATTGACTATGATTCATTAGACGGTCAACCTGCTCATTTATTCTTTATGATCGCAGCTCCAGAAGGCGCAAATGATACTCATTTACAAGCACTAGCTAATCTTTCTCGCTTGCTGATTCATCCTGACTTTGTCTTATCTTTAAAAGAAGCAAAATCAGCTGATGAAGTTCTGTCACTTTTTTCCGCAGCTCAAGAAATACAAGAAAAAGAAGCTGCTGCTGAAATTGAAGCATCTAATGCTCCAGAAGTAAAGCAAGATTCTAAAAGACCATTCGTTATTGCAGTAACAGCTTGTCCAACAGGCATTGCGCACACTTATATGGCTGAAGATTCTTTGAAGAAAAAAGCAGCTGAAATGGGTGTTGAAATTAAGGTTGAAACAAATGGCTCTGATGGAATTAAAAATCGTTTAACAGCTGAAGATATTAAAAGAGCTGACGGCGTTATTATTGCTGCTGACAAAAAAGTAGAATTAGCTCGTTTTAACGGAAAACCAATGTTGCAACGTCCAGTTAGTGATGGCATTCGTAAATCAGAAGAATTGATTACAAAAGCAATGAACAAACAAGCTCCTATCTACTCATCAAATGGTCAAATAGATGAATCAACTGAAGAAGCATCTGGTTCATGGGTAAACAAAGTTTATAAAGATTTAATGAATGGTATTTCTACTATGTTACCTTTCGTTGTAGGTGGAGGAATATTGTTGGCTATCTCTTTCTTAGTTGAAAGAACATTAGGTGATACAAGTTCACTATTCTTATTCTTAAATGGTGTTGGGGGCAATGCCTTTAACTTCTTGATTCCTATTTTAGCTGGTTATATCGCATTAAGTATTGCTGATCGTCCTGGTTTAATGCCTGGTATGGTTGGTGGACTGATTGCTGTAAACAGTAATGCTGGTTTCCTTGGTGGACTTGCAGCTGGTTTCCTAGCTGGTTATACGATCCTAGCCTTGAAAAAAGGATTAAAAGGATTACCTCAAGCGCTTAACGGATTAAAATCAATTCTTTTCTACCCTATTCTTGGGTTACTAATTACTGGTGGACTAATGTTCTTTATCGTTGGACCAATTTTCGCAACTATCAATCTTGCAATGATTACTTTCTTAGAAAATCTTGGTACAGGTAATGCAGTTCTCTTAGGTGCTGTACTTGGTGGCATGATGGCTATCGACATGGGTGGTCCCTTCAATAAAGCTGCTTATGCCTTCTCTATCGGAATTTTTACTGATACTGGTGATGGAAGCTTAATGGCTGCAGTAATGGCCGGTGGAATGATTCCACCGTTAGCTATCGCTTTAGCAAGTACATTCTTTAGAAATAAATTTAATGAAGATGAAAAAAAATCTGCATTAGCAAACTACGTGATGGGATTATCATTCATTACAGAAGGTGCAATTCCTTTCGCAGCTGCTGATCCTCTACGTACGATCGGTTCTTCAATTATTGGAGCCGCTATAGCTGGTGGATTGACACAATTCTGGGATATTACGATCCCTGCTCCACATGGAGGAATATTTGTTGTAGCACTTTCAAATCATTGGTTCTTGTTCTTAGTAGCGTTAGCTATTGGTTCTGCTATTTCAGCAGTTATTCTTGGCCTCTGGAGAAAACCAGTTACAGCTAAATAATAAATTACAAATCATTAAAACTCATGAATTTATTTTCATGAGTTTTTTTGTGGAGATAAATAAATTAATTCGTTACATTACTCATTCCAAATTTCTGGAGGAATAAGGGTTGCTTGTAGCCTTGCATTGGATTCAATGCAAATAACAGAACGTTGACGCTTCAAGCGATTTCCATGGCTTTATAAGCAAAACCGTACATTCCAGAAAAAAATTCAGCTTGAAGGATCTGCAGTATTTGATCTAAATTTATTTTTTATCCTGCTAAAAAATTTTACGTTGCATATACTAGTTGTTACTATTCAATTCTTATTTTGAAGGGAAGTAACTAGTTATGACGATGATAAATGATCGTTATGAAGAATTAAAACATGCTGAACGTGGCGCTTTGCTCAGCATTGTAACTTATTTATTGCTACATTAAAACTAATCGTAGCCAGTTATTCAGGCTCTAGTGCTTTACGAGCTGATGGACTGAATAATACAACAGACACCATTGCTTCAATAGCGATTCTTATAGGATTAAGGCTGGCTAGAAGGCCGCCAGATGATAATCATCCTTACGGTCACTGGAAAGCTGAAACGGTTGCTAGCATGGTAAATTCTTTCATTATGCTCGCTGTTAGATTAGAGGTTCTTATTTCTGGAGTACAGCATTTTTTCACTCCCGAAAGAACCTCTCCTGATTTAATTGCAGGCTATGTAGGACTCTTTTCAAGTATTATTTTGATGTCTGTTTATCTGTACAATAAAAAATTAGCAAAAAAACACAAAAGTCAGGCATTAAAAGCGGTTTCGAAAGATACTTTTAATGATAGTTTGATCAGTTTCTCGACGGCCATTGCTATTTTTGCTTCTAATTTTAGTATGGCATGGTTAGATAGTGTAATGGCTATCTTTGTTTCACTCATTATATTAAAGATCGCTATTGAAATATTTAGAGGAAGTGCTTTTGAATTATCTGATGGCTTTAATGAAAACAGCTTAATAAAATTTCAGCAAACTAACCTAACGTTACATGAAGTTTTAGAAGTTGAATCTATTAAAGGAAGAACTTATGGAACGATTATTTATGTTGAGGTCATTATAAAAACTAATCCAGAAATGACAGTTAAAAGAAGCCACGAGTTAACAGAACAAGTTGAAAATCTTTTAGCCGCTGATTTTGGTGTTTTTGATACAAAAGTTCATGTCGAGCCAAGTACTTTAATTGATAGTTAAGTCGATTCAAATTAGTGCTTTTTTGAAGCAGAAAAGGAGCTGCGATATTTTTATCGCAGCTCCTTTTGGTATATATTTTAGTTGATAAATACCCTACCTTTGACTCTTTATAATATTTTAGCTAAAAAGTTTTGCGTTCTCTCATGTTGAGGATTGCTAAAAAGTTCCTCAGGTTTACCTTCTTCAACAATGTAACCGTCATCCATAAAGAGTACCCGATCAGCCACTTCTTTTGCAAAGCCCATTTCGTGAGTTACAACAACCATGGTCATGCCTGAATCGGCTAATTCTTGCATAACCTTCAGCACTTCTCCTACCATTTCAGGATCTAATGCTGAAGTGGGTTCATCAAACAGCATGACATCTGGATTCATGGCTAAAGCGCGCGCAATTGCGACCCTTTGTTGTTGTCCACCGGATAAACTGGCAGGATATGCTTCAGCTTTATCTGATAAGCCAACTTGTTCTAATAGTTTGATTGCTGTTGTATGAGCATCTTCTGGGGTTAATCCTTTTACTTTTATAGGTGCTACTTTCAAATTTTCTAAAACAGTCATATGAGGGAATAAATTAAAACTTTGAAATACCATTCCCATTTTTTCACGTAGTTGATTCATTTTTGATTCATTTAAGCCAGTTAAAGCCGTTCCATCAAAAGTGATTTCTCCACTTGTTGGTATTTCCAACAGATTTAAACAGCGAAGCAATGTGCTTTTTCCTGATCCTGAAGGACCTATGATCACCACTACTTCTCCTTTTTTTATTTCTTGATTGATATCTGTTAATACCTCATTATCGCCAAATGCTTTTTTTAAATGATTTATTTTAATCATGATTCATCTTCCCTTCATAGTGATTTAATAGCTTAGTCAAACTAAATGTTAAAATAAAGTAGATGATCATTGTAACCACTAATGGAGCAACTCCTCTATATGAAACGGATGTTACAACTCTTGTTTGGAAGATCAAATCACTTACACCAATAATAGAAACAATTGAACTTTCTTTAATAACGGTAATAAATTCATTTCCCAAAGCTGGCCAAATGTTTTTAAGTGCTTGAGGGAAAATAATTTGACGCATGGAGATTTTTTGACTCATACCTAAACTTCTTGCAGCTTCAGCTTGCCCTTTAGGTACTGAATTTAAACCAGAACGAATAATTTCACAAATATAGGCTGCACTATTTAAGGAAACAGCGATGATCCCTGATGCTAATGCTGGAATATTTATCAGGTAACCGACTGCGAAATAGATAAACATAACTTGTATCAGCATAGGTGTTCCACGAACAAATTCAACATAAGCAGTGGCTACAAATTTCATGATTTTATTTTTACTCATTCTCATAAAGGATAAAATAACCCCTAATATTGAACCAAAAAAGACACTCACAACTGAAATTAGAATTGTATACCCGGTACCATTTAAAAAGTATCTCCAATAATTAAAAATGCTGTTGTTACTATCTGTTTCTACATCTGCATCAGTATCTTGTTGTGCATCTTGTAAATAAGTTCCGGCTTCTGCTAAATAACCAGAAATTAAATCTTGTTCTTCAATTTCTGTTAAAGAAGTATTTACAGCATCTACCAATGACTCTGTGTCTTGTTTAAAAGCAATTGCCGTTCCTTGCTCTCCTTCTTCTAAAACGAAGCCCCCATCAAATGTTAGTAATTGAGCATCACTGCCTATGTAAGCATCTGCACTCGGTTTTTCCATTAAAATGGCTTCAATTTTATTTGTCTTTAATGCTAAAATAAGATCGGTGATTTTAGATAAGCTAAGCAGTTCTGAATCAGGCATTTGTTCTTGAGCAATTGATTCTTGAAGAGAACCTGTTTGAACACCAACTTTCATTTCTGCTAGATCATCAGTACTTGTATAAATATCTTTATCTGTTTCTCTTACAACAATATTTTGTCCTCCCGTATAATAAACATTGGAGAAATCAACACTTTGCTTACGTTCCTCAGTTGGACTCATACCAGAAATAACTATATCTATTTTTTCTGATTCTAAGGCGGGCAAAAGACTATCGAAACCGATATCCTCGATTTCTAATTCTACACCTAAATCAGTTGCAATTTTTTGAGCAATCGAAATATCCATTCCGACTATTGTATCTACTCCATCGACTACAGCATGAAATTCGTATGGTGGAAAATCAGCACTAGTCCCTACAACCAACGTTCCTTTATTTTGAATATCTTCTAAAGCTGTATCAGCAGCAGCTACAGTTTCGACTGGCATAAATAGCCCGAAAACAGTTATTAAACTAAGTATAACTAAATATAATGATTTCTTTTTCATCTTTCTTCCCCTTTTCTAATCGTATCTACTCTTTAACTTATAAATTATAATAACAGATGCAGAATATTTATACAACATTTTTTAATAATATTTACTTATTTATGCTATTAGCTTGATTTAATGCATAATATTATGTATATATTAGGTTTTAATAAATTTTTAATAAAGGATTGTTTTATTTTAAAATTGGCGCTACTATAAGAATAGACGAAAAAGGAGGTTTCTTATGGGACTAATTCATAAAGCAGAAACAAGTTTAGATGATTTGTTTAGTCAATTCGCTATCGACCCTGAGGAAGACATCATCATTCCCAAACTTGAAACAAACGCTCTTTTAGATGAAAATGAAAAAACTGCTTCTTTAGAAAAAAATGACAAAAAAAAGAAACATTGAATGTGATCATCATTCAATGTTTCTTTTTTGTCATTTAACCCGATTACGGCTTCTATCTTCAGAAAATCCATCCGGGTAACGTTTTTTCAATTTTTCAATATTTTGTACAGCTGCTTCTTCAAAAGGAATATCTGCCCATTCCGCAATTTGTGATAAGTACCATAAAACATCTCCAAGTTCTTTGGTTAGTTCTTTTTTATCTAAATCATGACCATGAAAAGTATACTTTTTGACTAAATCAACTAGCTCACCGGCTTCACTGGCTACTCCTAAAGCACAATTAGTCAAAACTTGTTCATTTCCATATAAAGTGCGGTTAGCTAACTTCTGATACTCATTAAATTCCATTTTAGAAATAACTCCTTTAGTTTCTTTATTCTACAGCTTTTAACACTTTAAAACTTGCTTCCATAGCTTCTAATGTTTTTTCGATATCCTCTATTGTGTGGGTAGTCGATAAGAAAAGTCCTTCAAATTGAGAAGGAGGCAGCAAGATGCCATGATTGATCATTTCTCTATAGTAGTCAGCAAAAGAAACTGTATTACTTGCTTTGCTTTGCTGATAGTTAGTCACAGGTCCTTTATTAAAGAATAATCCAATCATGCTACCAGCACGATTGACGGTGATGGGAACGTCGTATAAAGCACTTAGTGAAATGATCTCTTTTTCTAATTTATCCCCTAAGATCTCAAAATAAAGATAATCTTCTTCAGTTAGTTGAGATAGTGTAGCAATTCCTGCAGACATCGCTATAGGATTTCCAGATAAGGTACCCGCTTGATAGACACTTCCTGCTGGCGCAATATGCTCCATGATGTCTCTCCTACCACCGTAGGCTCCTACGGGTACGCCTCCACCAATAACTTTACCTAAACAAGTTAAGTCTGGTAATACGTTATAATACCCTTGTGCACTATGATAACCTACTCTAAAACCAGACATGACTTCATCAAATATCAATAAAGCTCCATCATTTTCTGTTAAAGAACGTAAGCCTTCTAGAAAACCTTTCAAGGGTGGTATAACGCCCATATTTCCCGCTACAGGTTCTACAATGACAGCTGCAATTTCACCAGGATAAGCTTGGAAAAGCTCTGTGATTGCTTCTAAATCATTATAAGGTGTAACCAGAGTATTTGATGTAGTACTTTTTGGAACTCCGGGTGAATCTGGTAATCCTAGCGTCGCAACGCCAGAGCCAACTTTTACTAATAAGGCATCCTCATGACCATGGTAACTTCCTTCTAACTTCACTATTTTATCTCTGCGTGTAAAACCTCTAGCCAAACGTAACGCACTCATCGTTGCTTCTGTGCCAGAATTTACAAAACGAACCATTTCGACAGAAGGTACACGTTGAATCACCAATTCTGCTAATTGATTCTCTAGAAGAGTTGGCATACCAAAACTGGTTCCAAGACCTGCTGCACGTTGAATTTCATGTATGACCTGATCATTTGCATGACCTAGGATCAACGGTCCCCATCCTAAGACATAATCAATGTAGTCATTGCCATCTATATCAGTAATATGGCTTCCTTTACCTTTTTGAATAAATACAGGAGGTACATCTACCGATTTAAATGCTCTTACAGGACTGCTTACTCCTCCAGGCATTAAATTTAGTGCTTTTTCAAAAGCTTTTTCAGATTGTGTCGTTACTCTCAATGCTGATCCCCTGACTTTCTGCCGCAAGTACTTCAGATGATTGTTCTGTGTCGTCTAATTCAACTGAGATCCCTAATGCTTCGGCGAATACTTTTAAATCATTTTTCGATTCTTTTGAAGCATTTTTCCTAGCAAATTCTTTTAATGATTCAATTGGTTTTCGCTTCATTTGATTGATCATACTATGCATATGTTTGTCGATCAAAAGAATTTGATGAGTAGTTAATTCAGGTAATTTTCTCTCTAAACTGGATAATGTCTTCTCTTTTAATTCTAGCACATGTTCATTTAGTTCGTCTAAATAAGGAACGGCATTTCTTTCTTTAAACCAATGCTTAAAGGCTGCTACTTCTTCATTTAGATCCACTGCAATTTTTCTAACGATTTTTTCTTTATCCAAATCAACTTTCTCTAAACGAAAACTAATTTGATCCATATCAAAAACTTGAATACCGTCAATATATTGGATGCTGGGTTCAATATTTCTTGGAACAGAAAAATCCATGAATAGTTGCTTTTTCATAGTTAAACGAATAGCGGCCATTTCTTCAATTGTTTTTTCTGTTATTAGGTGATACTGTGCTTTAGTAGCCGCAATTATACCATCGGCAACAGCTATAGACATTGGTAGATGGTTAAAATCAGCTGTAAAAAAATAGCGATTTAACACATCTGTATGGAGAATTGCTTGTGCCCATAAATTTAATTCGTGCTCTAGATCCTTAACTTTTTGTTCATTGCGACCAGTCAGTGTTATGTGAGTTGCCCCTTGATAAAATAACGTTTTTGCTGTTAATTGAATCATTTTTCCTGTCCCAATCAAAAGAAACCGCTTGTCAGTTATACTTTGCCATTCTTCTTTATATATTTTGACAGCAGCCGTCCCAGGGTTAAAAGATAATTGGTCTAAGTTCGTTTTAGTATGCATTTTTTTAGAAAAAGAAATAGCTTTATTAAATAAAGAATTTAGAATTGGACCAGATGTCTTCTGAGCAATAGCAAAAGCAAAAGCTTGTTTCACTTGACTTAGTATTTGAGTCTCTCCAATGATCAACGAATCAAGTCCCGTAGCTACACTAAAAAGATGTTCAGCAGCTTCATAATTCGACTTTCCATAACTTGTAGATATCACTTCAGAAATTTCATATCCAGTATAATTTGAAAGGTAGCGAAGCATCTCACCATGCATAAAAGTATTTTGATCAATATAAAGATAGTATTCTGTGCGATTGCACGTTGAAAGAATCACCGCTTCTTCAACGCCTGAAAACGATTTGATTTCAGCAAGTTGTTCGGGGATTTTTTGTTCTTCAATTGTGTAGTTTTCTCTAATTTCAATTGGCGTCGTTTTGTGACTGATCCCATATAATAAGATTTTCAATAGTACCATCCTCTTATTTTCATCATTCTAATTGATAATAAATAGAAAAGATAGAATTCAAATTCCGTTCTATCCTTTCTAAAGTTGTCCTATCAATTTTTCTAAACTTGCTTATGTTGCTTCGAGAAAAAATCAGCTTTTAATATAAGATTCGATCAGACTCCATGCTTTTTCTTTTCCTTCTCCTGTTTCAGAAGAAAAAAGAACAAAATCATCTTCTTCTCTTAAGTTCAATTTATCTTTAACGATTTTTATGTGTTTGTTCCATTTTCCTCTTGGAATTTTATCTGCTTTTGTAGCAACTACGATAACCGGAATAGAATGGTATTTTAAAAACTCATACATTTGTACATCGTCATCTGTTGGTGGGTGTCTTAAATCCACGATTGAGAGTGCTACTTTTAAAGGCTCTCTTTGAGTAAAGTAAGTTTCAAGCATTTGTCCCCATTTTGCTCGTTCTGTTTTCGATACTTTAGCATACCCATAACCCGGAACATCCACGAAATAAAAACTATCTTCTATAATATAATAATTTAATGTTTGAGTTTTTCCTGGTTTTCCTGAAGTTCTAGCTAGCCCTTTTCGGTTGATCAACGTATTGATAAATGATGATTTCCCAACATTTGAGCGCCCTGCTAAAGCTATCTCAGGTAACCCTGTATTTGGATATTGTGCAGGCGAAACCGCACTGATGACAATATCAGCTTTATTTACTTTCATTTTCTAATCTCCATCTCTAAATATAAATTCTTTTATCATTTTAACATATTAATACAATCAATGACATTTTAAATTCAAATCATTCTTAGTTTTGTGATGAGAATCTCAGCACTTAGTCGAATAGACAAACAGAGCTGAGACAAAATAACTTGTCCCAACTCCGTTTATCGTTCTATTTGATTGGTAGAAATTGCAATTTAACCAAAATCAGTTGATTTTTTTGCCTTCAATATCAAAGAAATCTGGCAGACCTGAACCACTAACTGTATCCTTTGTGATCACACATTTAACGATTTCTGGACGACTTGGTAGATCAAACATAATTTCTAGCATAATTGTTTCAATGATGGAACGTAAACCACGGGCCCCAGTGTTGCGCTCAATAGCTTTTTTAGCAATCTCTGTTAAAGATTCCTCTTCAAATTCTAGCTCAACTTCATCCAAACTTAATAATTTTTTGTATTGTTTTACAAGAGCATTTTTAGGTTTGGTTAAAATGTGAATTAAATCTTCTTCAGTCAATTTTTCTAACGCAGCCATTACTGGTAAACGTCCGATGAATTCAGGAATCAATCCAAATTTCAACAAATCTTCTGGGATGATTTTTTGCATAACACTTTGGCCTTCTTCTAATTTTTTCTTAGCAGAACCAAAACCAATCACTTTTTCTCCCATACGATTTTTAACAATCGTTTCGATCCCGTCAAAAGCTCCACCTACAATAAATAAAATATTGCTTGTGTCTAATTGGATAAACTCTTGATGAGGGTGTTTTCTACCACCTTGTGGAGGAATATTCGCAACGGTACCTTCTAAAATTTTAAGCAAGGCTTGTTGCACACCTTCGCCACTTACATCACGTGTAATCGACACATTTTCGCCTTTGCGAGCAATCTTATCGATTTCATCGATATAAATAATTCCTTTTTGAGCTTTTTCAACATCATAGTCAGCTGCTTGCATTAGTTTTAGAAGAATATTTTCAACATCTTCACCAACATAACCAGCTTCTGTTAAACTTGTAGCATCTGCAATTGCAAATGGAACATTCAAGATACGAGCCAAACTTTGCGCAAGGAAAGTTTTCCCTGATCCGGTTGGACCAATCAAACAAATATTACTTTTTTGTAATTCTATATCATCTTTTTCGTCTCCACCAATTTGATTAACACGCTTATAGTGGTTGTAGACTGCTACAGATAATGATTTTTTGGCTTGTTCTTGTCCGATAACATAATCATTTAATATTCCTCTGATTTCATGAGGTTTAGGTACTTCTAAAAATTCCCCATACCCAGCATCACCAAATTCTTCGTCAATGATTTCCTTACATAAGTCAATACATTCATTACAAATATATACACCTGGACCAGCAACAATTTTTTTAACTTGATCTTGTGACTTCCCACAAAATGAACAGCTCACAGGACCTTTTACTTCTTCATCATTAAACATTTGTGTCCACCTCTACTCTCATTCATACCACTTACAATAGTAGCAGATTTGTCTCTCATAATACAATGAGAATCGTTCAAATCTTAAATAGCATAGCACAATATTTTCCTTAATGCTATGATTTAAACTACTTCTATTTAGCCAAAAGGAAAGAACTTCAAAAGGTATTCCTTTTTGAAGTCCTTTCTTTTTAATATTTCTATTTAGCAGTAGTGAATCAGGAATTATTGTTCTTTAGCTGTTTCAGTGATTAAATCAATGGCTTTTTTCATTGAAATATCATGTTTCAACATTTCTGGAGTCAATGCAGCACGGACAGCTTTTTCGTCCATACCATATTGTTCGCCTAAGTTGTTGATTTCTTCATTTACTTCTTCTTCTGAAGTTTCAAATTTTTCTGCTTCAACGATTGCTTCTAGAACTAAGTTTGTGCGAGTTCTTAAATCAGCATCAGCTTCCATTTGTTTGTGTAGATCTTTTTCTGTAGTACCCGTAATTTGGTAGTACATTTCAGGCTCAACACCTTGACGTTTCATGTCATTTAGGAATGCATCCATTTGACGGTGAACTTCATCATGAACCATAGCCCATGGAAGATCTTCAATTGTTGAATTATCGACTGCTTGACGAATTGCTGCTTCTTCAATTGCTTCATCTGCAGCAGCAGTTTTAGCTTCAGTTAATTGAGTTTTCATTTTTTCTTTTAATGCTGCTAATGTTTCAACTTCTTCATCCACATCTTTAGCAAATTCATCATCTAATGCTGGTAATTCTTTCGCTTTAACTTCGTGAACTTTTACTTTAAAGGTTACAGCAGCACCCTTTAAGTCTTCAGCATGGTAATCTTCAGGGAAAGTTAGATCAACGTCTAATTCATCTTCAGCTTTAACACCAACAAGTTTTTCTTCAAAACCTGGAATGAATGAGTTTGAACCTAATTCTAATGAATGATTTTCGCCTTTGCCGCCTTCGAAAACAACGCCGTCTTTGAATCCTTCATAATCAATAACAACTGTGTCGCCGTTAACTGCAGCATCTTCTTTTAATACTAATTCAGCTTGTGCAGCACGTTTTGCTTCAAGATCTTTTTCAACATCTTCATCTGTTACTTCACGATCTTGCTTTTCAACGGTTAATCCTTTGTATTCACCTAATTTAACTTCAGGTTTCACAGTGACTTCAGCTTCAATAACCCAAGGTTCACCTTTTTCCATTGATTTAACATCGATTTTTGGTTGTGAAACAGGATCAAGTCCAGCTTCTACTACTGCAGCATCATATGCTTCAGGTAATACAGCATTCAAAGCATCTTCATATAAAGCTTCTTCACCATATTGTTTGTTGAAAATTGTACGAGGAACTTTTCCTTTACGGAACCCTGGTACGCTTATAGTAGATTTAACTTTGTTAAAAGCTGTATCTAAGCCTTCTTTAATTTTTTCTTCTGAAATTTCAAATGTTAAGACACCATCGTTAGTACCTTTTTTTTCCCATTTTGCAGTCATATTATATTTCCCTCCGAAACACTCAATTTTTCGCAATAAAAAGCAATTGCATACTAATCAATAGTACACTAAAGGCAGAAATTTGTAAATAAAAAACAACGAATTAAGGGTAAAACAGCTCGACCTCTTATTCTAGTTTCAATCTATCCACCTAAAAACCGATTAATTCAAATCGATTAGCTCTTGATCGATCTTATGCATCCACTCTTCCATCTTTTTAGTATCAGAATTAGATTCACTGTTTACTTGATAAAAATTATCATACCGCTTTTGATACAGTTCAACCCATTTTAGTGGAGAAGTAATAACTTCATCAATGAATGGGTAAAGCATAAAGAAATGGAGAGAAGCTTCTTGAACCATAGCTTGATACAAAGAAGGATCGTTTTGTTCCACCCGTTCAGATAACAAAGACATCACTTTTTGAACGATTTTATGATTTTCAATTGATGTTAATATTGTAGGTTGGATCGTTCTTTTTTCTTTCATCCAATAAATATCAAAACAACCCGCTACATGTTCCACAGCTAGACGCTCTATAGCCGTCGCTTTAATGATGCCATTAACAAAAGGATTTGATAAAATTGGTTTTACCGCTTCAATAAAAGGTTCTAGTGGAATTTCTTCCAATTCTTTCATAATAGCAGACTGTTCCGCAAAAGATTTGTTTCCTAAAGAGTAAGATTCTTTTATTAAATATTGGATTTTTTTTTGTTTTTCGAACGCAATTTTAGTCTGTTCTTCTTCTAACATTTCTTGAACGGCTATCCAGTTTTCTTCAGCAGTATCTTTTGACACATACTTTTTTTTACGCAGTAAAAGGACTTGTTCAGCTTGGAGAAATAAATGGCACTTTATTAAAATGGCGGTATAGAAAATAGCTAGTGATTCTTCCTTTTCATAAAAAGAGTATTTATCATCTGCTATTTCTTTTGCTTTTTGGTAGTCTCCAATTTGGTATAATGCAGTTGTGTAATTTGTATTTAACAACTCATCCTGTTCTAATCGATAGGCTTCCTCAAAGAATGGAACAGCTTCTTCCATTCTCCCTGTTAAAAAACATTCCATTGCCTCTTTTCTATACCATTCATAATTTTTTGGAAAGGGTACTGTTTCTCCCATAGTGTCACTCTCCTGCATTCGTATCGTCAATCGTTGCTTATTGCATTGCATGCTTCAATTAGTTCTATTTTAGCATACAATTCTTTAATTAAGGATAGTAATTATAGGCTAAAGTCTTTTTTATAAATAGAATTTCCCATAAAATGATAGACTTTATAATACTAAATGGCTAACTATTCTATTTAGTGATGCTAAAAAAACGGCTGTATAATTTTTTGTGTAGATAAATGAATGAAATCACTCACCCAAAAATTCTGGCGGAATAGGGTTGCTTGTAGCCGTGTGCTAGATTCACTGCGACTAACAGGGCGTCAACGCTTCAGCAATTATGGCCTGTTGAGGCTTGAAAGCCTTAAGACCATGTTTTTCAGGCTTCATGTGGCCCTCATGGCTTACAAGCTAACCCGTCTATTCCATAAGAATTTTTTTGAAATATTAAACACAAGTTGTTCTATACTCACTTTTGGTAAAACTCGTCCACATAATTTGACGTAGAACCAAAAAGGATAGAAAAGCAGGCAATCTGCTTTTCTATCCTTTTATTAGCAAATAAAAATCAATATTTTCTAAACCGTTGGTAGCGTTCTTCAACGAGTTGTTCTGGTGTTTTTGCAGAAAGTTCTTTCAAAGCCAGACCAATATTCTTTCGCATATTTTTAATAATATGCTCATGAGACAATAAGCCTTTTTTATTGGTTTCCGGTAAAATAAAGTCAATCACATCAAGACCTAATAAATCTTGAGCAGTCAATTTCATCAACTCAGCTGCTTCTTTCGATCTGGATGAATTTTTCCATAATATAGAAGAAAAACCTTCAGGAGAAAGAACGGAATACATCGTATGTTCCATCATCCATACTTGATTCCCCATAGCTAAAGCTAAAGCTCCGCCACTACCACCTTCACCAATAATAATAGACAGGATAGGCACTTTTAATTTACTCATTTCGATTAAATTACGTGCAATAGCTTCTCCTTGCCCACGTTCTTCGGCTTCAACGCCACAGTAAGCTCCAGCAGTATTAATGAAAGTCAAGACAGGTCGATGAAATTTTTCGGCTTGTTTCATTAAACGCAATGCTTTTCGATAACCTTCAGGATGAGGAGATCCAAAATTACGCAAAATATTTTCTTTTATATCATGCCCTTTTTGGTTCCCGATGACAGTCACTGATTGTCCATTTAACGTAGCTATTCCACCTACAATTGCTTTGTCATCATGAAAAGAACGATCGCCATGGAATTCAATAAAATCGCTAAAAACGGATTCCATCATTTCTAAAGCGGTTAATCGTGATGTTTTTCTAGATAAAGCAACGATTTCCATAGCTTCTTTCAACTCGTTCACCTTCTTTATAAAAATACGTACAAGAAAAATCTATTGATGGATGCGTAAAATTTGACTCAAGGTTTCTTTCAAGTCTCTTCTTAACACGATTTTATCAATAAAGCCATTTTCTAAAACCGACTCTGCAAGCTGAAAATCATCAGGCAGTTCTTCTTTTATGGTTTGTTCAATAACACGTCTTCCCGCAAAACCAACTAAAGCTTGAGGTTCAGATAAAATAATATCTCCCTGCATAGCAAAACTGGCCGTTACACCACCAGTTGTCGGATCGGTTAATACAGTGACATATAAAAGCCCAGCATCACTATGTCGTGCAACAGCTCCGCTTATTTTTGCCATTTGCATCAACGATAAGATACTTTCTTGCATTCTGGCTCCACCAGAGGCAGTAAAGATAACAACCGGCAGTTTTTCATCAGTAGCTCTTTCAAATGTTCTTGTAATTTTTTCACCAACTACTTTTCCCATACTTCCCATTATGAAATGAGAATCCATCACACAAATAGCTGTTTCCAATCCATCAATCGATCCTTTTCCGGTTAGTACAGCTTCATGAAGATCAGTATTCATTTGAGCTTTTTTAATTTTTTTATCATAATCCGGAAAATTAAGAGGGTTTTCGAATGGAATATCTTGATTCCATTCTTCAAAACTGCCATCATCGAGCGTTAGTTGGATCCGTTTTTGAGCTCGGATCCTAAAAGTATACCCGCATTCTGGACAAATCTTTTGTGTCCCTAAATCTTTTGTATAAATAGCTTTTTTACAACTAGGACATTGCGCAAACATACCATCCGGTACCATTGGGGCATCCTGTTCTTCATCGATCTGTGTGTGTTTAGTAATTGGAATATACGCTCTTTTTTTAAATAACTGCATATTGTCACCTCTTTTATTTGCTGCTTTTTGAATGAGATTGTTCTTTTTATTCCAAAACAAGTTTATTCAATACGAGGTTCCCATTCTTTCAGAAAGACATCTTGTAAAAAGCTTGTATCATATTCTCCATTAACAAATCTTTGATCCATTAATAGATCTTCTTGGAAAAATTGATTGCTGATAATCCCATCGATGACCATTTCGCCTAAAGCCCGTTGCATCTTAGCGATTGCTTCAGTACGATTTGCACCTTTTGTAATGATTTTTGCAATCATCGCATCGTAATACGGTGGAATATCTGCTCCAGCAAACATTGCACTATCGACTCTCAATCCATTTCCACCACTAGGCATCATTAAGTACTGTATCGTACCAGGTGAAGGCGCAAAATTAAAAGCAGGATTTTCAGCGTTGATGCGACATTCGATCGTGTGACCAGTCAAACGGACATCGCTTTGTTTGATCGATAATTCTGCTCCACTTGCAATCATTAGTTGTTCTTTAACAATATCGATCTCAGTGGCCATTTCCGTTACCGGGTGTTCAACTTGAATCCGCGTGTTCATTTCCATGAAATAGAACTCGCCGTTTTGATCTAGTAAAAATTCAATCGTCCCAGCATTTTTGTAACCAACTGACTTTGCAGCACGTACAGCCGTTTCTCCAAGCTTCTTTCGTTGTTCGTCATTAATCGCAACAGAAGGTGACTCTTCAATCACCTTTTGATTGTTGCGTTGCAAAGAACAATCGCGTTCGCCCAGATGAATGACATTTCCGTAATGGTCACCTAGTAATTGTACCTCAATATGACGTGCATGTTCAATGATTTTTTCCATATACATTTGATCATCGCCAAAAGCAGCTTTAGCTTCGTTTTTGGCATTATTGAAAGCTGTTACTAACTCTTCGCTTCTAAGCACTTTTCGCATACCTTTTCCGCCACCACCAGCAGCAGCTTTCACCATTACGGGGTAACCTAATCGATCTGCCAGTTGTTTAGCTTCATTAGTATCGGTAATAAAACCTTCACTTCCTGGAATAACAGGTACGTTCGCTTCAATCATAAGAGCTCGCGCATTCGCTTTATTTCCCAGTTGGTCAATAGTTTCTGCATCTGGCCCAATGAATGTAACGTTCATTTCTTTACACATGGTCGCAAATGTACTGTTTTCAGATAAGAAACCAAAACCTGGATGAATAGCTTGAGCGTTTGTCACAACAGCAGCACTTAAAATACTTTGCATATTCAAATAAGAATCAGCTGCTTTTGCCGGGCCAATACAAATGGCTTCGTCTGCTAACTGCATGTGCAAAGCATCTCGATCTGCTTCAGAATAAACAGCAACTGTTTGAATTCCCATTTCGCGACAAGCGCGAATAATGCGAACAGCGATTTCTCCTCGATTGGCGATCAATATTTTTTTAAACATAGGCTTATCTTCCAATAATGAACGTTAATTCAGCTTCGCAAACTTTTTTGCCATCTACGTATGCTACAGCTTTTCCGATACCAGCGTATTCTTTTAATTTAATAATGTCGACTTGTAACATCAATTGATCACCAGGAACAACTTTTTTACGGAATTTAACTTTATTCATTCCACCTAAGTAAGCCGTTTGACCTTTGAAGCGGTCTAAGGTCAATAATGGAATCGATCCTGCTTGAGCAAGAGCTTCTAAAATATAGACACCTGGCAATACAGGTTCTCCGGGAAAATGGCCTTGAAAGATTTCTTCATTGATGGTCACATTTTTAAGAGCTAAAACATGTTCTCCGGGAATCATTTCATCCACACGGTCAATAAAATAAATTGGGTAACGATTCGGGATCAAATCTTGGATTTCTTTAATATTCATGGTTGTCATTAGTATTTTCCTCCTAGGCAATTCTGAACAATGGTTGATTGAATTCAACAACTTGTTCATCTTCTATTAGTATCTCAGTAATTGTTCCATCTACTTCGCTTTTGATTTCGTTCATTAATTTCATTGCTTCAATAATGCAAAGGGTCTCACCTATCGTTACCTTATCGCCGACTTTTTTAAAAGCAGGCTGATCTGGTGACGGTGCCGTATAAACGATACCTACGATAGGAGAATAAATCATTTCTCCCTCGGCAACTATTTCAGCAAGGGGTGCTGAAATAGGCGATTCTTCAAAAATAGGAGAAGTGTGTTGGATATTTCTCTTGCGTACTGGGTCATTAAATCGTGTTTCTTGATCAGTAAGAACCGTTTGATTGCTTAATGGATGAGTAGACGTATTTTTACTCATACGTAATGTTACATTATCCATTTGCAAATCAAATTCAGTTAATTCTGATTTATCAACTAATTCGAGAATTTCCTTAACTTGATCAAAATCCATGCTTACTGCCCCTCCCATTTCTTAAAGCAGGTTACAGCGTTGTGTCCGCCAAAGCCTAAAGAATTGTTTAATGTGTATTGAATATCTGCTTTGCGTCCAACGTTAGGAATGTAATCTAAATCGCAAGCTTCATCAGGTACTTGAAGTCCGATTGTTGGTGGTAAAAAACCTTCTTGAAGAGCTTTTATACAAGCTACAGCTTCAATAGCTCCTGCAGCACCTAATAAGTGGCCGGTCATACTCTTTGTACTTGAAATGGCAACATTTTTTGCTTCTTCGCCAAAAGCATATTTGATCGCCATTGTTTCGGCTGAATCGTTAGCCCCTGTACTTGTTCCGTGGGCATTGATGTAACCAACATCCGCTGGTGTAATACCGGCTTCAGCCATTGCATCTTGCATCGCACGTCCAGCTCCGCTTCCGTCTGGTGTTGGAGAAGTCATATGGTACCCGTCTCCAGTTGAACCATATCCTACGATTTCAGCATAAATTGTTGCATTACGATCTAATGCATGATCCAAACTTTCCATCATCAATACGCCAGCACCTTCACCCATTACAAATCCATTACGTTCTTTATCAAAAGGAATCGAAGCACGATCTGGATCGGTACTTGTTGATAGAGCAGTTAAGGCAGCAAAACCAGAAATACCGATTTCATTGATTGTTCCTTCTGATCCCCCTGCTAGAATAACATCTGAGTAACCGTGTTTGATATTGCGGTAAGCTTCACCAATAGAATTATTTCCAGAAGCACAAGCCGTTACAATAGAAGTATTGATTCCTTTCGTGCCTATTGCAATCGAAATATTTCCAGCGGCCATATTTCCAATTGCCATAGGAACAAAGAAAGGTGCAACACGTTGTGGTCCTTTTGTATTCATTTTAATAATTTGGTCTTGCATAGCGTTCAAACCGCCAATACCCGAACCAACAATAACCCCAAAACGATTCATGTCTGTTTTTTCGCGATCAATACCGCTCTCTTCAAATGCTTGAACAGCTGCAGCTACACCATATCTAGAAAATTCATCCATTCTTTTTGAAATTTTACGTTGCATATACTTTGTTGCATCAAAATCTTTCAATTCACCTGCAACTGTAATACCTGTTTCTGATGCATCAAATTTTGTGATAGGAGCAATGCCGTTTTTCCCAGCTTTAAGTCCATCCCAAAATTCATCTACTGTGTTTCCTAAAGGTGTAACAGCACCCATTCCAGTAATTACTACACGATTATTCATA
Source organism: Carnobacterium pleistocenium FTR1 (assembly GCF_000744285.1). Classification (NCBI taxonomy): domain Bacteria; kingdom Bacillati; phylum Bacillota; class Bacilli; order Lactobacillales; family Carnobacteriaceae; genus Carnobacterium; species Carnobacterium pleistocenium. The sequence continues at coordinate 1,259,946 of NZ_JQLQ01000002.1, read as the reverse complement.
ATTATTTTTCCTCCTTATTAACCATTCATAACCATTCCGCCGTCTACATTGATGACTTGTCCAGTAATGTACTTATTCTCGCTTAGAAAGATAGCTGCTCGTGCAACATCTTCTACATTACCTAAGTGTTTCAATGGAATTTGACTAATAGCTTGTTCTTTCATCTTGTCAGACAATACTTCTGTCATTTCTGTATCAATAAAACCAGGAGCAATGGCATTAACAGTGATGCCTCTAGCAGATAATTCTCGCGCTGCGGATTTTGTTAACCCGACAACACCAGCTTTACTTGCAGCATAGTTTGCTTGTCCAACGTTTCCTACAAGGCCAACTACACTAGCCATATTGATGATTGTACCACTTTTTTGTTTAAGCATAACTTTTGATGCGTGACGAATCGTATTAAAGGTTCCCTTTAAATTGATTGAAATCGTTTGGTCAAAATCTTCTTCTGACATCCGCATTAAAAGCATATCATGGGTCACACCGGCATTATTAACTAAAATATCGACGCTTCCAAAAAATGCTTTTGTTTCATCAATCAATTGTTTGGCAAAATCAAAATCACTGACATCTCCTAAAATAGTGTGCGTTTTTACACCATAACTTTCTATTTCAGAAATAAGCTCTTCAGAAATTGGTTTTCTTCCATTTAAGACAACGTTCGCACCCGCTTTAGCAAATTCGACAGCAACTGCTTTTCCAATGCCTCTTGAGCTGCCTGTAACAATAACTGTTTGATTTTTTAAAGTCATGGACTCATTCCTTTTAATGTACTAGGCTAATGTATTTAGTTCAGCCAGTTTCGCTAGTGTTTTCGCTAGCGTTTTTTCATTTTCAACATTCAATATGGTCACGGTTTTATCAATTTTTTTAATGAAACTGCTTAATACTTTTCCCGGTCCAACTTCAATGAATGTATCGACTCCTAAAGCAATCATGGTTTGTACACTATCTTCCCAATACACAGGAGACATCACTTGTTTGACCATCATCTCTTTAATTTGCTCTTTGTCTTCAAAAACTTCAGCAATCGTATTGCTAACAATAGGAAGAGTCGGTTCATTCATTGGAACGGTTGCAACAGCTTTTTCTAACTGGATCGAAGCTGGTTCCAATAGTTGTGTGTGGAAAGGACCACTCACTTGCAAAGGTACGACACGTTTGGCGCCTCTTTCAAGCAACAGTTCACCGGCTTTTTCAACAGCTGCTTTAATACCGCCAATGGCGATTTGGCCAGGCATATTGTAATTAGCTGGCGAAACGATTCCCAACTCGCTGGCTTCAGCACACGCATCTTTAACTGTTTGGCGGTCGAGCCCCATAATAGCACTCATAGCACCTTTACCTAAGGGAACAGCATCGGTCATGTATTGGCCTCTTTTTTTCACCAATTTTACAGCATCGGCAAAAGAAAGAACATTGGCTTTAACAAAAGCACTATATTCTCCTAGACTCAAACCAGCTACAATGGCTGGCTCGATCCCGTTTTCTTTTAATAATGCATCAATAGCTAGACTAGTAGTTAGAATCGCCGGTTGAGTGTAAGTTGTTTGATGCAACAAATCATTTTCTTCAAAACATAATTTTGCTATATCCAAATCTAAACATTCACTGGCTTGATCAAAAACATCTCGGACCACACTGTAGTTTTCATACAGTTCTTGACCCATACCAACATATTGAGCTCCTTGACCACTATATACAAAAGCAATTTTCATAAGGATTTTGTCTCCTTTATACGGTAATTTGTCTATAAAAAAAATCATCCCTTTTTATACAAATCAATAAAAGAAATAATAAAAAAAACTAGAAAACTATTTGAAGCAAAAAGAACTTCTTTTTAGCTTTCTAGTTTTTTCATAAGCTCACCTTAATTTAAGATAAGGTTGGCTTGTTCTTTTATTACTTCTTGATATTCATGCATTAATTCTTGGATGATGTCATGACAACTTTGTTCTTTAAAAACTAACCCAGCACTTTGGCCAGACATAAATGATCCAGTTTCTTTATCTCCATCAACGACAGCACGCCTTAAAGCACCTTTACCAAGTTCTTCTAAGCGACTAAAATCTGGTTTTTCATCACTTGTAATGTCTTTTTCAACTTTTAAATATTTACGTGTTAATTTGTTACGAAGTACTCGTACTGGATGACCAGTAATTTGACCGGTAATCACAGTATCGATATCTTTTGCTTTCAAAATAGCGTCTTTAAAATTTTGATGTACCGTACTTTCATAAGCAACAACAAAACGGGTACCTAATTGAACAGCTGAAGCGCCTAACATAAAAGCAGCTGCAACCCCACGTCCATCAGCAATACCCCCTGCTGCAATGACAGGTACTGAAACAGCATCAACGACTTGCGGTACTAAGTTGATCGTTGTGGTTTTCCCAATGTGTCCGCCAGCTTCCATACCTTCACATATAATCGCATCTGCACCTTCATTTTCCATTCTTCTAGCTAATGCTACTGAAGCAACAACTGGAATAACGACTGTACCAACGCTTTTAAATTGACTCATGTATTTTCCTGGGTTTCCTGCACCGGTAGTCACTACTCTTACTTTTTCTTCACAGACAACTTTTACAACGTCATCAACGTAAGGAGAAGTTAGTAGAACATTGATTCCAAAAGGTTTATCTGTTAAGCTCTTTGTTTCTTTAATTAGGTCACGTACAGTTTCAGCCGAAGCATATCCACAAGCTAGTATTCCTAGCCCGCCAGCATTTGAAACGGCACTCACTAAACTAGGATTAGCAACCCAAGACATTGCGCCTTGTATAATTGGATATTTGATTCCAAGTTTTTTAATCAGTTCAGACTGCATGCAGGTACCTGCTTTCTTTTGAGTATTTATTTTTTCGCTAGTTCAGCTTCAACAAAAGTTACGATGTTTTGAACAGTTACCAAACCTTCTTCAGATTCGATCTTAATATCAAATTCATCTTCGATATCATTGATGATTTGGAATAAGTCTAAGCTGTCAGCTTCTAAGTCTTCGCGGAAATTTGTTTCTAATTTCACTTCTTCTTCCTCTTTGTCTAATTGGTCCATGATGATTGCTTGTATTTTTTCGAATGTCATTTTATATTTCCTCCATTATAGTTGTTTTTTTTGTTTCTTATTTTGCTTATTTTTTTTAAGCTTAAGCAAGCCGTTGTACCTTATTTAAAGTTGGATAAGGATAGATCCCCATGTGAGTCCTCCACCAAATCCGGTCAGAATAACTTTTTTCTTGCTGCCAATAACTAACTCACCATTTGTTAAAAGTTCATCTAACAAAATTGGAATGCTGGCAGCTGAAGTGTTTCCATATTCAGCAATATTGGTTGCAAATTTTTCAACTGGAATTTTCAGTTTTTTTGCAATACCTTTTAGAATACGGTAATTCGCTTGATGAGCAATGATACAATCAATTTGTTCAATACTGCTGCTTGATGTCTCAATGACTGTTCGAATACTTTCAGGTACACTGCGGAGAGCAAAATCAAATATTGCTCTTCCTTCCATTTGAAGAAAATCCGTTTTGCGAGCTTCCTCCAGTTGGAAATTTGAAACTGCGTGTCTTCCAACTGTAAGGGCATCTCCACGGCTTCCGTCAGAATGAATATCTTCTCCTAAAAAGCTGCCCTCTGTTTCTGTCGCTCCCAGCAAAACTCCGCCAGCGCCATCACCGAACAAAACCGCTGTACTGCGATCTTGCCAATCAATGACTTTCGACATGACTTCTCCGCCAAGAACTAATCCATATTGATAAGCGCCGCTTTGAATCAATTTTTCAGCAATCGATAATGCATAGACAAAACCAGAACATGCTGCATTTACATCAAAAGCCATTACAGGTCTTGCTCCAATATAATCTTGTACTAAACAAGCTGTCGTAGGACTTGATCCATCAGGAGTCATTGTCGCTACAATAATAAAATCAATTTCTTTAGCAGAAACGCCTGTTTTTTCAAGAATATCTAGTGCAGCCTTGCCACAAAGAATTGAAGTGTTCTCACCTTCACTAATGTGACGATTTTCTATCCCTGTACGAGTTCTGATCCATTCGTCATTGGTATCCATTATTTCTTCTAGCATAGCATTTGAAACTTTTTTTTGCGGGATGTAGCTTCCGGCACCCATGATTTTTGCATTCATCGAATTCAACCCTGTTCTTATAGATTATTTTTTGTGCGATGTAAGAAAACATGAAGATTTTCTAAGCCTTTAATCAACATTTCCGCTTCTTCTTTATTTAAGCCTTCGAGTGTTTCTTTTACCATATCTCGATGAAACTTATTATGAAGGCGATACAATAGCCGGCCTTTTTTAGTTAATCCCAACCTAACCACTCGTCGATCATGATCATTTCGAATGCGTTCAACGTACCCTTTTTTTACTAAGTTGTTAACGGAGACCGTTAATGTTCCTACCGTAACTGCCAATTTCTTTGAAACTTCTGTAGTTGTATGAACACCATACATCCCAATAGCTTCAATAGTGTGCACTTCTTTTATTGAAATATCCTTAAATGTGCTGTTTTGAAGAGCATTTTCTTCAATCGTCAGGACTTCATTAAAAATCGTTACTAAGTAAGAATTAATTTCAGGAATTAATTCGTCCACACCAACTCCTCCGTTCTTTCAAATTGTCAAGTAGGTCAATTACTTTGAACATCAAATTGTTTGACCATCAAACTATATTATTTTTTAACGGAAGTGTCAAGAATAATTAGCATTATTTTTTTTAATCTTAAATTAAAATCCTTTATTATCAACGGATAACGCAATAAAAAAATTTGAATTATTAAAGTGTTTGCTATAATAATTAGCCGAATATTATTTTTAAATTACCAAAAAAGAATTAAAATTTGGATTTATTTTATAAACTAACGTTTCAATTTATCGGATCTAGGTCAAATGGCGTGGATGCTTCAAAATGAAATTTCTTCTGAATTATACGGGTTTGCTTTTGGAACCATGAAGCACCGGAAGCCTGAAAGGAAGTCTTCAGACTTTCAAGCTTCAAACACAGCTTAATCACTGAAGAGCTAACACTGTATCATTCACATTGAATTCAATGCATATTTACAAGTAACCCCTATTCTTTCAGGAGTTTGGGATAAGTAATTTAATTGATTTATTTATATACATCAAAAAATATACAGCCAATTTAACCACAAAAAAAGAGTTAAGACAAATTAAATTGTCTTAACTCTTTTTTAATTAATTAATTAGCTTCAACAGATATAAACTCTTCAATATCTTTAAAGTTAACAATCGTTTTGCTTTCCATTATATCTTTCATTTTATCAGAAGACTTTTCCCAATAAATTTCAACTACAGCGCTATTATTTAATAATTTGATAATCGTTCCAGCCATTTTTTCATCTCTGAAAGAAAAGATAATTCTATCTCCTACATCAGGTCTAAAAGAAGCTTTTATTTCATCAATAATAACGATCGCTTCATCATATGGTACACCTAAAAGAGTCGCAATTCTTGATTTGCTAGCACCTTTGCGAAGTTCAACTTCAACTAAAGATTGAATTTCTTCGGTAATAATTTTCCCCATGTAAATCCCCTCATCTCTTTGGTTCTTATTTGAGCGTATTCTAATAAATTCTCTTAATACACCCCATTGTACCATATTTAGGCCAGAAAATGAAGCACAACAAAAAAAGAGCCTTTATTAGCACTCTTACACTAAACCGTGTGGAACTTTCCTATGATTCGTTAAATGAGTCATTTTTTATTTAAATGAATGGGCACGATACCCAATTTTTTTTAATAATTCTATCAAAGTAGTTTTTTCCTCTTCATTAAGCACACTAAATAAATCTGAAATCAACTCTTCGTGTTGCGGAAAGGCCTCTTGCATAAAAGCTTTTCCCTTTTCAGAAATCGAGATAGTGGTTACTCGACGGTCTGTAGCTGATGGAGTACGCTTTATAAATTCTTTCTTTTCTAATTTATCTACGACATATGTGATACTGCTGCTGGCTAGTAATATTTTTTTACCAATAAATTGAACGGGCTGATCTCCTTTACTATAAAGAAGCTCTAAAACTGAAAATTCAGTAGGATTTACACCATATTTCAACATATCTCTTTTAATGACATCTTGTACACTTGCAGAAGATTTTAGTAATACTGTCAAAGTCTTTAAAGCTTTAGCTGTGTCATCCATTTTATCTTATCACCTTTCGATTTGAACATATCTAAAACCCTATTACTTTAAATGAATTTATCTTCATTTCGAGGCAAATATACCATTATGAATAGATACCTGTCAACTAATCTGGACTGTTTGAAAAATAGTATTCGTGGCAACAGCCTAATTTTTTTCTAGAATAAACAAATTTATTTGTAGAACTATGGGACACATGTAAATCTGTATTTGTTCCTGTATTAGTTTAGTAGTCTACAAAATACACCGTACTTCTTTCTAAACTAAAAGCAACTTTTTTTCTCCAGAAAGTCTGAGTGAGTAAATTGATTAATATAGCAATATTAAAAATTATATAGCCAAAAAAGAAGGACGCTCTGGAAATCAGAACGACCCTCTTAATTCTAATAGCATGGTCCTAGCGAATTTCTAACACCAATTTTTGAACAGGTTTATTAGAGATTCTTTTATTATCTAGAACAACATGCTACTAAATATATGAGCTCAAACATTTAGTATTTCTGATTGAGTTTCACTAAATTTTTTTAGCAATCATCTAAATGAATGAGCTTGGACAGAATAGCTTTACTCGACTATTCGTCCTAGAAGCCACTTTCACTAGCTTCTATAAAGAGCGTCATGCTCTCTTACTGTGCATGTCTCTCTTTACATACATAATATACCATGTAAGCGTTATTATGTCAATTGTAAATGCTCTATTACTAAAATTTTTTTGATGAATTATAATGGAGAGATGTTTTATGGAATCTTACATGCAAAATTGGACGGACTCAAGCGTGAATGCTTCTCCACCAATAAACAAATGCAGCAAAGCTTGTCCCCGTTTTTGAAAAAATGTCTGATAAATAACCAGTTAGTTTACTATTCGATCGTTGAAGAATAGTGTACAACTCATTTTTAGCTTGCTTGCTTGCGTTCTTGAGTATAAGATTGCCCACGGCGAATGAGAGAACGTAAGTCCATCACTTCAAGTGAAGGAACATAAAAAGAGCGAATGAGATTAAACGAACTTTCGGAAAATATAGTAGCTGTCGGTAACCAATATTAGCCTGTGCTCTCCATAAAAATATCGGTCACATGTTGGTTTTCTAACCAAGTAAGTGCTTCTCTAAGTTCAGGAGTTCGTGTTCCGAATGTCTTTTGTATCTTCTCCGGACGATTTGTATCTAATTGACCGTTCAAAAAATAAGATGTTCATCCAGTTTTCTGGTCAGATGCAGCAAACTACTTTTCGTAAGGATTTATTTTTTTCACCTAAATTAGATAGCAAAATGGTTTTTTGTCATGATTTTGATTGCAAATCAACCCTATTATTTGCTTGAGGAATAGCGTTATTTGTAGCCATATAAAAGGAATTCAACGAAAATTAAAAAACATTGGTGCTTCAGCTATTCCCTTGACTCTCCACGGTCCAAATTGTCCACTCCAGAGAAAGTTTTATCTTAAATCATCCACACCAGTTGACTTAGATCCCCATACATTACCAAGTAAGGAATCTATCTAATTTCCTAACATTAAAAAATTATAGACAAAAAAAAGAGCCTCTTATTCTTAAAAGAAGCTCTCTCTTCATTTTGTAGCTAGTCCCGTTTTTTACTTCTTATTTTCTAGCATTTTTATTTCATCTGCTAGATTGTCACTTTACACATGATTTATATTTCTATCATGTGCATTTTGGATACTTCAATCTCGACTCATTCTATTTCAGGAACTTAGCCACTAATATGAAGTTAAGTTAATAGCCTTAATTCTACTATTAACTTTAGAGTCTATTACGCTGACTCTAGTAAAGAAGACATTGTACCTTGTACTTCTTTACACCATTATAATAACAGTAAACCTCTAAAATTTCAATTTTAAAGATTGGAAATCCTCTTTTTAAATAAGTAACATTAGACTCAGGTTTACCCGTTATTTCTTAACGGTTTCAGTGCTGTTGACCATGCATTGACTTGATTTAAAAGAGTATTGACTGAGGCAATATGCAAGTCAGCAGGGTTAAATTCATTCATATTTACAAAATCAGTGAATAAAGACATTGCAGGATGTGTGCGAACACTTGCAACTTGTAATTCAGCTAAAACAACACGTAAAGCTTCTGCGGCTCTTACCCCACCAGATGACCCATAACTCACGATACCTGCTGCTTTATTGTTCCACTCAGGATAAAGGTAATCAATTGCATTTTTTAATGCTGATGTAATACCATGATTGTATTCGGGAGTAATAAAGACATAGCCATCTAATTCAGCTATTTTTTTAGACCATGGAATAGCTTCTGGCGTAATATAGTCTTGACTATACGCTGCTGAGATTGGCTCATTATATAAAGGCAGATTGAATTCTACAAGATCAATAATTTCATATTCTGCATCTCCACGTTCGTCAGCTAATTTTTTTACCCATTGTGCTACTTGCAAGCTATTGCGTCCTTGACGCGTACTTCCTGTGATTATTCCAATTTTCATCATTTATTTTTTCCTCCTCATCATGTTTCAGCTATCAACTGAATAAGTAATTTAGCAAAGAATGAGCGCGCTATATTTACTAATTCAAAGCAACTATAGCGCACTTAATTTTAAGTTGCAACTGATACCCATCAACTGAAAAAATTATTCTTACCTATAGTTATTTATTCGTTTTACATAGTAAGTAATTGAGTTACCTTATAAATCTGAAGGAGTAATAATACCGAGAGGAGTTTCTGATACTGTTCCATTCTCAGTTATCAATAAAGCATCCAATCGACGATCATTTTTCAATAAATCTGCAGCAATTTCAACGGACATGCTTTTTTTAATAAATAGATAGTTACTCCGATTTTTATCTTGTAAAATGATTTCTTCCACCGCTGTTTTCTTTAAGTAAATAGTTTCATCTTTCAACTGATTAGCTAACCAAACTGCGATCCCTTTTTCGGTTAATAAACCAATCAGTTCCTTGTTCTTGTAAATAGGGAAATGGGTGAACTTTTTTTCACTGATCGTTCGTAATACTTCTATGAATAGATCATCTGAATTGAAACGGACGACATTTCTTTTGAATAATGGGTAGACTTTTTGAGGGTTTTTTATTTCTTCTTCCATTTGTTCAATATGTTCGACTACTTTATCTGTCGGTTGTGCAATATAGGTATTAGGGATTAGCTTTTTGTGGACCATTACATTTCTAAGATCTGCAAAAATTTGTAAATCATTTTTGTATTTTTTTACTGCAGGATTACGGTGTTCATTTTCGTCTAATAAGCGATAGAAAGGTTTTTTATGTTCATTTTCATTCTCCGAAAAGCTTAAATGATTGTGAATGCGATTAAAACTAGCAATAAAGCGTTCTGCATTATTCATTATAGTCCCCTTTCCTAATGTAACATCTTATTTTTGATACATTCTAAAAAACTCTCGTCCATACAGTAGAAGAGATAAAGCTAAGAAAAAGGCCGTAATAATCATCAAACCAACTGCGCTAGTTGGTTGAATAGAAGGAAACGCCACTAAAAAAGTCATACACGCATAAAAAACCGCGGTAGATATTTTGCCAAACCATTTGGCTCCATCTAGTTTTTTACCTTGTCGGTAAAGAACAATAGCATTTATTGTCATGAATAATTCTTTGGCTATAAATAATAAAATAACAATCCACATTTTTTCATATCGTGACATCAAGCAAATAATAACGGCAATTTGAGTGAGTTTATCAGCAACAGGATCAAGCAGTTTACCCACCTCAGTTATTTGATTCAACTTGCGAGCAATAAGTCCATCTAATAAATCTGTCAGACCTGAAAAGACAACGATCATACCGGCTATATAATAATCTTTGATTTCTACTGCTGTAAGGTACTGGACCATAAAAACCGGAATAAGGAGTAAACGGATATAAGATAAACTATTTGGAATAGTAAAGAAATCTCTTGCAGGAATTTTCAATTTACATCACCTCTCAAATAGAATTATCGTTTACAATAGCATTCCACCATTGTTACGGTCGGCTTAGACTCATTCTTCAATTTAGTTATCTATTTTATTTTCAATGAAAAACAAACCTTTAAATACTTTTTCCCTGCATTTAAAAGCTTGTTCTTTCATCTTGATCAAAGTTATGTTTATCTTTCTTCAAAATCAAATTCATCAATTTTATAAATCAGCTCTTCCATATTTGATGTGCTGAAGAACGCTTCTTCGTTTTCGGGCTGAATTTTCAAGTACATTGGCATGGCAGTATCCGGTTCTAATACGCCAAAAGATTCTTCTGTCAGATAGAACGGTGCTTCTTCTAGGATAGTGGCTCCATCAATCGTACTAAAGCTGACTGTAATATTTATATTTGTCATTGCCACATCCATTCTGTTCACAATAATAAAGATTGCTTGCATACTTCCTTCTTCACCTAAATACATGCCTGTAAAATGAATCGCCACGTCATTTTCAATTCCTAGTTCTTCTGCTTGTTTCATTCTTGTTTCTATTTCTTGTAACACAGAATCATTTTCTAATGTCAGATTTTGATCTAACTCCATTTTTTGCGGCACAAGTGAGATTTCCATGTCTGAAGTTAATTCATTCGTAGCATTTGAACTTGTTATTGCTTCTTCCGCATTACTCATGATTGATTCAGAGGCAACAACCGCTGACGATTCAGCAGCCAATTCTGAACTTATCATTGTCTCGCTCGACATAGGTGCTGAACTTGATTCCGTAGAAGATTCTCCTCCAATTGAATTACAACCCGCCAATGTAGCAACTGCGCCTAAAAGAGTTAAGATTTTTTTCATTTCAATCACCCTTTCTCTTTTTTATTAAAAATAAACCCCTATAGCTAATAGATCAACTTTTGTGATAACTATTTTTACACTCCTTCATCTGCTGATTACCTAACTACCCTAACCGATCATTGAGGTAACGTTCTCAATTTCCCACAGTAGAATCACTTAAGCGGTCAATTGTTTCTTCAATAGAAAATTACATCATTCTAATCGACTGATCTTCCGTCCATTTCAAATTTTTGGCCTATAATTTTTAGTATTGGTAAATTAGGTAAGTCACCTAATTTACCTCTTTGGATAAAGAAGTTGTTTGTAGGAACGGCAAGAGCCAATGTGTATGAGTGGACGCCAGTGCTCTAACGATTAGTTTTTTTGAGAGGAGTGGACGGTGATTATGCTTTTTTTTGGAATAAGCGCTAGAATAGTTTTAAAAGCATTTTTTAACACCCTACTACTATCTTTTCAGTGACCGACAGTTTAAAACGGATAACTACAACTGTTATAAATAGATATTTGCAACTCTAATATACTTACTTTCATTGTAGCGTATTACCTAATGATATTAAAAAGATACCGCCTTAAATAGTGTTAATTTATTTTAAAAAAAAGGACTAGAGAACAATATCCGTGTTTTACCACGATTATTATTCTCTAGTCCTTGTCACCTTGATAGTACTTTCAAAAAGTAGTATCGTCTAATTGGTTATCTTTATCTTCATACTGATTGTTGCCTTTAGTATGATCAATTGGTTGCTCAGGGTTATACTCAGCTCCATCCGTTAACATACGGTAAAATAGTTGCTGAGCTGTTGTGCGATAGGGTTCTACATAAAAAGAAATTAAAAATACAAATAACATAACTACTAAGAACAATAAAGCAAAGCCTATAATAATCGCAAAACCTTCGTTAGATCCCGCTTCCAAACTGGCAACAATAGTTCGAACACTTGCTGATAGAAGGAGAGCAAAAAGCACAATAGGTGCAATATACCACCAGATAAATGAAAGTTGCAATAGAAAATAGTTCCATTTTTCCCCTTTCATTAATTTACGACTTTGGTTTAGTGCCTCCATGATACTGATTGAAGGATCATCCTTCATTAAATTTAACGCTTGGCTATAACTATAAGTTTTGATAATTCCAGGTATGACCAATAACAGAGACCATAGTGTAACTAAAATAGCTGTTACAATAACCAATCCTGCTGTTTTAAAAATACGGGCTCTGCTAAAGGTTTGAAACATCCCTTCTATCGATAGCTTGGCGCCGTCAATCATATCTAAAATATTCCAAGCATATCCAGCATACAACAACCCCGAAATGAAACCTACAAAGATGCTGACAAGCGTAGTAATTAAATTAGCTGCAATTGATGACTCAGTTGCAATTTGTTGCTCGCTTAGAGTCCCTTGAATAGCTGATTCGATTAGTGTAAAAGAATTCCCTGTTCCTAACACCGTTAATATAATTTGACTAATTGCCCCTGTTAAAATGGAAATAATAATTAAATTTAAAATAGCAACTTTCCAATTCCCTTTTAACATTTTTTTTGCGGTGCGTTTTATTTCGCGTCTCTTCATTGTATTTCCTCCTTTTCATCCAACTGGATTCTTGCTTAATCATAACCGAAACAGTATAGCTAAACAATTGTTATTTTTTCAATAACATTCTTTTTTTAAACTCTACTAAAAAGATCATTAACTAGTCAAATTAATTCCTGTTGGCTGTAGTCATGCATCAGAAATAGCTGAAATTCATAAAAAAAGAAGCGCTTAGATTGGAAAAATATCCAACTAGCCTCTCCTTTTCTTTGTTTGACTATTTAAACGGTCCATTTTTCGTAATCATCGTTTTCCATCGACTCAACCATACCAAGCAGATACCCATTTCCTACTTGTGAGAAAAAGTCGTGATTAGAAGTACCTGTAGAGATTCCATTCATCACTACAGGATCCACATCATCAGCTGTATCTGGAAATAAAGGATCAAATCCTAGATTTTGTAGGGCTTTATTTGCATTGTAACGAAGAAAGACTTTGACGCGTTCAGTCCAACCAATTTCATCATACAAATACTCTGCATATTTCACTTCATTTTGATACAATTTAAAAAGTAAATCATATGCCCAATTCTTAGTTTCTTCTTGTTCGTCAATAGGCAATTGATTGTACGCAATTTGAAATTTATACCCAATATAGGTCCCATGAACAGATTCATCCCTTAAAATCAATTTAATGATTTCTGCTACATTTGGCAGTTTATTATTGCCTAAATAATGCAGCGGAGCAAAAAAACCTGAGTAGAATAAGAAAGATTCCAACATTACGCTGGCTATTTTACGCTGTAGCTCTGTTCCATTGTGGTAAATTTCATTGATCGTTGATGCTTTCATTTGCAACAATTCATTTGTATTCGTCCATTGAAAAATTTCATCAATTTCAACTTTGCTATTTAAGGTACTAAAAATAGCACTGTAGCTTTTTGCATGCATCGATTCCATAAATTGGATATTGTTGTACACAGCTTCTTCGTGTTGTGTAAGAATAGAAGGTTTTAAAGCTGGAACTCCATCTTGTGATTGAAGGGTATCTAATAAAGTTAAGCCTCCAAAAACCTTTCCTACCATATCTTTTTCAACTTTTGGAAGACGTGCCCAATCGTCTAAATCATTTGATACTGGGATACGCGTATCTGTCCAAAATTGTTCAACTAATTTTTCCCAAGTCAGCTTATCGATCATGTCTTCGATATTGTTCCAATTGATGGCTGTATAGTTCGTCGTCATTCGAATTCTCTCCTTTTAAATGGTGCAGCTTTCACAGTCATTTGAACCAATTTCTTCTGAATTTTCAGTAAATGTGCGAACATAATAAATCGATTTAACGCCTTTTTTCCAAGCATAATGGCGCAAAATATTTAAATCACGTGTTGTTTGTTTCGTAGTACGCCCATTTTTCCATTCATAAAGCCCCTCAGGAATTTCAGAACGTAAAAAGAGCGTTAAGCTCATACCTTGATCGATATGTTTTTGAGCTGCTGCATAAACATCAATAACTTTTCGCATATCCAGATCGTAAGCAGAAGTATAATAAGGCAAAGTCTCATTTGATAAGAAAGGTGCGGGATAATAAGTCTTACCAGTCTTCTTCTCTTGGCGCTCTTCAATCAAACGTGTGATGGGGTGTAAACTAGAAGATGTTTCATTGACGTAACTGATTGAACCCGTAGGCGCTACAGCTAAACGATTTTGATGATACAGTCCATCTTTACTAACGGCTTGTTTCAAAGCTTTCCAATCCTCTTGAGTCGGGATATGAATTCCTTCAAATAACTGTTGAACCCTTTCACTGTTTAAGGCAGAAGTCTCATTGATGTATCGATCAAAGTAAGTTCCGTCAGCGTAAGTGGATTTTTCAAAATTGTAAAAAGTTGTTTTTCTTTCACGAGCCACCTTGTTGCTAGAGACCAATGTGTAATAATTCAATAGTTTAAAATAAACATCTGTAAATTCAACCGATTCTGGTGAACCATAATGAATTTGGTTCAATGCGAGGAAAGTATGCAAACCCATTGCGCCTAAACCAATCGTATGGAATTTGTCATTTCCATTCTTAATTGATGGGACTGCATCAATGCTTGATTGATCTGTAACCATCGTTAATGCTCTTACCATTGTATCAATCGATTGTCCAAAATCAGATGAATTCAATAAATTCACGATATTTGTTGAACCCAGGTTGCAACTGATATCGGTTCCTAAATGCTCATAGGTTTGATCATTATTGATTGATGAAGGTTCTTGAATTTGTAAAATTTCGCTACATAAATTACTCATTGTGATCGTACCGTATACCGGATTTTCGCGGTTGGCGGTATCAATATTGATAATATAAGGATAACCAGATTCTTGTTGCAATTTAGAAATTTCATTTTCTAACTCGCGAGCACTAATTTTTGATTTACGTATCTCTTCATTGTTCACCATATTATCGTACTCTTTAGTGATATCTATATAAGCAAATGGCTCTCCATAGATACGTTCTACGTCATAAGGACTAAATAAATACATCTGTTCATCGTGAGCGGCTAATTCATAAAACTTATCTGGTACCACTAAACCAAGTGAAAGTGTTTTGACACGGATTTTTTCATCTGCATTTTCTTTTTTCGTCGATAGGAATGAAACGATATCCGGATGAAAAACATTCAAATAAACCGCACCTGCTCCATTACGTTGACCAAGCTGATTTGAATAACTAAAGCTGTCTTCTAGTAATTTCATTACTGGAACGACTCCGCTTGATGCATTTTCGATTTTTTTGATTGGATCACCAGCAGCTCGTAAATTCGATAAATTCACTCCTACTCCACCACCGATACGAGACAGTTGTAAAGCACTATTCACGACGCGACCAATACTGTTCATGTCATCTGTTGCTTGGATCAAGAAACAAGAAACTAATTCTCCTCGTCTTTTGCGACCCGCATTCAAAAACGTCGGTGTAGCAGGTTGGTAACGTTGATTAACGATCTCATCCGCAATTCTACTAGCTAGTTCCGCATCTCCATCTGCTAAATATAGTGCATTAAAAACGATTCGGTCTTCGTAGCGTTCTAAGAAACGTTCTCCATCATCCGTTTTCAAAGCATATTGGGTGTAAAATTTAAAGGCCGACATAAATGAACGAAATCTAAATTTCCGATTATAAATATCATCGAATAATGAACGAATAAAGGCTTTATCATATTTCAGTAAAAATTCTTCTTCTAGGTACTCTTCTTTGATCATATAATTTAATTTTTCTTCAAGTGTATAGAAAAAAACGGTATTCGGATTAACATGTTCTAAAAAATAAGCCCGCACAGCTTCACGGTCTTTATTTAAAGGGATTTTTCCATCCACAGGTCTATTTAATTCATTATTCAACTTGAAATACGTGACCTCTTTTACTTTTGGTGCTAATTTAGGTTTATCCAATATCTTTCACCGCTTTCTTTAATTTTGCAACATCTTCGTCATTACCTTGAAATTCAAAAGTATGCAATAACGGAACTTTGTAATCGTACGCTAAATCTTTTGCTGTAAAGGCAAAAAGTTTACCGAAATTCAAATTCCCACCACCGGCTACCCCTTTAAAATACTTTTTATTATCAGCCGTTTCAATAAAGTCATTCAATAAATCAGTTGCTTGTTTGTCATAGGTAGGCGTAACGATGATAAAGGGTTCCCCTAAAGCAATATATGGATTCGTTGGAGTTAATTCCAATGAATCCATACTTAGTTTTTTGATAAACTTTCGTGTTTGACCGGTTAGGCTGATATAAACTACTTTCATGCTAGTTGATCAAGGAGATCCGGACGGAATCCATTGAATGCTTCATGTCCTTCAATAGTAATAACTGGAACAGAGCTAAATCCAAGTTCTTTCACTTCATTTAAAGCTTCTTCTGATTCAAAAATATCCTTAACTTCATAAGGAATCCCTTTATCCTCTAAATATTTTTTTGTGAAATTGCATTGCATACAGTTTGGTTTAGAATAAACAATGATGTTTTTTTTCATAAGACATTCTCCTTTTGAGCTACTTTTTAATGTATTTTTCTTTATTTCTATTTTTATATTCTACATCAATTCTCTTCAACTGGCAAATAAAAAAACCACTAGATATAGTGGCTTTTTCTCTTGACATATCTATTTCTTTCTATATGTAGTGTGTAAGAATAATAGCTTGTGAACAATAAAACGCAAAGAATCCTACTGATATTTGTATCGAAAATTAATTATGTGTACTTTTCACATTAAAAAAAATTTCAAACTCTAAACTAGTTGTTTATATAACGATAAAAGAATATTTTTACATTTTTTTGAATAAATCTTTAAATTATTTTTCAACTATTAAAGTAATGATTTATTTTACTTTGTTTAAATTAAAAAAACAATTTATTTTCAATAATCCATAAAAAAAGTTGAAAAAGCTAGTTATTCGGCTTTTTCAACTTTTTAATTGATGCCTCAGGGGAGATTCGAACTCTCGACCGTCCGCTTAGAAGGCGGATGCTCTATCCAGCTGAGCTACTGAGACATGTTCTAGCAACAAAATTAATTATAGGCAATAATGAATAAAAAGTCAACACTTTTTAGGAACAAATTTTTTTTAAAACAAAAAGTGTTATTTTTATCGATTGTAATAAGAAAAATATCGGTTTACAATAAGCAGCAGAATAGTTAAGGAGGCTTTGCTATGGGATTAATTAGTGGTCTTTTAGGAAATGCAGGAAACATTAGCGAAAATGAAGCTCGAAAAAAATTATCGGACGTTATTTTAGAGACTGAAGTGATTGACCTAGCTTTCAAGTTGGTCCGTGATTTAATTATTTTCACAGATAAACGGTTAATTGTTATTGATAAACAAGGAATCACCGGTAAAAAAACAACTTATCATTCGGTGCCTTATAAGTCAATCAGCCGATTTTTAGTGGAAACGACTGGTCATTTTGATTTAGATGCTGAATTGAAAATTTTTATTTCTAGTGCTAATGAACCAGCTATCACATTACAGTTTACGAATGATAAACACATTTCTGCCATTCAACAAGCTCTGGCATTAGCAGTCCTTTAATAAAAGTAAAAAAAGAAATCCGACTACAAAAATGTAGTCGGATTTCTTTTTTGCATTAATATAGTTTCAAGTATTGTTTTCTTTCCCACTCAGTAACTTGTTCACGGAAAGCAGCCCATTCAATATTCTTAGCATTGACAAAATTTTCGTAGATGTGTTCTCCTAAGCCATCTTTGATTGTACTGTCATTTTCTAGGTAGCCTAATGCTTCTTTCAGTGTGCCTGGCAAATCATAGATACCATTTTCATTACGATCTTTTTCACTCATCACATAGATATTCCGATTGATAGGTTCCGGTGCTTTCATTTCATTCTTAATACCGTCTAATCCTGCTTTCAATAGAACGGCCATAGCTAAGTATGGATTTGCGCTAGGATCAACGCTACGCAATTCTACGCGTGTAGACATTCCTCTTGATTGTGGTACTCGAATCAATGGCGAACGGTTACGACCGCTCCAAGCGATGTATACGGGTGCTTCATAGCCAGGTACAAGTCGTTTATATGAATTCACGGTAGGATTCACAATTGCTGTGAAAGCTTTAGCGTGATTTAAAATCCCTGCTAAAAATTGACGAGCTGTATCGCTTAATTCCATATCTCCATCTTTATCGTAAAACGCATTTCCTTCTTTAGTAAACAAGGACAAGTTAAAGTGCATACCAGATCCGTTTACGCCATATAAAGGTTTAGGCATGAAAGTAGCATGTAAGCCATATTTACGAGCGACTGTCTTCACGATCAATTTAAAGGTTTGAATATTGTCACACGCTTCTATTGCACTAGCGTACTTCCAATCGATCTCATGTTGTCCAGGTGCAACCTCATGGTGACTAGCTTCAATCTCAAAACCAAGATCTTCTAATTGTAATACGATATCACGACGACAATTTTCACCTAAATCTGTTGGAGCCAAATCAAAATAGCCGCCATCATCATTCAGTTCTAATGTGGGTTCATTTTTTTCATCAAGTTTGAAAAGGAAAAATTCAGGTTCAGGTCCTAAGTTAAAATCAGTAAAACCTAATTCCGTCATTTCTTTTAATGTACGCTTTAAGTTAGAACGAGGGTCGCCAGCAAAAGGAGTTCCATCTGGATTGTAAACATCACAGATCAAGCGAGCGATTTTACCGGATTCTTTAGACGTTTCCCATGGAAAAATCAACCATGTATCCAAATCAGGTCTTAAATACATATCACTTTCTTCGATTCTGACAAATCCTTCAATGGAAGATCCATCAAACATCAATTGATTATCCAGTACTTTTTTCAATTGACTAATAGGTACCTCGACATTTTTAATGACCCCTAAAATATCAGTAAACATTAATCTTAAGAATCGGATATTCCCTTTTTTTGATGCATCTTCTATTTCTTCTCTCGTAAACTTAGCCATATATTTTTTCTCCCCTTATAGTCATAGTCGTAATTCTGCTATCTATTTTTATCCTATTCGATTTTGATCAAAAAATGAGAGTGGTTTCTTTGCGCCTAAACCACTTACCGCTAAAAATTCATCATGCAGTATTTTACGCACATCATCGTCAGTCAATACTTTAATTATTTCTTGCTCACGATTCTTTTCTTTGGTTTCTTGTAACTTGTAAATTTGTTTTATACCAGCCATATTAATTCCATCAGATAAATAATCTTTAATTTCGAGAAGAACATCAATATTATTTAAAGAATACATTCGCCGGTTTCCTTCGTTCCGCATTGGAACAATCAAATCTTGCTCCTCATAATAACGAATCTGTCGAGCAGATAAATCGGTTAATTTCATAACTGTACCAATCGGAAAAACTGATCTCGACCGTCTAAGTTCTTTCTCGCTCATTCAAGTCCTCCCTTCGATTACTTTTATAGAATATCAGTCTTTTTTTTAGATGTCAACAGAAAACTACTCAGATGTAAGGAAACCTAACATATAAAAACGAATGATTTGTTTTTATATACTATTTTTGTTCCGATTTTAAAATCATAATTGAACTATACCAATTTTTTAAATCAAAAAAAAGAACCAGTGATTTTTTTCACTGGTTCTTTGGTTGTATAATTTTTAGTGTAGATGAAGAAATTAATTAAACTACACATCCAAAAATTTTTGGAGGAATAAGGGTTGCTTGTAGCCAGGCATTGAGTTCAATGTGAATTACACATCCTTAGCGCTTCAGTGATCAGGCTGTGTTTGAAGCTTGAAAGTCTGAAGACTTCCTTTCAGGCTTTAGGCGCTTCCATGGCTCCACAAGCAAACCCGTACATTCCAGAAAAAATTATATTTTGAAATATCCATACTATTTGACCTAGAGCCTCTTTTAATCAATTTTAAATACTAATTTTTAATACAATGTTAAATATTTTTCTTTTTCCCACTCAGAAACTTGTTCACGGTAAGCCGCCCATTCGATATGCTTGGCACTTACAAAACTTTTATAAATATGATTTCCCAATGCTTCCTGTACGACTTGATCTTCTTGCAGATATTTAACGGCATTGTGCAGCGTAGCAGGAAGATCGTTGATTCCTCTTTTATATCTTTCTTCTGAAGACATACGGTAAATATTTCGATCGATTGGTTGAGGAGCTACACTTTCTTTGTTCACTCCATCTAATCCTGATTTTAACAATACTGCTACTGCTAAATAAGGATTTGCACTAGGATCGACACTGCGCAATTCAATTCGAGTAGAAACACCTCTTGAACTTGGTATGCGTACTAAAGGAGAACGGTTACGGGCACTCCACGCTATATAAACTGGAGCTTCATATCCTGGGATCAATCGTTTATATGAGTTTACAGTTGGGTTGCAAACCGCTGTGTACCCTAAAGCATGATCCAATATACCCGCTAAGAAATGATAGGCTGTCTTGCTTAAGCCAAGTTCATTTTCTTCATCGTAAAAGACATTTCCCTCTTTGTTAAATAATGACATGTTAAAGTGCATCCCAGAGCCACCTACTCCATAGACTGGTTTAGGCATAAAGGTTGCATGTAGACCATGTTTACGGGCAACTGTTTTAACAATCAATTTGAATGTTTGGATATTATCGCATGCTTCAACCGCACCGGCGTATTTCCAATCAATTTCATGTTGGCCAGGTGCCGTTTCGTGATGGCTGGCTTCAATTTCAAAGCCTAACTCTTCAAGTTGCAACACAATATCACGACGACAATTTTCACCTAAGTCTGTTGGTGCAAAATCAAAATAGCCGCCATTGTCATTTACTTCAGTTGTTGGTTTGCCATTTTCATCTAATTTAAATAAGAAAAATTCCGGTTCGGGTCCTAAGTTGAATTCTGTATACCCTTGCTCTTCCATTTCTTTTAGAACCAGTTTCAAATTATTTCTAGGGTCTCCAGCAAAAGGTGTCCCATCCGGATTATAAATATCACAAATCAAACGAGCGACTTTTCCATTTACTTCTTCCCAAGGAAATATTAACCAAGTTGATAAATCGGGGCGTAAAATCATGTCGCTTTCTTCAATTCTTACGAATCCATCAATAGATGATCCGTCAAACATCATTTTATTTTCCATAACTTTTTCTAGTTGACTGATTGGAACTTCAACATTTTTTATCGTTCCATCTATATCCGTAAACATCAATCTCAAGTAACGAACATGTTGTTCTTTTACACTAGTCTCGATTTCTTCTCTTGTAAAATTAGTCATTTTGTGTGTATTTTCTCCTTTTATTAAAAAAATTTGTCTACCTTATTAGCTCAACTTTGAACTTCTTATTATAAAAACCTGTTAAAAGAAACGTGAAGTCCCTTTTCGATCTATACCTCGTAGACTTAAAAATTCATCTTGTAAGATTCGACGAACATCTTCATCCGTTAACGTAGATTTCTCTTCATGCTCCACATTTTTTTCTTTCAACTCATAGATACGCTTAATACCGGCCATATTGATTCCATCTGCTAAATAATCTTTTATTTCAAGAAGCACATCTATATCATTTAAAGAATACATTCTTCGGTTTCCTTCATTACGTTCAGGACAAATTAAACCTTGTTCTTCGTAATAGCGGATTTGACGCGCAGATAAATCTGCCAATGTCATCACAGTCCCAATTGGAAATACAGACATGGAACGCCGTAGCTCTTTCTCGTTCATGAGATCCTCCTATCTAGCATAGTACTACAGTAACAATGTCTTTTTAAAATGTCAAAAATTTTTATATCTAAGCTACTATTTTTGCACCGACTTCTGAAAGTTTTTTACTACTGGAAAAATAATTCTTCCACAGCTGAGCTGACAGCTAATTTGACATGTTCATAGGTTAAACCACCTTGAACATAAAGCGTATAAGGTGCGCGGATCGGTCCATCTGCGGTTAGTTCCATACTAGAACCTTGAATAAATGTTCCTGCTGCCATAATGACATCATCTTCATATCCCGGCATATATGCTCCAATAGGAGAGACATGCGCGTTGATTGGAGAATATTTTTGAATAGTCTGTGCAAATGAGACCATCTTTTCTTTATCATTCAATGAGATCATTTGAATGAGATCGGTTCGCTTTTCATTCCACTTAGGCGTACTCTCAATGCCACAAGCATCTAAAAGCGCAGCCGTATAAACGGCCCCTTTCACGGCTTCTCCAACTGTATGAGGAGCCATAAAAAAGCCCTGATACATTTCTTGCAAGCTGTATAAAGAAGCCCCCGCTTCTCTTCCTATACCAGGTGTAGTCAAACGATACCCACAAGCTTCAATCAGCTCTTTTTTTCCAACAATGTACCCGCCGGTCTTAGCCAATCCACCACCTGGATTTTTGATCAATGATCCAGCCATCAAATCCGCGCCAACTTCAACGGGTTCTTTTTCTTCAACAAATTCGCCATAGCAATTATCGACAAATACAATAACTTCCGGATCGATCCCTTTAACAAACCGAATCATCTCTTCGATTTGGCTTACGGTGAACGAAGGTCTGCTTGCATACCCTCTAGAGCGTTGAATAGCGACCATTTTTGTTTTTGAAGTCATTTTTTTCTTTACCGTTTCAAAATCAACTGTTCCATCCGACAATAAATCAACTTGATCAAAACCCATTTGGTATTCTTTAAAGGATCCAATACCATTTCCTGTAACACCAACGATTTCAAGCAATGTGTCATAAGGGGTTCCAGAAATATACAACAAGTCATCTCCAGGACGCAGTACACCAAATAAAGCTGTTGAAATGGCATGCGTACCTGAAATGATCTGCGGCCGAACTAAACCAGCTTCAGCTCCAAAAACTTCAGCATAAACTTCTTCTAAAGTATCTCTTCCAAAGTCATCGTATCCGTAACCGGTTGTTGGATTAAAATGTTGTTCAGTAACTTTTTTGTTCCTAAAACTTTGCAAGACTTTCTGTTGATTTGTTAAAGCCACTTCATGAATCTGATCATGGATTGGTTTGATTTTTTCTTCTACTAGTTTAATTTTTTCAATTAGTTCAGGTGCATAATGATCGTTCCAACTCATGTCGTTTGATTCTCTCCATTCCATTTAGACTCTGCCTTCGCATAGCCTTCTACCACATAAACATTTTTTTCTTCATCGTATTCCTCAGTCACAACAAGTGTTTCTCTTTTTAGACGAACCAATTTTTCCCCTTGACTAACTTCAATTTCGATTCGGTAAGGGACCAGCAATTCTTTCATCTTATTCATGATTTCTGCCAACAATTGTTCGATATCTTCAGAATCATTAGCCGAAATAACCACATTTGGGAAAAGAGATGGGTAAAAGGGTTCTTCCACTAAATCTTTCTTATTATAAATAGTGATCATCGGAATCATTTCCATGCCTAATTCTTTTAATAGTTGGATAACGGTTTTTTCATGTCCAGCCATATTCTCAGCGGAAGCATCAACGACATGTAACAATAAATCAACACCTTTTGTTTCTTCTAAAGTTGATTTAAAAGACTCGATCAATTGCGTCGGTAAATCTTGGATAAAACCAACCGTATCAGTAAGTGTGACTGCCATACCACTTGGTAAGAGCAATTTACGTGTCAAAGGATCCAATGTCGCAAATAATTGATTTTCTTCATACGTATCTGCTTGAGTCAATTTATTTAACAACGTCGATTTCCCAGCATTTGTATAACCCATCAGACCAATTTGAAACGTTCCGCTTTCCTTGCGTTGTTCTCGGGCACGGCTACGGTGTTTTTCCGTTTCAGCTAAATCGCGTTTAATGTCAGTAATTTGGTCGCGAATGTGTCGGCGATCAGTTTCTAACTTTGTTTCCCCTGGTCCACGTGTCCCAATTCCTCCACCTAATCGTGACAGATTGACGCCTTGGCCAGCTAAGCGAGGCATTAAGTATTGCAGTTGAGCTAACTCAACTTGTAATTTACCTTCTCTGCTTTTAGCTCGCATAGCAAAAATATCTAAAATCAATTGAATTCGGTCAATGACTTTCACTTCATCCAATAAAATCTTTTGGATATTCTTCGTTTGGCCAGGTGTCAACCCTTGATTAAAGATAACGGTATCTACTTCTAGTTCATCTACTAAAGAGACCAATTCTTCCATTTTTCCTTTGCCTAAGAACGTACGCGAATCTGCTCGGTCTCTTTTTTGTGTGAGTTCGCCCACTACTTCCCCATGAGCTGTCTCCGTCAATTGCGCTAATTCCTTCAAAGAATATTGGAAATCTTGATTATTCTCTTTTGTTTGTACTCCTACAATAATGACGCGTTCAATTGTTTCAGCAGTTTCTTTTGTTTTCATTCCATTCACCTTCAATTCTAATATTTTAAACAAAGTATCCTTACTTATTTTGTCAGAAATCTTGCTACTTCATGTTTCAATTTTTTTTCACTTTCAGGAAAAGCCACTAAATCCCACCATTCAACATTTTCTAAACGATTCCTAAACCAAGTTAATTGGCGCTTAGCATATCTTCTCGAGTTTTGTTGAATCGCTTCTTTGGCCTCTTGCAAAGTTGTCTTTTTTTCAAAATAAGGAATCAATTCTTTGTAGCCGATTCCTCTTGAAGCTTGCGCGTCTGGTAAATTCTGCTGGTAAAGCCACTTGGCTTCTTCAATCAGGCCTGCTTCGAACATTTGCTCTACCCGAAGATTGATACGCTCATACAGTACTTCACGCTCGGTTGTTAAACCAATAATTTTAGCCTCATAAAGAAGTTCTTTTTCTTTCCGCTCATTTTGATAGCTCGAAAAAAGCTGTCCCGTTACATGATGCACTTCAAGTGCACGAATGATCCGTCGCCGATTGTTAAAATGGATCGATTCAGCAGCAGTCACATCTATTTTAGCTAATTGTTCCCATAAATAAAGATTTCCTTTTTCGATTGCGCTAGCTTCTTGAGCTTCTCGAAAAGCCAGATCATTTTTACCACTTCCACCAAAAGATACATCATACAGCAAAGATTCAATATATAATCCCGTACCACCGACAATAATTGGTACCTTTCCTCTGGCAGAAATATCTTCAATTAAAAAGCGAGCTCTTTTTTGAAAATCCGATACAGCATAACTTGTTGTAACATCCACTTCATCAATCAAATAATGCGGGATACCTTTTTGTTCATCCTTTGTTACTTTAGCTGTTCCAATAGACAGGTCACGATAGATTTGCATAGAATCTCCACTGATAATCTCCCCGTTGACTGCCTCAGCTAGCGATACACTTAAACTTGTTTTCCCAACAGCCGTTGGACCTACAATGATAATAATTTTTTTATTTTCCACGCTATACTCCTTCATATTGCCATTTATTTCTTAGTTCAAGAGCTTTCTGCGGATAATCTGTAATAACTCCTGCCACTTGTTTGCGGAAGCAAAACTGAAGGTCCTCACTTTTATTGACCGTCCAGACACGTACTGGTTTCTCAAGCACGCGAAATAGACTGTTCCTTCTAAACCAACTTAACTTAGGGTGCCACATATTTATGGGAATATCTGGGCTTAAAAAAGCAACATTTCCGCCAGTTTTTTCAAATAACAGCGCTATTTTGCAAGAGTCATCAAGCGCTTTTAATTGAATTAAAGTTTGGTAATTAAAGCTGGAATATTCGATAGTGAACGGCCAGTTTTTTTCGGCTACAAATGCAACTACTTTTTCTTCGATCCCTGGATAAGAAAACTTATCAGTTTTCAATTCAATATTAACTAATCCTTCGTAGTCAACTTCTTCAAGAAAACAAAAAATTTCCTGTAGCGTTGGGATCCGGCAATGACTATATTCATAAGAATACCAGCTGCCCGCATCAAATTGTTTTAGTTCAGCTAACGTTAAGTGTTGAACACGACCGTTTCCATTTGTGGTACGGTCGATCGTTTCATCATGAATAACGATCAATTCTTTATCTAAACTTAAGTGAATATCTAGTTCGATACCGTCGCTTCCAACTCGAACAGCTTCTTTGATCGCTTCTAAGGTATTCTCAGGATGCGTTCCTTTACTTCCTCGATGAGCAATAATGTTTGTTTGATTCATGATTAATGCCCTCCATTGCAACGTTCTTAGTAATTATAGCATAATTCTATTCTATGCCCTATAGATAGCTTTTTTTCCATAATTTGAGATGGTCGTTTTTTTCTCTAAATTAACGTACAATAGAATCTGAACTAAGGGGGCAGAAATATGTATTTAACAATCGAAGAAACAGCTGATTACCTAAATCTTTCCATAACCGATATTATGCGTCTTATTCGTGAGAAACAAATTCGTACCTTATCGGATGGAGAAACTATTTTGATTTACAAGGAACAATTCAATTTGTATCTACAAGAAATCGAAAAGTATAAAAAAGAAATACAAGATTATTTAGATGAACCCATTCCAGAAGATATTGATATAAAAGATGAAGATTAAAGCATCAGCACCGCAAAGGGACTAAACAGTCTACTTTATGGTGCTGCTTTATTTCTCTTACAGAACGTACCTACGGCAGAATCATCCCTAATATTTATTTTGTAGCTAAGCTCTGGTTGTTATAGCTCTAGGCTAAATAATGTGGATGCTTCAAGACAAATCATTCAGATGAACCAAAAAGACACACCCAAATTGAGGCATGTCTTTTTTTAAGGCTTTCTATAGCTCATTCAAGTTATTAATAAGAAGTTTTCGTTTTTCCAGTCCAATCGCGGTAACCGCCTTTAAGATGGTGAATATTTGTATGTTTTTGTTTACGTAAACGAAGAGCTGCTCGTAAACTTAAAGCCTTATTATTATCATAAAGATAAACCGGTTGATCTGTTCTTATTTCAATGCTACGTGTTTTAAACGTTGAATAAGGAATGTTTCTAGCTCCTAATATATGTCCCACGTCAAAATCTTTTTTCTCACGAATATCGATCAATTGAACTTTTCGCATATCTTTTTTGAATTCTTCTTCTGTTAACTCAATAGATGCTTTTTTTCGTTGGAAATAACTATAGACTTCATAACCCATCCATACTATAACAATGATCCATAAACCTATATTAATAATTTGACCTATATCCAATTTTTGTATACCCCTTTCAACTCGTTCTACAGAGATAATTGTACACAAGAATAGGGTATTTTACTAGCTTTTTTATTACAATTATTTTTTTGGAACTTTCGATTGCATTTAATTTGGACTATTGATAAATGAATAAATCGTTTTTTGTTCAATGTCTATGATGCTTTCATAGCGCCAGCCATACAAGCTGTATTTGCCATTTTCTGCCATCGAAATAGGAGCATTGTCCGGTAAGTCTAGAATAGGATCAATGGTTTTATTATCAAAATCCAATTGCCCAAATTCAAAATCCCCTGTTCCAAGTTCCAATTCTACCGCTTCTTTTGCAAACACGCCATAAACAGGCGTATTTCTTCCAGCTTGACTTAAGTAAGGAAAAACAAGACGATCGTTCATTGTTACTTTGGGGATAGCCATGAATGATTTATCAACCATAAAAGGGTATTGGTAATTTAATAATAATTCTTCATCTGTAAAATCTGAGGGTGTGTAGGTGATAAATGTATCTTCATGTACAAAAAAATCTGAAACCTGGCTTTTCAATCTCAGCATATCATTTGTACGAATATCTCCCATATAAAGATTGCCCGTTTCAAGTGAAAAATCATCTTCATTATCTACATATAAATATAGATTAGCAGAATACCATACCGGAGCCATTGAAGCTGAAGGTACAGGTATAATTTCATTGGTTTCAAGATTCCAATTGTCTACAACTATTTCTGTATCTGATTGATAATAAGAAATAAAAATATGATTTTGATTTGCAGGATTCCAATTTACGTTAACAAACCCAGTTGTTTCTAATGGTAAATTTTGAGTAATAGATCCATTTCTATCAATCACTCTTAATTCTCCACCCTCTTCACCGACAACTTGGATCAATATTTGTTGTTTATCTTCTGAAATAATCGCTGTTAAAATAATTGAATTTGCTTCGTAAATAGGCTCTATTTCTCCAGTGAAAATATTAAATGAGGATAAGGTATCATTGTTTATTTCACCAGTATGGACCAGAACTTCTTCATTAGATATCCAACCGATCACTTTTCTAAAATTTTCGTAGTTAATTGGAATTTCTTTATAAGATAATACTATTTCTTCTGGATCAGAGGTTTCAGTTGGTTGTTTTTCAGTGCAACTTATTAAAAATAAGGTCGCGGAAAAAAGTAAAATAGCTAATCTGAAAATGACATATTTTTTCTTTTTTCTTTTCATTACTAATCACCTTATTTTTTGATTTATTTGTTTACTGTTATTGGCTATTTTTTTCCAAAAGATTTACCACTAAATTATAACACATGCGTTGATTTTCCACACTTTAATTAGGTCAGCTTATAAACTAAAGATAATTAAAACCACTAGTTAAGCTATCCTAAAAAATCAAGGAGATGACTTCGGTAGTTCCCCGAACTCAATCTCCTCAAAATAACAATAGTTTGTCTTTTATTACCTAGAACGATTGGTTTATAAGGTACCGTTCTTGTGTTTTTTGATTAATGAACTTGCTCCGATTACTCCAGCACTGTTTCCTAATTCAGCTAATCGAATTTTTGTTGTCTTACGAATAGTTGGGTAAGTAAATTGATCGAAATACGTTTTGATTTGATCTATTAAAAATGCTCCTGCTTGAGAAACTCCTCCACCGATCACAATAGTCGATGGATTTAAAACATTTGCCACGTTCCCACAGGCTAGACCTAAGTAAAAAGCAACTTTGTCTATCACTCGAACAGCTAATTCATCATTTTCTTTGGCAAATTCAAAAACATCTTTAGCTGTTATCAGTTGACCGTCATCAATAGCTGTTTTTAATTTTGAATCACCAGCATATACCTCTGAAAAATCTCTAGCTAAACGGACGACTCCTGTTGCACTAGCAACTGTCTCAAGACATCCGATATTGCCACATGTACACTTGTAACCATTTGGATCCACTGTGATATGACCTATTTCTCCTGCCGCACCAGCAACACCATGAATCAGCCGTCCACCAGCAATGATTCCACCACCAACGCCTGTTCCTAAAGTTACAAACACGATATCTTCTTCGTTTTCACCAGCACCCTTCCAGCGTTCCCCTAGAGCTGCAACATTTGCATCATTGTCGATAGCGAAAGAAATACCCGTTCCTTCTTCAATTAGTTGTTTAACCGGTTGACTCTTATCCCAGTTCAAATTATAAGCGCCAATAACGGTCCCTTCCGTACGATCGACTGTACCGGGAGATCCCATTCCAATACCAATAAAGTCATTAGGTGATAGGTGATATCTTTCAAGTTGTTCATTGATCGACTCAATAATAGCTGGCACAATATGTGAACCCTCATCTGTTATATCTGTTAAAACACTCCATTTTTGTTGAATTTCTCCTTCATTTGTTAAGATAGCAAATTTTACAGTTGTGCCGCCTAAGTCAATTCCAATAATTTTATTACTCACAATAATTCCTCCTAATTGAACTCTTTTAGTCATTTGATTTTTCTTCTTCTTTACGGTGCTCTTGTTTTAGGATGAGTAGAGCAGGTAGGTATTCGTCATCTTGAATTAACCCACTCTCATGTAATTTTTTCAACTCAACCATCATTATTTCAATATCCCACAATCGTTTTCCAATATAAATGTAAATACCAAAGCGTTTCAATATTTGCTGAACATCATATAAATTTATCATTTACTCACTTCCTAAATTCCGGAAAATGGAATAGGTGTATTAAGGTAGCCTAAATAGGCTAGAACAATAACCATGACCCCAAAGAGACCACCATAGAGCAAACGCGTATTTCTCCATTGGCTCACGGGATTAGGTACACTGATGGCCGTTGAAATCAAGAATCCTCCTAATAGGCCCCCTAGATGTCCTGCCAAATCGATTGAAGAACTAAATAAACCAAAAACTATATTAAGAATGATCAATACACTAAAGCTTTTAGCCATCTGTTGGACTGCTGGGTTGTATTTAAAAGTTTGACCAAGCATGACAGTAGATCCAAATAATCCAAACAAAGCCGTACTAGCACCTGCTGAGAGCGCGTCACTAAAAGCAAAACTTGCAAGATTTCCAGCTATACCGCTTAATAAATAGATACTTGCAAAACGCAAGTGGCCAAACATACCCTCTAACTGTTCACCTAAATAATAGAGGATCACTGAGTTCATTAATAAATGAATAAATCCGATATGCAAGAACATAGGTGTGATCAATCTCCACCATTCACCTAACACAATATAAGGATTAAATTTTGCTCCATACTTTATTAAAGTAGCCACATTAGTACTACCACCATCAAAAGTCATCAAAACAAATAACAAAATTTGAATAGCTAAAAAGGTATATGTCACGACTGGTTTTCTAAAAAAACGTTTTAATTTCATTTGAGTTCTATATTCCAAACTTTCAACTCCATTCAATTGATTTTATTCATTAAACAATCTTTACTAGTTATTATAGCATAAAGAGTTTTACTCTTGGCGAAAATGCGCAAGTTGCTCATTTAAGATTGTACATTAAAAAATACTATGGAAATTCAGATCATCCACCTAAATTTCTATAGTATTTTCTTGTTTTAAACGAATAATAAAAATTTTTTATTCCATGTTTTCAATATCTTTGCTTAAATTTTTTATAGCATCTAGATTTCCCTTTGCGTGTTCTCCCTCTTGAGTAGCTTTAATTTCGTTCGTAGCTTTTCCTGCATCATTTTTAGATACTGAAACGGTTACAATTTGATATGGATTCAAATAACAAGGAGTTCCGGTTTCATCTTCTACTAAAATAAAGCTTTCTAGCAGCTCTCCATCTTTATCTGTTGCTTTATTTAGTAATTGTTCAGCAGTACTATTTACTACCAGGGATTTTCCATTACTTAAATAAAATTCACATTTATCCATCCATAAAACCACCTTTTCTTTTAGTGTTATTAGTATAACAAATACAAATCAGTGAATCTAATCTTATGCTTTTTTAGACACATAAAAAGACTGAAAGA
Organism: Carnobacterium pleistocenium FTR1; assembly: GCF_000744285.1. Lineage (NCBI taxonomy): Bacteria > Bacillati > Bacillota > Bacilli > Lactobacillales > Carnobacteriaceae > Carnobacterium > Carnobacterium pleistocenium. The sequence continues at coordinate 1,228,910 of NZ_JQLQ01000002.1, read as the reverse complement.
AATTCTTCCAGTCTTTTCTATAGATAACTTATTTTTTGCGAATTAAAATAACAAAAATGTTATTTTGTTTCACGATGCAAAGTTACAACACGTTCGCGCGGGCAGTATTTTTTAAACTCAACACGGTCAGGGCTGTTACGTTTATTTTTCTTTGAGATGTAGTTACGTTCTTTACATTCTGTACATTGCAATGTGATGTTTACACGCATGATTTTCCCTCCAAGCATTAAACAATATTTATTTGAAGACATATTTCGTTATCTTCTGACTTAAATATCATATCACTTTTTGCATAAACATGCTAGTATTTTTTTAGAGGTTGTAAAGTTTTTTTACTTTACGCTCTAGTTTTGTTTCTTGGCTAGCCTAATTATTATCCATCAATACCTTAGCTAATTGCTCGTAATCCATATCGCTGGATACTTCATAAGAACCTGGACGAATGAGCGAAGCATAATCATTATCTTCTAGAAATCCATCAAAATCCAAGGCATCTTCGATCAGCCCTTGCTCTTTTAATTGTTGACTGGCAATACTACTTGGATCGCCATCATTAATAACGACGGTCACTTCTTTAACGCTAGGTTCCGAAGAATCTGATTCAGCGTCTTCTACTGGTTCACTCTGTGCTTCTTCATTAACAACTTCAGTTTCACTTGTGGCTGCTTCATTCTCTAAATTGGCAACCTCAGTTTCAGCAAGCAAATTTTCATACATTTCTTTATAAGATGCTTCCTCTTCGTTTAGTGTAGTTTCTTCGATTGAATTTTCTTCAGAAGCCGTAATTTGAACATCATAAAAGAAAAGTCGATATCCTGCTAGAACAATAGCAGAGACCAAAAATCCTAAAGCTAAGTAACGCAATGCGGGTTTATTCATTCTGTTAGTACTCCTTTATCAGGGATCAATTATTTTTTTACATACTCATCGATGACAACTTTTATCGTTGCTTCCGACAAACGCGTTTGCATCACGATATCTTCCAACGCAACACCTTGAGTATACAAGCTAATCACATGTTTCTTCAAAACATTATGAATTTTAGCTGAAGTGGGCGTTTCTTTTGTTTCAATGTTTAATTGTTCTTCTATAGTTGAAATACGTTTTTTCAAGCTATAAATATCTTGCATCAGCTGTAAAGATAATTCTTCAAATTCTTCTTTAATTTTTTCGCCATTATCTTTTCTGTAAAATGACCAGCCTATTAATGCAATTGCAATGACTAATAAGACAATCACTATTACCCATAAGTCCATCAAATTCACCTCTTCTTTCTATATCCTAAAATCTATTTTAACATACCTCTCTTTGAAAAAGTACTTTGTAAAATAAACTTAATAATACAAGATGAATTTTAATTTCTGTAAACAAAGACTGTATAATTTTTGGTATGGATAAACAAATTAATTAAACTACATATTTAAAAATATCTGTAAGATTGGGCTGCTTGTACATATATTGAAGCTACCCAGCAAACTCGTCTATTCTAGAAGAAATTTTAATTTGAAGCATCCACACCTTTTTACTAAGAACCTACACAAAAAAAGATTCTGCCTGATAGATGGCAAAATCTTTCCTCGAGTGTTTCTTATTCTTCTGTTGTAGCTTCATTTTCTTCAGCGATTTCATCTGAAAGATTCGCATAATCTCCCACTTGGAAATAAGCGTCAAGAACCTTACGACCTATGATGGTATTTTCATGGTTACTATTAGTATTTGGCAAGTAAGGAATAATCACAAATACCGCAATTTCCGGATTTTCAAAAGGTGCATACCCTATAAAAGTTCGATTGGTTACACTTTCTCCTTTACTGCTTTCGTTTTCCCCATCATAAAAAGCTTCAGCCGTTCCTGTTTTACCAGCAACTGTGTATTCAGTCCCTCCAAAGTAACTTGTAGCCGAACCGTTAGCTCCATTCGTTACTTCGTACATCCCTTGTTGGACACGGCCTATTTCTTCTTCTCCAACGTCAATGATATTCAGCACATCCGATTCCATTTGCGTTTGGATAGCACCTAAATTTCCTTCAGCATTAGTTTCTCGAATCTCATCAACTAAACGAGGTGCGATTCGTTTTCCGCCATTTGCAATCGTAGACACGTATTGTAACATTTGAATAGGTGTGTAGGTATCATATTGACCAAATGCAAAAGTCAATGCTAACCCAGGATTATCAGCTGTTCCGATAAAACCAGAACCTTCACCTGGTAAATCGATCCCGGTTTTTATACCTAATCCAAATTGAGCATAGTAGCTTCTTAATTTTTTAATTACATTTTTGTAATCAATATTTAGTGCCATGTTTTGATAGTAATCGTATTCTCCGCCCATTCGCATGGCAAGTTTTGCCATATAGACATTTGAAGAACGTTCTAATGCGGTAATATCATTTACTGAAACACTGCCTGACCTGTTGAACACAGAGCTGATTTTTTGACCGGCAAGAGTTAGTGGTTCATCGACTAGCGTGTTATCTGCCAACGTGATAGCCCCATCCATATACCCTGCCAACACCGTTGCTGGTTTAACAACGGAACCCATTTGGTAGGTGTTATTGATAATACCTAATGTATCATCTTCAATTTCTCCAGTTTTAAAATTTCTCTTTTGACCTGTCATCGCTAGAATTTCACCATTGTTCGGGTCAGCTGCGACAACATATACCCTGTCATTTAATCCTTCGCTTTTATTGGCTAAGGATTCCTTCGCAATATCTTGAACGATTGTTTGAAAATCCATATCGATCGTCAAAACCAGATTATCGCCTTTTTCACCGGCATAACTTTGGATCGTATTGACAATATCGCCATTTTGATTTGTTTCGGTTTCTGATTTTGATTTTGAACCATTCAAAACTTGTTCATATTTCAATTCTAAATAATCTTTCCCTACTCTGTCATTTCGGGCATAGCCTTGTGCTAAATAAGTGGCTGCTTTGTTTTCCGGCAGTCCTTCAGACTCACTTGTGACGTTACCTAAAATACTTTTCAACATATCTCCTTCTGGATAAGTTCTGACCCAGTCTGTCCCAGTATCGATTCCTGGGAGCTGTAAAAGATTTTCACTTACTTTCGCGATTTCATCATTGGTCACATCTTCACCTTTGATATTGATCGTTGATAACGCATAAGCACCATTCATTCGTTTATAGATAGCTGCTGCTTCTTGTTCTTCTTCTTCGAACTGGATATCTTCTTCAGTCACGCTGTCGACTTGAACCTGGTAAATTTCTGATCCATCTAATGACTCTTTTTGTTCGTCACTTATCCGTTTATTAACAGCAGCTTCATTCAGAGCAATCCAAAAATCTTTTAAGTCTCTTTCAGATAGATCAAAATCAGTCTCTTGTTCAAATTCAGTAATATTCGGCATCTCGATATACTTTGCTAAATTTAAAGCAATAGTTGCCATATCTTTACTAGAAACCCCTGTCCCTCTTGTGTACGTGATTGCTTGAAGTGCATCATTACCAACTAATTTTCGTTGCTGACTATCGTAAATTTCGCCTCGAGGAACCGTTCCGGTTGCTAAAGTCGTTTCTGTCCGTTGAACTTCTATTTCGAACTCTTCCCCTTGGACAATTTGTAGGTAGCCTAATCTAAGGATCAGCATAGCAAATAGTAGGAAGACCGTAAAGAATAGAAAATTCAATCGAAAAGGAATATGGGATTTTTTCTTCTTACTATTATATTTTTTTTTATTTGTTTTCAAATACGGCACCATCCTGTTCAAATTCATTCGTTTCATTGTATCAAATTTAATTTAAATTAACCACTGATTAAAGAAAAAATTAATCATTTCACCCCATTCTATGCTATTCTAATAATTGTAAGAATTACAATTTTGTTAATGGAGTTGAACCCCTATGCAAAAAAGAATGCAGACCTTTACCCAAAAACAATGGCCCTTATTGTTAGCTTTTTTCGTCCCATTCCTTACTTTATTGACTATTTATATTTTCCAAGGTGTCTATCCCTTCGGGAATGATTCACTTTTAACCGTTGACCTAGGCCAACAATACATTGATTTTTTTTCGTATTATAGACAAACTTTTTTTGAAAACCCCAGTACGTTTTTTTATTCTTTTTCTAAAGCGATAGGCGGGGATATGGTGGGATTATGGGCCTATTATCTGACTAGCCCTTTTAATCTATTGTTTTTATTATTTCCACATACTCAAATCACTCTAGCTGTAACTTGTTTAACGATATTGAAAATTAGTTTAGCAGGACTCAGTTTTGGTTACTTATTAAAAAAAGCTTTCGATGGAACAGGTTTTATCTTAGCTGCTTTTTCCATAAGTTATGCTTTAATGGGCTATACGATCGTCAATCAATTAAATATTATGTGGCTGGATGGACTCATTTTTCTACCGCTTATCATCTTAGGTCTTGAACGGTTAATTGACAAAAAAGCTGGATTTCTCTACTCCGTTTTCTTGGGTATTATGCTATTTGCAAATTATTACATTGCCTATATGATTTGTTTATTTTTAATTTGTTACTTTATTTTTCGCTTAGTCAGCGTCTCTTATCCAGATGGGACCCAATGGAGAATAAAATTAAACGAAACACTTACCTCAATTGGTTTATTCATCTGGCATTCTTTACTAGGAGCCGGATTAGCCGGCATTTTATTGCTGCCAACTTTTTATTCACTGATGGAAAGTAAAGCTAGTTATATGAAATTCGAATTTGATTGGGAATTAGCTTATCCCTTCCCAGAAATGTTATCAAAATTCTTTATTGGTGCTTTTAATTTTGATCAAATGCCTTCAGGTTACCCCAACTTATTTATTGGCAGTTTGGCACTTGTTTCTTTCTTATGTTATTTTTTCAACCAATCTTTTTCAAAGAGAGAACGATTGGCAGCCTTAGCTGTTATGATTCTTTTTATTACTTCACTTAATTTAGAAGCCTTCAACAAAATCTGGCACGCTATGCAGTACCCAATTTGGTATCCATATCGCTTTTCCTTTGTAATATGTTTCTTTATGTTAGTAAACGGTTTTCGCAGTTTCATGCATTACGAAGGTATGAGACCTATCAGTACTTTTGTCAGTATGGTCTTGACCGCTCTTGTTAGTTTCTATGTTTACAACGGTGACTTTGATTTTATTTATACAGAACAAATTATTTTGACAGTCTTATTCACCTTTTTGGTTATCTTTTTACTCATCATCAAACCACAAAGATATCCTTGGTTACCTGCTGCATTTTTTATTCTGACTATGATAGAAATGGGTTTAAATGCTCAAATTGATTTATCACGTTTAAGCTACGTCGACCAAGACAGCTTTACCGTTTACCAAACAGAACTAGACGACCATGTTGATGCTCTTCAAGACATGGATGATAGCTTTTACCGCGTTGAAAAAACTTTTTTACGCACAAAAAATGATAGCTTCCAAGCTGATTACGCAAGTGTCACTCATTTTAGTTCAACATTTGAACGCACTATACCAGCTCTTTTCGGCAGTCTTGGCTTTCCGGTAGGTGATGGTTTTCTAGCTTATTCTAATGGAACGTTATTAACAGATGCCTTATTCAATATTCGATACTATATGAGCGAAAAAGACCCTTTATATATTATGGAAAATGACGATTCTCAAGTGATTAATAATGGCCAATTTAACCAAGCATTTGATCGTACTAATCAGTCTTCTTCGTTGATGGATTCACTATTGACCCCATCTGTTTCAGACGAAAAAAAAGCATCATTTGAATTGAGTATTATGCAGACTAAACCTGACTTGCGGTCTTATGAAAAAATTGGTGAAACTGACAGAGCATTTATTTATGAAAACCAACAAGCCTTAGCCTTTGCTTTTGGCAGTTCGAGCGCTATCTTAGCTGTTTCTTTACTAGAAGATCAGCCTATTCAATTGCAAGAAAACATCTTACAAGCTTTAACCGATAATCAACTCGCAGATGAATTTTTTATCTCGTCTGATTTTGACAGTACTGTTTATCAAAATGTGACCCTATCTGATGAGATCAATGGAATAACTTATCGAAAACAAGTTTTGAATAACGATGCTTCAATCAGTTTTCAATTTACACCGGAAACAAATGATTCATTCTATTTAACCCTTAGCCCAAATATCAAAGATGAAGATGTTGAGTTATTTTTAAATGGTGAACCTTTTACACAGTATCAAACCTATCGTGATCAGCTGATTTTAAATCTTGCCAGTCAAAATAAAGGAGATACGATCACTTTTAAAATTGGCTTAAAAGAATCATCTATTCGTTTAAAAGATTTCCAACTCTATCGTCTAGATTCAACTGCATTTGACCAAGCGATTCAATCGTTAAAAACTGGTGGTATGATCATTGAAGAATACGACAGCACCTCATTTAAAGGCACCGTAGATATTCAAAAAGGACAAGATCTCTTAATGACTACTATTCCTTATAGCGAAGGATGGACAGTCAAAATTGATGGTGTGCCGGTACAAACAAAGCAAGCCTTAGAAAGTCTATTAGTTGTTCCAATCGATGAAGGAAAACATATCATCGAATTTGACTATACCGCACCCTTATTTATCAAAGGAATGATTTTAACAGGTCTTTCAGCATTATTGCTATTCTTAACAACTCTTTTCTTTAAAAAAAATAGTAAAGGTGGACGGCTATGAATGCGTCAATAAAAATTGCTCAGCCCAGAATACCTAGTCGATTAACAACAGGTAATTTTGATGAAATTGATCATGAATCTTATTATACGAATTGTCAATTCAAGGACTGTACCCTCTCCAATATGCGATTAGAAAGTATTTGTTTTCAACATGTTTCTTTTGTTAATGTTACATTTGACCAGTGCCAATTTACTCGTTTTGAATGTTTAGATGTTACTTTTGAAGGATGCAACATTAGTAATAACGAGTGGATTGGAGGGACTTTCCATCGCATCTCTTTTAAAGATACAAAATTTTTAGGAACCAACTTTGCTGAGGCTTCAATTGTTGACGCACACTTTGATCATTGCATTGGAAACTATAGTTCTTTCAATTATGCTTCAATAAAACAAGTTCGTTTTCAAGATTGTTCCCTTATTGAAAGTGAATTATTTGAAGTGAATTGGAAAAAACTAGACTTTGTAACCTGTCAATTGGATCGAATGTCCATTATGCAAACGAACCTTAATGGTTTAGATTTAAGTGATTCTGATTTTGAAGATCTAGCAGTATCCATCGACTTAATAAAAGGATGCAAATTAAACGCCACTCAAGCATTAATTATTGCAAATAGGTTAGGTATTCTCATTGTATAACGCAGATTTATTTGGTCATAAACATAGTATGGATATTTCAAAATAAAATTTCTTCATAAAATTACTAACTAACACACGTCTTATAAACCTGATACTATTCTCTTAAAGAAGAATAGTGTTAGGTTTATTTTTTATGTGAAACGGAGTTACATTAGATGTTGTCCCCATTTAAGTTTCTTTTTAGCTGCGCTAAGATAAACAATCTGATTCAAAAATAAGCACAGCAAAAATAAACTCCCACTTGTGTCACTAATTACTCTGGGTGGGAATCTATTTTTTTGGTATGTCATATTAACGCCTAGTTGCATTTCTATCTGAATCTGGATCTATCCAAGGCTGATTAGTGGATGTGCCATTAAACCTCGGAATGCTGATATCACTATTCGCTGAACCAGAATCAATAAAATCAGATTGCTGATTAAACTCTCTATTTCCTTCAACATCTGTAATTGGTTGGCCTAATCGTTTTTTTGGGTACCAATAAGCATGGTCGGTAGTCTCACCTAGCAGTAAAACATAGTTTAGTTCAGCCATAGCCTGATTATACTGGTCTCTTTCCTCTATTTTGGTCAATCCGTATTTTTCTAAAGAGAAAATATCATCAGAAGCCGTATGGCGAATTACCCAAATTATTTTTTCTAACAGAATTGAATCATTTTTATAAAGTGAAACAATGATTTTAAATTCACGCAGAATGGTTTCTTTATCTTTATTTGTAACAATTGTTATCTGATCGACCATTTGACCGTCTTTTAACAACTGTGCAACTTTTTCTACAAGTGTTTCTATAGATTGATAGACACCTTCAAATCGTTTATCCAACTTAACCACTCCTAACTTGATTAACATACTTATACTCTACAAGCTAATTTTACCATAAAAGAAATCGTTTACAAAATATAGCGATGTACTATTTTTTTAATTTAAAGGACAAAAAAAGCAACCCTAAAAATAGGATTGCTTTTTTTATTACTAGTAAGATTATTTAGCTGATTCGTAACGTTTTGCTACTTCTGCCCAGTTAACAATATTCCATATTGCTTTTAAATAAGCTGGACGTTTGTTTTGGTAGTTTAAGTAGTAAGCATGTTCCCAGACATCTACTCCAAAAATCGGTGTTTTTCCGTCAGTTAATGGAGAATCTTGGTTAGCTGTTGAAGTTACTTCTAATTTACCATTATTAAGAACTAACCAAGCCCAACCTGAACCAAATTGGCCAGCTCCTGCTGTTTCAATTGCTTCTTTAAATTTATCTAAGCTACCAAAAGTAGCATTGATATCTTCTTTTAAAGCGCCAGTTGGTTCTGCTTCGCCATTTGGTGAAAGAATTTCCCAGAAAAAGCTGTGGTTAGCGTGTCCGCCACCATTGTTACGGATAGCTGCACGAATTTCTTCAGGAACTGTATTTAGATCCGTTACCAATTCTTCAATTGATTTTTTAGCTAACTCTGGATATTTTTCAAGAGCAGCATTTGTTTTTTCAACGTATGTTGCATGATGTTTGTCATGATGTAATTCCATAGTTGCTTGATCGATATGTGGTTCTAATGCATCATAAGCATATGGTAATTTTGGTAATTCGTATGTCATAATTAATTCCTCCATTTAACTTTTTTAAGTTCTAGATAATAAATGTAACACCATTTAATAAAAAATACAAAGTATTCGGCTATCTTTATTTATAAAAAATAACCTATTTTTTTTAATATCTAACTTAACCTATTGAGTTTATTAAATTTAACCGCTACAATAAAATAAACTCATTTCTATTTAACTATTTATTTCAAGAATTTTTTATCAAGTCAGGAGAGATCATTATCAACATAATCCATCTATTTAAAGACTCATTACTCCACCCAGAAAACCTCGTTCGAGCAATCAATTTGAAAAAAGGTAAAGTATTCCTTTATTTTTTATTTATTGCTTTTATTGCTGCCATCCCACTTTGGATCCAAAGCAGCCAGACAATAGATGATTTTAGTCGAGATGGACAAATAATCGCAGAAAGCATCCCGGCCTTTCAAATAGAAAATGATCAGATTGTTACAAATGAACCTGTAGATAGCTATATCTATCAAACTGACTCTATTATTTTCACATTTGATCCTAATGGGGAAAGAACCATTGAGGATGTAGAGCGAGACTTGATTGGGAACTTAATAGGCATTGCTTTTTTAGAAGACGGCCTTTATTTTAGTCTTCCCAATTATCCTATCCAATTTCCATATGCTCAATTAAATGGCTTAACAAGTGATTCTTTTATCGATCTTATCCTAAGTGTTGAATCATTTGGTGGGGTTTTGCAGACTCTCACTTTTATCTTACTTTTGTTGATTGCTCTTCTTCTCACCTTTATATATACTGTCTTGTCTACTTTATTTGCGAACATTATTTCAATAATATTTGGGAAACAGTTGAAATTCCGCGAAAGCTTCAAAATTGTTTTATTCGCCTCTACTTTGCCAACTTTATTTATTGCTTTCTTAAATAGCTTTGGTCTGATTCCTTCTTTTCAAATGGAAATCAAAATAGCACTGACACTGTTCATCTATTATCTAGCTATTCGAACTATTCCTAAACCTAAGAAGCAATCTTAAAAAAAACAAAATAAAAAAGAGTTGGGAAATTTTCCAACTCTTTTTTCATACTAATTTTTTAATTAATTATTTTTTCTTGTTTGCTTTTTTTATCACATTAGCTTGACTACGACGTTCAACTCGACGTTGTTTCAAACCACTTTCTTTAATAGCACGTGACATTTTTTTCTTATAACCTGGTTTAACTTTTTTCTTAGTTTTATTAATCATACTTTTTAATTTAGGATCAATTTTATCAGTAGCACTATTTTCACGAGTCGTACGGCGTTTACGGTCATACGTATCGACTATTTCACCCTTTTGAATCGATTTTGGTTCAAAAGTAATGCCTAATTTTTCAATATCGACAATTAGACTTTCATCGCTTGGAGCGTAAAGAGTGATAGCTGTTCCTTTAAGATTGTTTCTTCCTGTTCTACCGACACGGTGAATAAAGAAACTAAGGTCTCTTGGGATTTCAGCATTAATTACATGTGATACACCTTCAATATCGATACCGCGTGCAGCTAGATCAGTTGCAACAACAAATTGATATTCAAGATTTTGGACTTGTTTCATCACACGTTTTCTTTCACGTGGTGGGATATCTCCGTGAATCTTAGCAACTTTTATTCCTCTAGATTTAAGACCATCAGCTAATTCATCAACCTTAGTTTTCGTGTTCGCAAAAATCATCACTAAATAAGGTTGGCCAATTGTTAATAGTTCATAAATGACATCAATTCGATCTTTCCCTTTTGTAGAAATAAGCCAATTTTCAATCGTTGAAGAAATAATTTCTTTAGGTTGAATGTGTTCAAATAATGGATTAGACATATACTTTTTCAAAAATGGTTGTAATTTGATAGGTATAGTAGCTGAAAAAACTAACATTTGTAATTTTTCAGGTAATTTACTTGCAATTTGATCAACATCTGTTAAAAATCCCATATCCAAAGTCATATCAGCTTCATCAATAACCAATACTGGAGCTGTATAAATCAATAAAGATTTTTCAGAGACCAAATCTAAAATTCTACCTGGCGTTCCAATAACAATATGCGGTTGTGTTCCTACTAATTTAGCCATTTGTCTTTTTTTATCTGTTCCACCTACAAAATTTTGTACAATGATCTTAGTAGGAGCTTTTTCAACGAGTTGTAACGCTGCTTGATAAATTTGTTCTGCTAATTCTCTACTTGGTGTAGTAATCACCACTTGCACTTCATTACGTGATGGATCAATTTTATTTATTAATGGAAGTAAAAATGTATGAGTCTTTCCTGAACCCGTTTGTGATTGACCAATAACACTCTTTCCGTTTTGGATAGCCGGTATAAGTTTTTGTTGTACTTCAGTTGGTTGTGTAAAACCAATTTCATTTATTGCGTCAATTAAAAAAGGTTGTAACCCAAACTTTTCAAAGGTATGTTCCATTTTATCGCCTCATTTCTCTTGATACTCTTTTGCATCTTTTGTATTATACCACAAAATAGAGGGATTCGTTACTTAAATATATTTCCCCCCTTTGTTTGATTTCATACTTTTTTTGTAGCTACTCGCTTCAAGTTTGTTTTCTTACGACTTCCAAGCAGTAAAGGAACATGTTCAATTTTCACATCTGTATATTCAAGACCAAACCATTTTATTGGTGAAACAGATACTTTTTTAATTGCTAATTTTACAGACATAATAAAACGACTCATTTTGGAAAGTTCAGAATCTACTGATAGTTCTTCACGAACTAAAACAAAGCAAAAATCACCAATGTTTTGATTAAATTTATTTGTGGACCATTTTTGAGGTTGTTTTTTTATGGCTCCTTCTTTCATCAAATCTATGACGATTTGCCTTAAATAGGTACTCACTTGTTGAGGAACTCTAAAACCAAGACGCAATTGTATCTTAACAATATAGTCCGTACCAAAAGTATCTACAGTATACTCCATTGTTCTTGGTTCATCTGTTACCAGAATATTAACAAACCAATAAACTTCCGCCCGCTTTGGTTGTTTATCAAAGATTGAGTAAATAATTTCATTATCAACCATACCAGAGGTTTCTTTGCTAGTTAGATAGACTAAGTTAGTAGCATATTGTGGAATAGATGTTTCAGCCTTGATATTTTTCAAATGATCTTTATAGTCTTCAATGCTCACTTCTCTGACAAAATCTCGTTCTATGTTACTTGCTTTATACCATACAACCATCACAATCATAATAGTTGCTGCAATAATAATCGTTACAAATCCCCCATGGAAAAATTTTGAAATACTAGAAATAAAGAATGTGATCTCTAATAAACCAAAGAATATGATCATCATCCCTGCTATCACTTTTGGAACTTTTTTTATAATCAAGTAGTTGAATAAAAGAATGGTCGTCATTAACATCGTAATGGTAATGGCTAGTCCATATGCTGATTCCATATGCTCAGAATTTTTAAAATACAGTACAACTCCTAGACAGGATATCCATAAAATAGTATTTACAACTGGAATATACAATTGACCTTTAGAAGTTGAAGGATAAATAGTTTTCAATCGTGGCAATAGCTTTAATTTGATAGCTTCAGATACTAGTGTATATGAACCTGATATTAAAGCTTGCGAAGCAATTATAGCGGCTAAAGTAGCGGCTACTACTCCTATCATTCGGAATTGATCTGGCATCATTTCAAAAAATGGATTAAAGCCAGATATAACTTGTAGTTCCTCATTATCTTTCACTTTTAAAAGCCATGCCCCTTGTCCTAGATAGCTTAGCAATAAACAAATTTTAACGTATGGCCACGTTAAATAAATATTTTTACGGCCAACATGACCTAAATCGGAATACAAAGCTTCCGCTCCGGTAGTTGCCAAGAAAACACTCCCCAATATTAAGAAGCCAGCTTTATTAGTTTCACTAAACAAAAATTGAATGCCATATATTGGCGATAATGAATGAAAAATATCAAAATTGCCCCATACATTCACTAGACCTATTGATCCAATCATTAAAAACCAAAGAAACATTAGCGGACCAAAAAATTTCCCGATAACTTCTGTTCCAAATCTTTGAATCAAAAATAAAAAAGTAATAATGATAAGTGTGATAAAGATAACCGTATCTTGACCGGTTCCAAAAAAAGAAACATAGGCAGGAATGGTTCTCAAACCTTCAACTGCAGTTGTAACTGTGACCGCGGGAGTTAAGATCCCATCTGCTAAAAGAGCTGCTCCTCCGATCATTGCAGGAATAATAAGCCAACCCGCTTTTTTCCTAATCAAGGCATAAAGCGAAAAAATGCCTCCTTCTCCGTGATTGTCTGCTCTTAAAGCAATCAGTACGTACTTAATGGTCGTCAACAACGTCAGCGTCCAAATTACCAAAGAAAGAGCTCCATAAATAAATTCATTTGTAACGGAAGCTAATCCTCCGTTTCCCTCTATTAAAGCCTTCATTACATAGAGTGGAGAAGTCCCGATATCTCCGTAAACAACACCTAGTGTTACTAACAATCCAGCAACCGAAATACTTTTTTTTTGTTTTTGTGTTAACTTGTTTTCCAATTAGATATTCCTCCCATTTCACCTATTTACACCCTATGAAACGCAAAAAAAAAGCAAGACCTATGCATAATTTTACACATTACACATAGGTCTTGCTTTTTAAGTTTAAACCAGTGTTTGATTAACACTTATTAGTTGATTTAAACACATAAAAATATGTTAGCTACTCCCCTATTTTAAAGGCTGATTTATTTTTTTCATTTGATGAACATATTTTATTATAAGAATTTAAAAACATTTGTCAATAACTATTTTTAATAAGATACATCAGCCTATTAATTGCAACGGTCAAGGTTGTTATTGAAAGAATCCAAGCTAGATGATAGGTATATTTAAGGTTCCATTGTATACTGTAATTCAAGCAAATTAGAAAAAAGAATTTAAGTCTCTTACTTTCTAATAGAAAGAATTAATGAATGATTGATTCTAAAAGCAGAAACCAGTACAATAGTTTTAGAAAAGATGAACATCTGTGTTCTAGAAGAGGGGTATCAAAATAGATGATAACTGAACAAAATGTTTTATTTACAATCTTTGGTGGAACTGGAGATTTAGCGAAGAGGAAATTGTATCCATCTCTTTATCGCTTATATAAAAAAGGACTTTTAAAAGAACAATTTGCTGTAATTGGAACCGCTAGAAGAGAATGGACCGACAATCATTATCGTGAAATAGTAATTGAAACAATCAAAGATTTGGCCGTTTCAGAAGAGCATGCTATCGAATTTGCTAGTCATTTTTACTATCAATCACACAATGTGAATGATTCAGAACACTATATTAGTTTAAAGAATCTTGCTGAAAAATTGGATGCCCGCTATAATATAAATGGGAATCGTTTGCATTATTTAGCCATGTCTCCTGATTTTTTTGGCACGATCACTCAACAATTGAAGCAACAAGGATTGGTATCAAAAACTGGGTTTAACCGTTTAATCATCGAGAAACCTTTTGGTCATGACTTTGAAAGTGCTACTATCTTAAATGAGCAAATTCGAGAAGTATTTGATGAAGACCAAATTTTCCGAATTGATCATTACCTTGGAAAAGAAATGGTACAAAATATTTCTACTGTACGTTTTGCCAATAATATGATTGAATCGATGTGGAATAACCGCTACATTGATAATATTCAAATTACGTTAAGTGAAGCCCTTGGAGTAGAAGAACGTGGCGGTTACTATGATAAAAGTGGTGCTTTAAGGGATATGGTGCAAAATCATATTTTACAAGTTGTGTCTCTTTTAGCAATGGAGCCTCCTGCAAAACTAACAGATATAGACATTCGCAATGAAAAAATAAAAGCTTTACGCGCTGTTCGGATTTTCAACCCTGAAGAAGTGAAAGAAAATTTTGTTCGTGCTCAATATGATGTTGGCTCTAACAATGATGTTTCATTGAACAAGTATCAAAATGAACTGAATGTTGCAGAAGACTCACAAACAGAAACGTTTGTAGCAGGAAAAGTTTTAATTGACACATTCCGTTGGAAAGGTGTTCCTTTTTATATTCGTACTGGTAAACGGATGGCCGAGAAAGGGACACAAATCAATGTTGTCTTTAAGAATGTTCCGTTGAATTTATTCAGTGAGGATGTTGAAGAAAAACTTCCTTCAAATGTACTGACTATTTTTATTCAGCCAACTGAAGGTATTTCTCTTCAAATCAATACAAAGAAAACAGGAATCGGTTTAGAAACAGAAACATTTGATCTTAAACACCAGCATTCAGCTGAAACGCTCGCAAATAGTCCAGAGGCCTATGAAAAACTAATCTTTGACTGTTTGAATGGAGATGCAACAAACTTTACCCATTGGGATGAAGTAGCTTCTTCTTGGAAATTCGTTGATGCTATCCGCAAGGAATGGGATCAAGATAAAACGAGTCCTCCTAGTTATCCAAGTGGTTCTATGGGACCAACGGAAAGTGATGATTTATTGGCTAAAGATGGTTTTTACTGGCATTGGAATCCAACTACTACTGATGAAAAAAGGGTAAAATAAAAAAAGAGAGAAAAAGCATGAATTTGCTTTTTCTCTCTTTTTATTTTTATACGGGTCTAATTAACGTTTTTTGCAATCTTTCTTGATCATCCGGATCGCCACCGTATCTTGTTCCGGTTTCTAATGAATCAATTTGTTGAATTTCCTCATCTGTTAAAGAAAAGTTGAAAACACTGCTATTTTCTAAAATACGGTTTTCATGAGTTGATTTAGGAATAACCACTTCTCCTCTTTCTAGATGCCAACGAATAATGACTTGTGCAGGAGTTTTAAAGTATTTTTTTCCAATTTCAATTAATATTGGATGGTTCAACAACTCAGATTTACCTTGACCTAAAGGACCCCACGCTTCATGAATAATACCATTTTCTTTCATATATTCATGCAATTCATTTTGCGGAAATTCAGGATGAGTTTCAATTTGATTGATCATTGGCTGCATCAATCCTTGATTTTTAAGCTCCTCAAGATGATGGATCTGGAAATTTGAAACACCGATTGCTTTAATTTTTCCTTCTTCATATAATTCTACAATGGCTTTCCATGTTTCAACATATTTTGGAGTAGCCCAATGAATTAAATATAAATCTAGATAATCAGTTTCTAACAGATTTAAACTTTCTTGAAAGGCTGCTTTTGTTGGTTCATATCCTTCGTCGTAATTCCAAACTTTTGATGTAATAAAGACATCTTCTCTTTTAATTCCTGCTTCTTTTAGACCACGAGCTAAATATGCTTCATTTCCATAAATTTTAGCTGTATCAAAATGACGGTACCCTACTTCAACTGCATATTTAACCGCATTTACTAATTCAGCTTCATCTTTCATCAGAAATAATCCAAGACCTAATTTAGGTATCTTAACTCCATTATACAATTCAATACTTTCGACTAACGGTTTACCCATTTTCAAACACTTCCTTTAATTCATTTTGACACTTTTTAGTCTAAACTATTTGCTTTAGTTTTTACAAGCGAGACGAATCTAACTCGGTTTGATTGTAGAAAAAATCTTTAAGTTTTTCTCTTAATATTTTTATAGAACCTTCTTGGTCACTCTCAAGATTCAGAACAAGCAAAGGCTCATGCAAACTCATTCGCAGCAACATCCATCCTATACCATACTGTCCAGTGGTATTTACACGTACACCTTCTAGATTAGTCGGCTCAATGGATAGATCAGCTTCTTTTTCAATATATTTCTTGAATGATTCCATCACTTTCTCGCCCGTTGCTTGAACGTCCTCAGGCAAGATTTTAAAACGAACCTCGTCCGTTTCTACTGGTTGATTTAAAGAAGTGATCAAATCAGAAAAACTTTTCCCTTCTTTTCGCAGATCAGCGTCAGCAATAAGGATTTTTGCTACTAGGTAAGCTCCATCATCTAAGAAATAATTTTCTTCTAACGCTGCATGGCCACTTGTTTCGATGGCTAAACTAGTTGGAGTACCTTCTTTATTTAGTTGGATCGCACGATTGATCACATTTCGGTACCCAGTAATGTATCGATCTTGCTTACCTCCTAGAGAGGAGATAAATGTTTTCAAATGTTCAGAAGTTGCTGAACTCGTAACGATCGTTGTTCCTGGATTATCTTTGATCAAGATAGACGAAATAACACCAATCAAATTATTTCGATTCAGCGTATCTCCATTATTGTCTACTAACGCAGAGCGGTCTACATCGGTATCAAAAATAACGCCAATATCGGCTTTATTTCTTAAAACGGCTTCTTGAATGCTCTTCATTGCTTCTTTATTATCGGGATTTGGAATATGATTTGGGAAATTTCCATCTGGGTCTAAATATTGACTTCCTCTAGTATCCGCACCTAATGGAATCAATACCTTTTCAGCAAAAAAGCCTCCTGCACCATTACCTGCATCAACAACAATATGGCGACCTGTTAAGGGTTTTTCATATTGATCTTTGTCATTGATTCCGATCCGAATCTTATCGACTAAATCTTTTGCATATTCATTCAATAATGAACGAACGGTAACATTTCCTTGTTTATTTTCCCACGTGATTTTTTCTCGATCTGCGTGCTGTAGAATAAAATCAATATCTTCATGTTCTGCTCCACCGTCTTTTGTAAAAAACTTTAATCCATTGTACTCAAATGGCAAGTGACTCGCGGTTATCATAACTGCTCCATCACTTGCATAAGAATCATATATAGTGGACATAAACATAGCTGGAGTAGTCGAAAGACCCACATCTATCACATCTATTCCTGCATGAGTCAACCCTTTTGTAAAGACCTTTTTTATACGCTCAGCTGATAATCGGCTATCATGTCCTACAGAAACTTTCAGTGGCTTACTTTCATTTTGTATATCTAGCTGTTTTACTTCTTTTAACCAGATGGCAAACCCATAAGCAATTTTTTCTACCCGTTCATCTGTTAACGTTAGTTCATGCTCCGCTGTTTTGATAGCAATTCCACGAATATCCGACCCATTTTGTAATGAAGCTAAATTAAATTCAGACATATTAACAATATTCCCTCCTTCTTAACTCTTTAAGGTTTATGCTTCAATCCATTTTTTTAAGTAATCGTACATTTTTTTTGCCTCTTCTTCATCTTTTGAAATAATTAAACAAGTATCATTACCACCTACAGTACCAACCATTTCTGGAAAATCAATGGCATCTAACAACGCAGCCACAACATGAGCATTACCCGGTATCGTCATCAATACATTTGTAAACTGTACTTGCGTCAGTCGGATCACAACATTCCCTAATGTAGATTGTAGCTTTTCTTCATTAGACATTCGATTATTTTGGAATATCGTATACTTGACATTCCCGCTAGATGAAGTCGTTTTTACTAAATGCATCTCTTTAATATCTCTTGAAATGGTTGCTTGTGTAGCCTCAACCCCTTCTTGTTTGAGATAATGCAATAACTCTTCTTGTGTAGCAATATCATGATTTGTAATGATTTGTTTGATTGCTAATTGTCGGTTTGATTTTTTCATACTGCAAGGCCCCCTTTTAATTAAAAGATTCTTCTTTTTTATTATACCAAACAAATGATGTATACGCTTATATTTTGTGATATTTTTGCAAAATAGTGAATAAAAATTCTATTTTTTTAAAACAATGGCATTCTTTTAGGCAATTTGCTATAATGGATTAAAGTCACATTTATAGCTACTCTATGATGAAGAGAGTACTGATAGAAATCATTTTAAGCGAGTTGGGATGGTGTAAGCCGACAATGAAATTTTTCAGGAAACGTACTTCTGAGAGGACAAAGCTAGTTTGCTATACAGTTCAACTGCATAGATTACTCAGCTTATCCGGTTTTGTTTGCCGTTATCTAAAAACAAGTGGTTTTGTCAATTGACAAAGCAACAAGAGTGGTACCGCGGGGAAAACCTCGTCTCTTTTTTGATCAGCATAGAATCAAAAAATAGGCGTTTTTTTTATGTCTAAAATACTAATTTTTGAACGTAAAAGTCGTTCATGTAGGAGGAAAAAAAATGGATTACAAATTAATAGTTGCTCAAGCACTAAAAGAACAGATTGGTGAAGCTTTACCAATCGAAAAAATCGTCAGCTTATTGGAAAATCCAAAATCAGCTGAACATGGAGATATTGCTTTTCCTGCTTTCGCTTTAGCAAAAGCTTACCGTAAAGCTCCTCAACAAATTGCTACTGAATTAGGAGCATCAGTTACTTCTTCTCTTGTAGAGAAAATAGAGGTTGTGGGACCTTATCTCAACTTCTTTTTAAATAAAAAAGAAGTTAGTGCAGCTGTTTTAGCTGAAGTTTTAGAAAAAAGTGGCCATTATGGCGATGCTGAAATTGGTGAAAATAGAAACGTACCTATCGATATGTCCTCACCAAATATTGCAAAACCAATTTCAATGGGCCATTTGCGTTCAACAGTCATCGGAAATTCTTTAGCAAATATTTTAAAAAAAGTCGGTTTTAATCCAATTAAAATCAATCACCTTGGCGACTGGGGAACCCAATTCGGTAAACTGATCGTAGGCTATAAACTTTGGGGCAGCGAAGAAGCTGTTAAAAAAGATCCAATTGGCGAACTTTTAAACTTGTATGTTAGATTTCACAAAGAAGCTGAAGAAAAACCTGAATTAGATAATGATGCTCGTGAGTGGTTTAAAAAATTAGAAGACGGCGATCAAGAAGCTCAAGATCTTTGGAAATGGTTCCGAGAAGAATCTTTAAAAGAATTTAATTATATCTACGAGCGTTTAAATATCACTTTTGATTCTTTCAATGGTGAAGCATTTTATAATGATAAAATGCAAGAAGTAATTGATTTGCTTGAAGAAAAAAATGTGTTGACTGTAAATGATGGAGCTACTATTGTCGATTTAGAAAAATACAATCTAAATCCTGCATTGATCAAAAAATCTGATGGTGCTACTCTGTACATTACCCGTGACTTAGCAGCAGCGATCTACCGTAAACGGACATACGATTTTGCACTGTCTTTATATGCGGTCGGCAATGAACAAAGCCATCACTTCAAACAGTTAAAAGCTGTTTTAAAAGAAATGAATTACGATTGGGCAGATGACATGCAACACATTCCTTTTGGGTTGATCACACAAGGCGGTAAAAAATTATCTACTCGTCAAGGAAAAATTGTTCTACTTGAAGAAGTATTAGATGACGCCGTTGCTTCTGCACTTGAACAAATCGAAGAAAAGAATACCGATTTACCAAACAAGGAACTGATTGCTGACCAAGTTGGTATTGGCGCCGTTATCTTCCACGATTTGAAAAATGATCGGTTAAATAACTTTGACTTTACCATTGAAGAAGTTGTTCGTTTTGAAGGAGAAACAGGTCCTTACGTTCAATACACAAGAGCTCGTGCAATGAGTATCTTAAGAAAATCAGGTATAGCTGGCATCGATACGACTATCGCCTACTCTTTAGATGATGCTTATAGCTGGGATATTATTAAGTTGTTGCAAAGTTACCCAGATGATGTCAAACGTGCCTATGAAAAATTCGAGCCATCTGTGATTGCCAAACACGCGATTCATTTAGCTCAAGCGTTCAATAGATACTATGCAAATAGCAAAGTCCTTGTCGATGATGCTCAAAGACCAGCTCGTTTAGCATTGGTCCAAGCCGTTGCAACTATTTTGAAAGAAGATTTAAGATTATTAGGTGTTGAATCTCCAGATCAAATGTAATTTACTTGAAAAGCTTCAACAGATCAATAATCTGTTGAAGCTTTTTTTTTACTCTCTATTTAAATAAACAAAGAAAGAACGGCTCTAGGTCAAATAGTGTGGATGCTTCAGCTACGTACTGGCATGGATACACTTAGTCATAGCCTACAGTGCTTTCGTTTGATGGCCGATGACCATCCTGCGCTTATTCGTTCCAGTTACCTTAGCTCTTGTGGCTTTAGCCACTTTAGAGATAAGGTATGCGTTAGAAGATATCGTATCTGAACGCTTTTAGTCACACTCCACAACTCGTAATCGCTCTAAAGCACTAACGTTTTGTAATTCTCATAGAATTCAATACATAGCTACAAGCAATCCTATTCCGCCAGAAGTTTTGGGCAAGTAATTTAATTATCCATACCAAAAAATTATACAAAGAAGGAACGAGGCATTTGTGCCCTCGTTCCTTCTTTGTATTTGTTCTTAGTCTTCATCTTTCAAAGAACTGGTCAGCGTAATTTTGTAAGCAAATTGTTTATTAAATTCTCGCTTGGCGAAGCGATTCTTTTTGCGTTCTTCATACCCACCGCAGACGAATTTTTCTTCCTCAGTTTCAGGTTTGATCATTGGAACAACCGCCTTACTTTTGTCTTTATTGAATGCAACAAAAGTTAAAAAAGCTGTAACTGCTAGATATTGTTCACCAGTCAGTAGATCTTCTCCAATAACTTTACAAAATACTTCTACAGATGATTTTCCAACACCAGAAACATAGGTTTCAATCGTAATGGCATCATTTCGATTAATAGGATGCAAAAAGTCAACAGAGTCTGTTGAAGCGGTCACCGACCGTGTCCGAATATGTCTCGTTACAGCTATCGAAGCTGCTACATCTAACATACTCATGAGTTCCCCACCAAATAACGTTCCATGATTGTTCAATTGATTTGGAAAAATACTATGTGTCTGAATCACTAAGGATTCACGACAACTTTTTACCGGTCTTTTCTCATTCATTCTTTAACAGATCCATTCTCTAATAATAATGCGATTCCTTGACCGCCGCCAATGCAGGCTGATGCAATAGCATATTTTTTTTCAGGGTGGTTTTTAAATTCATAACAAATCGACGTAATGATACGTGCTCCAGACATTCCTAAAGGATGTCCCAATGCTATTGCCCCACCATTTGGATTTAATCGTTCATATAATTCAGAACCCGGATTAATGCCTAATTCCTTCATACAACCCAATGTTTGGGCTGCAAAAGCTTCATTGATTTCTAAAATATCTATCGCTTCAAGTGTTAATTCATTTTGGGCCAACACTTTATTGATTGCGTAAACAGGGCCTAAACCCATTACATTTGGGTCACACCCGGATACAGCAAAATCAACAATTTTAGCCATCGCATTTAGCCCACGCTCTTTTGCAACAGAAGACTTAGTGAATATTTCAAAAGCTGCCCCATCATTTAGCCCAGATGAGTTCCCAGCGGTGACCGTCCCTTTTCCATCTTTGCGAAAAACCGGTTTCAATCTGGCTAAATTCACCATGTCCATTCCAGGTCTAGGATGTTCATCAGCATCCACTATTGTTACGCTGCCTTTAAGACCCTTCACTTCAACTGGAACAATCTCTTGAGCAAATCGACCACTATCAATCGCTTGAGCCGCCTTGTTTTGACTATCCACTGCAAATGCGTCTTGTTCTTCTCGAGTGATCGTGTATCTTTCAGCTACTTTTTCTGCGGTATCCCCCATATGATGGATCTCAGGATAATCATTAGTCGGCTGAGTACTTACATGTAGGGCTAGATTTGCATCAATCACCGTAAAGTTGCCTGTTTTGAAACCTTCATATCTCGCTTCTAATGGCAAATAAAATTCTGAACGAGACAAGCTTTCAACCCCACCGGCTGCAATAAAATCCATATCCATCGTCATCAGTTCTTGAACAGCTGAAATAGCTGATTGAATCCCAGAACCGCACACGCGATTAATGGTCATTCCTGTAGACTCTTGTTTTAGACCTGCCTTTAACCCAATGACACGGCCAATATTACTTTCTTCTTGTGTTCCCATTGCTTGACCGGCAATCACTTCTGCTATATCTTCATTCATTAACCCAGCTCGTTTAATCGCTTCTTTTAACGCTACGGCTCCTAATTCACTTGAAGGAACCGTTTTTAATCCTCCTAAATAAGCCCCAATCGGTGTACGGGCTGCACCTACAATGACAATTGGATCATCAGTTTTTAATCTTGGCATAACTTAAATCGCTCCTTAACTTATATGGATACATACTTATTTATTATAATTCTTGTAAATAAGATTATCAATTCCCATTGGCTTGTTTAAGCAATATTATGAAAAGCTTTACTTTTAGAATAATAGCAGTGATTTATCCATAAAAAAACAAACTAGCTTTAACATAATGCTAGTTTGTCTTTAAATTAATCCAATTTATCACTTTCATAATGGTGCGTTAATTCCATTCCATTAAAATCTTGCTGGCGAAGAGCTTCATAAATTAAAATCGCCGCCGTATTTGATAAATTCAATGAACGAACATGTTCATCGTTCATTGGAATCCGCAAGCAATCTTCTTCATGCTCACGCATAAATTCTTCCGGCAAACCCGTTGTTTCTTTCCCAAAAAGAAAATAGTGATCTCTTTCACTTGCAGCATAGTCAACATCGCTATAATTACGATGACCAAATTTAGTAATCAAATGCAATTGCTCATTTTGTACAACTTCCATAAAAGCTGCTAGACTTTTATGATACGTAATATGAACTTGATTCCAATAATCTAATCCAGCTCGTTTTAAATGCTTATCATCAGTTTGGAATCCTAATGGTTCAATTAGATGCAAATGTGTATTGGTTGCTGCACACGTACGAGCTATATTTCCTGTATTTGCAGGGATTTGTGGTTCAAATAAAGCAATGTGATTTGTCATGTTAACTAAAATCCTCCTAAGATAATTCCAATAATGAATTATTTTTTCTCATTTTTTACTAGAGCTTCTTCTAAAGACGCAATTACCAGTTCATTTCTTCAAGCTGATTTTTTCTTTTAATGAACTTGATCTTTCAACCATAAGATTACTCTTTACATTTATTTTATCGCATTTTTACGTTAAAAACAAAAAAAATTTAGTATACGGTCACTTAATGACACAAATTAGTTTAGCCTTTAATTAAAAAAGAACGCAAAAAAACGTATTGCTTCGGTGTCCAGCACTGCGAAACAATACGTTAGTTAAGCCTATCACAATTCACTAACTTTTATCAAAATCTGATGGATTCCTGATAAAAACGAATGACGTTTAAGAACTTATAGGTAATATAACATCGCTGTGGCATAGTTGCAAGGGTATTAGCTAATGAACCTTCATGAAACCGTTACAAAACAAACCTAGAGTTCACAATTCGTTCACAAACTTATCTTATTTTTGTCCAATTAGCACACAAACATCAATTGTTATTTCTTGCAACGGATGCGTTAAAGCATACTCTTTAGATGCCGAACTAGCACCCCAACTTAATGGCGTCATTTTCATTAAATCTTCAAATAAAGTTGGCGTTAACTCAAATGAATACTTGACTCGTTTGATTTCTAATGTCGGAAAATGCTCTTTAAACTTCGTGATCACTACTTCATTTGAGTAAGTTTGTTTTTCTTCTTGATCACGGTAAAATAATTTCCTCAATTCAATTAAATAATCTTTCTCGGGAACGACTTTGATTACTTGGCCGCCTTTTTTTAATAATCGATCGAACTCTTTGTAATTCGAAGGCGAAAAAATATTTAAAATTGTATCATACTGCTCTGAAGCAAAAGGAGACTGTGCTAAATCAGCTACACACCAGAACGCATTTGAAAAATGAGTGGCTGCTAATTGAATGGCATCCTTTGAAATATCAAAACCAATTTTTTGGCCATTCAAACCTAGTGTTGTTAAATAATCAAGTTGAGAACCCTCTCCACATCCAACATCTAACGTATGGCCATTCTCTTTTTTTGCAATACTTTTATACAGTTCATCTAATAAAGGATGGAATAAACCAGCCGTTGCAATATTGAATCTTGAAGACAACATCTCTTTATCGTATTCATTTTTAGTTCCTTTTAACAGAAAATAAAGCGTACCCTTTTTTGAAATATCAAAAAGATGGCCATTCGTACAACTTAAACTATTGCCTTCAATTTGATCGAATACCTCTTTACAAATAGGACATTGAAACAATTCTCTATTTTCTTTTAGAAACAATGCAGCTTTTTCTATTTTTCTCATATGCAACCTTCTTTCATTCAACCTAATTCCAAATCATATATAGTGTTTCCTAACCCGTCTATCAATATACCATTATTAATCGATTATTTCATAGTTTCTATCACAATGTTGACTACAATCCTTTTAATTGTTTTATTAATCTAACAATGCTATAACATAATTAAACTAGAATCTGAGAGGATGTTGAGCGTTATGCCTTGGGATGTCAATGATTATCCTAATTCATTAAAAAACTGCGACCCGCTTTTACGAAAAAAAACGATTGAAATCGCGAATGCTCTTCTAGCCAATGGATATGATGAAAATCGTGCCATTCCAATTGCTATTTCACAAGCTAAAGAGTGGATGGCAGCTGCTTCTAAAGAAGAAAAAGAAACCTTTGATAAGGAAAGAAATCCTAAAAAATCTGATCAGCATGATACTTCAAGTTCAAATCCAAAATTATTAGATAATGCAGTTGAAGTTTTTTAGGAAGAAAATCACTGGGTCGTAAAAACAAAAGAAGCTAAACGAACTAGCGATACATTTGATAAAAAAACCGAGGCAGTAGATCGTGCAACTGAAATTGCTGCTAATAAAGAGTCGAAAGTTATTATTTATAAAAAGGACGGATCACGACAAAATTAAAACAAGGTATTTACAATGATGATTTCATTGTAAATACCTTGTTTTTTTGGAATAACAGATACTTAGAAAGTATCTACTGCTTTATTTTCAGCCTTTGTTTCATCGATTTCCATTTTAGCTTCATCAATAACCGCTAATGAAATATCTTTCGCTTCTGAAGTTGTTTGACTTACTTGTTCTTTTAAACTTGTAGCTGTGTATTTCACTTCAGTTGCAGCATCAATTAAGTTAGCCTTTAAATTTTCTTTACTGCCTGGCACACCATCTTTAACATCTTTTAAGTCGGATTTTAAAATTTGAGAATCCATTTTGATTTGTTCTGCCAATTGTTTTGAAACTAACTGTACATCCGTTTTCAAACCTATTGCAGCATCGGTTGCAATGGCTTTAAAATCTCCACCACGTTCTTTTGCGATAGACAGATACTCGCTAGATGATTCTTTCATGATCTCCGCTCTATCTTTCAACTCTCTTTGGTATTCTTCTCCAGACTTAGGTGCATACAATAAAGCTGCCACATAAGCTGCTGCTCCTCCAATTACTGCTCCAAATAAAAATGTTCCTTTTGACATCTGTTCATCTTCCTTTCTGTAATAAGTGCTAGAATTGACAATGGTATATGAAAGTCTATTTTAGTACTATTCTTAATGCTGCTTTTGTTGCTATTCTTAGTTTACACTTTATCGATCCATACTAACAAAAGTTATCCCTCAAATGTTATAAAGATACTCGTTTTTGTACACTAACGTAGTCAATACATAAACAAAGAGCATCCATGGCTATAGCCAAATCAGGTAATGAAACCGAAGTCGGCGCTAAGCGTATACTGTTGTCCATTGGGTTATCACCATGTGGATAGGTGGCACCTGCTTCTGTTACAGCAACACCTATTTTAGCTAATGCCTCAACGACCGCAGTTGCATACCCGTTTTCTGTCGTCAAATGAATAAAATAGCCGCCTTTTGGCTCTGTCCATTTCAAACTCTTTTTATCAACAAAATAATGTGATAGTTTCTCATTGATCAACTCAAATTTCGGCTTCAAAATAGCTGCATGTTTTTCCATATGTTGAGCAATATGGTTTTTATCTTTTAAAAACTTCACATGTCGCATCTGATTGATTTTATCGAACCCGATTGTTTGGTAAGAAAGTTCTTTTGCTACTAAAGCAATATTTTTTTTACTTGCTCCTAAAGCAGCTACTCCCGCACCTGGAAATGTGATTTTTGAGGTTGAACAAAACATCCAAGCTCGATCAGGATTTCCAGCCGCTTTACAAGCGGTCAATAAATTTTTAGCCGCATGCTTATCTTTAGTCAAATGATGAACAAGATAGGCGTTATCCCAAAGAATCATGAAATTATCAGCTTTTGTTTCCATACTAGCCAATTGATCGACCACTTCATCTGAATACGTTATACCGGTTGGATTGCTATAAGTCGGCACACACCAGATTCCTTTTATAGTTGAATCATTTGCGACTAATTGTTTTACTTCAGCCATATTAGGACCATTCTCGGTAAGTTCAATCGGAATCATTTCAATTCCTAGGTTCTCAGTCATCGCAAAGTGGCGATCATACCCTGGACTTGGACATAGAAATTTAACGGGCTCGTTAAAGGAGCGGCCTGCTTTTTTGGTAAATAATTTTGAAGTGATGACCAAGTGCATCAAACTCAAACTCGAGTTTCCTCCAATCAAGATTTCATCCATTTCTGTTTCTAACAGTTCTGAAAATAGTTTCTTAGCTTCGTGAATCCCAGTCAATTCGCCATAATTACGGATATCGATCGTACCTTGGCTTAAAAAATCGTTTGGTGAAGAAAGCAAGCCAAGCATCGGTCCAGACAACTGTAATTGCTCTTTACTCGGTATCCCTCTTTTTATATTTAAGTTTAAAGGATGTGCCGCATAATTATCGTATATTCTTTTTAACTGCTGATACTGATTCTGCAGCTCTTCTACTGTTTGTGTCATTTCCTTAACTCCTTTCGCTTATACTCTTCTCAAAAAAGTATAGCGAAGAACAATTAAGAAAGCAAAACAAACTTGTTGATTTCCCTTTTTGCTACTACAGTAACTAACCTTTTTCCGAAAACCATTTAACCAGACCCGTACAAGCTAAGAAAAGAATACCTAACACAATAAAAATACCCAACATACCATATCCCATTAGTTCCAGACCTTGCTGTAAAGCTTTATAATCAATATCAAACATCTTTTCACCACTTTCTTTTTCATGAATCAAGCAAAATACCCAAGTAATAATCCGCCGGCGATCACTGAAGCGATTTGACCAGAAACATTTGCCCCAGCAGCATGCATCAAGACAAAGTTTTCTTTATCTTCTTCTTGAGCCATTTTTTGGATCACTCGAGCAGACATTGGAAATGCAGAAATACCCGCACCACCAATCATAGGATTGATTTTTTCTTTACGGAAAAGATTAATGAATTTTGCAAATAATACTCCACCAACCGTATCCATAATAAAAGCAATCAAGCCAAATCCGATGATCAATAACGTATCTATAGTCAAAAATAATTCAGCAGTCATTTTTACAGAAATGGTCAGACCTAATAAGATACTGATAATATTGACTAGTTCATTTTGAGCGGTATGGCTTAACCGATCTAAGACACCACATTCTCTCAATAGATTACCAAACATTAAAAATCCGACTAATGGTAAAGAAACAGGTGCTACAAATCCGGCAACCATAATGACGATGATTGGGAAAAAAATGCGAACTCTTTTTGAAATCGTCGTTGCTGTGTACTGCATGCGAATCAATCGTTCTTTTTTTGTCGTTACAGCTCGAATAGCCATGGGTTGGATAATTGGGACCAACGCCATATAGGAATACGCGGCTACAGTAATAGGCCCCAATAAATGCGGAGCTAGTTGCAATGCTACAAAAATAGACGTTGGCCCATCTGCAGCACCTATAATACCGATTGAAGCTGCTTCTAAAATATCAAATCCAAAAATCACCGCAACCAATATAGTAAAAAAAATACCAAATTGAGCAGAAGCTCCATATAACAAAAGGATTGGATTTTGCAGTAACGGTCCGAAATCGATCATCGCACCGATCCCAATAAAAATCAGCAGTGGGAATAGTTCTGTTGCAATACCAAAATCAAATAAAACATTGAGGATTCCTTCTTGCTCTTGGTTATTGACCACTTGACTGACTAGACCAGATTGAGGGAAATTCACCAATAATGTTCCAAGACCCATAGGAACCAGTAAGGTCGGCTCATATTTTTTCTTGATACCCAAATAGATTAAACTTCCGCCAATGACCATCATGATAACTTGTCCAAGTGAAATCGATAATAGGCCAGTAAAAAAAGTACTCAAAAAATCTCCTCCCTCACCCTGGATCTAGCACGATCAT